>JAUHZO010000020.1 GCA_030425925.1 Alphaproteobacteria bacterium | reverse complement strand
CCGATTGAAGGACTGGCGGCGCATCGCCACCCGCTACGACAGATGCCCGAAGGTCTTCCTGTCAGCCATCGCGCTCGCCGCAGCGGTCATCTTCTGGCTTTGACCGACAATGAGTCTGGACCCTAGGTCGGGAAGTGCAAATCCAACTGGAGGCACTTGCCATGAAATCGACTCTCGTCGCATCGGTTGCCGCAATCGCAGCTGCGACCACCGCATTCGCCCAGGACCTGCCGCAGGCCGGCAACGACTGGTTCACCGCTGGCCAGGAGCGCCTGCAGGCCGAACTGGCCAAGCAGCCGAACACCTCGAAGGCCAAGAACGTGATCATCCTGATCTCGGACGGCAACGGCGTCGGCACCAACTATGCCTCGCGTGTCTGGGCCGGCCAGCAGGAAGGCGGCTTTGGTGACGAATACGTGCAGCCGCACGAAGCGTTCCCGAACCTCGCCCTGGTCAAGACCTACAACGTGAACGCCCAGACCCCGGATTCGGCCGGCACGGGCACCGCGATGATGTCGGGCATCAAGACCAAGGCAGGCATCATCGGCGTGAACGAAAACATCGTGCGCGGTGACTGCTCGACCATCGAAGGCAACACCGTTGCGTCGATGAACGAGATCATGACCGAGATGGGCAAGGAAACCGGCATCGTGTCGACCGCGCGCATCACCCACGCGACCCCCGCTTCGGCTTATGCCAAGTCGGTTGACCGCAACTTCGAAGACAGCGTGCCCGAAGGCTGCACCCAGCAGACGGACATCGCGACCCAGCTGATCGACGCCATGGAAGCGGGCATCATCGACGTCGCCATGGGCGGCGGTCTGCGTCACTTCCTGCCGGAAGGCACCGAAGTGGCCGGCGTTTCGGGCCGTCGCGCCGACGGCGTGAACCTGGTCGAGCGCGCGCAGGGCCTGGGTGCCCAGTTCGCCACCGACCAGGCTTCGTTCGAAGCCGTCGATGCGGCAGCAGGCACCCCGATCCTGGGCCTGTTCGAAGGGTCGCACATGATGTACGAAGCCGACCGCGCCGACGAGCCGTCGCTGGCCGAAATGACCGGTGCCGCCATTGCCGCGCTGCAGGCCAAGTCGGGTGACAACGGCTTCTTCCTGCAGGTCGAAGCGGGCCGCGTCGACCACGCCAACCACGCCGGCAACCTGGCGCGCGTTGTGGCCGACCAGAAGGCGTTTGCCGACGCCGTCGCCATGGCCGACGAGATGACCGACGATGCCGACACCCTGATCGTCGTCACCGCCGACCACGAGCACGCCATCGCGTTCAACGGCTACTGTGGCCGTGGCTCGGACATCCTGGGCCTGTGCATGGGCATCGACGGTGCGGGCGTTGCCCACACCGGTGAGCCGCTGCTGGCAAAGGACGGCCACGCCTACACCGTTGCCGGTTATCTGAACGGTGCCGGTTCGATCCTGCGCGAAGACATGAACTGGGCCGGTGTCCGTCCCGCGGTTGACCAGGAAGACGCGACCGATCTGGACTACAACCAGCAGGCGCTGATCCCGATGTCGTCGGAAACCCACTCGGGTGAAGACGTGGCCGTTTATGCCAAGGGCCCCTGGGCGCACCTGTTCGACGGCACCATCGAGCAGAACGTCATCTTCCACGTGATGCATCACGCTGCTACCGCAGAATAACGGATTGCGGCAGATCAAGGCAAGGGGCTCCGATCCGGGGCCCTTTGTTCTTATATGACCTGCGGGTCATGACCCTGAGAGGAGTGACGACATGCTGAAGCGACGCGACTTTCTGAAGACGGCAGCCGCCGGGACGGCGGCGGTGTCCTGCCCGGCGGTGCTGCGCGCTGCCGACGGCCCCATCAAGCTGCGCGAGCTTTACGCCAAGGGTGGCGGTTTTTCCGAACTCGCCACCGAGATGGAGGGAAAGCGCCTGACCGTCGAAGGCTTCATGGCGCCGCCGCTGAAGGCCGACATGAAGTTCTTTGTGCTGACCAAGATGCCCATGGCGGTCTGCCCGTTCTGCGAGACCGAGGCGGAATGGCCGGCCAATATCCTGGCCGTGTATACAAAGCGCGTGGTTGACGTGATCCCGTTCAACGTCAAGATCGAAACCCGCGGCGTGCTGGAACTGGGCGGTTTCACCGACCCCGATACCGGGTTCGTGAGCCTTGTGCGGCTCTCGGACGCGACCTACGCCTGACGGGAGCGGCGCGTGACGCTTGGTTTGCAGATCGACGGGCTGAGCGTGCGCACCGCGCGTGGCCGCGTGTTGCTGGAGGTGCCGGAGCTGCAGCTTGCCCCCGGCACGCTTCTGGGGATCCGCGGCCCGTCGGGGGCGGGCAAATCCACGCTTCTGCACGCGCTGAGCGGGCTGCTGGGCATCGCCAGCGGCCAGGTCCGCTGGGGCGAGACCGAGATCCTGGGCCTGGGGCCCGAGGCGCGGGCGCAATTCCGGGCGGCGCATATGGGGATGATCTTTCAGGATTTCCTGTTGTTCGACGAATTGTCTCCGCTGGCCAATGCCGCGCTGGCCGGGCTGTTTGCCCGTCCCGACCGTCGCCGGGGCATCACGGAGGCGGCAAATGACAGGCTGGTCCGGCTGGGTGTGCCCGACGGGGCCCGCACGGTGGCCACCTTCTCGGGCGGCGAACGCCAGCGCGTGGCGGTGGCGCGGGCGCTGGCGACGGACCCGGCGGTGCTGCTGGCCGATGAACCGACCGCCAGTCTCGACCGCGGTGCCGCCGACCGGCTGATCGACGATCTGGACCGGGTCACACGCGCGCAGAGCCGCACGATGGTGGCCGTCAGCCACGATCTGCGCCTGCTCGACCGGATGGACCGGGTGCTGACCATCGAAGACGGCCGCATCGCCCGCGACGAGGCGCGCGCGGCATGAGGGCGGTCTGGGAAACCCTGCCGTCGCTGGCGCAGGATGTGGTCATCGCCGTGGCGCTGGTGGTGCCGATCCTGGTGATTGCGGCCCTGCTTATGCGCGGGTTCCGGGCGCATCCGTTGGTGGCGGCGCTGCTCTGGCGGTTCCGCTGGGCCAACCTGATGTTCGTGCTGCTGATTGCCGTTTCGGTGGGCATGGGCGCAGGGCTGATCGCGCAGGAGCGCGGGCTCAGGATCGGCACGGCACGGGCGGCGGACAAGTTCGACCTGGTGATCGCCGCCCCCGGCAGCGAGATGACGCTGATGATGGCCGCGGTGTTCCTGCAGCCGTCGGACGTGCCGCTGATCGGCGGAGAGATCTACAACGCCATCGCCAATCACGACCGGGTCGAGATCGCCGCGCCCATCGCCTTTGGCGACAGCTATGGCCGGTCTCCGGTGGTCGGCACCACGGCCGGGTTTGCCACCTATCTCAGCGAAGGCGCGATCACCGGGCGGCTGTTCGAAACCAGTCTCGAAGCGGTGGTAGGCGCATCGGTGCCGCTGTCGCTGGGGGACGTGTTCACGCCGGCGCACGGTCATGGCGACGGTGCCGAGAGCGGGGCCCATGCCGGGTTCGAAATCACGGTGGTCGGCCGCATGGACCGCACCGGTTCGCCCTGGGACAAGGCGATCCTCGTGCCCGTGGAATCGGTTTGGGAAGTCCATGGCCTGGCCAATGGCCACGCGCTGGAAGACGGCGACCGCATCGGCCCGCCCTTTGACGCCCGGTTCTTCCCCGGCACCCCGGCGGTGATCGTGCGGGCGAAGTCGCTGGCCTCGACCTATGCGCTGCGCTCGGAATTCACCCGCGACAAGGAGACGATGGCGTTCTTTCCCGGCACGGTGCTGGCCAATCTCTACCGGGTGATGGGGGATGTGCGGCAGGCGATGTCGGTCATGTCGGTGGTCACGCAGGTTCTGGTCGCCGCCAGCGTGCTGCTGGGCCTGTTCATCCTGTCGCGCCTGTTCCAGCGCCAGCTGGCCATGCTGCGCGCCGTGGGCGCGCCGGGGCGGTTCGTGATGGCGGTGGTCTGGCTGTACGGCGTGTCGCTGCTGGTGGCGGGCACGGTGCTGGGGCTGATCTTCGGCCTTGTCACGGCGGGGGTGCTGTCGGGAATCGTGACCCAGCGCACCGATATCCTCGTTCAGGCCTCTCTGGGCTGGGGGGAGTTGCACCTTGCGCTGGCCTTTCTGTCGGTCACCAGCCTCTTGTCGCTGGTGCCGGCCATCGTGGTCCTGCGCAGGGGCATCGTGGAGTCGCTGCGCGCCTGACTTGTCATGTATAGCCGTCGTCTGTACACATGACGTGTTCAGAGGAGGCCACCCATGAGTGTCAACCGCAAGCATGACTGCGCCGAGGATCTGCGCCGCCGCATCCTGACGATGGATCTGGGGCCGGGCAGCGAACTGGATGAAACCCGACTGGCGGCGCATTACGGCCTGTCGCGCACCCCGCTGCGTGAAGTCTTCCAGGGGCTGGCGGGCGAGGGATATATCCGGCTTGAACAGCATCGCGGCGCGCGGGTGGCGGCGATGGATCTGGGCACGCTGCGGATGTTCTTTCAGACGGCACCGCTGGTCTATTGCGCCCTGGCCCGGCAGGCCGCGCTGGCCCGCACGTCCGAGCAGCTGGAGGCGCTGGGCCAGGTGCAACAGGCGCTTGGAACCGCGATCGAGGATGAGGGCGGTGCCGAACTCGCACTGCTGAACCACCGCTTTCACACGCTTGTGGGCGAGATGGCCTACAATCCCTACCTGATGCCCAGTCTGGCGCGGATGCTTCTGGATCACACGCGGCTGAGCCTGGGCCATGACAGCCCGGCCTCGAAGAAAGAGAAAAAGCTGGTCCGCAAGGCGATGCAGCAGCACGAGACGCTGATCGCGGCGCTGACGGCACAGGATGCGCAGGCGGCGGCCGAGGTGACGCTGGCGCATTGGGACCTGGCCCGCGCCGAGATGGAGCGTTTCGCCCATCCCGACCCGTTGCCCGACGACACGCCCGCGCCGTCACCTGCGTCCGACACTGCCGAGGCCGCGCCGAAACCGGTGAAGGGCGGCAAGAAGAAGAAGGCCTGAGCGGTCAGGCCCCGGCGCCGAGATCCTTGAGGATCGGGCAATCGGGCCGCGCGTCGCCATGGCAGGCCTGCACGAGGTCTGCCAGCGTGTCCCGCATCCCGCGAAGCTGCGCGATCTTGTCGTCGATCCGCGCCAGGTGCTCTTCGGCAACGTGTTTGACATCGGCGCTGGCGCGGTCGGGATCGTTGTAAAGGTCAAGCAGCGTGCGGCAATCCTCGATCGTGAAGCCCAGCGCCCGGGCACGGGCAAGAAAGGCCAGACGGTGCAGATCGGCCTCGGCAAAGGCGCGGTAGCCATTGGCGTCGCGCGCGGGTTTGATCAGCCCGATCTCTTCGTAATAGCGGATCGTCTTGGCCGGCAGGCCCGACCGCGTGGCCACGTCTCCGATGTTCATGCCGGTTGCGCCTGTACTGCGAGGGGGTGTGCGTCCCGCGCGGCATCCGCGCCGAAGCGGCGCAGGCGCAGCGCGTTGCTGACCACCAGCACCGACGACAGCGCCATCGCCCCCGCCCCCAGCATCGGCGACAAAAGCAGGCCGAACGCGGGGTACAGCGCACCCGCCGCCACCGGGATCAGGGCGACGTTGTAGGCAAAGGCCCAGAACAGGTTCTGCCGGATGTTGCGCATCACTGCGGCGCTGATCCGGTGCGCGGTGACCGCGCCCGTCACGTCACCCGAGGACAACACCACGTCAGCGCTTTCGATGGCGACGTCGGTGCCGGTGCCGATGGCAAGGCCCACCTCGGCCTCGGCCAGCGCGGGGGCGTCGTTGATTCCGTCGCCCACAAAGGCCACCGCGCCGAACCGCGCGCGCAGCGAGGCGACGGCGGCGGCCTTGTCCGCGGGCAGCGTTTCGGCCTGCACCTCGTCGATGCCCAGGTCCTGCGCGACGGCCTGTGCGGTGGCCGCGCTGTCGCCGGTGATCAGCGCCACGGTCAGGCCGCGTGCCTTCAGCGCCGCCACGGCGCGGGCCGCGTCGGGCTTGACCGGGTCGGCGACGGAAAAGGCCCCGACGGCGCGCCCGTCGCAGGCCACGATCACCGGGGTCTGCCCCTTGTCGGCCATGGCGGCCAGTGCCGGGGCCAGCGCGTCGATCCCGACCCCGTCGCGCACCATCAGCCGCGGCGCGCCCACCAGCACGCGCTGCCCGTGGATTGTGGCACAAAGGCCGTATCCGGGGATCGCCTCGACCGTCTCGGCGGGCGTCACGTCGGGCAGACGGGCCATCAGGGCGCGGGCGATGGGATGCTCCGAGCCATGCTCGGCCCGCGCGGCAAGCCGCAGGACGGCCTCGTCGCTCCAGCCATCCAGCGCCGTCACCTGTGCGATCTCGGGGCGGCCCAGGGTCAGCGTGCCGGTCTTGTCAAAGGCCACCACGCGCACCTCGTCCAGCCGCTGCAGCGCGTCGCCCTTGCGGAAGAGCACGCCCAGTTCGGCCGCACGGCCCGTGCCCACCATGATCGAGGTCGGCGTGGCAAGCCCCATGGCGCAGGGGCAGGCGATGATCAGCACCGAAACGGCCGCCACCAGCGCATAGGACAGGTCCGGCCCGAAGATCAGCCAGACCACCGCCGTCAAGGCGGCGATGGCCAGCACGACCGGGACAAAGATCCGCACCACGCGATCCGCCAGCGCCTGCACCGGCAGCTTGGCCGCCTGCGCCTGTTCCACCGTCGCCACGATCCGGGCCAGCACCGTGTCGGCACCCACCGCCGTGGCGCGGTAGGACAGCACGCCTTGGCCGTTGACCGTACCGCCGACAACCTCTGTGCCTTCGGTCTTTTCCACCGGGACCGGTTCGCCGGTCAGCATGGCTTCGTCCACGAAAGAGCGCCCCGTCAGCACGAGGCCATCCACGGCAAAGCGTTCGCCGGGGCGGGCCTGCAGGACGTCGCCGGTGGCGATCTCGTCCAGCGGCACGTCGCGGAAGGTGCCGCCCCGCTGCACCCGCGCGGTCTCGGGGCGCAGGCCCATCAGCCGCCGGATCGCCGCGCCGGTCCGTCCCTTGGCGCGCGCCTCCAGGTAGCGGCCCAGCAGGATGAGGGTGACGATCACGCAGGCCGCTTCGAAATAGACCGACCGTGCGGTTTCCGGCAGCAGCCAGGGGGCAAACAGCACAACCGAGGAATAGCCCCAGGCCGCCAGGGTGCCCAGCGCCACCAGCGCGTTCATGTCGGGCGCGCCCTTGAACAGCAGTGGCAGGCCAGTGTGGTAAAAGCGCCAGCCGGGGCCGAACAGCACCAGCGAGGTCAGCAGGAACTGCCCCATCCACAACAGCAACTGCCCGGTCTGGGCGACCAGCCAGTGGTGAAAGGGCGGAAAAAGATGCCCGCCCATCTCGGCCACGAAAACCGGCAGCGTCAGCGCGGCGGCGATCAGCAGGTCGCGGCGCAGTGCCTTGCGGTCTGCGTTCTGCCGGTCCTGCGCGCTGTCGCCGGTTTGGGTCAACTCTGCCGGATAGCCTGCCTCGCGCACGGCGCGGACCAGCGCTGCGGGCTCAGCCGCGCCCGCCAGCACCGTGGCCGAGGCCTGACCCGAGGCGAGGTTCACATGCGCCTCCAGCACGCCCGGAAGAGCCTGCAAGGCCCGCTCCACCCGTCCCGTGCAGGAGGCGCAACTCATGTTGGAGACGCTCAGCGTGATCCGGTCCTGGGCTGCCGGATAGCCCGCCCGGGCCAGCGCGTCGCGCAGGGTGTCAGGGGTCGCCGTGCCGGTGACATCGGCCTTTCGCGTGGCAAAGTTCACACTGGCCGTCGCCACGCCCGACACCGCGGCCAGCGCACGCTCTGCCCGGCCTGCGCATCCGGCGCAGTTCAGCTTGGTGACCTCGAATCGCAGCGTGCGGTCTGACATGGGCGCTCTCCCTCTTCGGGACAGCAGATAGGCCTTCCCGTCACTGGAAGGTCAAGCCCCTCAGCTCAGCCCGGTTTCCGCCGCGATCTGCGCCCGGCTCTTGCGGGCGCGTTCGGTGGCGGATTTCAGCTGGCCGCAGGCGGCCATGATGTCCTCGCCCCGCGGCGTGCGGATGGGCGAGGCATAGCCGGCCTTGTGCACGATATCGGCAAAACGTTCGATCCGGGACCAGTCCGACCGTTCATAGGGCGCGCCGGGCCATTCGTTGAAGGGGATCAGATTGATCTTGGCCGGGATGCCCGCGATCAGCCTGACCAGCCGCCGCGCGTCCTCGTCGCTGTCGTTCACGCCTTTCAGCATCACGTATTCGAACGTGATCCGCTCCGAGTTCGACAGCCGCGGATACTCCCGCAGCGCATCCAGCAGCGTGGCAATGTTCCAGCGTTTGTTGATCGGCACCAGCTTGTCGCGCACTTCGTCGGTGGTGGCATGGAAGGACACGGCCATCAGACAACCGATCTCTTCGGCGCAGCGTGCGATCTCGGGCACCACACCCGAGGTCGACAACGTGATCCGTCGGCGCGATAACGCAATCCCCTCGCCGTCCATCGCGATCTTCATCGCGTCGCGGACGTTGTCGAAGTTGTAAAGCGGCTCGCCCATGCCCATCAGCACGATGTTCGACAGCAGGCGCGGCCCCGCGTCACCCGTTCCGGTCCCCGGCGCGGGCCACTCGTCCAGATCGTCGCGCGCCAGCATGATCTGGCCGACGATCTCTCCGGCGGTCAGGTTGCGCACCAGTTTCTGCGTGCCGGTGTGGCAGAAGGAGCAGGTCAGCGTGCAGCCCACCTGCGAGGAGATACACAGCGTGCCGCGATCCTCTTCGGGGATATAGACCACCTCCACCTCGTGCCCGCCGGCGATCCGGACCAGGTATTTGCGCGTGCCATCCGCCGAGACCTGTTTCGACACGACCTCCGGCAGGCTGATGGTGAAATGCGCGTCCAGTTGCGCGCGATACGCCTTGGCGAGGTTGGTCATCTGGGCAAAGTCCCGCACGCCCCAATGATAAAGCCACTGCCAAAGCTGGTTCACCCGCATCCTGGCCTGCTTCTCCGGCGTGCCCATGCCGATCAACGCCTCGCGCAACTGGGCCCGCGTGAGGCCCACAAGGTTCTGCCTTCCCTCCGGCAACTTGCGGGGGATGGTCAGCACATCCTGCGTGATCGGCGCATTGGCGGTCATGGCGGTCTCCGTCTTGGGCGAAGAACTGTTCCTACAGGATTCGTACCAAAAAACAAAGGGGGCCGGGTGTGCCGGTGTCAGCCGCTGCGCAAGCGTTGGTGCAGCCACGCCAACAGGCCGAGGCTGAGCAGCACAAAACCGACGAGCGGCAGTCGCAACGCGCCTGTCGCGGGATTGGTCAGACCGTTTTGCGTCACGAAGACCAGGTTCAGCAGGAGGTAGGCTGCACCGGCCAACAAGACCAAACGGCGCGGTTGCGCACCCAAGCGCCAAGCAGCGATGATGGCCCCGGCAAGGACGATCAGGCTCGCCGCGATCCGAATCGGCTCGACCTGCTGCAAGGTGACATGGATTGCCACATCCAGCACCTGAACAGCGAACAGCAAGCCAAAGGGGGCAAGGGTGGATTTGGGCATTTCCATCAGCACATCTCGCAAAGGTAGGCTGTACGCAGAGCATCAAACAGAATGGATCGATCCGCGGCGAAGGCGCGTTCCCGTCAGTAGAAAAGCGCCGACGTCACATCGGCCCTTCCCGACACCCCGCGTGGCCCGTTTACGACGAACAGCGTTCTTCGGCGTTCTCCACCGCGGCGGTGAAGCCGAGGAGAGAGAAGGTGTCCTTGGTCTTGGTGCCGCGCGACGATTCCGCCGACACCACCGCGTCGGCGCCGCGCTTCATCGCGGTCACCAGCTTGGCGTCGTCCTGGGGCGTCGCGGGCCAGGCCCATTCGCCTTCGGTGAACAGTTCGAACTCGGTGGTGCCGATGGCGACATTCACCGTCGAGCCGTTCTTGAACGGGTAGCCGCCGGTAAAGGCCACCTGCCCCTTCACCCCGGCATCGGGCCGGAAGAACACCATCAGCAGGATCTCGCCCCGCGTAACAGCCACAACCCGCCCGTCCTTGGTGTTCACGCTTTCCTTGTAGGTCGTCACCGCCCAGCATTCGCGCGGATCATCGCCTTCGAACACCGACCAGTCCGTCATCGCATCGACGCGGTTGGTGCTTTCTTCCTGTGCCAGCGCCATGCCGGCCATCATCGCGACAGCCGCCATGCCCGCGCCGACCGTCTGCCCAAGACCTGAAATCATTCCTGCAGCCTCCAGCTGTCCTTGCCTCAATCGCCTGCGGTTGCCCCTCACCTCTTACAGGGTGCACGGTGGCACAACCTCTTTTCTCTCGACGGCAGGACAATAGCCTGAAAAAACGTTTTCGGAAAAGCCCTGTTGGCAGATTATCGCTGAGAGAAGAGGTCGTGATGCCCGCAAGCCCGGAAATCCTTGTCGAAATCCATCGCGGCACGGTGGTGGAAAGCGTGCATGCGGGCCATGCGGTGATCTGCGACGGCACCGGCCAGATCGTGCAAGCCTGGGGCGATCCGGGTGCGGTGGTGCTGCCGCGCAGTTCGTCCAAGATGATCCAGGCTCTGCCATTGATCACCTCGGGGGCGGCGTCGGCCTTCGGGCTGGACAGGCGGCGACTGGCGCTGGCCTGTGCCTCGCACCAGGGCGCGCCGCTGCACGTGGCCGAGGTCGAGACGTGGCTGGGCGATCTGGGGCTGGAGGATGCTGCGCTGCGCTGCGGGCCGCAGCCCTCGCGCGACAAGGCGTTGAAAAAGCAGATGCTGTGCGGCGATGAACCGCCCCGGCAGGTGCACAACAACTGTTCGGGCAAGCATACCGGCTTTCTCACCCTGGCAAAGCATCTGGGGGCGGGGCCGGAATACCTGGAGCTGGACCACCCGGTGCAGCGCGCCTGCCTCGCCGCGTTCGAGGAGGTCACGGGCGAGGCCAGCCCGGGGCACGGGATCGACGGCTGTTCGGCGCCCAACTTTGCCACCACGATGTCGGGCATGGCGCGGGCGATGGCGTGGTTTGCCACGGCGGCCGCGCGCAGCGACGCGCAGTCGCGGGCGGCGGCACAACTGGTGGACGCGATGTATACCCATCCCGACATGGTCGCGGGCGAGGGGCGGGCCTGCACGCTTCTGATGCGCGCGGCGACCGAGCCGGTGGCGCTCAAGACCGGGGCCGAGGGGTATTTCGTCGCCATCCTGCCGCAGCGCGGTCTGGGGGTGGCGGTCAAGGCGGCGGACGGCGCGACGCGCGCCGCCGAATGCATCACGGCGGCGATTCTGGTCAAGCTGGGGGTGATGGAGGCCGCCCACCCGGACGTGGCGCGCTTCCGCAACCCGGCCGTCACCAACTGGCGCGGACTGGTCACGGGCGAGATCCGGCCCGCTGCGGCATTGTCCTAGGACGTCCCGGGTCGGGCCCGGGTGGTCTGGCGCGGCCCTGTGGGCAATAGGCCCCGCGATGGCTTTCAGAGGACTGTTCTCGACACCGGATGCGACCTCGTCCCGGCCTTGCGCCGGGACCTCTTGCCGCCCGCGCCTCCCGGGAGGTCCCGGCGCAAGGCCGGGACGAGGTGAGGGCTGCGGGGCGGGCGGTTCCGGTCAGACAGGCTGCCCGGCAAAATCCGTCTTCCGATAGCCCTGCAGGTACAGCAGTGCCGTCAGGTCGCCCTGGTTCACCCGCAGGTCGCACTGCGCCTGGACCGAAGGCTTTGCGTGCAGCGCCACCCCCATGCCGGCGCGGCCCAGCATGCCCAGGTCGTTGGCCCCGTCCCCCACGGCGATCACGTCCTCTTGGGAAATGCCCAGGCGCGCGGTGATCTCGTCCAGCGCGGCCACCTTGGCGTCGCGGCCCAAGATCGGGCGGGCCACCTCACCCGTCAGCTGACCTGCATCGGTCAGAAGCGTGTTGGCGCGGTTCTCGTCAAAGCCCAGCATCGCCGCGATGCGCGACGTGAACGCCGTGAACCCGCCCGAGACCAGCGCGGCATGGGCCCCGGCCGCATGCATCGTGTCCAGCAGTGTCTTTCCGCCCGGCATCAGGGTGATGCGGGTGTTCACGACCTCGTCGATCACCGTCACGGGCAGGCCTTTCAGCAAGGCCACCCGTTCGATCAGCGCGGCTTCGAAATCCAGCTCACCGTTCATCGCGCGCGCGGTGATGTCCTTGACATGCGCGCCCACGCCCGCCGCGTCCGCCAGTTCGTCGATGCATTCCTGCTGGATCATCGTGCTGTCCATGTCCGCCAGCAGCATCCGCTTGCGGCGATTGTCGGCTGGCAAGAGGTTCAGGTCTGCCTGACCGGCGATATCCTGGCGCACCGTGTCGACATTGCCGGGGCGCTGCGCCAGCGGAAACTCGGCGGCTTCGTCCGGAGACAGCCAGTCGATCGGGCCGCCGCCGAACGCGTTGCGCAGGCTGTCCACCAGCGCCGGGTCCAGCGCGCCGGGGCGGGAAATGAGGGATGCGATGAACATGGCGGGCCTCCGGTTTTGGGGGCGCTTGTGCCATGCGGCGGGGCGGGTTGCTAGGGTCAGGGGCCTAGAGCCGCCGGAACATCACCAGCGCGTCGACAAGGCCATCCTTTGGGTGTCGGAACGCCCCCGGCACCCGGCCCACGACGTCAAAGCCCGCCCGTTCCCAGGTAGCCACCGCGCGGGTGTTGTTGGCGACGACAAAGTTGAACACCATGCCTGTGAAGCCCAGCGCCGGGGCGCGGGTCAACGCGTCGTCCAGCATGGCGCGGGCCACGCCCTTGCCGCGCTGTCCGGGCGCCGTGACAAAGCCGCAATTGCAGTAATGCGCGCCGCCGCCGGGGCGGTTTTCCTGGATGTAATAGGTGCCCGCGGGCTGGCCGTCGATTTCGGCCACATAAGCGCGTTCGGACATCCAGTAGGCCAGCGCCGCCTCGCGCGGGATGCCGCTGTCGATGGCATAGGTGTCGCCGGCGCGGAACACCGGTTCCAGCATGGTCCAGATCGTGTCGGCGTCGCCCGTCCGGGCCTTTCTGAGCGTTGGGGTCATGGCGGGGTATGTCCGGTGCAAACATGGCAACGGCGCCGCAGGGGCGACGCCGTTGTCCAGTCTGGCCAAAGCGTTGCGCGGCGGCAAGCGCTTCGGTGGGGCGCGGTTCAACGGAACCGGGCCATCGCGTTTTCCATCGAGGATGACAGCGACTCCCAGGCGCTTTCGAACCCGGCCTTCATGTCTTGCCAGGCGTCGTCGCTGGCGTCGCGCAGACGGGTCAGTTGCGCCTCGGCCTCGTCGCGGCGGTTGCGCATCTGCTCCAGCTCCTCGCGGTACTTGATCCTGGCATCGGCCCCGGCCTCGTCGACCCGGGCTTTCTGCTTTTCGATTTCCGCGTTCATCTCGTCGATCTTGGCCTTGGCCTTTTCGATATAGTCTTCGCGGGTCGTCATGGTTTCTCCTTCCACCGACATTTGGCCGGCTGAGCGGGGGACATATGAAGGGATGCGCGGATTCACAGGGGTCTTTCGAGGAAGCGATCTGTTTGTGCCTGGAATCATTGAATTAAAAATCATCTGAAGTCGGAGGTTCGAGGCGGTTTATTGCCCTGTCAAGGGATTTGAGTTTCGTCCAAAGCGGAATTGCGCCCACCGGTTCAGGCAAACGCCCCCTGGCAGAACCAGCCCGGCGACAGCGCCCCGCCATGGGCGTAGAACAGCCACAGCCGGTCGCCATGATCGGTCTCCACCCGCCAGTAATCGCGCGGGCCCGAGCGCCAGGCGGGATCGTCCAGCCACCATTCCGGCGCGATCCGTTCCGGCCCCGTCGCCCCCGTGGCCGCAAAATCCCGCCCGCGCCAGCGAAACCGGTCGGGCGGTTTGGGGCTGTCCGGTGCGCTGACCGGTTCGGGCGGCCAGAGCAGCAGCGGGCGCGGGGTGCGCGGCTTGGGCCAGTCGCTGGCGGGCTCCGACCAGGCGGCGGCCAGCACCTGCGCGCATTTTTCCGGGATGTGGCTTTCGGCGGGATGGCGGCGGGTGACCGCCTCCATCCCCACACGCGCGCCCAGCCGGCCGATCAGGTCCTCCAGTTCCGCCCCCTGCGCCAGCCGGGCCTGGCCCCTGCGCGCGGCTTCCAGATGGCCGGCGATGCGGCGGTCGTGCAGGACCTCGTGGCCCACCGCCTCCAGCCGCAGCATGTCGATGCCGGGGCCGGCGTCGATCTGCGGCAGTTTCAGGCGCAGCAGGGGCATCAGCCGGTGCGGATCGGCGCTGGCCACCGCCGCCGCAACGGTCTGCCATTCCATCTGGTGATCGCTGCGATAAGCCTCCATGCGCAGGACCCGCGCCCCGCGCCCGCGCGCCTTGAGCCGTGTGCACAGCTGTTCGGCCATGCGCATCAGCGCGGCGGCCATGTCGTCCTCCAGCCCGATGGGCTCGGGAAAGGACAGCCGCACGGCAAAGCGTTCGGGCGGCGGCGTGGGGTTGATCGGCTCGGGCGCGCTGCCGAGGGCGCGGTCGAGGCTGTCCACCAGCCCGCGGCCAAAGCGCCGCGCCAGCCCCGCGCGGGGCTGGCCCAGCAGATCGCCGACCCGGCGCAGGCCAAGGCGGTTGAGTTGCGCCACCGTGTCGGGCGGCAGTCTGAGGGCCGCCACGGGCAGCGGTGACAGCGCCGACCAGGTCTGGCCCACGGGGGCGATGTTGCCCTGCGTGGCCGGACCTGCCTGCCGCGCAGGGGCCGCGCCGCCGCGCTCCCAATGCCGCCGCTTGCCCGCCTTGGCGCGGGTTGCAGGCGCTTCCTGGTCGATCGCGTCGCCAGAGCGGGCGGCCACGCGGTCCTGCGCGGTGAACCGCGCCAGCGCCCAGGCCGCGCCCAGCGTGTCGGCCACGCCGACCTGTGCGGTCAGCCCCAGATCGGCGCAATCCTGCGTGACCTGCGCCATCAGCCCCGGCTCCCCCCCGAAAAGATGCGCGCAGCCGGTCAGGTCGATCACCAGTGCATCCGGAGGTTCGGCCGAGACCCAGGGCGAGAACTTGCCCGCCCAGCGGTGCAGCGCATCCAGAAACGCTGCCTCCCGCTGCGGCCTTGCGGGGCGGGTGATCAGGTCGGCGCACATGGCGTGGGCGTCGCGCAGCGGTTGGCCGATGTGCAGCCCGGCCTGTGCAGCGCTCAGCGACAGCGAGGACAGCACCTGCGCCGGCCCGTCCTCGCGCACCACCGCCAGCGGGGTCGAGGCCAGATGCGGTTCGGCCCGCAGCACCTGTTCGGCGGCGAGACGTGGAAACCAGAGGGAGAGGATGCGGCGCTGGGGCATGAGTCATGGCTTTTGTTCCGCATTTGTTCTAGCTCTGCCTGCGCCGCGAGTCGAGTCGGGCGGGGCCTTCTGTCCGGTCCGCCTGTTTGGCCCGCCTGCAATCGGCTATGCCTGTCCCGTGATGACGGCGCCTGCCACGACACCGCCGCCCGGGCTTGCCGGGCTTCTGGCCGAACGTGCCGGCCCGATTCCGCTGGGCGAGGTGCTCGACAGGCTGGGCGCGCGCGGACACGGGCCGATCCTGCTGACCCTGGCGATCCTGATGATGCTGCCCACCGGGATGCTGCCGCTGATGCCGGCGCTGACCGGCGCGCTGCTGGCGCTGACGGCCTTGCAGATGATCGTCGGCGGGGCCGGGATCTCGATCCCCGCACGGCTGGCGCGGGTGCCGCTGGACCCGGCGCATCTGCGGGCCGTGGTGCGATGGCTTGTCCCGCTGTGCCGCAGGCTGGGCCGCGTGTTGCACCCCCGGTTCGGCCTGCTGGTCACCGGCGGGGCCAGCCTGCTGGCCATCGCTCTGATCCTTCTGGCCAGTGCGCTGGCCATGATCCTGATCGGCGCGATTCCCGGTGTGCCCTTCCTGCTGTGCATCCCGGCGCTGCTGTTCGGCCTGGGCCTGACGGCGGGTGACGGTGCGCTGGTGGCGGCCGGCTTTGCCGCCTTTGCCGGGGCGGCGGGACTTGTGGGGCACCTGACGCCGCGGATCGCGGCGCTGTGGGGCGGCTGAGCCCGGGCAATCCAGACTTGCGGCGCGCCGACACTTGCCGCACTCTGCCCAAAACGCATTCCACGGGAGGGATTGAGACATGCGGACACGCGCAGCGGTGGCTCTGGAAGCCGGAAAACCGATGGAAATCATGGAGGTGAACCTCGAAGGCCCGAAGGCGGGCGAGGTTCTGGTCGAGATCAAGGCCACGGGCCTGTGCCACACCGACGACTTCACCCTGTCCGGTGCCGATCCCGAAGGTGCGTTTCCCGCGATCCTCGGCCATGAAGGCGCGGGCGTGGTGGTCGAGGTGGGCGCAGGCGTGACCTCGCTGAAGCCGGGCGATCACGTGATCCCGCTCTACACGCCGGAATGCCGGGAATGCGAATACTGCCTGCACCCCAAGACCAACCTCTGCCAGGCGATCCGGACCACGCAAGGCCAGGGCGTGATGCCGGATGGCACCTCGCGGTTCTCGACGCTCGATGGCGATCCGATCCTGCACTACATGGGCTGCTCGACCTTTTCGAACTTCACCGTGCTGCCAGAGATCGCGCTGGCCAAGATCCGCTCTGACGCGCCGTTCGACAAGGTGTGTTACATCGGCTGCGGCGTGACGACGGGCATTGGCGCGGTGATCAACACCGCCAAGGTGGAAATCGGCAGCCGCGCGATCGTGTTCGGCCTGGGCGGCATCGGCCTGAACGTGATCCAGGGCCTGCGGCTGGCCGGGGCCGACCAGATCGTGGGCGTCGACCTGAACCCGGCCAAGAAGGACATGGCCGAGCGGTTCGGAATGACGGATTTCGTCAACCCGTCCGAGGTCGAGGGCGATCTGGTGCCCTATCTCGTGAACCTGACGAAGGGCGGCGCGGATTACACATTTGACGCCACCGGCAACGTCCAGGTGATGCGCACGGCGCTGGAATCGGCGCACAAGGGCTGGGGCGAATCGATCATCATCGGCGTCGCTCCGGCGGGGGCCGAGATCAGCACCCGACCTTTCCAGCTGGTCACGGGCCGTGTCTGGCGCGGCACCGCCTTTGGCGGTGCGCGCGGGCGGACGGATGTGCCGCAGATCGTCGACTGGTACATGGACGGCAAGATCGAGATCGACCCGATGATCACCCACACCCTTGCGCTGGACGACATCAACAGGGGGTTCGACCTGATGCATTCGGGCGAATCGATCCGGTCGGTGGTGGTCTACTGACCGGACGGGCGGCGGGGTAAACCCCGCCCTACGCAGCGCGGGATCAGGGCAACGTTTGTCATGGGAGGTAGGGTGCGCTACAGCGCACCTCCCCCGGACGGACGGTGCGCTGTAGCGCACCCTACTGTAAGGCATTGCCCTTTGCGCCAAACCCGGTCAGGGTCGCCCCATGCCCGAGACCAAACTCTTTGCCGTCCTGATCGACGCCGACAACACCTCGCCGAAATATGCCAAGGCGATCTTTGACGAGATCGCCGGCCTGGGAGAGGCCAGCGTGCGGCGCTGTTACGGCGATTTCTCCTCGCAGCAGATGGCGGGATGGAACAAGGTTCAGGCCGAGTTCGGTCTGGTGCCGCACCATTCGCCCGCCAACACGGTGGGCAAGAACGCCAGCGACATCGCGCTGGTGATCGACGCGATGGACCTGATGCATTCCGGCCGGTTCGACGGCTTCGTGCTGGTGTCGTCCGACAGCGATTTCACCCGCCTCGCCAGCCGCATCCGCGAACAGGGGCTCGACGTGTTCGGGATGGGCCAGCAAAAGACACCGGATGCCTTCCGGAAGGCGTGCAAGCGCTTCATCTACCTGGAAAACCTCGAATCCGTGACTGAACGGGGTGCGGCGCCCAAGGGCAAGCCGAACCTCACCGAGGCGCGCGACCTGATCTTTCAGGCGATGGACGCGATCGAGCAGGACGACGACTGGTACCGCCTTGGCGAAGTCGGCCAGTTCATCACCACGGCCCAACCGGATTTCGACACCCGGAGCTATGGCAAGCGCAAGCTCAGCGACCTCGTGGCCGAACTGAAGGTGTTCGAAACCCGCCGCGGCCCCAACAACCAGCTGCTTTTGCGCCGGGTGGATTGACGCCACCGCGGTAACGGGCGTCAGCCCGGCAGCGCGGTGACAACGGCAATGATCGCGCTGACGGTGACGATGCTGGCCGCGGTGGAAATCAGGATCGACGCCGACACCCGCTGCGGCGCGATGCCGTAATGCTGGGCCAGGATAAACACGTTGCCGGCCACGGGCAGGGCGGCGGCCGAGACCGCGACGACGGCATCGAAGCTGTCGGTGCGAAAGAACACGAAGGCGCCCAGCGCAACAAAAAGCGGATGCAGGATCAGCTTGGCAAAGCTGAGCCAGGCGGCAATCTGCAGCCGTTCGGCGGATTTCGACGCCAGCGACGCGCCGATGGCAAACAGTGCGCCCGGCGTGGCGGCGGCCCCCAGCGTGGCGACGAACTCTTCCAGCGGGGCGGGCAGGGATTGGCCGCTGGCCGAGACCAGCAGCCCGGCCGAGATCGACATGATCATCGGGTTCTTCAGCAGCCCCAGCCCGACCGTGCGCAGCAGCGCCAGCCCGCGCACCCCGCCGCGGGCCCCGGTGACAAGGATGGTGAGCGCCGACGAGAACACGATCAGGTCGATGGCGAGGATCAGGATGATCGGCCCTATCGCCTCCTGACCCAGCAGAAGCGCCAGCATGGGCACGCCCAGAAAGCCGGTATTGCCGATGGCTGCGCATTGCGCCTCGATCGCCGCCGTGGGCGTGTCGAGCCCGCGCAGAAACGCCACGGCCATGCCGATGCCATAGACAAAGGCCGTGCCCCAGAGATAGGCGGCGGCCAGGCGCGGATCGAAGATCTCGGAAAAGGACAGGCTGGCCGAGAACCGGAACAGCATGGCCGAGAGGGCAAAGTAGAAGACGAACTTTGTCAGGTGGGCCGAGGCCTCTTCGGAAAAGAATTTCAGCCGGGCGGCAAGATAGCCCAGACCGATCAGCCCGAAGAAGGGCAGCGTCTTGAGAAAGATCGCCAGCATGACCCGGCCTTTAACACGCCGCGCTGCGGCGTCAATTGCCTCGGCAGGCGGCGGTGTGTTCTTCGTAGTCCGGGATCGGTGTCTTCAGCCCAAGACTGCGCATGGAGGTGTAGGTGACATCGCCATGCCCGCCGCGGCAGGCCGGCAGGTCCATATAGGTGCCGGTGTCTTCCCAGCACGGCTGCCAGCCGAAGTAGACACAGGCCTTTTGCAGGCTTTCGCGGGTGGCGGCGTCGATCTCGTCCACGTCTTCGAAGGTTGCGCCGCTCAGATTGGCCCCCTCGAAGGTCACGTTTTCGAACGAGATGTCCTCGTCACTGGCCCCGAAGCTGGCAAACGCAAGGTTGGCCCCCGTGAAATCGACATTCTTAAGATGCTGCTGGTTGAAATAGGCCCCGATCAGCGCGGCATCTCGGAAACTGGTATCGGTGATCGGGCCTTCGGACAGGTTGGCGCGGTTCAGTCTTGCATGTTCGAACGTCACACCCCGGATCGACCCCCAGGACAAGCTGGCCTGCGTCAGGTCTGCGCGCTTGAAGCAACTCTCTGACAGGCGCGCGCGTTTGAAATCGGCGTCGCGCAGCCGTGTGGCGAAAAACGTGCTGCGTCCGATCTGCGCCTCGCCAAAGCGGGCGTCGGACAGACCGCTGAACGCAAAGTTCGTGTCCCGGAATTGCAGCCCGACAAAGTTCGGGTTGGGCGGGCTCATGTCGCTGAAATCGACATGGGCGAAGGCGAAATCCGGCAGGTCGGTGGGCGCGAGCCCGGCCTTGATCAGTTCGCGGATCGCGGTGCTGTCGAACGAGACGCGCGGCACGATGCAGCCCGTGCCCGAAAGGTCCTTGCGGGTGTACGCCCGCAGCGGTCCGCTGAAATCCAGCAACAGTTCGATCCGGGCGGTGAGCGGCGCGTCCTCCCCGGGGATGCCAAAGGCCTGCTGGGCGGCGCGCTCGGTGCGCTGGGCGATCACCAGATCCACCGTATCCAGCAGCAGGCCACGATATTGCTGGTCCAGCAACAGCTTGCTTTGTTCCGCCAGCGTCTTGCCCTGTTCCTTGATCGCCTCGTTCTGCAGATACAGAAGGAACGTTCCCAGCCCCGCGATGAAGGTGGCGGCAACGGTGACGACGGTGGTGATCGACCAGCGCAGACCGTTGGTCCAGAGCCACCACGTCACCAGTTCCTCGCCAAAGGCGATGCCGTGCCGCGTGCTCTTGGCCACCTTGCCGCTGAGCCCGTTGGCAATGGTCAGCGTGGCCAGCCGCAAGAGCCGCGTGGCCTCGCCCCGCGCGGTGCCAAAGATCTTTCGCGTGATGGGTTTGCGCAGCAGATACAGCACCACCAGCACCAGGACGATGCCGCATGTCAGCAGAAGCAGCGTGCCGATATGGTTGAGAAAGGCCTGAACCAGATCCTCATGCGCGCCCAGAAACAGCGGCACCGCCAACAGCGCCCCCAATGCGAGGCCAAGCAGAAAGGAAATCGTTGTGCGCATGGTCGATTCGTCGCGTTATGCGTGCAGACGCTACCCGGCTCGGGAGGAAAGGTCACCGGGAAAACCCGCGGCACGGGGGCTTTGCCGTCGCGCCATGATTGACGCGGCCCGGCAAGGGCGGGGTCATGGTGCCATGACACCGGGCAAGACCTTTCTGACATCGGACGAGATTCGCGGGCTGTCGCAGCGGTCGGACCTGTGGGGCGTGGCGCTGGTCGCGCATTGCTGGGCGTTGATCCTGGGGGCGGTGGCGCTGTATTCGGCCTGGCCCGGGGTGTTGACCTTCCTGCTGGCGGTGACGGTGATCGGCTCGCGCCAGCTGGGTCTGGCGATCCTGATGCACGAGGCGGCACATAACGCGCTGTTCCGCACACGGGCGGTGAACGAATGGGTCGGTGAATGGCTTTGCGGTCGGCCGATCCTGGCCGACCTGGCCGAATACCGCCGCTATCATCTGAGCCATCACCGCTACACCCAGACCGAACGCGATCCGGACCTGAAGCTGTCGAAACCCTTTCCCACCACGCCGGCCTCGCTTCGGCGCAAGCTGATCCGGGACATCACAGGGCAGACCGGTCTGAAACAGCGCGCACAGCAGGTCATGTTCGCCTTCAAGATGGCCGGCGAGGTCGAGGGCGCGGTCTCCAGCCAGGATCTTGCGCAGGCCTTCAGCGGGCCGGTTCTGGGCCGCGCGCTGCTCGCCAACGCGGTGCTGTTTGTCCTGTTCTGGACGATGGGCGCGTGGTGGTACTGGTTTGCCTTCTGGCTCCTGCCGCTGCTCACCTGGTTCCAGCTGGTGCTGCGCATCCGCAACATCGCCGAACATGGCGCGGTCGAGTTCAGCGAAGATCCCTTTCGCAACACCCGGACCACGCTGGCCGGACCGCTGGAGCGGACGTTTCTGGCGCCCTATTGGGTGAACTACCACCTGGAGCATCATCTGGTGATGCACATCCCGGCGCACAATCTGCCCCGGCTGCACAGGCTGTTGCAGACCAAGGGGCTGGGTGCGCGTATGACCGTGGCACCGGGCTATCTGGACGTGCTGCGTCAGGCCGCCGCGCGCCCGGCATGAGCTACCTGCCGCAGGCGCGGCTGAGCCGCCCGGCCCGCGCCAGTTGCGAGCTGTGGCGGCTGGCGGTTGGTCTTGTGGCGATGCTGGTGCTGCAGACGCTGCTGGTGCAGGGCGTGGTGGCGCTGATGCGCGCGGGCCTGCCGTTCGAACGCTACGCGGCGTTGCTGACCGCTGCCGAACGGGCCGACACGCCGGCGGGGATGCTGTTGCAGCTGTTCTTTGCGGGACTGCTGGGCGTCGCCGCTCTGGTGGTGGTGCGGCACCTGCACGGGCGCGACGGGGCGGGCCTGTTCGGCCCACGGCCGCAAGCGGTGGCGCAGTTCGGCGCGGTGTTGTGGAGCCTGCTGCGGCTTTATGCGCTGGTGCTGGCGGTGTGGATGGTGCTGCCGCTGCCCGCCGGCCCGCAGGACGGCGGCACCGAGATGGTGCCCGGACTGCCGTTCCGCCAATGGCTTGCGCTGCTGCCGCTGACGCTGGTCGCGCTGCTGTTCCAGACCGGGGCCGAAGAGGTGGCGTTTCGCGGCTACGTGCAGTCCCAGCTTGCCGCGCGGGTGGCGCGGCCGGCGGTGTGGATGGCGCTGCCCTCGGCGATCTTTGCCGCGTTGCATTACGCGCCGGGCCTGTTTGGCGCGGCGGCCTGGGTTGTGGTGGTCTGGGCCTTTGCCTTCGGTCTTGCCGCAGCGGATCTGACGGCGCGCTCGGGCACGCTGGGCCCCGCCATCGCGCTGCACTTCGTCAACAACCTGATGGCGGTGGCGATCCAGGGCCATGTGGCCTTTGGCGCCGGGCTCGCACTTTACGTCGTCGAAACCGACCTGTCCGACCCCGCCCCCTTTGTCGCGCAGCTTCCGGTGGATCTGGCGCTGCTGGGCCTGTTCTGGCTGGCCGCCCGGATCGCGATCCGGGCCTGATTGCATTTCTGCCCTGCGCAGCTTAGATCAGCCCGACGCACGACGCAGGCAGGCCGCTCATGAACTGGATCACCAACTATGTCCGTCCGCGGATCAACTCGATCTTCTCGCGCCGCGAGACGCCCGAGAACCTGTGGTCCAAATGCGACGGCTGCGGCACCATGCTGTTTCACCGCGAGATCAGCGACAATCTGAACGTCTGCACCAGTTGCGGCCATCACATGAACATCACCCCGCGCGACCGTTTTGCCGCGCTGTTCGACGGCGGCGTCTATTCCGAGATCGAGGTGCCCGAGCCGGTGGCCGATCCGCTGCATTTCCGCGACTCCAAACGCTATCCCGACCGCATGAAGGCGGCGCAGAAAGCCACCGGAGAGCGCGAGGCGATGCTGGTGGGCACAGGCGAGATCGGGCGCACGCCGATTGTGGCAGCGGCGCAGGATTTCGGTTTCATGGGCGGGTCGATGGGGATGTATGTCGGCAATGCAATCATCGCCGCCGCCGAAGAGGCGGTGCGGCTGGGTCGGCCTCTGGTGCTGTTCTCGGCCGCCGGCGGCGCGCGCATGCAAGAGGGCATCCTGAGCCTGATGCAGATGCCCCGCACCACCGTCGCAGTGCAGATGCTGAAGGAAAAGCGCCTGCCCTACATCGTCGTGCTGACCCATCCCACCACCGGCGGGGTGACGGCGTCTTATGCGATGCTGGGCGATGTGCAGATTGCCGAACCCGGGGCGCTGATCTGCTTTGCCGGGCCGCGGGTGATCGAACAGACGATCCGCGAGAAGCTGCCCGAAGGTTTCCAGACCGCCGAATACCTGCTGGAACACGGCATGCTGGACCGGGTGACCGACCGCCGCCGCATGCGCGACGAACTGATCGTGCTGACGCGCATGCTGATGCACATGCCGCCGCCCACCTGGGGCGACCTGCCGCCGCCGGGACCGGAAGACCGTACCCGGGACGATGCGCCCGGGGCGGCGGAGGACGGTGCCGACGGCACCGCCGCGTGATCCTGCCCGGCAGGGCAGACGGACAAGGCCTTTCTTGGTGGAGATGACGGGCAGATGACCCAGGGTTCCGACGCGATCCTGCAACGCATGATGACGTTGCATCCCAAGGTGATGGACCTGGTGCTGGACCGGGTCTGGCATCTGCTGGACCTGCTGGGCAACCCGCAGGACAAGCTGCCGCCGGTGATCCATGTTGCCGGGACAAACGGCAAGGGGTCGACCCTGGCGATGCTGCGGGCCGGGCTCGAGGGGGCAGGGCGGACATGCCATGTCTATACCTCGCCGCATCTGGTGCGGTTTCACGAACGCATCCGGCTGGCCGGCACGCTGATCGACGAGGCGGCGCTGACCGCGTTGCTGGACGAATGCTACGACGCCAATGGCGGCGCGCCGATCACCTATTTCGAGATCACCACCTGCGCCGCGCTGCTGGCGATGTCCCGGTGCCCGGCGGATTTCACCCTGCTCGAGGTCGGGCTGGGCGGGCGGCTGGACGCCACCAACGTGGTGTCGCACCCGGCGCTGACGGTGATCACGCCGGTCTCGATGGATCACGAACAGTATCTTGGCGATACCCTGGCGAAGATTGCCGCCGAAAAGGCGGGCATCCTCAAGCGCGGTGTGCCCTGCAGTGTCGGCCCGCAGCAGGACGATGCGCTGGAGGTGATCGAGGCGCAGGCCGCCCGCGTCGGGGCAGAGCTGCTGGTGCACGGCCAGCACTGGCATGTCGGCGCGGAACATGGGCGGTTGGTGTTTCAGGACGAAACCGGGCTGCTGGATCTGCCGCTGCCGGTGCTGCCGGGCGCGCATCAGATCCAGAACGCGGGCACAGCGCTGGCGGGACTGCGCCGTCTGGGCCAGCCCGACACGGCCTGCGAGGCCGCGATGACCCGGGCAGACTGGCCCGCGCGCATGCAGCGGCTGCGCCGCGGCGCGCTGGCCGAGGCGGTGCCGGGGGTCGAGCTCTGGCTGGATGGCGGGCACAATCCGGCGGCCGGTGCCGCCCTGTCGGCGTATCTGAAAACCTTGCCCGCGCGGCCCACGCATCTGATCTGCGGCATGCTCAACACCAAGGATGCGCGCGGCTTCCTGCGGCCGCTGGCCGAGATGGCCGACAGCCTGACCGCCGTGTCGATCCCGGGCGAGGCGGCGACGCTGTCGGCGTCCGAGACCGCCGCGCTGGCCGCCGAGACCGGGCACCGCGCCGCCACGGCCGAAAGCGTGCGCGCCGCGCTGGCGGCGATCACCGCCACTGCGCCCGGGGCGCGGGTGCTGATCTGCGGATCGCTTTACCTCGCGGGCCATGTGTTGCGCGAAAACGGTTGAATGCGGCACCAAGGGCTACAAAAGCCCTTGCGTCACCCCCCTGCATATTGACTGATTCGCCCTGTCTGACCTATATTTTGCCCCAACGATAACACGTACGCGCCGGTTCGGGCGTGTGAGGGTGAGCAGATGTTCAAGGGTCGTGGACTGGCCGCGCTGTGTGCCGTGGTCTTGGCGCTGCCGGTTTCGGCACAGCAGACCCGTATCGGCGAAGACCGCGCGCGGGTCGAATTCTCGATCAACGGCCGGTCTTTCTCCATCACCCGTGAAGGTCCCGCCTGCCCGCCGCGCTGCCTGCAGCCGATGCGCGCCGTGTCGGGTGTCGGCACCGTGGGCGAGCTTGAGGTGATGGATTTCCTCGAACTGTTCGTGGCGCGGGGCAGGGGGCTTCTGGTGGACATCCGGCTGCCCGACGCGTTCGGGCAGGGCACGATTCCGGCGGCGGTCAACGTTCCGGTGGCGACCCTTCAGCCCGGCAACATCTACCGCGACGATCTTCTGGAGGCGCTGGGCGCGCGGGGCAGCGACTTTTCCGGGGCCTACGACCTGGTGCTGTTCGGCGACGGGCCGGACGATTCCGCGGTTACCGAGGCGCTGGGGCATCTGTTGCAGGCGGGCTATCCTGCGGACAAGCTGAAATACTATCGCGGCGGCGCGCTGCTCTGGCGTCAGCTGGGGCTGACACTGGCGCAGGGCGGGTAACGGTCTGAAAGGACACCGGTAATGATCAGGATGGTTCTGTTTGCCCTTGGATTTGCGGTGGTGACCGTTGCGCTGGTGCTGTTCCAGCCCGGCAACGGGCGGCAGGCCAATACGCGCCCCGACGCCTCGGCAGAGGTGACACGCGCGGTGCCCGCGCTGGGCCCGGCGCTGCCCGAACAGCCGGCGCTTGCGGCGCGCGCCCCGGTCGAGACCGCCCCGCGCCCCCCGGTGCCGCCCGCCCCTCAGGCCGGCCAGACAGCGCTTGACGACCAGTCGCTGCGGCGCATGACCTGGGACACGCTGTCGAACCTCAATCACGCCACTGGCCGCGAAACCGCGCCGGGCCAGCCGGGCAGCCTGCTGCACACGATCGTGCGGCGCTCGCTGGACGAACCGGCCGTGCCGCAGCGCGTCACCGCCCGGGCCGAGGCGAAGGTCTATGTGGTGCAGAAGGGCGACAGCCTCGTGGCGATTGCCGAGCGGGTCTATGGCGATGTGAACATGACGGGCCCGCTTTTTGCGGCCAATCAGGCGATCCTGGCGCGGCCGGACGATCTGCGCGAAGGGCAAACGCTGGTATTGCCTGAACGTTGATCCGCAACCCATTGTGATATCGCGGATTTATATGATTTTTGCTTGACACCTCTACAACATGTTGACGCTATCGTGATGATTCGGCTATAA
Source organism: Alphaproteobacteria bacterium (assembly GCA_030425925.1). Lineage (GTDB taxonomy): Bacteria > Pseudomonadota > Alphaproteobacteria > Rhodobacterales > Rhodobacteraceae > JAUHZO01. The sequence continues at coordinate 58,092 of JAUHZO010000020.1, read as the reverse complement.
ATACCGTGACCGTGCGGGACAGACTGCCAATTCGAACACGCGCGGCATCACGGGGGACATGGACATGGTTTTGCGTCGGGGCCTTGCGCGCCGCGCGCCTGTTGCAGCAGTTGCACGGGGGCGGGCATGATCAGACTCGTTGTTTTGTCGGTGGGCTTCGTTGCCTCGACAGCGGCGCTGCTCTGGGTGCTGGGCGAGCCGCCAGAGGCCGATACGCCCGTGCCCGACCAGGTCAGGCGCGCGGAACCCGCGCCGATGGGGTTCGATGCCTTCATCCCCCAGCCGATCCCGGCACGGCCCGAACCGACCCGACCGGTGGAGCGTCCCGCGGGGCTGGCGGCGACTGCCGCCGCACAGGCACCCGCGCCGCAGCCTGCACGCCAGGCCCCGGCCCCGCAGCCGGTCTTGCAGGCCGCGCCGAACCTGACCGGCGGGGATGACGAGGTCATGAACGCCCTGCGCGCCATGAGCTATGGCGTGCTCAACGAACTCAAGAAGCCCGCCGACACGGCCCGCGCCCCGGCTCCGACCCCGCCGGTGGCACGCAGCGCCGCGCTGGCCCCGCGCGAGCCCGCGGCGGCTGTGCCTTCGGGGCGCACCTACACCGTCCAGCGCGGCGACAGCCTGCCCGGCATCGCCTTTCGCTACTACGGCACAACGGTGGCCTATCTGCAAATCCTCGAAGCCAACACCGACATCCTGTCCGATCCGGCGCAATTGCGTCCGGGCATGGTCCTGCGCATTCCGGAAGGGAACTGAACGATGCCGTGCGCCGATGGCATGACGCCTTGGCCGCGCGGCACGGGGTAATCAGGCGAAAGACCCGATACGAGCAGTGCTTGGGGGGCCGGTGGCCCCCCATTTTTTCGGCCATGTCCAGCGCGTCGGCCGTGGCAGATCGCCCCGAGTGGCTAGATCGCCTCCCCCCAATCCGCCGCCTGCATTTCGGTCAGGCGGCTGGCGGTGCGTTCGAATTCAAAGCTGCCGGGGCCTTCGACATACAGCATCCCGGGCCGGGCGGCCGCCGACAGGATCACGCGGACACGGGCCTCGTACAGCGCGTCGATCAGGGTGACAAAGCGCTTGGCCTCGTTGAAATTGTGGCTGCCCAGTTGCGGCACCTCGTCGATCATCAGCACGCGCACGGTTTCGGCCAGCTTGAGATAATCCGCGGGCCCGAGCGGACGGCCGCACAGATCGTAGAAACTGGCCCGCGCCACGCCGTTGCGAAACCGCGGCAAGTCCACCTCGCGGCCCTTGACGTGCAATGTCAGGGTCTCTTCGACGCCATGGGTCAGTTCCTCCCACAGCCCGTCCAGGGCGGCGCGGGCGGTGGCGTCGATGGGCGTGAAATAGACCTGCGCGCCGGACAGCCGGTCCTGCCGGTGATCGCGGTCCGAAGCCAGTTCATGCACCACCATCCGCTCTTTCAGAAGCGCGATGAAGGGCAGGAAGAGCTGGCGGTTCAGCCCGTCCTTGTACAGGTCGTCCGGAACCCGGTTCGACGTGGTGACCACCACGACCCCGGCCTCGAAGAGCAGTTCGAACAGCCGCCCGACGATCATCGCGTCGGTGATGTCGGTGATCTGCATCTCGTCAAAGGCCAGCACGCGCACCGCGTCGCTGACGCCCTTGGCGACGGGCTTGATTGGATCCTCGACATTGTCGCGGCGCAGCTGGTGCATCTGGGCATGCACGTCCTGCATGAAGGCGTGGAAATGCACCCGTCTGGCAGGCACGGAAAGCGTGTCGACAAAGAGGTCCATCAGCATCGACTTGCCGCGCCCGACGCCGCCCCAAAGGTACAGCCCCTTTGGCGGCTCGGGCGCGCGGCGAAACAGGCCGCGGCGCACCGGTTCGGCCAGCGCGGCGCAGAGGCGCTCGAACTCGGGCAGGGCGTCTTCCTGCGCGGCATCGCGGGTCAGGTCGCCGGCGGCCACGCGTCGATTGTAAAGCTCGGTCAGGCTGGACATGCCCCGGCATAGCCCGGCGGCGCGGGCTTGTGTAGGGGGGCAGAAACCCTGATGGGGCGCATCAGTTCAATTGAATTGACCCACCCGCCAAAGCCGGAAAGAGTGCGCGCATCCGTCGGAGAGAGCCATGCCAGACCGCGCGCCCCTGTTCACCCCCGTCCTGCTGGTGGGCTGTTTCATCATCCTCGTCTCCTTTGCGGTACGGGCCAGTTTCGGCGTCTTCCAGATCCCCATTGCCGAAGAGTTCGGCTGGCTGCGGGCCGAGTTCAGCCTCGCCATCGCCATCCAGAACCTGGCCTGGGGCATCGGCCAGCCGCTGTTCGGGGCGGTGGCGGAAAAGATCGGCGACCGCAAGGCCATCGTCATCGGCGCGCTGGTCTATGCCCTGGGGCTGGTCCTGTCGAGCTGGGCCGTGACGCCCGGGGCCATGCAGGCCTATGAGGTGCTGGTGGGCTTTGGCATCGCGGGCACCGGCTTTGGCGTGATCCTCGCGGTGGTCGGGCGTGCGTCGAGCGACGAGAACCGCTCCATGAGCCTGGCCATCGCCACAGCGGCGGGCAGCGCCGGGCAGGTGGTGGGGGCCCCTCTGGCCGAGTGGCTGCTGACGCTGATGAGCTGGCAATGGGTGTTCATCGTCTTTGCGGCGATGATCCTTGGCATGCTGGTGTCGCTGCCCCTGATGCGCGCGCCGGTCTCGGCCTCAAGGGCCGAACTGCAAGAGAGCATGGGTGCGATCCTGACGCGGGCGGCGAAGGATCCGTCCTTTGCCATGATCTTCCTGGGGTTCTTCAGCTGCGGCTACCAATTGGCCTTCATCACCGCGCATTTCCCCGCCTTCGTGACCGAGATGTGCGGACCGATTGCCACGAGCGGCGTGCTGCACGGTCTGGGGATCACCACGACATCCGCGCTGGGCGCGGTGTCGATCTCGCTGATCGGGCTCTTCAACATCGCGGGCACGCTCACTGCGGGCTGGCTGGGCAAGCGGTTCACCCGGAAATACCTGCTGGCCGCGATCTATACCGGGCGGACCATCGCGGCGGCGCTGTTCATCGCGCTGCCGATCACGCCGACCTCCGTTCTGATCTTCTCGGCGGTGATGGGGGCGCTGTGGCTGGCCACGGTGCCGCTGACCAGCGGGCTGATCGCGCATCTCTATGGCCTGCGCTACATGGGCACGCTGTACGGGATCGTGTTCCTCAGCCACCAGATCGGCGGGTTCCTGGGCGTCTGGCTGGGCGGGCGGCTGTATGACGCCTATGGCGACTACACTCTGGTCTGGTGGATCGGCGTCGGCGTGGGAGCGTTCAGCGCGCTGATCCACCTGCCGGTGCGCGAGCATCGACCGCCGGTGGCCGTGGCGGTCTGAGCCCGGCGGTTCAGATCACCGGTCCGGTCCAGGTCCGGACAAAGGCATCGGCCATGGCGCGGGGATGGGTGTAGGGCAGGCTGTGGCCGGCGCCCTCTATCACCTCGTGGCGGACGTCGCGGTTCCATTGCGCCAGCGTGCCCATGGCCCGGATCGGGATCACCCTGTCCTCGGCCCCCCAGATCGCGGCGACCGGCAGGCGGCGCCGGGCGATCTGGCGGTGCGCCTGTTCCATCGGGTGCCGCAACGTGCCGCGCAGCGAGGACAACACCGACCGGACATAGCCGCGATAGGCCAGTTCGGCCAGTTGCAGGTCGGCGATGTCTTCTATGGCGCTGTCCAGCGCGCGCTCGGCCTCGCAGCCTTGCGCGTGCAAGCGCGGAAATCCCATGTGAAAGGCCCAGTCGCCGATCAGCGGCCATTCCGGGGCCCAGCGCGCCAGCGTACCCAGCTCGTGCCCCATGCCCGCAGGCGCGCTGAGCACCAGGCGGCGCAGGCGGTGATCCTCTTCTGCGGCAAAGGCGGCGGCGATGGCCCCGCCCATGGAATGCCCGACAAGGGTCACGTCCTCGTGCAACTCGAAATGGTTCATCAGCCCGCGCAGCTGGCGGCAGAACAGCGCCGGAGTCTGCAGCCCGCGCGGCCGGTCGGAATAGCCGCGACCGTAAAGATCGTAGACCAGGACGCGAAAGCCCAGCCGCCCCAGTTCGCGGGCGAGGGCCAGCCAGACCACCGAGGGTGTGGTCAGCCCGTGCACGCAGACCGCCACCGGGCCCGACGCCGCGCCCAGCCAGTCGGCATGGGTCAGCCCGTCGTCCAGCTTGACAAAGCTGCCCGGCGCGTTGCGCCGGGCGCGCGGGCCCATGGGTTGACGCCCCATCTCGCGCAGCACGGGCAGGGCGGCAAGGCCTGCCCCGGCCAGGGTCAGCAGCGTCTGCGCCACCATCTCAGACGGCCTCCGCCCCGCTCAGCAACCCGTGGCCGACAAGGCAGTCGGCCCAGCCTTGCGGGCCGTGAAAATGGTGGGTCTGCCAGCCGCGCGCGGCGGCGGCCTCGATATTCTCGGCCCGGTCGTCGGTGAACAGAAGCGCGGCACCGGTCAGGCCGCTGTCTTCCTCGACCATTTCGTAGATGCGGGCATCGGGCTTGGCCACGCCCATATAGCCCGAGACATAAGGCCGGTCGAAGGCGTTCAGAAAGGGATAGGCCGGCGTGGCCAACTGCCAGGTGCCGATGCCGAAATTCGTCAGCGCATAGACCGGAACGCCACGCGCCCTGAGCGCATGCAGAAGCCGCACCGAATGCGGGATTTCCGGCGTGGCGATGGCAAGCCAGTCGTCATGCCACAGCCGGATCTCGTCGCGCCAGGCTGGACAGGCCTCGGCGGTGTCATAGACGGTGTCGCGGAAATCGGCGCCCCGGTCGATGAGGTCGTTCATGCCGTGCAGGTCGACCTCGGCGAACATGGCGCGGCGGCGGTCGACGCCGATCCTGGCGTCGTAATAGCGTTCCGGCTGCCATTCGATCAGAACGTTGCCGATATCGAACACCACGGCCTGCGGGCGGGCCTGATCGGTCATGTCGCGGGCTCCTTCAGGGCGGTGCGCAGGGCGCGGTCGAGTGCGTCCAGAAAACGGCTGCGGTCGGTCTTTGTAAAGCCTTTGCCGCCGCCTTGCCGGAACGGATCGGCGGCGCGCAGATCGGCCATCAGGTCGCGCATGGCCAGCGCTTCGCGCACATTCGCCTCGCTCAGGCGCGAGCCGTCTGGGCGCAGCACCTGTGCGCCGGTCTCCACGCAGCGCGCGGCCAGCGGCATGTCGCTGGTGATGACGACGTCGCCGCGCCCGGCGCGCTCGGCGATCCACTTGTCGGCCTCGTCCGCGCCTTCGGCGACGATCACCAGTTCGACCAGCGGGTTGCGCGACGGGCGAAGACCGCCATTGCAGACCAGCTTGAGCGGCACGTTGTGCCGGGTCGCGACGGTTTCCGCCTCTGCCTTGACCGGGCAGGCATCGGCATCGACATACAGCACGCTCACCCGTTCAGCGCCTCGGCGTGGAAATCCAAGTGGTCTTCCATGAAGCTGGCGACGAAGAAATAGCTGTGGTCATAGCCCTTCTGCATCCGGAACGTGCCGTCCTGACGACGCGCGGCCATGGCCTGTGCCAGCGCCTCGGGCTGCAGCAGGTCGAGAAACTGGTCGTCGGCGCCCTGGTCGATCAGCACCGGCCCGTCAAAGCCTGTTGCCCGCATCTGCAGGGTCGCGTCGTGGCGGGCCCAGGCGGTTTCGTCCGCGCCCAGATAGGCGGTCAGCTGCTTGCGGCCCCAGTCGCTGGCGGCAGGATGGGCGATGGGTGCGAAGGCCGAAACCGAGCGGTAGCGCCCGGGATGCGCCATCGCCAGCGTCAGCGCGCCATGCCCGCCCATGGAATGCCCTGTGATCGCCTGCCGCTCCATGTCCAGCGGGAATTGCGCGGCCAGTAGCGTCGGCAGATCCTGCGCGACATAGTCCCACATGCGGAAATGCGGCGCCCAGGGGGCTTCGGTGGCATTGACGTAAAAACCGGCCCCCTGGCCCAGATCATAGGCGTCGTCATCGGCCACGTCCGCGCCGCGGGGCGAGGTATCGGGAAAGACCAGCGCTATGCCGTGATCGGCCGCCCAGGCCTGCGCCCCGGCCTTGACCATGGCGTTTTCGTGGGTGCAGGTCAGCCCCGACAGGTACCACAACACCGGCACGGGGCCGAACTGCGACTCCTCGGGCAGGAACAGCCCGAAGGTCATCTCGCCGCCTGTGGCGTCGCTGCTGTGGCTGTATACGCCCTGCACACCGCCGAAGCAGCGGTTTTCCGATACGGTCTTCATGCCTTGTTGCGCTCCATTCCGCGGGTCGTGTTGCCGCGGCTATAGCGCAGGGCGGCCGGTTTGGCCACGGGCTCAGCGCCCGTAGCGCGCCATGAAGGTGTCCAGCGCGCCATCTATGACGCGGGCGATCTCGGCCTCGGCAAAACTGTCGCGCAGGCCAAAGATCAGCTTGGGCCACAGATCGGCCTTGCACAGTTCGGCAAACTGGTCGGCGGCCAGGTCGAGATCGTCGGCGGCTATCTCGCCGCGCGCGCGCGCGGCGGTCAGATAGCCCACCAGCGCACGCCGCATGGTCATCGGGCCGCTTTCGTAGAACTGTCGGCCAAGTTCGGGAAACCGGTCGGATTCGGCGACGCAGATGCGAAAGATGCGCTGGCCCATGTCGGAAAAGATGAAGCCCAGAAAGGTCTGCGCCACTTGCCGCAACACGATGCGCGGCGGTTGCGACAGGTCCATGGTCATCAGCGCCTCGTCGGCCTGGCGGCGGCACTGGGCCGAGGCGACCTCCATGAACAGCAGGCGCTTGTCGGGGAAGTAGCTGTAGAGCGTGGCCTTGGAGACGCCGGCCTGGCGGGCGATGTCGTCGACGCTGGCCCCTTCGAACCCGTCGCGCAGAAAGACTTCCTGCGCGCCGGCGACCACCTGGTCGAACTTGCGCCCCTTGCGGACCAGTGTCTCAGCCGTCATGCCTGCCCTCCCTGCCTTGGGACAAGTATAGGCGCGCCCGCGGGGCCGGGGCAAGGAAACCCGGACTCACCCGCAGCTGCCGGCATCTGCCGGGGGCAGCGCGCAGCCCCTGGTCGAGATCCCGGGCGCGGGCGACGGGGCAGGATCGGGAAAGACCAGCGTGGGCAGGCCGAAAGGCGCGATTTCGGCTGTGGCCGCGCCGGTGGCGAGCAGTGTGGCAAGGAGGGTCGTGGCAAGACGGCGGGGCATGGTCGGGGCTCCTGACAGGAAAGGTTTCGAAATATAAACTAAACTGTTCGGTGCGAAAAGCAAGACCGAGGCACGGCGCAGCCCGCGACCATGCTGCCCCTTGCAGGCGAAACCGTCCGGTCTAGGCTGAGGATAGAGGCCAACAAGGGGGGCTGCTGTGCGATTCCTCACGCAACGCCGACGGTTCGGCGACCTGTCAGAGCAAGAGGTCCTCGCGCTGGCGATATCCTCGGAAGAGGACGATGCGCGCATTTACCGTTCCTATGCCGAGCGGTTGCGGGGGGACTATCCCGACACCGCACAGGTGTTCGACGGCATGGCGGTGGAGGAAGACACCCACCGCAAGGCCCTGATCGCCCTGCATCGCAAACGCTTTGGCGAGGTGATCCCGCTGATCCGACGCGAACACGTGGCGGGGTATTACGCCCGTCGTCCGGTCTGGTTGCTGGAAACCCTGACGCTGGAGCGTATCCGCGACGAGGCCGGCGCGATGGAGCGCGAGGCGGAACGCTTTTATCTCGAAGCCGCGCGGCGCAGCACGGATGCCGACACCCGCAAGCTGCTGGGCGATCTCGCGGCGGCGGAGGCGGGGCACCAGCACAGCGCGGAGCGGCTGGAACGCGAACACCTGGATGACGACAGCCGCGCCGAGGAAGACGTCCAGGCCAAGCGGCAATTCGTGCTGACCTGGGTGCAGCCGGGCCTGGCGGGGCTGATGGACGGGTCGGTCTCGACGCTGGCACCGATCTTTGCCACCGCCTTTGCCACGCAGGACACCTGGACAACCTTCCTGGTGGGGCTGGCGGCGTCGGTCGGGGCGGGGATCTCGATGGGGTTCACCGAGGCGGCCTCGGATGACGGGCAGCTTTCCGGGCGCGGCTCGCCGCTGAAGCGGGGGATCGCGTCGGGGGTGATGACGACGGTGGGCGGGCTGGGCCACGCGCTGCCCTACCTGATCCCGGATTTCTGGACAGCGACGATCATCGCCTTTGTCGTGGTGTTCATCGAGCTGTGGGCCATTGTGTGGATCCAGATGAAGTTCATGGAGACCCCGTTCCTGCGCGCGACCTTCCAGGTGGTGCTGGGCGGCGCGCTGGTCTTTGCCGCGGGCGCGCTGATCGGATCGGGATGACGGCGGGACGGCGCTGTTTCGGCCCTTGGCCGAAAGGCGCCCCGCCCGCCGTCCCGCTGGGTGCTTTCCCCCGGCGCTGCGCGGGGTGGAGGTGTGGCGGTGAGTATTTGAAGAAAGATGAAAGAGCGGCTTGCGCTTGCCCCGTCCGGGGCGCTTCGGTATGTCCGTTCCAACACGTTCAGGGAGGAGCCGGAAGATGCTCAAGCGTCCGTTCGACAAGTCGAAATTGCCCAGCCGCCATGTCACCGAAGGTCCGGAGCGCGCGCCGCACCGGTCGTATTATTATGCGATGGGGATGTCGGAGGACGAAATCCACCAGCCTCTGGTCGGCGTGGCCACCTGCTGGAACGAGGCGGCGCCCTGCAACATCGCGCTGAACCGGCAGGCGCAGGCGGTGAAGCTGGGGGTCAAGGAAGCCTCGGGCACGCCGCGCGAGTTCACCACCATCACCGTCACCGACGGGATCGCCATGGGGCACGAGGGCATGCGGTCTTCGCTGGCCTCGCGCGAGGCGATTGCCGACACGGTGGAGCTGACCATGCGCGGGCATTGCTATGACGCGATCGTGGGGCTTGCCGGCTGCGACAAGTCGTTGCCGGGGATGATGATGGCCATGGTTCGGCTGAACGTGCCGTCGGTCTTCATCTATGGCGGGTCGATCATGCCGGGCCGGTTCCAGGGCCGTGACGTGACCGTGCAGGACGTGTTCGAGGCGGTGGGCCGTCACCAGGCCGGGCAGAACTCCGACGAGGAGCTGCGGGCGCTGGAAAAGGTCGCCTGCCCGTCGGCGGGGGCCTGTGGCGGACAGTTCACCGCGAACACCATGGCCTGCGTGTCGGAGGCGATCGGGCTGGCGCTGATGAACTCTGCAGGCGCACCGGCACCTTATGAAAGCCGTGATGCCTATGGCACCGCGTCGGGCATCGCCGTGATGAACCTGCTGGAAAAGAACATCCGTGCGCGCGACGTGGTCACGCTGAAATCGCTGGAGAACGCCGCGCGCGTCGTCGCCTGCACCGGCGGCAGCACCAATGCCGGGCTGCACCTGCCGGCCATCGCGCACGAGGCCGGGCTGGAGTTCTTCCTGGATGACGTCTGCGAGATCTTTAAGGATACACCCTATTTCGTCGACCTGAAGCCCGGCGGGCAATTTGTCGCCAAGGACCTCTACGAGGTGGGCGGCGTGCCGGTGGTGCTGAAGGAACTGCGCCGCGCGGGTCTGCTGCATGAGGACTGCATCACCGCGTCGGGCAAGACCATGGGCGAAGAACTGGACCTGATCGAGCGCGAGGCCGATGGCCGCGTCATCTTCCCGGTGGACACGCCCATCACCAAGACCGGCGGCGTGGTCGGGCTGAAGGGCAACCTGGCCCCGCAGGGCGCCATCGTGAAGGTGGCGGGCATGAGCGCCGAAGAACAGGTCTTTACCGGTCCGGCGCGGGTGTTCGAATGCGAGGAAGACGCCTTTGCCGCCGTCAAGGCGCGCCAGTACAAGGAAGGCGAGGTGCTGGTGATCCGCAACGAGGGCCCCGCGGGCGGTCCGGGCATGCGCGAGATGCTGGCGACCACCGCGGCGCTGTCGGGGCAGGGCATGGGCAAGAAGGTGGCTCTGATCACGGACGGGCGTTTCTCTGGCGCGACCCGCGGTTTCTGCGTGGGCCATGTAGGGCCTGAGGCGGCGCATGGCGGGCCCATCGCGCTGTTGCAGGATGGCGACGTGATCACAATCGACGCCATCAACGGCGCGTTGTCGGTCGATCTGGATGAGGCCACGCTGGAGGCACGCAAGGCCGCCTGGGCCGGTCCGCGCGAGACGATCTATGCCTCTGGCGCGCTGTGGAAGTATGCGCAGCTGGTGGGCGAGACCTACAAGGGGGCCGTGACGCATCCGGGCGGGGCCGAGGAAAAGCACGTCTACGCGGATCTCTGAGGTGATGAGGTCCCGGGGTCTTGTGGTGCTGGCCGGGCTGGGCCTGGCCGCCTGCGGGGCAGAGGCACCGGTGTCCAACCCCGGTTCGGAAGGCGACCGGCCAAGTGTGATTGCCGGGCTGTTTGCCCGCAAGGAGGCCAGCGGCGCTGCCGGCGCCCCGACGCGACCGGAATTGCCGGCGCCGCTGGCCCAGGTGGCGCTGGTGGGCGGGGATGTCGTGGTCCGGGGGCCTGCGGGCTATTGCATCGATCCCACCACCGTGCGGCAGCAGGCGCAGCGCGGCTTTGCCCTGATCGCCTCGTGCCGCATCCTGTCCGGGGGCAAGACAGGCGATCCGGTGCCGCCGGTGCTGACCACGGTCACCGCCGGGCCGCTGGCGGACGGGGCGGACCTGCCCAGCCCGGCGGCGCTGGCGGCCAGCGCGGATGCGCCGCTTCTGGGCGGCGAGACGGCGGCGGATTTTGTCGCCGCCCATGTCGGTGCTGGCGGAGACAGCCTGTTGAGCGGCGGCGACAAACGGCACTGGCGCGCGGCGTTCCGTCAGAACGGGCGTCTGGTGGGGCTGGCGCTTTATGCGCCAAAGGGCAGCCCGTTGGCCGGGGCAGACGGCGCGGCGATGCTGAGCGAGGTGCGCGCGTCCATTGCCGCGGCGAGCGCCCGGCCGGGTGATGAGGGTGCCGGGCAGGACGCTGACACAGGAAAGCGCGGCGGCGGACTGCTGGGCCGTTTATTCAACCGTCAGGATTTGCCATAATACTGCAAACGGCGCGCCGAACGCCGGTGACGGGGCATATGCAGGACAGACCATGGCAAGCGAAAAGCAGGGTTTCTTTGATCGGACGATTCATGCCGGGGCGCTCAGCCGCTGGGCCCGGGCGGCGCGCGCGGCGCGGGACACCGATCTGCCCGAACTGCGTCGCCAGCGGGCCCGTGCGCGCCAGCTGAAAAACCAGCTGGACGAGTTGATCCACGTGGCCGATGGCCGTCTGGCCTTGCCGCTGGAGGGAAATCAGGCCTTTCCGCGCCCGCCCGATGCCGACTGGGCCTGGCGGCCCGAACTGTGGTGCGGGCCTCTGCCGGTGCCGGGGATGTCCTCGGTGCAGTCCAAATCCATGCTGGGCAATTGCGTGACGCTGTTCCACGACTGTGCACAATCGGAAATCACCCTGCGCCAGTTGCGCAACACGCGCGAAGCGGATCTGGCCGCCTACGGGCTGCGGCTGGACGTGTTCCGGTTTGACGGCTCCTACCTGTCGCTTGCGGTGGACCTGCCCGAGGAGGCGGCACAGGGGCTCAAGCGCAAGCACCTGATCCGGCTGGACACCATTGTCGAGATGGAGAAACCTCTGGAAATCTTTGCGCGCCTGAACATCAAGCACGGCCCCAATACCGAGCAGGTGGTGCGCGAACTGCCCCTGCACGAAGAGGAAATCCGCGTGGAATTCGATCTGGCCTATACCAAGCTGAATGAAAAGCGGGTGGAAAAGCTGTGGCTGGACCTGATCTTTGAGGGGCCGCAGATGAACCAGGTGATCCTGCGGGATCTGACCATGAGCCGCCGCAAGCGCGCCGAGCTGTGACAGGAGGGGCGGGATGAACACCTATTCGCTGACCAAGACGCGGTTCAAGGAGGGGTCTGGGAGGGGTTGCTGGTCGCCAATCGCGACGACGCCCCGCCGCCCGACATCCTGGTCACCCTGCGCGACGCTCAGGTGCGGGGCGTGTCGGTCACCGAAACCCAGGCCAAGGGGCGCTGGCTGGTCCAGGTACCCGTCCCGCGCGAGGCGGTGGGCGACGGGGTGCAGACATTTCTGATCCTCGACGGGCATGACGAGGTGATCCTCGAAAGCTTTACCCTGATTGCGGGCGAGGTGCTGGGCGACGACATCCGCGCCGAGGTGGACCTTTTGCGCGCGGAACTGGACATGCTCAAACGCGCCTTCCGGCGGCACTGTCTGGAGACGATGTAGTCCGCAGATTGACGTTGGCGGCGCGCGGGTCCACAGTCGCGCCATCCCGAAAGGAGCGCCGATGTCCCCGCTGCGCGGTATTGCGCTGAAGCTGATTGCGATCACGATTTTCACCGTCATGGCGTCGCTGATCAAGGCGACCTCGGACCTTGTGCCGCCTGGCGAGGCGGTGTTTTTCCGGTCCTTCTTTGCCATGCCGATCATCATCGGCTGGCTGGCCTGGCGCGGCGATCTGTCGACGGGCCTGCGCACCCAGGTCCCGCTGCGCCATGCCTGGCGCGGGTTGATCGGCGTGTCGGCCATGGGCTGCGGCTTTGCCGCGCTGGGGCTGCTGCCCCTGCCCGAGGTCACGGCGCTGGGCTATGCTGCGCCGCTGATGACGGTGATCCTGGCCGCGATCCTGCTGGGCGAACGCATCCGGCTGTTCCGGATGAGCGCGGTTGCCGCGGGTCTGGTGGGCGTGCTGATCATCCTCTGGCCGCGCCTGACGCTGGACAACGTGGACAGCGCCGCGCAACTGGGGGCGGGGCTGGTGCTGGCCTCGGCCATGTTCCGCGCGCTGGCGCAGATCCATATCCGCCGCATGGTCCAGACCGAGGACACGGCGGCCATCGTCTTCTATTTCTCGCTGACTGCCACCGTCTTTGCCCTGTTCACCGCGCCATTTGGCTGGACATGGCCGGGCGCGGGGCCGGTGGGCCTGCTGATCCTCTCCGGTTTCCTGGGCGGGCTCGGGCAGATCTTTCTGACCTCGTCCTACCGCTTTGCCGGGGCGGCGCTGCTGGCGCCCTTCGAATACGCCTCGATCCTTCTGGCGATCATCTTCGGGCTGGTCTTCTTTGACGAGGTGCCGACGGTCATGGTGCTGACCGGATCGGCCATCATCATCGTGGCGGGTATCCTGATCATCTGGCGCGAACGCCAGCTTGGCCTGCAGCGCGGCAAGGCGCGTCCCGGCATGACGCCGAACGGATAGGTTCAGAGATCCAGCCACTCCGCCGCAAGATAGGCCGGGGCCAGCAGCAGGCGGCGGTGACGGCCCAGCGGAAAGCGGCGCGGGGTCGGGCGCATGACCGCCGGGATCGCGTCCTCGCCCAGCATTGCGCGGGCCAGCAGCGCGCCGGTCAGGCTGCCCATCGCGACGCCGTTGCCGTGATAGCCCATGGCCGCGAAAAGGCCGGGATGCCCTGGCACCGGCCCGGCAAAGGGCACAAGCGCGCGCATCAGGCAGACCAGCCCGCTCCATTCATGGGTGATCTCCACGCCTTGCCAGGCAGGGAAAAGCCGGGCGAAATCGGCGCGGATGCGGGCCGACAGGCGCGCCTCGGCCCGCGGCGTCGCGAAAAGCCCGCCGCGCATGCCGAACAGGAACCGCCTGTCGGGCATCAGCCGGAAGTAATGCAGCAGCGTGCGGCTGTCATAGGCCATCTGCGACGACCACCAGCCCGCCGCGTCCTGCTCTTCCGGCGACAGCGGGCGGGTGACAAGGATGCGCGAGGCCACCGGCATCGTCCGCGCGGCCAGCCAGGCGGGAAGGTCTTCGGACGAATAGCCGTTGGTGGCCAGCACGACCTGCCGCGCGCGGATTTCGTGCGTGGCGGTGTGCAGGTGCCAGACCGCGCCGGGCGTCAGCGTCTGAACCCGGGCCTGCGCATAAAGCGCGGCCCCGGCCTTGCGCACCGCCTGTGCCAGACCGTCGAGATAGCGCATCGGGTTCAGGGCAAAGCCCGTGGGTGACGTGAGCGCGCCGTGCCACGGCCCGCCCAGCCCCTCTTGCCGCAAGGCCGTGCGAGGGGTCAGGCGCAGCGAGGGGTCGTTCGCCGCCTCGCGTTGCAGGGCGGCCCAGGCGCGGGGGGTGTGGGCCAGCAGGGTTTCGCCTTCGGAATGGGTGTCTGCGTCGATCCCGTGGCGGTCGAGCACGGCGCGCACATGCGCCACCGCGGCGGCCTGTGTCGCGTGCCATCCGGTCAGGGCGGCCGCCCCGAACCGCCGTTTCAGCAGTCCGTCCGGGGCCTTGCCGCCGCCAAGGCAGCAGAACCCGCCATTGCGCCCCGACGCGCCCCAGCCCGCGCGCTCGGCCTCCAGCACCGCGACCCGCTGACCGGCCCCGGCCAGCACCAGCGCGGCATTCAGCCCGGTGAAGCCGCCGCCGATGATCGCCACGTCGACATCGAGATCGCGGTCAAGCGCGGGCCACGGCGTGGCGCAGGCCGTTTCCTCCCAAAAGGACCCGACCGTCGGAGCATAGGCGGCGGCCTCGTACAGCCGCCTCATGTGGTGCGCGGGGCCGCCTGTTCGTCACGCGCCTGCGCCACCGCGGCGCGTTTCGAGATCAGCGAGGCAATGATGACACCCACGGTCACGATCCCGATCATGATGGTGGACAGGGCGTTGATTTCGGGGCTGACCCCAAGGCGCACCGCCGAGAACACCTTGATCGGCAGCGTCGTCGCGCCGGGCCCGGTGGTGAACGAGGCGATCACAAGATCGTCCAGCGACAGCGTGAACGCCAGCAGCCAACCCGAGATCACCGCCGGAGCGATGATCGGCAGCGTGACAAGGCGGAAACTGTCGAATTGCGACGCGCCCAGATCCAGCGCGGCCTCTTCCAGTGCGGTGTCAAAGGTCGTCAGCCGCGAGGACACCACCACCGAGACATAGCACATCGCAAAGGTGGTGTGCGCCAGCACCACGGTGAACACGCCCCGGTCCAGCCCGATCCCGATGAACAGCAGCAGCAGCGACAGACCGGTGATCACCTCGGGCATCACCAGCGGTGCATAGATCATGCCGGAAAACAGCGTCCGTCCGCGGAACCGCCCAGCGCGCACCAGCACATAGGCCGCCATGGTGCCCAGCACCGTCGCAAGACAGGAACTGAAAAAGGCAACGCGGACGGTGACCCATGCGGCGTCGAGGAATTCCTCGTTCCGCACCAGTTCGCCGTACCATTTTGTCGAGAAGCCCGCCCAGACCGTCACAAGGCGGGAATCGTTGAAGCTGTAGACCACCAGGATGATCATTGGCAGGTAGAGAAAGGCAAAGCCCAGCGTCAGCGAAGTGGCGTTGAACCAGGAGAAACGTCTCATTTCGCGGCCTCCCGTGCCTTTTCCTCGCTGCGCTGGAACAGCACGATGGGCACGATCAGGATCAACAGCAGGATCACCGCCACCGCCGAGGCCACCGGCCAGTCGCGGTTCGAAAAGAACTCTTCCCACAGGATCTTGCCGATCATCAGCGTGTCGGACCCGCCCAGAAGCGAGGGGATCACGAATTCACCCAGCGAGGGGATGAAGACGAGGAAACAGCCCGCCACGATCCCGGTGCGCGACAGCGGGAAGGTGACCAGCCAGAAGGCCTCGGTCCGGTTGCAGCCCAGGTCCTCGGCGGCTTCGAGCAGGGCATCGTCCAGCTTTTCCAGCGCCGAGTAGATCGGCAGGATCATGAACGGCAGGTAGGTGTAGACGATGCCGATATAGACTGCGGTGTTGGTGTTGAGGACCTGCAGCGGCTCCGAAATCAGGCCAAGCCCGGTCAGGAACTGGTTCAGAACGCCTTCGGTGGACAGGATCCCCATCCAGGAATAGACCCGGATCAGGAACGAGGTCCAGAACGGCAGGATCACCAGCATCAGAAGCGTCGGCCGCCATTCCGGCGCGGCGCGGGCCATGCCGTAGGCGATGGGATACCCCACAAGCAGCGTCAGCGCGGTTGAGATCAATGCGATGCGGAGCGAGCTGAGATAGGCCTTCCAGTAGAGGTCGTCCTGCGTCAGGAAGACGAAATTCTCGAAATCGAGACTGCCCAGGAATTCTCCCAGTGCCACCAGCCCGTCGCCGGGATGCCATTGCGGCATGTAGGGCGGACGGGCCAGCGCGATGTCCGACAGCGAGATCTTGAGCACGATGGCAAACGGCACCAGGAACAGCGCCAGAAGCCACAGATAGGGGCTGGCGATCAGCAGGGCCCTACGCATGGCGCATCTCCGCCCGAACCGGATGCCGCGCGCGGGGTGCCCGTCCGGCGACCTTGCGCGCCGGGGCAGGCCCTGCCTGCCGGATTGGGCCGATCCCGGTCATTCCGCCAGCACCACGCCCGCGGTGGCCGAGAAGCTGATCCAGACCTCGTCCTCCCAGGTGATGTCGCGCCGGGCGATGCGGCGGGTGTTGGTGGCCTGCGCCTTGACCATGGAGCCGTCGGACAGTTGCACGTGATAGGTCGAGATATTGCCCAGATAGCCGATATCGATCACCTTGCCGCCCAGAACGTTGGGGGCAACGGGCCTGTCCTTGGCGATGCTCACCTTTTCGGGGCGCAGCGCCAGAACCACCGGCTTGCCGTCCAGCGCGGGCTCGCCATTGGCGGCGATCACCGCGGGCTGGCCCTGGGCCCAGTCGATCTCGATCCCGCCCGGAGGGATGTCCGGCGCGGGTGCAGGTGCCGGGGCGGCCTTGGGCTTGGGCGCGGCGGCGGGTTCGGGCGCGGGCAGACGTTTGGGCTCGTCCTCGATCCAGGCGCCGAAGACACGCGCCAGCGTGTTGTGCAGTCGCATGCCAAGCGCATTGGGCTGGTAGCGCCGGTCGCCCGGTTTCGTCGCCGGCACCTGTTCGGGCATGGCGTCGGGCGCGGCCTGCTGTGTTTCCTGCGGCTGGTCCTCCGGGGCGGTTTCGGCGGGGCGGGCCCGCGCGGTGCCGCGCAGCAGGTTCACGTCGCCGATGAAATCGGCGACATAGACGGAATTCGGGGCCTCGTAGATCACTTCCGGCGTGGCCACCTGCACGATCCGGCCTTCGTCCATCACCGCCACGCGCGAGGCGACGGTCATCGCCTCTTCCTGGTCATGGGTGACGATCACGAAGGTCGTGCCGGTCTTTTCCTGGATATCCATCAGCTCGAACTGCGTTTCTTCGCGCAGCTTGCGGTCAAGCGCGCCCAGCGGTTCGTCCAGAAGCAGCAGTTTCGGTGCCTTGGCAAGGGACCGCGCCAGCGCCACGCGCTGGCGCTGCCCGCCGGAAATCTGGTGCGGCTTGCGGCGGGCGAATTTCGTCAGCCGGGTCAGGCGCAGCATTTCCTCGACCCGGGCCTCGATCGCCGCCTTGTCACGGCTTTCGCGGCGCAGGCCAAAGGCGATGTTGTCCCAGACCGACAGATGCGGGAACAGCGCGTAGGACTGGAACATCATGTTCACCGGCCGCCGGTTCGGCGGCACATGGGCGATGTCGCGCCCGTCCAGCAGGATCTCGCCCGCCGTCGGCTCTTCGAACCCGGCCAGCATGCGCATCATGGTGGTCTTGCCGCAGCCGGACGGGCCGAGCAGGGCAAAGAACTCTCGCGGATAGATGTCCAGCGTCAGGTCATCGATCGCGGTGAAGTCGCCAAAGCGCTTGGTCACACCCCGGAACTGGATCAGAGGCCGGGCCTCGGGATCGTCCCAGGGGGCAAAGCGGGTTTCGTTGACCATGTCGTGCAGATCCCCAGGCGTGGCCGGGCAGAAGCCGGGCGCGTGACGTGTGCGCCCCGGCCTGGCGGGCCGGGGCGCTGAAGCGGCAAGTCGGGGCTCAGGTGCCCGACTTGATCCGGGTCCACAGCCGCGTCAGCGTCCGCTGCTCGCGCGGGCCGAACGGCGTGACGGTGTACAGATTCTCCAGCGCCGCCGCATCCGGGTAGATCGCGGTGTCGCCGATCACGTCCTCGATCAGGAACTCCTGGCTCGCGAGGTTGCCGTTGGCGTAATAGACATAGTTCGACGCCGTGGCCATGTTCTGGGCGTCCATGATGAAGTTCAGGAACACATGCGCGCCTGCCGGGTTCGGCGCGTCCACCGGGATGGCCATCTGGTCGAACCACATCAGCGCGCCTTCGGACGGCGCGTTGTAGGCGATCTCGACGCCGTTTTCGGCCTCGGCCGCACGGTCGCGCGCCTGCAGGATGTCGCCGGACCAGCCAAACGCCACACAGATGTCGCCATTGGCCAGCGCGTTGATGTATTCCGAGCTGTGGAACTTCTGGATATGCGGCCGCACGGCCATGATCACCTCTTCGGCCTTGGCCAGCGCGGCCTCGTCCTTGGCATCCGGGTCCATCCCGGCATAGGCCAGCGCGGCGGGGATCATCTCGGTGGGGGCATCGAGGAAGTGCACGCCGCACGAGGCAAGCTTTTCCATGTTCGCCGGGTCGAAGACCAGCGCCAGCGAGCCGATGGGCGCATCGTCGCCCAGCAGTTCGGCCACCTTGCCGGTGTTCACGCCGATGCCGGTGGTGCCCCACATGTAGTTGATCGAATAGGCGTTGCCCTCGTCATAGGTCGCGGTGCGCTTTTCGATCACGTCCCACATGTTGGCGATGTTGGGCAACTGGTCCTTGTCCAGCGGCTGGAATGCGCCTGCCGCGATCTGGCGCTGCAGGAAGGTGCCGGTGGGCACCACCACGTCATAGCCCGATCCCCCGGCCAGCATCTTGGTTTCCAGCACTTCGTTGCTGTCGAAGACGTCATAGATCAGGTCGATACCGGTTTCCTGCTCGAACTTTTCCAGCAGGCTTTCGTCGATATAGTCGGACCAGTTGTAGACGCGGACTTCTTCGGCCCCGGCCATCCCGGCCGCCAGCGCCAGAGACGCGGCGAGACTCATGAACGGTGTCTTCTTCATCTTTTTCTCCCTGAGCAGCGGGGGCGATCCTGCCCCCGGCCCGTTGAATTTGATCAAACGTTGCATTTTTCTGCAACCCTTGCGATGTTTTCATGCTGTACGGCGCTGTGCAAGCGGCAGCGTGCGGGGCATCGGCAAAGGCAGGGGCGAGGCGATGAACAAAGAGGCAGAGCCGGGCGGCACCGGGCTTCCCGCGCATGAACGCGCCTATCGCGACCTGCGCGACAGGGTGCTTTTCGGCGCGCTGGCGCCGGGGCAGCCGGTGACGATCCAGGGGCTGGTGGAGGACACCGGGGCGGGGATGACGCCGGTGCGCGAGGCGCTGCGGCGGCTCTGCGCCGAAGGTGCCTTGCAGATGCTGGGCAACCGCCGGATCACGGTTCCCGAACTCGATGCGGCAGCGGTGGCGGAACTGACCGAAGCCCGCGTGGCGCTGGAGCCGCTGCTGGCCGCGCGCGCGGCGCATCTGGCCGGGCCCGAGGAGATCGACGCGCTGCGCGCCATCGACACAGCGCTTGATGCGGCCATCGCCCGGGGGGATGTCCCGGGCTATCTGAAACAGAACCACCGGTTCCACTCCCGCCTGAACGCGGTGGCCGCGGCCCCGATCCTGACCAGTGTGGTGGACGGGTTGTGGCTGCGGTTCGGCCCGTCCTTGCGGGTGGTGTGCGGACAGGTCGGCACGCGCAACCTTCCGGACCGCCACAAGGACCTGCTGACCGCCCTGGCGCGGCGCGATGCGCAGGCCGCGTCCGAGGCGATGCGCGCGGATGTGGAACAGGGCATGGCCCTGATCTCGGCATCGCTCTGAACCCGGGGCGAGCGACGGGGCGGACGGCAGGGTGCCCCCGCCGCGAGACGGGGTTCGCGGGGGGATGATGCACCCGGCAAGGGGCCGTGTGGCTGTCACGGTCGCTGCGCGACCATGACCTTGCCACCCCCGCCGCGAGACGGGGCTCGCGGCGGGTGATTCGATTGACATGGAGGAATTTGATCATATTCTGGGCCAACCTGTCCGCATGGTGCCCGCATGGCGCGCCATGCCCGGATCACCCCAGATTGCAGGAGCTTTGATGACCCTTTCGGCCAATACCCCCACCGCCGAGTTGCAGGCGCTGGACGCCGCGCATCACATGCATCCGTTCACCCATGGTGCCGGGCTGGCGGCCAAGGGCGCGCGCGTGATCACCCGTGCCGAAGGCTGCTGGCTGACCGACAGCGACGGTCACCGCATCCTGGACGGCATGGCCGGTCTGTGGTGCGTGAACATCGGCTATGGCCGCAGCGAACTGGCCGAGGCCGCCCGGCGCCAGATGCTGGAACTGCCGTTCTACAACACCTTCTTCCAGACCACCCATGTGCCCGCCATCGCCCTGGCAAAACGTCTGGCGGACCTGGCTCCGGGGGATCTGAACCACGTGTTCTTTGCCTCGTCCGGATCCGAGGCCAACGACACCAACCTGCGCATGGTGCGCACCTACTGGGCCGAGAAGGGCCAGCCACAGCGGCAATGGATCATTTCGCGCTGGAACGGCTATCACGGGTCTTCGGTGGGCTCGGGCAGCCTGGGCGGGATGAAGGGCATGCACGCCCAGGGCGGCATGCCGATCCCCGGCATCGCCCATATCGACCAGCCGCACTGGTGGCTGGAAGGCGGCCAGACGAGCCCGGAGGAATTCGGCCTGATGCGCGCCCGCCAGCTGGAGGAGAAGATCCTTGAACTGGGCCCGCAGAACGTGGCGGCCTTCATCGCCGAGCCGATCCAGGGCGCGGGCGGGGTGATCGTGCCGCCAGACAGCTACTGGCCCGAAATCCAGCGGATCGTGAAGCAATACGGCATCCTGCTTATCGCCGACGAGGTGATCTGCGGCTTCGGCCGGACCGGCAACTGGTTCGGTGCGCAGACGCTTGGGATCACACCCGACATCATGACCATCGCCAAGGGGCTGTCCTCGGGCTACCAGCCCATCGGCGGGTCCATCGTGTCCGACGAGGTGGCCGAGGTGATCGGCGGGACCGAGTTCAACCACGGCTACACCTATTCCGGCCACCCCGTCGCCTGTGCCGTGGCGCTGGAGAACCTGCGGCTGCTGGACGAAGAGGGCATTGTCACGCGCGTGCGCGAGGAAACCGCGCCGTATCTGAAAGACCGCTTCGAATCGCTGGCCGAACATCCCCTCGTGGGCGAGGCAAGGATCGTCGGCATGATGGGCTCCATCGCGCTGACACCCGACAAGGCCAGCCGCGCCCGCTTCGAGGCCGAGGCCGGAACAGTGGGCTTCCTGTGCCGCGAACGCTGCTTTGCCAACAACCTGATCATGCGCCACGTCTATGACCGCATGATCGTTTCGCCGCCGCTGGTGATCTCGAAGGACGAGATCGACATCCTCATCGACCGCGCGTGGAAAAGCCTGGACCAGACGCTGGTGCAGGTGAAGGCCGAAGGCCTGATGCGCAGCGCCTGATTGCAGGGAGAAGGTGCGCTGTCGCGCACCCTACCTCCGGCATATCCGTAGGGTGCGCTACAGCGCACCGCGCGTCCGGACCTGTCAGCCCACCCGGTGTGGCGCGCCCGTCGCCATGTTGGTGCCGATATACGGCTTCTTGGCCGCTTTCCACGCGCCAAACCCGCCTTCCATATGGGCAATACGGTCAAATCCCGCCTCGATGGCGGCCCGAGAGACCTTTTCCGACCGCACACCCGATCCGCAATGGAACACGATGCGCTTGTCCGACTGGCCGGGCAGCGTGGCGGCGTTGAAGAAGGTCATGGGCATCAGAAGCGCGCCCTCGACATGTTCGAACATGTACTCTTGCGGTGTGCGGACGTCGATCAGCACGACTTCGCCGGCGTTCAGCCCGGTCTCGACCTCGTCCACGGTCCAGGTTTCGAACGTGGCCGCTCCCACCATTTCGGATTTCATCGCGTATTCCCTTCGCTGCGTTTGCACGCAAGATGGCGCAGAGCGTTCCTGCATGCAACGGACCGCCTGCGTTCCGCCGGATCTGTGGCAATGCCATCTTTTCCTTGTGCGCCCGCGGGGCTAGCGTGCTCCGGTCACTGTGCAGGCCAATGAGAAGGGGACAGCATGTACGATCTTGCCGCAATCGGGGCCTGGGCCGAATTCGCCATCCGCTGGCTGCATGTCATCACCGCGATTGCCTGGATCGGGTCGTCCTTCTATTTCATCGCGCTGGATCTGGGCCTGCACCGCGACCGCAACCTTGCCTCGGGCGCCGATGGCGAGGAATGGCAGGTGCATGGCGGCGGGTTCTACCACATCCAGAAATACCTCGTGGCCCCGGCCGCCATGCCGCCGGACCTGAAATGGTTCAAATGGGAAAGCTACTGGACGTGGTTTTCGGGCTTTGCCCTGCTGATCGTGGTCTATTATTTCGGGGCAGAGTTCTACCTGATCGACGCCAACGTGATGGACCTGGCCGCCTGGCAGGCGATCGCGATCTCGGTCCTGTCGCTGGCCCTGGGCTGGGTGATCTATGACACGCTCTGCAAGGTCTTCGTGGACAGCGACCAGACCTGGCTGATGGTGGCGCTGTTCGGAGTGCTGGTGGTGATGGCCTGGGGGTATACGCAGGTGTTTTCCGGCCGTGCGGCGATGCTGCATCTGGGGGCGTTCACCGCCACGCTGATGACGGGCAACGTCGCGCATGTCATCATCCCCAACCAGAAGATCGTGGTGGCCGACCTGATCGCGGGGCGCACGCCGGATGCCAAATACGGCCGGATCGCCAAGCAGCGGTCGACCCATAACAACTACCTGACCCTGCCGGTCATCTTCCTGATGCTGTCGAACCATTACCCGCTGGCCTTTGCCACGGACTACACCTGGCTGATCGCCAGCCTGGTGTTCCTGATGGGGGTCACGATCCGGCACTTCTTCAACTCGATGCATGCGCGCAAGGGCACGCCTTGGTGGACCTGGGCGGCGACGACGATCCTGTTCCTGATGATCATGGGCCTGTCGACGGCACCGATGTTCCGCAGCGACGACCCGGAAGAGGCGCAGGGCGCGGCGCTGCGCTTTGTGCAGGCGGACGGGTTCCAGGAGGTGCATGACATCGTGCTGGGCCGCTGTTCCATGTGTCACGCGGCCGAGCCTGCCTGGGACGGGTTGCTCTGGCCGCCCAAGGGCGTGCGGCTGGAGACTGAGGCCCAGATCGCGCAACAGGCGCGGGCGATCTACCTGCAATCGGGGCTCAGCCACGCCATGCCACCGGCCAATCTGGCGTGGATGGAAGAGGACGAGCGCGCCGCGATCCGCGCCTGGTACGCGGCCGCGACGGGCGGGTGATCAGCGCTTGACAAGCGAGACGGGGCGGAACCACGTCTTGGCGAACGGCTCGCCATACAGGGCCGAAATGGTTTCGTAGGTGATCAGAGGGACCAGCATGATGACTCCTTGGGCAGGTTTGCCTGCTTTGTCATCAAAATGTTAATAAAACTTTGTGACTTTGCAAGCGCAGAATTTTAACGATTGTTTCGCCGCGCTGCGACATGTGGCTGGAAGCCCACGCAGGTCGTGGCAATCCCCCATTCCAGAATCGCGGGCACCCTGCTAAGTCTTGTGCGATGACACGGCAAGACCGCAATATCCGCCCCCAAAGCCCCCCGGTGATCCGCCAGCTGGACGAGGCTGCGGTGAATCGCATCGCCGCGGGCGAGGTGGTGGAACGCCCCGCTTCGGCGGTGAAGGAACTGGTGGAAAACGCCATCGACGCGGGCGCGCGCCGGATCCAGATCGACATTGCCGATGGCGGCAAGACGCTGATCCGGATCACCGACGATGGCTGCGGCATGAGCGCGGCGGACCTGCCGCTGGCGCTGTCACGCCATGCGACGTCCAAGATCGACGGCTCGGACCTCTTGGACATCCATTCCTTCGGGTTCCGAGGCGAGGCGCTGCCCTCGCTGGCCGCCGTGGGCCGGCTGACGATCCAGAGCCGGGCGGCGGGCCAGGAGGCCGCCGAGATCACGGTGTCTGGCGGCCAGGCCGGTCCGGTGCGACCCTGCGCGCTGGGTGCGGGCACCGTCGTGACGCTGCGCGACCTGTTCTATGCCACGCCGGCCCGGCTGAAATTCCTGCGCTCCGATCGGGCCGAGGGCATGGCGGTGACCGACGTGATCCGGCGGCTGGCGATGGCAGAACCGTCGGTGGGCTTTACCCTGCGCGACGTCTCGGGCGGGGCAGAGCAGGTGAAGTTCCGCGCCGATCCGGAAACCGGCGACCTGTTCGATGCGCTGCGCGGGCGGCTGGCGCGGGTACTGGGGGCCGAGTTCACCGACAACGCGCTGCCCATCGACGCCTCGCGCGACGGGTTTCGCCTGACGGGCTATGCCGCCCTGCCCACCTATTCGCGCGGATCGGCGACGGCGCAGCCTCTCTTCGTCAACGGCCGCCCGGTGACGGACAAGCTGCTGATCGGGGCCCTGCGCGCCGCCTATGCGGATTTCCTCAGCCGCGACCGGTATCCGGCGGCGGCGCTCTTTGTCGATTGCGACCCGCACCTTGTTGACGTGAACGTGCACCCGGCCAAGTCCGAAGTGCGCTTTCGCGATGCGGGGCTGGTGCGCGGGCTGATCATCTCGGCCCTGCGGCACGCCCTGGCCGAGGCCGGGCACCGCGCGTCATCCACCGTGGCCGGGGCCACGCTGGGCGCGATGACGCCGGAGCCGGTGACGCCGCGCGTCTACCAGATGGACCGACCGTCGCCCCGGGCCCTGCAAGCGGCGTATGCCGCGCAGGCGCCGGGGTTTTCGGACATGGCGGAAAGCTGGTCGGGACGTGTCGAGGCGGGCACGCAAGAGCCCGACGAGACGCGCGACAGCCTTCCTTTGGGCGCGGCCCGCGGGCAGGTGCACGAAAACTACATCATCGCCCAGACGACCGACGGCATCGTCATCGTCGATCAGCACGCCGCGCATGAACGGCTGGTCTATGAAAAACTCAAACGCCAGATGGCGGACAGTGGCGTGGCCGCGCAGGCCTTGCTGATCCCCGAAATTGTCGACCTCTCCCCCGATGACCGCGACCGCCTGCTTGCCATCGCCGAGGATCTGTCCCGCATGGGCCTGACCATCGAGCCCTTCGGCGGCAGCGCCATCGCCGTGCGCGAAACCCCCGCGCTTCTGGGCGAAGTCAACGCCGAGGCGCTGATCCGGGACATCCTCGACGAACTGGCCGACATGGGCACCAGCGCGCTCGTTCAGACGCGGATAGAGGCGATCCTCAGCCGCGTCGCCTGCCACGGCTCCATCCGCTCGGGGCGCGTGATGCGTGCCGAAGAGATGAACGCGCTCCTGCGCGAGATGGAGGCGACGCCGCATTCGGGCCAGTGCAACCATGGCCGCCCCACCTATGTCGAACTCAAGCTGGCCGATATCGAACGGCTGTTCGGGCGCACATGATCCAGATCGGCAATCAGAGCTTTGCGCTGGACGACCCGGCTGTTCTGGCGACGCTGGCCGGAGCGGCTTTGATGTTGCTCTTCCTCATCCTGCTCATCCTCGCCGTGCGCGCCGCGGGCCGGTCGGCGCGGCTGGCAGAGCCTCTGGCCTACCAGCTGGGCCAGCTGGGGCAGCGTGTCCAAGGCCTTAGCGACGGGCAGGAGCGGCTGGCGGGCGGGTTGCATCACGTCTCGGAAGCGCAGGCGCAAAGCCAGACCGCCGTGCTGCAGCTGATGGAGCGGCGGCTGGCCGAGGTGCAGGAGCGCATGAGTGAAAACCTCCAAGGTGCCGCGCGCCGGACGTCGCACAGCCTGGGCGAGTTGCAACAGCGTCTGCAGGTGATCGACAAGGCGCAGGAAAACATCACCAAGCTGTCCGGCGACGTGCTCAGCCTGCAGGACATCCTGTCCAACAAGCAGACCCGCGGCGCGTTTGGCGAGATCCAGCTGAACGACATCGTCACCAAGGCTCTGCCCGCGGGCAGTTTCACGCTGCAGGCCACCCTGTCGAACGGCAAGCGCGCCGATTGTCTGATCCACCTGCCCAAACCGCCGGGTCCCATCGTCGTCGACGCCAAGTTCCCGCTGGAAGGCTACGAGGCGCTGCGCCGGGCCGAGACGCAAGACCAGCTGACCCGCGCCGCGCAACAGCTGCGCCTGTCGGTGCGCAAGCACATCCGCGACATTGCCGAGCGCTACATCCTCGAAGGCGAAACCGCCGATGGCGCGCTGATGTTCCTGCCCTCCGAGGCAATCTATGCCGAACTGCACGCCAACTTCCCCGAAGTGGTGCGCGAGGGTTTCAACCACCGCGTCTGGATCGTTTCGCCCACCACTTGCATGGCCACGCTGAACACCATGCGCGCGATCCTCAAGGATGCGCGCATGCGCGAACAGGCCAGCGCGATCCGGCGCGAATTGCATCTGCTGAACACCGATGTGGAGCGCCTGGGCGCGCGGGTGGACAATCTGGACCGGCATTTCGGGCAGGCGGCCAAGGATATCAGCGACATCAAGATCAGCGCCGACAAGGCCGGGAAACGGGCGCGGCGGCTGGATAACTTTGACTTCGAGGAATTGGCGCGCGAGGATGACGCTGTTGTCAAGCTGACCAAACCCGGAGAGTAGCCCATGCCCTTTTCCCCCCGCGTTCTGAACGATGAGGCGCTGCAGGGGTTGGGGATCACATCGGCCGAGGTGGTGGCCGCGATTCGCGCCGCCGTGCTGGCCAAGGCCGAGGGGCGGCTGCTGAACACGCCCAAATCCGTGATCCAGCCCGGCGACGGGCGCTACATGATGACGACGCTGGCCACGGGCGGCACCCCGGACGTGACGGTGGTCAAGGCGGTAACGGTCTGCCCGGACAACCCGGGCCGCGGCCTGCCGTCGATCACCGGGGCGATCATGGTGCTGGATGCGCAGACCGGCGAATGCCGGGCGCTGCTGGATGCGGAGTGGATCACCGGCGTACGCACGGCGGGGCTTTCGGCGCTTGCGGCGGGGCCGCTGGCCGATCCGGGCGCTCAGGTGATGAGCTTTGTGGGCTGTGGCGTGCAGGCGCGCAGCCATCTTGAGATTTTCGCGGGTTTGTACCCGCTCAAGCGCATCCGGGCCTATGGCCGTGGTCGCGAGAACCTCGACCAGCTCTGCGCCATGGCCCGCGACATGGGGCTCGAGGCCGAAGCGGCGACAACCCCCGAGGCAGCGATCGAGGATGCCGACATCGTGGTGACATCGCTGCCGATCACCTATGCCGGCGCGCCGTTCCTTGATGCGCGCCGGATGAAGGACGGTGCGTTCGCCACCGTGACGGATGCGGCAAAGCCGTGGTTGCCCGACGGGCTGGACGCGTTTGGCACCGTGGTTGTGGACGACCGCGAGCAAGAGCTTTCGATGCCGCAGCCCATGGTCCCGCCGGAGCGGATCGCTGCCGACCTGACCGACCTCGTGCAGCGGGACCTGGCCGTGCAACCCGGGCCAAGGGCTTTCCTGTTCCGCGGAATCGCCGTTGGCGACCATGCGCTGGCCGCCCGTGTCTGGCAGTCGGTTTCGGCGGAAACGGGGTAGGCGTGCAAGGAACTGTCTCGAACAGGGTGTGTCACGCAAGAATGCTTAAAGCTAAACAAAACCCATGCACGCGACGCATGGACGCTATGCCCGCGCCCTGCTGCCGCTGCGGAAATCGGCATGTTAGGGCACTGGGAACCCCCGGTTGCGGATTGCGGGGAGTGGGTAGACCCCATGCCGCATTCCGCAGGCCAGGCTGGTTGGTTTAGGGGTAAACCAAATTCGCATCGCACGGTGCATCAAAGGGAAGAGGACCTATGAAAGACACTCCCCAGGATATTGACCCGACAGAATCGCAGGAATGGCAGGAGGCCATCGACGATGTGATCGAACGCGACGGTGCCGACCGCGCGCATTTCCTGCTCGACAAGGCCGTGCAATCGGCCCGCGCCGCCGGGGCGAAACTGCCCTTCAGCGCCACGACGCCCTATCAGAACACCATCTCGCCCGATGACGAAGTGGACATGCCCGGCGATTACGAGATGGAATGGCGCATCCGCACCATCAATCGCTGGAATGCCATGGCGACCGTGGTCAAGCGCAACAAGGTCAGCAGCGAATACGGTGGCCACATCGCGTCCTTTGCGTCGTCCGCCGCACTGTACGATGTGGGCCTGAACCACTTCTGGCGCTCCAAGAGCGCGATCCATGGCGGCGACCTGGTGTTCTTCCAGGGCCACGTGGTGCCCGGCATCTACGCCCGTAGCTTCATGGAAGGCCGGATCAGCGTCGAAGAGCTGGAGAACTTCCGCTCCGAGGTGGCCGGTGGCGGCCTGTCCTCCTACCCGCACCCCTGGCTGATGCCGGAGTATTGGCAGTTCCCGACGGTTTCCATGGGTCTTGGCCCGCTGATGGCGATCTACCAGGCGCGGTTCATGAAATACATGCACAACCGCGGCCATATCGACATGGGCGACCGCAAGGTCTGGGCCTTCCTCGGCGATGGCGAGATGGACGAACCCGAAAGCCTCGGTGCCATCGCTCTGGCCGCGCGCGAGGGGCTCGACAACCTGATCTTTGTCGTCAACTGCAACCTGCAGCGCCTTGACGGCCCGGTGCGCGGCAACTCCAAGATCGTGCAGGAGCTTGAGGGCGATTTCCGCGGCTCCGGCTGGGACGTGATCAAGCTGTTGTGGGGCAAGGGCTGGGACGAGTTGCTGGAGATGGACACCTCCGGCAAGCTGCGCCAGCTGATGGATGAAACGCTGGACGGTGACTATCAGACCTTCAAGTCGAAGGATGGCGCTTATATCCGCAAGCATTTCTTCGGCAAGTACCCCGAAACCGCCGAACTGGTGAAAGACTGGACCGACGACCAGATCTGGGCGCTGCGGCGTGGCGGGCACGACCCCAAGAAGGTCTATAACGCCTTCCTGCGCGCGACGAAGGCCGAAGGTACCCCTACCGTGATCCTCGTGAAGACGGTCAAGGGCTACGGGATGGGTTCGGCGGGCGAAGGCCAGAACACCACCCACCAGCAAAAGAAGATGCAGGTCGACCAGCTCAAGCAGATGCGCGACCGCTTCAAGATCCCGGTCACGGATGAAGAGCTGGAAAAGGATGTGCCTTTTGTCAGCCTGAACAACGCGCAAAAAGCCTATCTGGCTGAACGGCGGCGTGAGCTGGGCGGGGCCTTCCCCGTGCGTCATTCCGAGGTGCCCAAGCTGGAAATCCCGGAACTGGACGCCTTCAAGAAGGAACTGCAAAGCACGGGCGACCGTGAGATTTCCACCACGATGGCCTTTGTCCGCATCCTGACCACGCTTTTGCGGGACAAGAAGATCGGCAGCCGCGTGGTGCCCATCGTCCCGGACGAAAGCCGCACCTTCGGGATGGAGGGGCTGTTCCGCTCGGTCGGGATCTACAACCCCAAGGGCCAGCTTTACACGCCCGAAGACCGCGAACAGATGTCCTATTACAAGGAATCCGAATCCGGTCAGGTGCTTCAGGAAGGCATCAACGAAGCCGGCGCCATGGCCGACTGGATCGCGGCGGCGACGGCCTATTCCAACCACGGCGTGCCGATGATCCCGTTCTACATCTACTATTCGATGTTCGGCTTCCAGCGGATCGGCGATCTGGCCTGGGCGGCCGGCGACAGCCGCGCCCGCGGCTTCATGCTGGGCGGTACGGCGGGGCGCACCACGCTGAACGGCGAAGGCCTGCAGCACGAAGACGGGCACAGCCACATCCTTGCCAGCACCATTCCCAACTGCATCAGCTACGATCCGACCTTCAGCTACGAAGTGGCGGTGATCGTGCAGCACGGGCTCAAACGGATGTTCGTGGATCAGGAGGACGTGTATTTCTACCTGACCCTGATGAACGAGAATTACAGCCATCCCGAAATGCCCATGGGCTCCGAAGAGGGCATCATCAAGGGCCTCTACCGGATGCAGAAGACGGCCCGTCCGGGCAAGAAGCACGTCAACCTGATCGGCTCTGGCACCATTCTGGTGCAGGCGATCCAGGCGGCGGAGATGCTGAAAGAGGATTTCGGCGTGACCTCCGATATCTGGTCGGCCACCTCGTTCAACGAACTGGCGCGGGATTGTCAGGACGCGGCGCGGTTCAACCGGCTCAACCCGTTTGCCGAACCGCGCCGGGCCTATGCGTCCGAGTTGTTCGACGGGGCCAAGGGGCCGTTCATCGCCGCGACCGACTACATGAAGAACTATGCCGAACAGATCCGGCCCTGCGTGCCGGGGCGCTACACGGTGCTGGGCACGGACGGCTATGGCCGGTCGGACAGCCGGGTGAACCTGCGGCGCTTTTTCGAGGTGGATGCCAACCACATCGCGGCGGCGGCCATGGTGGATCTGTGGCGCGAAGGGTCGGTCAGTGACAAGGACCTCGAAGCGGCACTCAAGAAATACGACATCGACGGCGGCAAGCCGAACCCGCGCCTGGTCTAAGCGCGGAACGGAGGGAAGATCATGACCGTAGAAGTAAAAGTGCCGGATATCGGCGATTTCAGCGATGTGCCGGTGGTGTCGGTGCTGGTCAGTGTCGGCGACGTGATCGCCGAGGAAGACCCGATCGTTGAACTGGAATCCGACAAGGCGACGATGGAAGTCCCGTCCTCGGCGGCGGGCAAGGTGCTGGAGATCAAGGTGGCCGAAGGCGATACGGTGTCCGAAGGGGCCGTGCTGCTGATCGTGGAGGCTTCTGGCGCGGCAGCGGCGGCGCCCGCCCCAACTGAGGCCCCTGCCAACGCCCCTGCCAAGGCTGAAGCCGCTCCGGCCCCCGCGCCCGCACCCGCTCCGGCAGTAACAGATGCCGGGTTCTCCAAGGTCCACGCCTCGCCTTCGGTGCGCGCCTATGCCCGCCGGGTCGAGGTGGACCTGAACAAGGTCAACGGCACAGGCCGCAAGGGCCGCATCCTGCGAGAAGACGTGGAGAAGGCGCTGAAGACCGCCACCGTGCCCGCCGCCGCCGCCGGTGCTGCGGCGCAGGGCGGCATGGGCATCCCGCCGATCCCGGTCGTGGACTTCTCCAAGTTCGGCCCGGTCGAAGATGTGGAGATGCCGCGCATCAAGAAGATCTCGGGCCCCGCGCTGCACCGGTCCTGGCTGAACGTCCCGCATGTCACCCATAATGACGAGGCGGACATCACGGATCTGGACAAGTACCGCAAGGAAATGGACACGATGGCCAAGGACCAGGGCTATCGGGTGACGCTGCTGAGCTTTGTCATCAAGGCCAGCGTCTCGGCCTTGAAAACCCATTGGGAGGTCAATTCCTCGATCCATCCCGACGGCGACAAGCTGATCCGCAAGTCCTATTACAATATCGGATTTGCCGCCGACACGCCCAACGGTCTGATGGTGCCGGTGATCAAGGATGCCGACCGCAAGGGGCTGGTGGAGATCTCCAGGGACCTGATGGACCTGTCGGCCAAGGCCCGCGAAGGCGCGCTGAAATCGGCCGACATGCAGGGTGCGACCTTCACCATCTCGTCGCTGGGCGGGATCGGGGGTACGTCTTTCACCCCCATCGTGAACGCGCCCGAAGTGGCCATCCTGGGCCTGACGCGCTCCAAGATGCAGCCGGTCTGGAACGGCGAGGACTTCGTGCCGCGCCTGATGCAGCCCCTGTCGCTGAGCTATGACCACCGCGCCATCGACGGGGCCCTGGCCGCGCGGTTCGTGGTGACGCTCAAGACGCTTCTGGGCGACATGCGCAAGCTGATGTGGTGAGGTGAACGATATGGATGTCAAGGTACCCGATATCGGTGACTTCACCGATGTGCCCGTGGTGGCGATTCTCGTCAGCGTGGGCGACACCGTCAGCGAAGAAGACCCGCTGATCGAACTGGAATCCGACAAGGCGACGATGGAAGTGCCCTCGCCCGCCGCCGGCAAGATCACCGAGATCAAGGTGGCCGAAGGCGACAAGGTCTCGGAAGGCACGGTGATCCTCGTGATCGAAGCGGTTGCCGGCCAAAGCGAGGCGGGCTCGGCCGAGCCCGACGAGCGCCCCGCCGCCCCCAGCGCCGTCGCTGCCACCGGTACGGCAAGCGGTGCGGGTGATGTGCAGGCGCAGGTGGTCGTGCTGGGCTCTGGTCCCGGCGGCTACACCGCGGCCTTCCGCGCCGCCGATCTGGGTCTGAAAACCGTCCTGATCGAAAAAGACCCCACGCTGGGCGGCGTTTGCCTGAACGTCGGCTGCATTCCGTCCAAGGCGCTCCTTCATGTGGCCAAGGTGATCACCGAGGCCGAGGAGATGGGCGCGCACGGTGTCAGCTTTGGCAAACCGCAGATCGACCTCGACGAGCTGCGCAGCTTCAAGGACGGTGTGGTCAGCCAGCTGACCGGCGGTCTTGACGGGCTGTCCAAGGGCCGCAAGGTTCAGGTCGTGCGCGGCTATGGCAAGTTCACCGGCCCGAACATGATCGAGGTGCAGGGCGACGAGGGCGTGACCACCGTCAGCTTCGAGCAGTGCATCATTGCCGCGGGGTCCGAACCGGTCACGCTGCCCTTCATTCCCCATGACGACCCGCGCGTGATCGACAGCACCGGCGCGCTGGAACTCAAGGACATCCCCGAGCGGATGCTGGTCCTGGGCGGCGGTATCATCGGGCTGGAGATGGCCTGTGTCTACGACGCGCTGGGCTCCAGGATCACCGTGGTCGAACTGATGGACCAGATCATCCCCGGTGCCGACAAGGACATCGTCAAACCGCTGATGACGCGCATCAAGGGCCGGTACGAGAACATCTTTCTCAAGACCAAGGTCACGGGCGTCGAGGCGAAAGAAGACGGGCTGCACGTCACCTTTGAAGATGACAAGGGCGAAAGCTTCACCGACAGGTTCGACAAGGTGCTGGTGGCGGTGGGCCGCAAGCCCAATGGCAAGCTGATCGACGCCGAAAAGGCTGGCGTTGCGGTGGACGACCGCGGATTCATCGCCGTGGACAAGCAGCAGCGCACCGGCGTCAGCCACATCTTCGCCATCGGCGACGTGGTGGGCCAGCCCATGCTGGCGCACAAGGCGGTGCATGAAGGCAAGGTCGCGGCCGAGGTCTGTGCGGGCGAAAAACGGTTCTTTGACGCCAGGCTGATCCCGTCGGTGGCCTATACCGATCCCGAGGTCGCCTGGTGCGGGGTGACGGAGAACGACGCCAAGGCGCAGGGCATCAAGTACGAAAAGGGGGTCTTTCCCTGGGCCGCCTCGGGCCGCAGCCTGTCGAACGGGCGCAGCGAGGGGATGACCAAGCTGCTGTTCGATCCCGAAGACCAGCGCGTGATCGGGGCCTGCATCGTGGGCACGAACGCGGGCGACCTGATCTCGGAAGCGGCGCTGGCCATCGAGATGGGCGCGGACGCGGTGGATCTGGGCCACACCATCCACCCGCACCCGACCCTGTCGGAAACGGTGAACTTTGCCGCCGAAATGTTCGAAGGCACGATCACCGACCTCATGCCGCCGAAAAAGCGCAAGCCCTAAGACGGCGGACCGGCGCTCGTCCCGGCCCCAGGGTCGGGACATCGCCCCGCCCGCCGTCCCGCAGCGATGCTCAGATCTTGAGGAACGGCTGTGCCAGCCTCGGCAGCAGGCCGGAGAACTTCAGCGGCGCGTCGGTGACAGCCAGGCAGATGCAATCCACGCTGCCTTCGGCCACTGGCGTGTGCTGGGTGTCTTCAAAGGCGATCTCGATGTCGCCGCGCCCGAAATAGCCACCCGCGTCGCGGAAAGCCCCCTGCAGCACCAGCGTCAGTTCCATGCCGCGATGGCCGTGATCCGGCATCTCCATCCCGGCCGGAATGTAGAGCAACCGCGCCGTCGCGCTGTCTTCGGTCTTCAGAACCGCCTGCCTGACCCCCATCCCGGCAGAGCGCCAGGCGACATCGGACAGGCTGCCGCCGACATAATCCTGGAGCGGTGCGGGCAACACCGGATCGGGGGCAGGGCGGACGGGGTCCGGCGCCGGGGCCGTGCGGATGAGTGCAAGTGCGCCCTTGAGACAGGCATCGGACACGGCGACCGGATCGGACCCTTCCAGAACGCTGCCGCCGACCGCCTCATGGGCCTGAAGCGCCGCGCGGCATTCGTCGCAGAGCGACAGATGGGTTGCCACGGCAAGACTTACGGCTTCGGGGAGCGTCCCGGCCGAATAGGCCATGATCAGTTCGTCGGTCAGGTGGTGTCGAATCGTCATTGTCATGTCTTGTCCATCGCATGGCGCAACCGATCCAGCGCCAGTCTGATACGTGATTTGATCGTGCCCAAAGGCAAGCCTGTCTGCTCGGCAATCTCGCTGTGCGACAATTCTCCGAAATAGGCCTTTTCGATCAGAATCCTCTGTTTCTCGGGCAGGGCGGCGATCGCCTCTGTCAACTGGGCGCTTTCCTGTTGCAGTCCGACCACGTCTTCCTGATCGGGTTCGGCTTCGGGACCCCAGGCCAGGTCTTCGGGCTCGGGGCGTTTCTGCTTGCGCAGAAGGTCGATCTTCTTGTTGCGCGCGATGGTGAAGACCCAGGTCGCCACCGATGCGCGGGACGGATCGAACAGCGCAGCCTTGTGCCAGACCGTCGCCATCACCTCCTGTACGCATTCCTCGGCCATGGCCGGGTCGGCCCCGGACCGGATGAGGAACGCCTTCACCCGCGGCGCGAAATGCCGGAACAGATCGACAAAAGCCGACTCGTCCCGGTCATGGCGGATACGTCGAAGCAGTTCGATCATATCCGCCGCCTGTTCTGGGTCTTTCACACCCACACGCGTGGTCCCGACTGTTGCATTGCCTTTGACATGACGTCTTGCCGCCCGCATCTCAACGGGCGCGACGTCGCAGGTGTCGAAAGGGTCATGCGTGCCGAACATGATTCAGGTACGCAAGCCCGGTCGGGCTGGATCAAAATGATTTTCCGCTCTTTTTTCATCTGGTGACAGGTCCGGCGCGTAAGACTTTCCTGACAGATCGCAAAAAGGAAGACGCCGACATGCCATTCGAAGCCCGCGCCGCCGCACCGCGCCGTATTGCCGTGATCGGCGGTGGCATCTCGGGGATGGGGGCGGCGCACATGCTGGCATCCGATCATCGCGTCACGTTGTTCGAGGCCGAGCCGCGACTGGGCGGGCATGCCAGGACGATCATCGCCGGCAAGCGCGGCGATCAGCCCGTGGATACCGGGTTCATCGTGTTCAACTATGCCAACTATCCGCATCTGGCGGCGCTGTTTGCCGAACTGGACGTGCCGGTGGTGCCGTCGGACATGACCTTTGCCGCATCGGTCCGGGGCGGGCGGCTGGAATACGGCCTGCGCAACCTGCGCGCCCTGTTTGCCCAGCCGGCAAACATGGCAGACCCGCGCTTTCTGCGCATGGTGCGGGATATCCTGCGGTTCAATGCACGTGCACTGGACTTGGCGCAGGACAGGACGCTGTCGCTGGGCGCGTTTCTGGACAGGCTGGGCACGGGCGCGTGGTTCCGCGACTATTATCTGCTGCCGCTTTCGGGCGCGATCTGGTCGACTCCCACGGAAAAGATCATGGATTTCCCGGCGCATGCGCTGATCCGGTTCTTCGAGAACCACGCGCTGCTGCACCATACCGGGCAGCACCAGTGGTACACGGTGCAGGGCGGATCGGTGGAATATGTCCGGCGGATCGAACAGGCCATGCGGAGCGCCGGCGTTGGCATGCGGCTGGGCCAGCCGGTGGAACGCGTGCGCCGGGCAGGCACCACGGTCAGCGTCCGGGCCGGCGGCGCGTGGGAGACGTTCGACGATGTCGTTCTGGCCACCCATTCCGACGACAGCCTGCGCCTTCTGGACGACGCCACGCCGACCGAAACGGCGGCGCTGGGTGCGGTGGGCTATCAGCCGAACCGCATCGTCCTGCATGCCGACCCGCAGGTGATGCCGAAGCGGCGGCACTGCTGGTCGTCGTGGAACTATACCGAGGCACCGGACAAGACGGTGGACACCATCGACCTGACCTACTGGATGAACTGCCTGCAGCCGATCCCCAAGGACGATCCCCTGTTCGTGACGCTCAACAGCACGAGGACCATCCGCGAGGAACTGATCCATGACGAAACCGTCCTGCGGCACCCGGTCTACGATCTTGCGGCGCTCGAGGCGCAGGGGCTGGTCGCTGCGATGAACGGCACGCGAAACACCTGGTTCTGCGGGGCCTGGATGAAGAACGGCTTTCACGAGGACGGGCTGGGCAGCGCCGTTGACGTGGTCGAGGCGATCCGCGCCCGCGATGCCGCCCTGGTGCCCGCGGCATGAGCGCCATCACGCATATCGAGGGCGAGACCTATCACGGGCGCAAGGGCACGGTGAACAACGCGTTTCGCTATTCCGTCGACTATGTGCTGCTGGACGCCGAGGCCGAAGCGAACGGGCCCTGGCTCTTTTCGCGCAACCGCGGCAACCTGGCGTCGCTGCATGACCGCGATCATGGCGGTGCTCCGGGACAGGGGCAAGGTTCCGCCTGGGCGCGAAAGGTGCTGGCGGCCGAGGGCGTGCCGGCGGACGGCACGCTCTGGCTGCTGGCGCAGCCGCGCATCCTTGGCCATGTGTTCAACCCGGTCTCGTTCTGGCTGGCGCAGGATGGCGACGGGCAATTGCGGGCGGTGATCGCCGAGGTGACCAACACCTTTGGCGACCGCCATTCCTATCTGTGCACCAGACCCGATGGCGCGCCCATCACCCCGGCCGACCGTCTGACGGCGAAAAAGATCTTTCATGTCTCGCCGTTCCAGCCGGTCGAGGGGGATTATGTCTTTCGCTTCGATATCGGCGCGGACCGGATCGGTGTCTGGATCGACCATGACAACGGATCGGGCGGCGTGATCGCCACGCTGACGGGCAAGCGCCGCGACCTGACCAACCTGTCGATCCTGCGCTCGGTCCTGCGGCGGCCGTTCGGGTCGCGCCGCGTGCTGGCGCTGATCCACTGGCAGGCGCTGAAACTCTGGTGGAAGGGCGCGCCCTACCGCACCCGTCCCGAACCGCCGCTGGAAGAGGTGAGCCGATGAGCGCCGCTCCCGGCAAGCCCCTAAGCCAAAAGGAGAAGACGTGATGGACGCTCTCTACTATGTGATCCTTGGCGCAACCCTGATGGGTGTCCTGGGATACCTCAAGACACGCTATTTCGACTTTCCCGGGCAAGCGCCGCAGGATTACCTGACCGCCGGCGGCGAGGCGTTTGATCTGCGCCGCCATCTGAACGGGCCCATCGTGTGCGAAGGCGTGATCTACGGCCCGACGGGTCGCGTCGTATCGCGCTTTGTCGGCGATTTCCAGGCCACCTGGGATGGCAACAAGGGGGTCATGACCGAGCATTTCACATATGATTCCGGCGAGGAGCAGCACCGCCGCTGGGACCTGACCCTGGGCAATGACGGCCGCATCGTCGCCACGGCCCCCGATGTCGTGGGCGAAGGGCAGGGCGCGCAATCCGGGCCCACCGTTCAGTTGCGCTATCGCATCCGGCTGGCCGAAAGCGCCGGCGGGCACGTGCTCGACACCACGGACTGGATGTATCTTGCGCCCAACGGGACGATCGTGAACCGCAGCCAGTTCCGCAAGTTCGGCATCAAGGTCGCCGAACTGGTCGCCACCATGCGCCGGGCGGAACCGGCGTGACCAACTGGCGTGGCAAAAGGTACTGGCTGGTCGGGGCCAGCGAGGGGCTGGGCGCGGCGCTTGCGCACAAGCTCAGTGCCTCGGGTGTCGACCTGGTGCTCAGCGCCCGTTCGGAAGACCGGCTTGAGGCTCTGGCCGAGTCGTTGCCGGGCCCTGCGCTGACCGCACCGGTGGATGTGACCGACCCCGAAAGCCTGGCGCAGGCCGCCGCCGATATCGGCGAGATCGACGGTGTGGTGCAGATGGCGGGCGTGTACTGGCCCTTTGGCGCAAAGGCCTGGGACGATGCACAGGCGCGGCTCATGGCCGAGGTGAATTTCTGCGGGGCGATGAACCTTGTGGGCGTCGTGCTGCCGCGTTTTGTCGAACGCGATGCCGGGCACCTGGTCCTGACCGGATCGCTTTCGGGCTTTCGCGGCCTGCCGGATGCCGCGCCCTATGTGGCGTCGAAGGCCGGAGTGATGGCACTGGCCGAAAGCCTGCGCGCCGATCTGTGGCGCAGCGGGGTGAAGGTGCAACTGGTCAATCCCGGTTTTGTCCGCACCCGACTGACCGACAAGAACGATTTTGCCATGCCCTTCATCATGGAACCGGACGAGGCCGCCGCAGCGTATTTCGCGCATATGAACTCGGCCAGGTTCAAG
Source organism: Alphaproteobacteria bacterium (assembly GCA_030425925.1). Taxonomy (GTDB): domain Bacteria; phylum Pseudomonadota; class Alphaproteobacteria; order Rhodobacterales; family Rhodobacteraceae; genus JAUHZO01. Next base: position 19,991 of record JAUHZO010000020.1, on the reverse strand, counting down.
CGGTCCTTCCCCACCGGCTTCAGCCTTGTCTTCCGCGGCAGCCAGTTCCTGCCCGACTGGCTCTACTATCGTCTGTTTGCGTAAGATCAAGGTGCCGCCCTGCCCGCAGGCGCATGGTCGGGCGGTGCTGAAAGGGAGACGCGAGATGGAGCAGATCAGTGTGCGCAAGGTGGCGGCGGTCATCGTGATGGCGCGCGAATTGGACCGGGCCGAAGGCGAGCTGCGCGCGCTGGTCGAGCGGATGGACGAGGAAGAGCAGGCCGCGCTCGTGGCGGTGATGTGGATCGGTCGCGGCGCGTTCGAGGCCGAAGACTGGGCCGAGGCGCTGCAGACGGCCTTTGCCGAAGCCACGACCCCCACGGCGGACTATCTGATCGGCACGCCGCATCTGGCCGATAACCTCGAATCCGGGCTCGAAGCGCTGGGCTATGACGTCACTGACGAGGAAGAGGACGTGCTGGGCCGCTGATCTCAGCGCAGCGCGCGCCCCTTGACGATGGCATCCTCTCCGAAACGGGCGCGGATGGCATCGGTGGCGCGTTCGGCCCTGGCCCGGGTTCCGGCCTGCGGGTCCAGCAGGTCGGCCCCGAGATCGGCCTGCGTTTCGGGCACCAGATCGGACAGGCCTGCCCCCAGCAGACGGTAGCGCCCGTCACCGGGGACCAGATCGAACAGCGCCCGCGCGGTGCGGTACAGCCGGTCGGCAATCTGCGTGGGATCGCTGAGCGAGGTCCGGCGGGTGATCTGCGAGAAATCCGAACGTTTGAGCTTCAACGTCACGACGCGGCCCGCCAGCCCCTTGGCCTTGGCCCGGTCTGACACCTTTTCGCACATCCGCCACAGATGGCCGTCAAGGATCTCCGGGTCGGAGGTGTCTTCGTGAAAGGTGGTTTCGTTCGAGATCGATTTCATCGGCGCGTTGCGCGTCACCCGGCGGTGATCCTGCCCGCGCGCCAGGTGCCACAGCCGGTCGCCCATGCTGCCGAACCGCGCCGTCAGGTCGGTGCGCTCCCAGCGCATCAGGTCTTCGAAGGTGCGGATGCCCGCGCGCTCCAGCGAGGCCTGCGCAGCGTCGCCCACACCCCAGATCAGCCGGATCGGGCGGGGGCGCAGAAAGGCTTCGGTCTCGGCCCGGCCGATCACCGAAAAGCCGCGCGGCTTGTCGAGGTCCGAGGCGATCTTGGCCAGAAACTTGTTGTGCGACAGCCCGATGGAGCCGGTCAGGCCCAGTTCGTCTTTCATCCGCTTGACCAGACGCGCCAGCATCACCGCGGGCGGATGTCCGTGCAGGCGCGCCGTGCCGGTGAGATCCAGAAACGCCTCGTCCAGCGACAGCGGCTCGATGGCGGGCGTCAGCTCTTCCATCATCGCGCGGATGGCACGGCTGGCCTCGACATAGGCCTGCATCCGCGGGCGGATCACCACAGCGTCGGGGCAAAGCGCCAGCGCCTTGAACATCGGCATGGCCGAGCGCACGCCGCGGATTCGCGCCACATAGCAGGCCGTGGACACAACGCCGCGCCGCCCGCCGCCGATGATCACGGGCTTGTCGGCCAGTGTGGGGTCATCGCGTTTTTCGACGCTCGCATAAAAGGCGTCACAATCCATATGTGCAATTGAGAGGTGCCAAAGCTCGTCATGCGCAACGATTCGCGGACGGCCGCAGGCGGGGCAGCGTGCGCCGTCGTCAAAGGTGGTCAGGCAATCGCGGCAAAGGGCGGGCATGCAGGCATCCGGATGAGCAGCTGCAGTGTATCCCCGGGGAGGGGAGATTTCCATGAACGATCCACGCCGTGTTTTCGAGGGCGCAAAGGTCATGCTGTTTCTGGGCGACCGTCTGGTCATCCTCAAGCGCGACAACAAGCCTCAGATCAGCTGGCCGGGCTATCTGGATTTCCCGGGCGGGGCGCGCGAAGGCCACGAAAGCCCCGAGACCTGCGCCATCCGGGAAACCCGGGAAGAGGTGGGGCTGAGGCTGGCGCCATCACATCTTGTCTTGGCGCATGTCCGCCAGGTGGGCGGGTGCGTGGGCTGGTACTACGCTGCCCACATGCCCGCCGCGTGGGAGCAGGACATCGTCTTTGGCGATGAGGGTGAAGGCTGGCTGATGATGACGCCGGAAGCCTATGCCGCCCATCCCAGGGCGATCCCGCATTTCCGCGACATCCTGATGGCCTATCTGGCCGGAAAAGGCCCGGACGCAAGCGGCTGACCGACCCGCCCGGGCAGTGTGCGTGATCCCGGGGACAGAGGGGATCAGAGGCAGGCCGGGATCAGCAGGCAGGGCAGACCCGGCGGAAACTCAGGCCGCAAAGGGCAGTTGTGGCGCGGCCTCTGCCACAGGCTGCGCCGGAACCAGCCGTGCCCGCAGGCGTCCGGCCTGGGTCAGACCGGCCAGCGCATCGCGCAGGAGCACGTCGCTGATCTCGTCGAACCCGGCGGTCAACGGCGCGTCATGCGTTGCGGCGATGCTGAACCGGCCCAGGCCGGTGTGGAACACCACCAGCGCCTCGAAACGCTGGGTGGCGGGGTTGTAGGCGATGTCGCCAATCTGGGTACGGATGTCGGCCATGCTCTTTGCCTCCTGACGGGTCCGGGCTTGTGGGCCTGTGGATAAGTTTCAGGTGGGGCGTGTCAGGCGGTGGAAAAAGGGGGAGACACGAAACTGTGTTCCCCGCATCCGATGCCACAGGATGTTGAGGTCAGACCCGGTTGGCGCGTTGGGCCTGCGGCGATTGCAGTTCGGCGAGGATGGCTTCGGCCGCGGCGCGCGGGTCGGGGGCCCGGTGGATCGGGCGACCGACCACCACGTGATCGGCCCCGGCGGCGATGGCGCTGGCCGGGGTGGCGATGCGTTTCTGATCGCCGGCATCGCTGCCGGCGGGGCGCACGCCGGGGGTCACGATCAGGCGGCCCTCAGCCTGCGGCAGGGTTCGCACCAGCGCGGCCTCGTTGGGCGAGCAGACGATCCCGTCGGCCCCTGCCTCGAACGCGCGGGCCGCGCGGGCGGTGACAATGTCGGGAATGTCGCCCGGCACGATCATGGCGGCATCCAGATCGTCGCGATCCAGCGAGGTCAGGATGGTGACGGCAAGGATCTGCATGTCCTTGCCCGCGGCCCCTTCCCGTGCCGCACGGATCACGTTGGGATCGCCATGCACGGTGAGAAAGTCGAGGTCGAATTGGGCAAGGCCGCGTACCGCCGCCTCGACCGTCGCGCCGATGTCAAAAAGCTTCATGTCGAGGAAGATGCGCTTGCCGTGGTCCTGCTTCAGTTCATTCGCCAGCGCCAGCCCGCCGCCGGTCAGCATGCCCAGCCCGATCTTGTAGAACGTTACCGTATCCCCCAGCCGTTCGGCCATCTGCAGGCCCGTCAGGGCGTCGGGCACGTCTAGGGCAACGATCAGGCGGTCATCGGACATGGGCTGGCTCCTTTTGCGGGGTTGGATAGGCCAGTGGCCGTTGCGGCACAAGGCAGAGGCGTCGCGCCGCTTGCGCCGTTGGAGGGGGGTATTTTTCCCAAGAAGAAGTTCAGGGCGCTTTTTGTTGCAGATTTGCGACAGAGACGGGTTGCAGGGGGGTGTGGCCGTGCCCATTTTTCTGGCGAGGCCCGCAACGGGACGTGCTGCACGGGCAGGCGTTGCCAGATCAGGCGGGTGCTTTGGAGAAGGAGAGACCCATGAACTTGGAGAAGTTCACGGAACGGTCGCGCGGGTTCATTCAGGCCGCCCAGACCATTGCAATGCGGGAAAGCCACCAGAAACTGGCGCCCGAACATTTGCTGAAAGCATTGCTGGACGATGAAGAGGGGCTGGCGAGCAACCTTATCACCCGCGCGGGCGGTGCGCCGGACCGCGTGCGCCAGGCGCTGGAGACCAGGCTGGTCAAGATCCCCAAGGTGACGGGCGATGCCGGGCAGGTCTATCTCGACAGCGCCACCGGCAAGGTGCTGGACGAAGCGGAGAAACTGGCCTCGAAGGCCGGGGACAGTTTTGTGCCGGTGGAGCGGATGCTGATGGCTTTGGCCATGGTCAAGTCGCCTGCGAAAGAGGCGATGGAGGCCGGGGCGGTCAGCGCGCAGAAGCTGAACGAGGCCATCAACGACATTCGCAAGGGCCGCACCGCCGACAGTGCAACGGCGGAAGAGGGCTATGACGCGCTCAGGAAATACGCACTGGACCTGACGGAACGTGCCGAACAGGGCAAGATCGACCCCATCATCGGACGCGACGACGAGATTCGCCGCGCGATGCAGGTGCTGAGCCGCCGGACCAAGAACAACCCGGTGCTGATCGGGGAGCCGGGCGTGGGCAAGACCGCGATTGCCGAGGGTCTCGCGCTGCGCATCGTCAATGGCGACGTGCCCGAGAGCCTGCGCAACAAGCGGCTGCTGGCGCTCGACATGGGTGCGCTGATCGCGGGTGCGAAGTATCGCGGCGAGTTCGAGGAGCGGTTGAAGGCGATCCTGTCGGAGGTCACGTCGGCTGCCGGGGAGATCATCCTTTTTATCGACGAGATGCACACGCTGGTGGGCGCGGGCAAGGCGGACGGGGCGATGGATGCCTCGAACCTTCTGAAACCGGCGCTTGCGCGGGGTGAATTGCACTGTGTCGGGGCCACCACGCTGGACGAGTACCGCAAGCATGTCGAAAAGGACGCGGCCCTGGCGCGGCGGTTCCAGCCCGTGATGGTGGAGGAGCCGACGGTGGAGGACACGATTTCCATCCTGCGGGGCATCAAGGAGAAGTACGAGCTGCACCATGGCGTGCGGATCTCGGATTCCGCATTGGTAAGCGCCGCGACGCTGTCGCACCGCTACATCACCGACCGCTTCCTGCCCGACAAGGCCATCGATCTGATGGACGAGGCCGCGTCGCGTCTGCGGATGGAGGTGGATTCGAAGCCCGAAGAGCTGGACGCGCTGGACCGCGACATCCTGCAGAAGCAGATCGAGGTCGAGGCGTTGCGGATGGAGGACGATCAGGCCTCCAAGGACCGGCTGGCCAAGCTGGAGAAGGATCTGGCGGACCTGCAGGAGCAGTCGGCGCAGATGACGGCGCAATGGCAGGCGGAGCGGGACAAGCTTGCCTCGGCCCGCGACATCAAGGAACAGCTCGACAAGGCGCGCGCCGATCTGGAAATCGCCAAGCGCCAGGGCGATCTGGCCCGCGCGGGGGAGCTGTCCTACGGCATCATTCCGCAGCTGGAAAAGCAGCTGTCGGAGGCCGAAAGCAGCGATGACGTGATGGTGGAAGAGGCCGTGCGCCCCGAACACATCGCCTCGGTGGTGGAGCGCTGGACGGGGATCCCCACGTCCAAGATGCTGGAAGGCGAGCGCGAGAAGCTGTTGCGGATGGAAGACGACCTGCACCGCCGCGTGATCGGCCAGGATCAGGCCGTGACGGCGGTGGCCAACGCCGTGCGCCGGGCGCGCGCGGGGCTGAACGACGAGAACCGGCCGCTGGGCTCGTTCCTGTTCCTCGGCCCGACGGGTGTGGGCAAGACCGAGCTGACCAAGGCGGTGGCGGAGTTCCTGTTCGACGATGACAGCGCCATGGTACGCATCGACATGTCGGAATTCATGGAGAAGCACGCTGTCGCCCGCCTGATCGGCGCGCCTCCGGGTTATGTGGGGTACGACGAGGGCGGCGTGCTGACCGAGGCGGTGCGGCGCAGGCCCTACCAGGTCGTGCTGTTCGACGAGGTCGAAAAGGCGCATCCGGATGTGTTCAACGTGCTTTTGCAGGTGCTCGACGATGGCGTTCTGACCGACGGGCAGGGCCGCACGGTGGATTTCAAGCAGACGCTGATCGTGCTGACCTCGAACCTTGGATCGCAGGCGCTGTCGCAATTGCCCGAAGGCGCGGACAGCGCGCAGGCGCGGCGCGATGTGATGGATGCGGTGCGGGCGCATTTCCGCCCCGAGTTCCTGAACCGGCTCGACGAGACGATCATCTTTGACCGGCTCAAGCGCGAGGACATGGGCGGCATCGTCGATATCCAGCTGTCGCGCCTGCTGAAACGGCTGGCGGCGCGCAAGATCACGCTGGATCTGGATGACGGCGCGCGCACCTGGTTGGCCGAAGAGGGGTATGACCCGGTCTTTGGCGCCCGGCCGCTCAAGCGCGTGATCCAGCGGGCGCTGCAGGATCCGTTGGCCGAGATGCTGCTGGCGGGGGATGTCGGCGATGGCGATGTCATTCCGGTCTCGGCCGGCAGCGAAGGGCTGCTGATCGGGGACCGCGTTGCCTCGACCAACCGTCCGCGACCGGACGACGCGGTGGTGCACTGAAGGTGTCCACATGAACGGGGGCCCGCCGGTTTCGGCGGGCCCCTTTTTTTTGAGACGTGCCGTCTCAGGCGATGATGAAATCGTCGATGGTGAGGTTTGCGACGTTCTCGGTGAGGATGGTGAGGTCGTTGCTGCCGTAGAGGGTGATGCGGACGTTGTTGCCGATCTGGGAGAAGACGAGGTCGCCGAAGCCGGTGATGTCGCCAGCAGTGATCAGGGCCGAGATGTCGATCAGGTCGACGCCGTCCTCGAAATCGGTGATGAAGTCGTCATTGGCGTTGGATTCGAAGACGAAGACGTCGAAACCCGCGCCGCCTTCGAGCACGTCGATGGAGGTGCCGCCCATGAGGGTGTCGTCGCCGGCATCGCCGTACATGCTGTCCTTGCCCGAGCCGCCGATCAGCAGGTCGTTGCCGGCACCGCCATGCATGGTGTCGTTGCTGTTGCCGCCGTCGAGGCTGTCATTGCCCGCGCCGCCATCGATGGAGTCGTTGCCGTTGCCGCCCAGGATGGTGTCGTTGTCGGCACCGCCGTCGATGGTGTCGCGGTCGTCGCCGCCTTCGAGCAGGTCGTCGCCGATATCGCCGGTGATCAGGTCGTCGCCGGCAAGGCCCACGAACCAGTCATCGCCCGCGGTGCCGACCATGGTGTCGTCGCCCGAAGTGCCCTGGGTGCCCAGGGTGGCATAGAGGAAGTCGTTGTCGTCGAAATCCGCCACGACCGCGTCTTCGACCAGCACGGTGGAGCCGTTCTGGAAGTCGATCAGCACGTCGCTGCCGGACTGCGAGAACAGCATGTCGCCCAGGCCGAAGATGTTGATGCCGGTGACGTCGATGCGGTCGAAGCCGTCGGAGAAGCCGGCGATGGTGTCGTCGCCGCTGTTGGCCGAGAAGACATAGACGTCGAGGCCGAATTCGCCGTCGAGGCTGTCATTGCCTTCGCCGCCGTCGATGGTGTCTTCCTCGGTGCCGCCGCGGATGCTGTCATCGCCCGCACCGCCAAAGATCAGGTCGGCGGCCTTGTTGCCGAAGATGGTGTCGTTGCCGTCGCCGCCATCGATGGTGTCGACACCCGCGCCGCCCGAGATGCGGTCGTCGTCGTCGCCGCCTTCCAGCAGGTCATGGCCGCCCATGCCGGCGATGAAGTCGTTGCCGGCACCGCCGTTGACGACGTCCTGGTCCTTGCCGGAATAGATCGTGTCGTCGCCGTCGCCGCCCAGGAAGGTGTCGTTGCCACGCCCGCCGACACCGTAATCGTCGCCCGCCAGCATGTCATACCCCTGGTCCCCCAGCGCCCCCCGGATCGTGTCGTTGCCTTCCGAGCCGGCATCCACCGCGCCGTGATGCACGGTCAGTTCATAGTCGATGTTGCCGTCCAGCAGGCCGGTGCGGTCCAGCGTCAGCCAGTATTCCCCGGTGTCGTCTGCGACAAAGGTATAGCTCAGCTGACCCGAACCCGCATCGCCTTCGGCCCAGTCGATGTCCAGTCCGGCGAGGCCGCTGATGCCGCCCTGATATTCTTCGCTGTCGACCTGGCCCGACAGACCGGTGCTGATGAACGACAGGTTGTAGGAGTCCAGCTCGCCCAGGCCGGTCAGCACCAGGGTATAGGTCAGGCCCGCGTTCAGGTTGATCGCAACGTTGTCACCGCTGTCGGATCCGTTCAGGAAGCCGTCGAAGGTGTCTTCGACGTTCATCGAATAGATCGGGGCGACGAGTTCGTTGGCGTCAGTGGTTTCGGTGATGGTCGGCATGGATGGATCTCCTGTTTAACCGTTCGCGTTTCACATGGCAGGCGGCAGGATGCCGAAGCCGTGCGGTCTCTCTCACTCTCTGTGTTAAGTTGTGCTGCTCGATCGCGGCGGCGTCCGGGCGATCATTTGTTCTTTTGTGTGAGATACTGTGAAAATTTGGCTGAAATGTGGCGGTTTCGCCGTGTTCGGCGGGCGGCTCCACAAATTCGTCACGCCCCGGGCCGGGGAGGCGCCATTGGGCCTGCTCGGCTGTCCGGTTCTGTTAAAGGTTGTGCCGCTTCGGAGGCAGGTCTCACGAAAAAGGCCCGCCGCCAGGCGGGCCTTTGGAGGACTCCGTGGCGGACGGATCAGAAGATGAAGTCGGTGGCGTCGATGTCGACGGCGTTCACGCCCACCAGCGTCACTTCGTTCACACCCGAGAACTGGACCACGGTGTCGAGGCCCACCTGGGTGATGGTCAGATCGCCGAACCCGGTGACGCCGACACCGGCAAAGGCGGTGGCGTCCATCAGGTCGGTGCCGTCCTCCCACGATCCGATCGCATCGCGGTTGCTGGAGGTGTCGAAGACGAACACGTCCGCCCCGGCCCCGCCGATCATGGTGTCACGTCCGGACCCGCCGTTCAGCGTGTCGTCGCCGCCGCCGCCAAAGAGCTGGTCGTTGCCGGCCCCGCCTTCGAGCACGTCGTTGTTGCCGTTGCCGTAGAGACGGTCGTTGTTGTTGCCGCCGACAAGCGAGTCGTCGCCCAGATCGCCGCGCAGGTTGTCGTTGCCATTGCCGCCGATCAGGGTGTCGTTGTCGTCGCCGCCCTCGATCTGGTCGCGACCGTCGCCGCCATCCAGAAGGTCGGCCCCGGCATAACCGTAGATCGAGTCGTCCCCGCCCAGGCCCGACAGGGTGTCGTTGCCCGCGGTGCCCGCCAGTTCGTCGTCGCCCCCGGAGGCCAGCGGCGATTCCGCAAAGACGAAGTCGCTGGCATCGAGATCGCCCACCAGCACGTTCTGCAGCGTAATGGTGTTGCCGCCGCTGATGGTCAGATCCACATCCGCGCCGTTCTGTGTGGCGTTGAGCGAGGCAAGATCATAGACGCCGGTGGCCGAGACGTCGATCACGTCGCTGCCATCGGTGAAGTCGGTGATCACGTCCGCGCCATTGCCCGCGCCGATCTGGAAGATGTCGGCATCGGCCCCGCCGGTCAGGGTGTCGTCGCCGATTCCGCCGTCCAGCGTGTCGGACCCGGCATTGCCGTCGAGCGAATCGTTGGCCTTGCCGCCGTCGAGCGAGTCGTTGCCGGTGCCGCCATCGAGCGTGTCATTGCCGTTGCCGCCGTTGAGGATGTCATTGTCGGCCCCGCCGTTCAGGACGTCGAAGCCCCCGCCCCCCAGCAGCATGTCATGACCCGCATCGCCGTTGACGGTGTCGTTGCCCGACGCGCCATTCAGCAGGTCGTTGTCGTCGCCGCCCGAAATGCTGTCTTCGCCGTTGTCGCCCGACACGGTGTCGTTGCCTGCGCCGCCGTCGATCTCGTCGTCCGAGATGCCGCCCGACAGATCGTCATTGCCGCCGAGGCCGAGGATCGTGTCATTGCCCGAGCCGCCGTCGAGCGTGTCGTCATTTGAGGTGCCGGTGAGCAGTTCGCTGCCCGCCGGGCCCGTGGGGGCGGCGGCGAAGGTGAAGTCGGACGCGTCCAGATCGCCAAGGGCGAAGTTCTGCAGCGTCAACGTGTTGCCGCCGCCGAAGTCGATCTCGACATCCGCGCCGACAGTCGCGGCGGTGATGCCGCCGATGCCGGTGATGCCCAGCGTGGTGACGTCGATGGTGTCGGTGCCGTTCTCGAAATCGGTGATGACGTCGGCCCCGGCATTGGCGATGACGTTGAACGTGTCGGCATCGGTGCCGCCGGTCATGGTGTCGTCGCCGAAGCCGCCGACAAAGGTGTCGCTGCCGGCGTCGCCGTTCATGACGTCGTTGCCCGGCCCGCCGTCGAGGATGTCGTCGCCTGCGCCGCCGTTCAGCGTGTCGTCGAGGTTGCCGCCGTTCAGTTCGTCATCGTTTGCGCCGCCATCCAGCGAATCGTTGCCGCCTGCGCCCAGCAGGGTGTCGTTGCCCATGCCGCCATCGACCACGTCATGGCCGGCGCCCGCGTTCAGCAGGTCGTTGTCGTCGCCACCGGACAGGCTGTCGTCGCCGTTCCCGCCCGACACGGTGTCGTTGCCCGCGCCCAGGGCGATGGTGTCGTTGCCGATGCCACCTTCGATCGAGTCATTGCCGGCGCTGTCGGTATAGCTGTCATCGCCGCCCAGCAGGTCGAACGTATCGTCACCGGACGTGCCGGTCACAACGTCGTCGCCTTCGGTGACAACCGGGTTTTCGGTGACGGTAAAGGAGTAGGATTCGACGTCTGCGCTGTCCGAGCTGATGGCAAAGGTCGCAGCGTTGACCGTGGCCATCGTGAAGTCGACTTCAAAGGTGTTGCCGTTGATACGCGGACCATCCATCGTCACGAAGCCGGTCAGGATATGCGTGATCGGGCCGCTGAAGGTGGCGACACCATCGTCCAGCGAAAGACCCTGCGAATGGAAGTCGTTGGGATTGATGATCAGCGCGGTATAGGCGTCGGTCGCCAGGTCGCTGAAGGTGATGGACACTGTATATGTGACACCTGCGGTAATCCCATTGAGCGAGATGCCGTCTTGCGTGTCGCCATTTCCGAGAGTGCCCTGGAAGGTGTCACCTACGCTGATCGCGTAGTTTCCGACCGCAAAAGGGGTAACGACCGCGTCGGTCGTTTCTGTAACGATAGCCATTTGTTCGTCCTACTGCTCTAAGACCTTGATAAACCTGCATTACTCTTCACTCACGGCATGATCTTCTTTTTTGTCGTGGGCGTTACCGCGGCGCCTGTGTGTTCATGCTCATGGCCCGATTAGGGCTGAAATGTGGCAAAAAAACGGCAAACCCGCCGGTTGAGAACCGGCGGGTTCATTCTTTTCCGGGTGTTGCAGGCCGGTGTCGCCGGGTCAGGCGAACAGGAAGTCCGAAGCGTCCAGGTCGGTGGCCGCGACGCCGGTCAGCGTGATGCTGTGCTTGCCGCCCAGCGAAACAACCGCGTCGGTGCCCACCTGAAGGATCACGAGATCGCCGAACCCCGAGATGCCGCGGACGGCATGGGCGCTGACATCCACCAGGTCGATCCCGTCTTCGTAGTCGCTGATCGTGTCGGCGTTGCTGCGCAGGTCGAAGACAAACAGATCGGCCCCCGCGCCGCCGGTCAGCAGGTCGGAGTTCCAGCCGCCGTCCAGCGTGTCGTCGCCATCGCCGCCGGTCATGGTGTCCTTGCCTGCGCCGCCGCTGAGGCTGTCGGTGCCGGCTCCGCCATCCATCAGGTCGTTGCCATTGTCTCCGATGATGGTGTCGTTGCCATCCTCGCCATACATGCGGTCGTTCTTGTTGCCGCCATTGATCAGGTCGTCGCCGCTACCGCCAAAGATCAGATCGTTGTCGGCCATGCCCAGAAGCGTGTCGTTGCCGGTACCGCCCATCAGCTTGTCTTTGCCCGATCCGCCGTCGAGGCTGTCATTGCCGTCGTCGCCACGCAGCTGATCGCGGCCACTGCCGCCCAGGATGGTATCGTCCCCTTCTCCGCCGAACAAACGGTCGGACCCGTTCATGCCGTCGATGGAATCGTCGGCCGTGGTGCCGTTGACGCGGTCGGCGCTGTCGGACGTGGCCAGCGGATCGGGGGCGGCGACCAGCACGAAGTTGTCATTGCCCAGATCGGTGGCGGTGATCCCGGTCAGCGTGATGGTCTGGCCGTTGAACAGGCGCACGATGGCGTCGGACCCGTCCTGATCCAGGCGCAGCTGGCCGATGTCGTAGACACCGATGGTGGTCAGGTCGATCAGGTCCTCGCCAAGGGTGAAATCGGTGATCGTGTCCCGCCCGGTGTCCCAGTCGTCGATCACGAAGATGTCCGCCCCGGTCCCGCCGGTGAGAATGTCGTCTTCCTTGCCGCCGGACAGGGTGTCGTCCCCTTCGCCGCCAACCAGGACGTCCATGCCCTTGTCGCCGATCAGAAGGTCGTTTCCGGCCCCGCCGGACAGGGTGTCGTCGTTGTTTCCGCCATCCAGCGTGTCGTGGCCCGTGCCACCGAACAACCGGTCGTCGGCGTTTCCGCCGGACAGGAAATCGTCGCCGTCCTCGCCGTAAAGCCAGTCATGCCCGCAGGCGCCGACAAGGCTGTCATTGTCCGCGCCGCCGTACAGCCGGTCGCCGCCATTGCCGCCGAGCAGCGTGTCATTGCCGGCCATGCCAAAGACATGGTCGGTGCCGTTGTCGGCCATCACATAATCGTTTCCGTCAAAAAGCGTGATGTTGTCGCCTGTCGCAGTGCCAAGCAGACTGTCATCCCCCAAGGTGCCGTTGATCACGGGCATACCGGTCTCCATCCGTTTCAAAAATGGGTGGGTCTTCCACCCGTGCTCGATGGACGTGCCGGACCGGCCTCTTGGCAGCGTTGTTGTTTTCAACAAGCGTAGGAAAAGTGGCGGAAAGGTGCAAAGAAATGGGCGCAAATGCGGCGAAAAAGCCGGTTTTTAGCGATCCTGCCCGCAGGACCGTTTCCGGGCGCGGAACGATGGCCGCGCCCGGAGCGGACTGTCGAATTACTTCGGCAGAATCACGGCGTCGATCACGTGGATCACACCGTTCGAGGTTTCGATGTCGGCGGTGATGACGTTGGCACCATCGACGGTCACGCCGCCATCGGTGCCGATGGTCACTTCGGCACCGTTCACGGTGGCGGCCATCATGCCGTCGCTGAGATCGGTCGACATGACCTTGCCCGGCACGACATGGTAGGTCAGGATCGCGGTCAGGGCCGGGATGTCGTTCAGCAGGCCTTCGACGGTGCCTTCCGGCAGAGCGGCGAATGCGTCATCGGTGGGGGCGAACACGGTGAACGGGCCTTCGCCCTTCAGCGTTTCGACAAGGCCCGCGGCCTGAACGGCGGCGACGAGCGTGGTGAAGGAGCCGGCTGCGACAGCGGTGTCGACGATGTCTGCATCCTGCGCGAACGCGGGAGCGGCGAGGGTGGCGGCGGTTGCAGCGGCGATGAACGTACGACGGAACATTGAATGTCCTCCATGTCTGGTTGCGATGTGTCGCTCACATCACCCAAGACTACGGAGGGAAAACGCTTTTGGTTCAGGCGGATATCCGCAACAAGACCCTTGACGCCACGCGCGGCGCGTCTAAGCCGCGCGCAAAGGTGAAATCCAGTTACATCTTCGTGAAACGACGCCAGCGGCGCGTGATCAATCGAGCCCGATGGCCGCCCGGGCGATGCCGTCCAGCAGGGCCTCGATCTTCTTCATCGCACCGTCGGGATAGCTGCGAAAGCCGATGGTGGTGACGTCCGGCGTGTCGGGCTGCACCATGACAAAGATGTCGTAGGGGCAGAACACGATGTTCATCGGATCGGCCTCCATCACCTCGCGCGAGAGCTTGGCCGAGCAAAAGCTGAACACGTCGGCCTGCAGGTACAGCACGACGTCCGAACCTACATCGGCGCGGGTACGCTCCAGCATCTCGCCGGTATGGCTGACGCTGTCGATCACGAGACCTTCGTCGAGGATCGCGTTTTCCAGGCCAAACACGACATCGTCAAAGCTTTGGTCAGTTTCATAGGTGATGATGTCGGCGGCCCAGACGGCCGTGCCGCACAGCATCAGCGCCGCGGCGCCCAGTGTCTGTTTCATGGTTTCTCCCTTTGGGCGAAATGGGCAGCGGGGCTGCCATTTGGCTGTGATGATGGCACAGTAGTGACGGAGGAAAGATTTGCCTTGAGGCAAATCAACACATGCGGGGAGTGGCATATGGGTTACGCGATGATGGCGCTGCAGTATCTGGCGCTGGTTTTTGTCTTTGTGATCGGCGTGGCGGTGGCGACCGCGCTTGTCATGTATCTGATTGACCGGATGCAGACCGGTGATGCGATCCGGCGCAACTACCCGGTGATCGGCCGGTTCCGGAACCTGTTCACCGAACTGGGCGAGTTCTTTCGTCAGTATTTCTTTGCGATGGACCGCGAAGAAATGCCGTTCAACCGGGCACAGCGCAACTGGGTGTACAATGCGTCCGAAAACAAGGGGAACACGGTTGCCTTCGGGTCGACCCGAAACCTCAGCATTCCCGGCACGCCGATCTTCATGAATGCGGTGTTCCCGCCGCTGGACGATCAGTACGCATCGACGGAACCGATGCTGATCGGTCCGCATTGCCGCCATCCCTATGCCGCGCCGTCGATCTTCAACATCTCGGGCATGTCCTACGGCGCGATCTCGAAACCCGCGGTGCTGTCCCTGTCGCGCGGGGCCAGGATGGCCGGGGTCTGGCTGAACACCGGCGAAGGCGGGCTGTCCCCCTATCACCTGGAGGGTGGGGCCGACATCGTCTATCAGATCGGCACGGCAAAGTTTGGCGTGCGAGACCAGGAGGGAAATCTCAGCGACGCCAAGCTGCGCGAAGTGGCGGCGCATGATCAGGTCAAGATGTTCGAGATCAAGCTGAGCCAGGGTGCCAAGCCGGGCAAGGGCGGCATCCTGCCCGCGGCCAAGATCGACAAGGAAGTGTCGGAAATCCGCGGCGTGCCCATGGGCAAGGACGCGATCTCGCCCAACCGCCACCGCGAGGTGGACGATTTCGACGGTCTGCTGGATCTCATCGCCCATGTCCGCGAGGTGACCGGCAAGCCGGTGGGCGTCAAGACCTGTGTCGGCTCTGCCGATCCCTGGTTCGACTTCTTCAAGAAGATCCGCGAACGGGGCGAGGAATCCGCGCCCGACTTCATCTCGGTGGATGGCGGCGAGGGCGGGACGGGCGCGGCCCCCATGCCGCTGATCGACCTCGTGGGCCTGCCACTGCGCGAGGCGCTGATCCGCATGGTCGATCTGCGCGACCTGGCCGGTCTGCACGACCGCATCCGCATCATCGCCAGCGGCAAGCTGATCATACCCGGCGATGTCGCCTGGGCGATCTGCCTTGGCGCGGATTTTGTCGCTTCGGCGCGGGGGTTCATGTTCTCGCTGGGCTGCATCCAGGCGCTGAAATGCAACAAGAACACCTGCCCGACCGGCATCACGACCCATATCCCGTCACTGCAGAAGGGGTTAGTGGTGCATGAAAAGGACAAGCGCGTCGCGGCCTATGCCAAGGCGGTGACAGAAGAGGTGGAAACGATCGCACATTCAGTCGGGGTGTCCGAGCCCCGGCAGATGCGGCGGCGGCATGTCCGCATCGTGTGTGACGACGGCACGTCCAAACAGATGAACGAACTGTATCCGTCGGTGCATCTGGGCCTTGAGGGGCTGGCCAAGGCGCGGGGGCACAAGCAGTTCGAGGATGCACTGATCCGTCTGGGCGTGGCCGAGTGACGGCGGCACATTGTTTCAGCAGCGTGACGCCAACGTGAGTCGAGTTGGTTTGGCGCAGCGCGGGCGGTCCTCTATCTCTGGCGCAGGCTTGCAAAGGAGGACCGCATGGCATTGCGCTGGACCAACACCCTGACTCGTGACGACGTGACACCCGAAGCGGTCTTTCTGAACCGCCGCCAGATCCTCGCCGGGCTCGGGGCCGGGGCGATGACCGGGCTTTCGGCACCGGCGCAGGCGCAGGCTGGGCTGGAGCCCAATGACTGGGACGACATCACCTCGTACTGCAACTACTACGAATTCGGCACGGGCAAGTCCGATCCGTCCAAGAACGCCCACATGCTGACCACCAGCCCGTGGACCGTGACGATCGACGGGCTGGTGGAGCGTCCCGGCGACTACGCGCTGGAAGACATCCTGAGCCAGATGACCATCGAAGAGCGCATCTACCGCTTCCGCTGCGTCGAGGCCTGGTCAATGGTGGTGCCCTGGAACGGGTTCGAACTGGCGGATCTGCTGGACCTTGCAGGTGTGAAGCCCGGGGCGAACTATGTCGCCTTTGAAACCGTCTATCGCCCCGAGGAAATGCCCGGCACGCGCTTTCCGGTGCTGGACTGGCCCTATGTCGAGGGGCTGCGGCTGGACGAGGCGCGCCACCCGCTGACGATCATGGCCACCGGCCTTTACGGCCGCGATCTGCCGAACCAGAACGGCGCGCCGCTTCGCCTGGTGGTGCCGTGGAAATACGGGTTCAAGTCGATCAAGTCGGTGGTGCGCATCACGCTGACCGAAGACGAGCCGCCCGCCTCGTGGAACCGCGCAAACCCGCGCGAATACGGCTTTTACAGCAATGTGAATCCCAATGTGGATCACCCGCGCTGGAGCCAGGCCACCGAACGCAAGATCGGCGCGGGCCTCTTTGCCCGCCGTCAGCCGACCCTGATGTTCAACGGCTATGAAGAAGACGTCGCCGCGCTTTATAAGGGCATGGACCTGGCGGAGTTCTTCTGATGCTGGCGGACCGCATCAACCAGGCGGCACGGCGCGTGCCGCCCTGGGCGCTTTACCTGCTGCTGGCCTTGCCCGCACCGTGGCTGTTCTATCTGGCGGCATCCGACCAGATGGGACCGGAGCCGATCAAGGCGCTGGAGCACGAATATGGCGAGCTTGCCCTGCAGGTGCTGATCGCCGGGCTGTGCGTGACGCCGCTGCGGCGATACCTGGGTGTGAACCTGCTGAAGTTCCGCCGGGCGATCGGTGTGATGGCCTTTGTCTATGTCACCGCGCATCTGCTGGTCTGGCTTGTGCTGGATGTGCAGTTCCTGGGGCAGATCTGGGCGGATATCCTGAAACGTCCCTACATCACGGTGGGCATGGCCGCCTTTGTGTTGATGGTGCCGCTGGCGCTGACATCCAACAACTGGTCGGTGCGCAGGCTGGGGCCGCGCTGGCGACAGCTGCACAAGCTGACCTACGCGGTGGCGCTGTTGGGCGGTCTGCACTTCGTGATGCTGTCCAAGGGATTTCAGCTGGAACCGCTGCTGTATCTGGGGGCGGTGCTGGGATTGCTGGCGCTGCGCCTTCCGGGGGCGCGCCCGCAGGCACGGAATTCCGGACCCCGCGTGAAAACCGTGTGACCGGCTGCGCGCGGCGTGCTACCGCAGGGACGAGGGTGCCAAGCATTCCGGCACCTCGTCTGATTACTGCGGAGGGCTGCTATGCCAAATGTCACTTATACCGGGGCGGCGTCCTTGCCCCAACAGGGCTGGTCGGGCTGGACAGGAGAGACCTGGTCGTCCGGCATCTCGCCCTTTCTGGTGTTCAATGGTGTGGGGTTTGACATCTACCCGGTCAACGATGCCCAGCTGATCGTCTTCGACAGCGGGCCGCTGGCGGGCATGATGATCCGTCTGATGGGCCCGGATCTTTCGATCTCGGGCAATTTCGGGGATGACAGGCCCACCCCCTTCACCGGAACGATCACCGGGTTCCGTCTTTATGACCGGTATGAAGACCTGCTGACCTTCGACGACCCCAACAACCAGATCCTTGCCTTTGATCCGGTGACGGAGTCGTGGAACTCTGTCTGGGATGGCGAACTGCTGGTGGATGTGACCGGCCTGTCCATCGACGCGGCCACATTGCAGGGGGTGCCCAACCTGCCGGCAGTGCTTTTTGCGGCGATTGCCGATGCCGCGGACGACATCACGGGATCGAACCAGGCCGAGTTTGTGGACGCAGGCGCCGGGAACGACACGGTTCAGACCGGCGCGGGCGATGACGAGGTGCAGGCCGGGGCCGGGAACGACATGGTGACGCTGTCGAACGGCAATGACATCGGCTATGGCGGCGGCGGCAATGACGATCTGCGCGGCGGCAACGGCAATGACAGCCTGTACGGCCAGAATGGCGATGACACGCTGGATGGCGGCGGCAATCGTGATTTCGTCGACGGCGGCGCGGGCAATGACGAATTGCTTGGCGGCGGCTATGCCGACACGCTGGACGGGGGCGACGGGCGCGACCGCATCTTTGGCCAGGCTGGCGATGACGAGATGTACGGGGGCACCGACCGCGACAACATGAGCGCCGGACCGGGCAACGATCTGGTGGACGGCGGCGGTGGCAATGACCGGCTGGCCGGGGCGACGGGCAACGACACGTTGCTGGGCGGCGGCGGGCGCGACCGGCTGGACGCCGGAGACGGCGATGACGAACTGGACGGCGGCAATGGCCAGGACACCCTGATCGGCGGCAACGGACGGGATCTGCTGACCGGGGGCATCGCCGACGACTTCTTCGTGTTCAACGATGCGGGGGAAAGCGGCCTTGGCTCCAGCGCCGACCGCATCCAGGACTTTGGCAACGGCGTCGACCTGATCGACCTGCGTGGCATTGACGCCAATACCTCGACCGGTGCCGATGATGCGTTTGTCTTTATCGGCACCTCCGCTTTCAGCGGAACCGCCGGCGAACTGAACTACACGCCGTCGGGACGCCTGTCGGGGGACATCGACGGCGACGGCACGGCAGATTTCTCGATCGTCTTGGTCGGGGCGCCGGGGCTGAGTGCCGGCGACTTCCTTCTGTAGGAAACGGCTCGCCGACGACGCGACTCGGAAAAACCGCCCTTCGGGGCGGTTTTTTTGCGAGTCGGGCGGACGTTGATTCCGAAGAACGGGCGCGATTCACGAGTCGCCAAGGCGGTGACTCGGGTATGTTTGGGGATAAGCCTGTGGGTAACGCAAAATGTAGGGGTGCGAGTCGCCGGCACTGCCTTGCCTTCGTAGCGCGCCAGGCTGGAGGTGCGATTTTTTGAAGGAGCAAGCGACTGATTTATAATCGAAAATCAGATTTTTAAAAAAAACATGACGTTTCCCAAAAAAACCTCTTGCGGACCCCGGCCCCTAACCGTAAACACCCCCTCACCGGCGGCGCTGAGGCGCACAACGGAACGCCAGACGGAACGACGGAGCGACGCTCTGAAGGGAAGCGAGGCAAACAATCAGAGGCTTAGACGGGCGGGCGCGCCGAAGAAGTTAGGGCGCACCGGTTCGGTTTTTGTCTCTACGCTATTTGAAATCGCGAGTATCTGAAGAGATATGTGGGCGGCTCTGGTTCATTCGATGGATCAACACCTGCATATCGCGCTCCTAGCCGCAAGGCGATGATGGAGTTTCAGCTTCACTGTTTGAACGGACTTCGTTTCCAAGTGAAACGATGTACATCAAACAGATGACTCATCTGACCTTAGCCGGTCAGATGGATGTGCAGAGGTTCGAACGTCAAGGATAAGCTGGTAACAGCTTTTCAACTTGAGAGTTTGATCCTGGCTCAGAACGAACGCTGGCGGCAGGCCTAACACATGCAAGTCGAGCGCGCCTTCGGGTGAGCGGCGGACGGGTTAGTAACGCGTGGGAACGTGCCCTTTAGTTCAGGATAGCCCCGGGAAACTGGGAGTAAAACTGAATACGCCCTTCGGGGGAATAAAGGATCGGCCCGCGTCTGATTAGGTAGTTGGTGGGGTAACGGCCTACCAAGCCTACGATCAGTAGCTGGTTTTAGAGGATGATCAGCAACACTGGGACTGAGACACGGCCCAGACTCCTACGGGAGGCAGCAGTGGGGAATCTTGGACAATGGGCGAAAGCCTGATCCAGCCATGCCGCGTGAGTGATGAAGGCCCTAGGGTCGTAAAGCTCTTTCGCCAGGGATGATAATGACAGTACCTGGTAAAGAAACCCCGGCTAACTCCGTGCCAGCAGCCGCGGTAATACGGAGGGGGTTAGCGTTGTTCGGAATTACTGGGCGTAAAGCGCACGTAGGCGGACTGGAAAGTTGGGGGTGAAATCCCAGGGCTCAACCCTGGAACTGCCTCCAAAACTATCAGTCTAGAGTTCGAGAGAGGTGAGTGGAATTCCGAGTGTAGAGGTGAAATTCGTAGATATTCGGAGGAACACCAGTGGCGAAGGCGGCTCACTGGCTCGATACTGACGCTGAGGTGCGAAAGTGTGGG
>JAUHZO010000019.1 GCA_030425925.1 Alphaproteobacteria bacterium | reverse complement strand
GCCCACACTCTGCCCATGGCGGTCAACCGCCCGCCGTGGTCTACTTCACCGCAACCCAAACCGATCAGCAGGTGCAGGCAGTAGCTTAAATCACCCGGAAATCTGTCCAAGAGTTGGGGAGTACCTCGCTTCTTCATGTCCTGATCTCCTCGTTCTTGGAGACCAGCAGACGTCAGATCGTAGCTTCCGTCACTGTCCGATCTTCGGGGAGTAGCTCAATACGCCACACTCGAATGGGTCGATTGGTTCAACAACCGCCGCCTTCTCGAACCCATCGGGAACATTCCGCCGGTAGAGGCCGAAGCAAACTTCTACGCGGCTCTGGAAAGATCAGAAATGGCCGCGTAACTAACATCAATAAGCCTCCGGCAAACCCGGCGCGGTTCAATCATCCGGGCGAAGACGCCCTTATCGCTCCACCGTTTCCAGCGGTTGTAGAGCGTCTTATAAGGTCCGTAAGCTGCAGGTGCGTCGCGACAGCGTAAGCCATTGCGGTTGATGAAGATAATGCCGCTCAACACCCGCCGATCATCAACGCGGGGCTTGCCATGGGACTTGGGGAAGAAGGGCTCAAGGCGCGCCATCTGCGCGTCGCTCAACCAGAAAAGATCAGACATGTTCACCACTCGTTTTATGAGCCGTGAATCATGCCACCAGCCGGAAATCAATGGGTCCTGACCCTAACCATCGTGTGGCCAAAACGCCTTCGGGATGTTCTGGTTCGGGGCGACATGGCCCGCCTGATCGGGGTGGACCGACAGGGCGACAAGCGCGGCGCGGTCGGCGTCCTGCGCGGGCCTGATCTGCGCCTTGGGCCGGGCCCGAGCGAGGTTGCGCACACGGGCCCGGACGGAGGCCGACCTGTCCTCGGCCATGCGCCCCAGCAGGGCATCGACCCTCGTGCCCGGCAGGCGGCACAGGGCGTCGAGCGCCCAGGCGCGCAGGAACGGGCGCTCGGCATCAAGCAGCGGCGTCAGCCAGGCCCGCAGCGTCTCGCGGGCCGTCTCTGGCACGTCCAGGTGGGACACGGCCTGACAGACGTGCAGCTTGGCCTGCCATGCCTCCAGCTTGTCCAGTTGGTCGATCAGGCCGTCCGTCAGGGCCCTGTCCAACCTGGCCCCGGCCTCCAGTTCGGCTTTCAGGATCCATGTCGCGGCTTCCGAGACCATCCGGTCTTTATCCGACGCCAGCCCGATGACCGCAGCGAGAAAGCCGGGGGCGTCACGGTACTGCGCCGCCACCTCGGACGGAATGGTGGGGGAACGGCCGTCATGGGCGGTCAGGCGCGCACGCAGATCGGCCGCCAGTGTACCGGGCACACCGGTCACGCCACCGCGGTCCCCGACGGCGGACGCGGGCGCGTCGCCCTTTCGGTCATGCTGCACGGTCATTGCCCGCCCTCCTGCCCATCTCCGGGGACCGCCTCTGGGTGCCGGTCGGCCCAGTCCGCCAGCACGGCCGCGACCTCCTCGTGCAAGGCGCGCGTGACGGCGACCCGGCTCAGGCGCGCCCCGGTTTCCAGAACCAGCTGCGCGCAGCGCGCGTGATCGCGGGTCTCGACATCCAGCCGGTTTTCCGAGCCGTGAACGATCGAGCCGACCAGATCCCCGCCAAAGCCGTTCACGTGCCCGAGATCCGGGTCGAGCCCCAGCAGCCATTCAACCTGCTCCGGCAACCCGGCCCAACCCGCGAGGTGCAGCGGCGTCATGCCCATTTCGTCAGCCATGTTCGGGTCAAGCCCTGCCTCCACGAGGCATTGCGCATGACGCAGCCGGTCTTCGTGCAGGATGATACGGGTCAGGATCATGCGCGCCTCGTCGCTCATGTCGCGGCCTGCCAGCGGCCGTCCGGGCGGGACCGCGCCGCGCGCGCAGGGCGCCATGGCGCTTTCGATCCTGTCGAGCGGAGTCTGCAACCCATGCCCGGGACTCCCGGTCCAGCGCTGCGATCTCGATGGACAGCTTCAATTGCGGCCAGGAGGCGGTGCCTTTTTCCCGAGCCACGACATGCAGCGCCTGGGTGTGCCGCAATGCGTCAGCGCCCGGAAAGACCGCGTGGACGCGCTCGATGGCGCGCGCGTCACCTTGCGTGAAATCGCGTTTCAGAAGCTTCGCCCGACGACGAAGATATTCGATGGAGTCAGTCATCGGTTCCCTCACGACTGCCCGATGGTCCGCTGGCCGGGCAGGAGTTCACCGATTTGATCAGCATGATGACGACGAGGGGTTGAAACAGCTTTCCGCGGACCGGGATGCCGTCTCGAACGGCACTTGTATCTACCTCAGACTGCCCCCTGCGACAATCCAATTCTGCCGTTCACCGCACCGCGCAGCCTGTTGCCGGCCTCGCTCGCCGTTTCAGGGGATTGAGCGCTTGTCATGCGCACCCGTCTTGGGCTCTTCCATGACCTGCGGTTGCATGAGGCCGTCTGGCGCCGTCAGCGACATTGCCCGAGAAGCTGCCACAGCCAGATTCCGCCGCCTGTCGTGAAGCGACCAGGTCACGGGTCCTGCCGGCCAAAGATCGCCTGAAAACGGCATCGTGGATACAGACCGGCCCGGCCGCAGGCGGGCCGTCAGCCGTCGCGCAGGCGGAAATCCGGCAGGGCGGTCAGCGCGGCCTTGAGCGCCGCACCCCAGTCTTCGGACAGGGACTGAAGATAGGCGTCGTCCGGTTCGATCCGGCCCTGGTGCCCGGTCTCGAAACTGTCGCGGGTGTACAGATGGTAGTCGAACGGCGCCCCCACCGAGAGGTTGGCCTTGACCGTGGAATCGAAGCTGACCAGCATCAGTTTCATCGCGGTCTCGAAACTCATCTGCGGATGAAAGGCGCGGACCAGGATGGGGCGGCCATACTTGGTCTCGCCGATCTGGAAGATCGGCGTGTCGGCGCTGGCCTCGATGAAATTGCCCTCGGGATAGATCAGGAACAGCCTCGGCGGCCCGCCGGCGATCTGGCCGCCCAGCACCAGCGTTGCCTTGAAGGCGCTGTCGGCCTGCTGCCCGGCCACGCCATGGCGGGCGATCACCTCGCGCAGGGTTTCGGCCACGATCGTGGCGGCCTGGAACATCGACGGCACGCCCAGAAGCGACGGCGTGCGATCCTGCGGCGATTTGGTGCGCTCGTCCAGCAGGCTGACCACCGCCTGCGTGGTGGCCAGGTTGCCAGACGACAAAAGCGTGATGACACGGTCGCCCCGCTCTTCCCAGATCGACATCTTCTTGAAGGTCGAGATGTTGTCGAGCCCGGCATTGGTGCGGGTGTCGGACATGAAGACCAGCCCGCTGTCCAGAAGCATTCCCACGCAATAGGTCATCCGCGCCTCACTGCTGCGCCACTTCGATCCGGACCTCCAGCTGCTCTCCGCTGCCGCCGATCCGTGTTCCGGATACCGGGGCGGCATCGCCATAGTCCAGCCCCGTCGCCACGCGGACATAGCGGTGATCGGGGGAAATGCCGTTGGAGACGTCAAAGCCGACCCAGCCCAGCCCGTCCACATGGACCTCGGCCCAGGCATGCATGGCGTCCTGCAGCGTGCGGTCATCCAGCAGCAGATAGCCGGACACATAGCGTGCGGGCAGGCCAAGATGCCGCGCTGCCGCGACAAAGACATGGGCGTGATCCTGGCAGACACCGCGCCCGGCGGCCAGCGCCTCTTCGGCGCTCCAGCGCGGATCGGACGCACCGATTTCATAGCTGACCGCCGCGCGGATCCGGGCGGTCAACGCGTGCAGCATGGCCAGCGTGTCGTCCCGCTCCAGCCCCCGCATCATCTCGCGCAGCCCGCTGCGGGCCTCGGTCCGGGGCGACGCGCGGGTATACAGCCAGAGCGGCGCCGGCCCGACATGGCGGCCGACAATACCCTGGGTGTCGGTCAGTTCCACCTCGCCACAGGACACGATCTCGACCTCGGTGGTGCTGCGGTCATAGCTGATCAGGTCACAGGCATTGTTGTGGTGATCGACAAAGCCCAGTTCCCGCGTGCCGCCGTTCACCCGGGTCTGCCAGTCCCAGACCGCCTGCCCATGGCTGTTCTTGGGCGTCTTGCGCACCTGCTGCAGGGCAAAGGTGACAGGTTCGTCAAAGCGGTAGCGGGTCACGTGATGAATTTTCAGGCGCATGGCTTACTCGTAGAACCGGTTGTCGATTTCGATCTGGCGGGCGATCCCCGACAGCCGGTCCAGTACATCCTGGATGTATTCGTGCAGACCATAGTCGAAGATCGCGGCGACGTCATGCGACAGGAACCCCCGCTCCAGCCGGTCGACGCGTTTCTGCGCCTCCGACGGATGGCGCGCGCCGGTGTTGAGGTAGCGCAGGTTGTCCTTGAGCTTGCCCACGCAGAACGCCAGGCTGCGCGGCATGCGGCGGTCGAGGATCAGGAAATGCGCGATCTCCTGCGGCCCCGCCCCGGCCCCGTATTCCATTCGAAAGCCGCCGCGGGCCGAGACCGACCGCAGGATGCTTTCCCACTGCACGTTGTCGATCGAACTGCCCACCGCGCTGACCGAAGGCAGCAACACATAGTATTTCACGTCCAGGATGCGCGCCGTGTTGTCGGCCCGTTCCAGAAAGGTGCCCAGCCGCAGGAAATCGTAGATCTCGTTGCGCAGCATCGTGCCGTGCACCATCCCCCGTACCAGCGCGGTGTTCTGCCGGATCCGCCGCAGCACCGCGGGCAGGTCGCGTTCCGACACCTTGCGCGACAGAAGCTCGCGCGCGGTCATGTAGGTGGCGTTGATCGCCTCCCACACTTCGCCGGTGATTGCGGTGCGCACCAGACGGGCGTTCTGCCGGGCGGCCTCGATGCAGGACAGGATGGACGAGCCATTCTCGCGGGCGCGCAGCATCCAGTTGAGCGCCGCGTCGCGCGTCAGGGTGTCGTTGTGTGCCTGGTAGGCGGTCAGGACCCCCGCGGACCGCAGCACCGACGCCCATTCCGCATCATCCGGGCCAAGCCGCGTCAGCGCGATGCGCTGGCCGGTTTCGATGAGCCGCGCGGTGTTTTCGGCCCGTTCGAGATAGCGCGACATCCAGAACAGGCCGTTGGCGGTTTTCCCCAGCATGGGCATCACTCCTCGAGAACCCAGGTGTCCTTGGTGCCGCCGCCCTGCGAGGAATTGACCACCAGCGATCCCTTGCGCAAGGCCACCCGCGTCAGCCCCCCGGGCGTAACCTGCACGCGGCCCGGGCTGACCAGCACGAAGGGGCGCAGGTCGACATGGCGGGGCGTCAGGCCGGCGCGGGCAAAGATCGGCACGGTGGACAGGCACAGCGTCGGCTGCGCGATGTAGTTGCCCGGCCGCGCCTGCAGCTTGCGGCGAAACGCGTCCAGATCCTTGCGGGTGGCGGCGGGGCCGATCAGCATGCCGTAGCCGCCGGAGCCGTGCACCTCCTTGACCACAAGCTCTTCGAGATGGTCCAGCACATAGGCCAGCGCCTCGGGCTCGGAACAGCGCCAGGTGGGCACGTTGGGCAGCAGCGGACGCTCGCCGGTGTAGAATTCGACGATATCGGGCATGTAGCTGTAGATCGCCTTGTCATCGGCGATGCCGGTGCCCGGGGCGTTGGCCAGCGTGATCCGGCCGGCGCGGTAGACATCCATGATCCCCGGCACCCCCAACGCGCTGTCGGGGTTGAAGTTCAGCGGGTCGAGGAAATCGTCGTCGACACGGCGATACAGCACGTCGATGGGCCGGTAGCCGCGGGTGGTGCGCATCGCCACGCGCCCGTCGGTGACCCGAAGATCGTGCCCTTCGACCAGGGCGACGCCCATCTGGTCGGCCAGAAAGGCATGCTCGAAATAGGCCGAATTGTAGATCCCCGGGGTCAGCACCGCGACCACCGGATCGCCGGAGCACTCCGGCGGGGCCGAGGCAGCAAGCGAGCGCAGCAGATCCACGGGGTAGTTCTGCACCGGCTGCACCCGGTTCTGCGAAAACAGTTCGGGGAACATCTGCAGCATCGTCTCGCGGTTCTCCAGCATGTAGCTGACCCCCGACGGCGTGCGTGCGTTGTCTTCCAGCACATGGAACTCGCCCGGGCCCGTGCGCACCAGATCGATACCGACGATATGGGTATAGACCCCTCCGGGCGGGGTGACGCCGATCATGTGCGGCAGGAAGGCCTCGTTGCGGGCGATCATCTCCAACGGCAGCCGCCCGGCCTTCACGATTTCCTGCTTGTGATAGATGTCGTGCAGAAAGGCGTTGATGGCCCGCACGCGCTGTTCGATGCCGCGGGCCAGACGGTGCCATTCGGTCGCCGAGATGATGCGGGGAATGATGTCGAAGGGGATCAGCCGCTCTTCGGCCTCGGCCTTGCCATAGACGTTGAAGGTGATGCCGGTCAGGCGGAACAGCTCTTCTGCCTCACGCTGCTTGGCGCGCAGCCGGGCAGGCTCTTCGTCGGCGAACCAGTCGTGAAACCGGCGATAGGGCGCGCGCACGGTGTCACCCGTGCCCCACATCTCGTCAAACGGCTGCGTTTCGGACATTCCCCCGCTCCCTGCTGGCTGACCAAGCTAAGCGGGCAGGCTGCGGTGGCGTCATGCTCTGGCAGATGTCATGATGCCGGCGCGCGGACATGCGGCGCAAAATGCGGCAAATTCAGGGAAGTTGCGCAAAGATCAGGCAACGATCGGATCGACCTGTGCAGAATCCCGCTACCCAAGCCCACGGCGCTTGGCTATGTTTTTCATGATAAAACAAGGGGCATGGATGGACGGCAGCCGCAGAGATCCGGACCGGCCGCGGCGATCGCGGCCCGTCCGGGTGGCCGAAGAGATCAAGCAATGGGTGGTGGAGCGCGACCTCAAGCGCGGGGCCAAGCTGCCCAGCGAGTCCGAGATGATCGGCCTGTTCCAGGTCTCCAAGGGCACCGTGCGCGAGGCGATGCGCATCCTCGAAGCCCAGGGCCTGATCGTCACCCGCACGGGGCCGGGCGGCGGCAGCTTTGTCGGCGAGGTCTCGGCCGAGCGGGCGCGGTCGCTGCTTGCGAACTACTTCTATTTCCAGGACCTTTCGCTGGCCGACATCTACCAGATGCGCCGCGCGCTGGAGCCGGAACTGGCCGCCAGCCTGGCCGGTCAGCTGGACAAGGCACAGCTGGACGAGCTGCAGGCGCTGGCCGAACGCCATCCCCAGCCGGCGCAAAGCCCGGAAGAGGAAAAACAGCAGCACGTGGCCTCGCTGGAATTTCACGCCCGGCTGTCAGAGTTGGCCGACAACCGGCTTCTGGGCTTCGTGATCGGCTTCATGGCGCGCATCCTCACCGATCTGACGGTGTATCGCCGTCTGTACGAGCCGCCCAATGTCGAGCTGTGGCAGCGCGGCCGTCGCCACCAGCTGGACCTTGTCGCCGCGCTGCGCGACGGCGATGCGGTGCGGGCGCGGGCGGTGATGGCCTCGCACATGGCCGGGGCCGAGGCGATGATGGCCGCGCAAGAGGCGCAGATCATGCGCCAGTTCATGGCCGAATAGGCGCAAGGCCCAGGGCCCGGCCCCAGGGCTATGGCGCGCGATGACGGTCGGCCAGCACCGGCACTTCGTCAAGCCAGTCGTGATAGGGCGACTGATGCGCCCGGGCGCACAGATCGTGCAGCGCCGACACCGGATCGTCCGCGCAATCGATGCGCAGGTCCAGCGGCGGCCGGTCCGGCGAAAGCACCAGCAGCGCCGCCGATATCAGCCCGCGGCTGTCGCCGCCCGCCCGCTCGGCCGCGCGCAGGGCCGCCAGCAGGCGGTCCGGCGCCGGGCCCTGCGAGGTCTCGAACCCGGAGATCAGCGCGTCGATCACTGCAGGACCGGTCAGCATGTTGCCCGCCGCCGCCAGCCCGGGGCGACAGACGTGGTGTGCATGGGGCACGCTGTTCTCTCCGGTAAACCCGCCGGTGCCGCCCTGGCGGTCAAGCGCGATCATCTGCCGATGCCCGCGCCCCGGATCGGCCGCGGTGAGCGCGGCCACCGTTTCGGCGGCACCGCCCCCGTCATGCAGGCGGCGCAGCGCATCGTCGCGCCAGAAGGTGCTGGGGGCCGTGCCCTGCGAGGCCACCAGGCCCGATTCGATGCAGCCGCGCAGCACCCAGCCGCCGACGCACAGGCTGCCGGTGGCGGCTGCCGCCGCATAACTGCCTGTTTCGCCGTCAAAGGTCAGAATCGAAAACGTCATGCCCGTGCCCTTGCCATATTCTTCTTGAATTTATCATGAGAATTTGCGTGAATTCAAATAATCATGATAATTTGACGGCAACAGAGAGGCTCCCATGACACTTCTTGACCTGACACGGCGCACGCTGATGGCCTCGGCCGCGGCTCTGGCGCTGGGCCTTGGTGCGGCGCCGGTGGCGGCGCAGACCCCGGCCAACGTGCTGATCGTCGGCCAGATCGCCGAACCCAAGGCGCTCGACCCCGCCGCCGTGACCGCGGTGAACGATTTCCGCATCCTGATGAACGTGTTCGACGGTCTGGTGCGCTACAAGGACGGCACGCTGGAGGTGGAACCGGCGCTGGCCACCGAGTGGACCATCAGCGAGGACGGCACCGTCTATACCTTTACCCTGCGCGAGGGCGTGCGCTTTCACGACGGCGCGCCGTTTGACGCGGCGGCGGTCAAGTTCAACTTCGACCGGATGCTGGACGAAACCCATCCCTATCACGACACCGGCCCGTTCCCGCTGGCGTTCTTCTTCTCGGCGGTGGAGTCGGTCGAGGCGGTGGATGACAGGACGGTGCAGTTCACGCTGAACGCGCCCTATGCGCCGTTCCTGTCGAACCTCGCCTATCCCACAGGGCTGCTGGTCTCGCCGCTGTCGGTGGAAACCCATGGTGCCGATGTGGGCCGCAACCCGGCCGGAACGGGGCCGTTCCGCTTTGTCGAGTGGCGCTCGAACGAGGCGGTGGTGGTCGAGGCGAATGCCGACTACTGGGATGGCGCGCCCGCGCTGGAGGCCGTGGTGTTCCGCCCGATCACCGATGCCAACACCCGCACCGCCGAGATGCTGGCGGGCGGCATCGACCTGATGGTCGAGGTGCCGCCGGTGGCGCTGTCGGAATTTGCCGGTGACGGGTTCACCGTGCACGAACAGGCCGGGCCCCATGTCTGGTTCCTGATCCTGAACGCCAAGGAAGGCCCGTTTGCCGACAAGCGCGTGCGCCAGGCGGCGAATTACGCGATCAACAAGGAAGCGTTGGTCAACGACGTGCTGGAAGGCACCGCCGAAGTGGCTGCGGGCCCGACGCCCCCGGCCTTTGCCTGGGCCTATAACGAGGCGCTGGAGCCCTATCCCTACGATCCCGACAAGGCCCGCGCGCTGCTGGCCGAAGCCGGGGCCGAAGGCGCGGAACTGACCTTTTACGTCACCGAGGGCGGCTCGGGCATGCTCGACCCGGTGGCCATGGGCACCGCGATCCAGGCCGACCTGACCGCCGTGGGGCTGAACGTGCGGATCGAGACCTATGAATGGAACACCTTCCTGGGCGAGGTGAACCCGGGTCTGGAAGGCAAGGCCGACATGGCCGAGATGGCGTGGATGACGAACGATCCCGACACCCTGCCCTTTCTCGCGCTGCGCACCGAGGCCTGGCCCGACAAGGGCGGCTTCAACTCGGGCTACTACTCCAACCCCGAGGTGGACCGCCTGCTGGAGGCCGCCCGCGTGGCCACCGACCAGGACGAACGCGCGCGGCTGTACAAGGAGATGCAGGCCATCGTGCAAGAGGACGCGCCCTGGGTCTTTGTGGCGAACTGGAAGCAGAACGCGGTGACCAACGACCGGGTCGGGAACTTTGCGCTGCAGCCGTCGTTCTTCCTGCTGCTGGACGAGGTCGTCAAGAACTGATCCCTGCACAGGACGCGGTCGCCGCGCCCGGGGCGCGGCGACCGCGTGGGGGGCTCTGCCCCCCACACCCCCCGGAGGTATTTTCAGAAAGATGAAAGGGGCGAGGTGGGAAGCTACATCCTGACACGGCTGCTTTCCGCAATCCCCGTGCTGTTGGGCCTTTCGGTGATCGTGTTCCTGATCATGGCGATGATCCCGGGCGATCCGGCCACGGCGATCCTGGGCAGCTATGCCACGCCCGAAAACGTCGCCAAGCTCAACCGCGACCTCGGGCTCGACAAGCCGCTGGTGCAGCGGTACTTCATCTGGCTGGGCAACATGCTTCAGGGCGACTTCGGGCGGTCGTTCTCGCTCAACCGGCCTGTGCTGGACGAGGTGGCGGAACGGTTCGGGGCCACGCTGGTGCTGGCGGGCACCGCCTTCGTGATCTGTTCGGCCCTGGGTGTGGCGGCGGGCGTCGTGTCGGCGGCGCGGCAATACGGGGCGGCCGACAAGGCCATCACCTTTGCGGTGCTGCTGGGGATCTCGATCCCGTCCTTCTTTCTGGGCATGATGATGATCCTGATCTTTGCCGTGAACCTGCGGCTGTTCCCGGTTTCGGGGATGTGGCCGATCTATGGCGCGCGCGATGCCGCGGCGCTGCTGCGCCACCTGACGCTGCCCGCGCTGGCGCTGTCGGTGGTGGCCACGGGGGTGATCGCGCGGCTGGCCCGTTCGGCGATGCTGGAGGTGCTCCGGCAGGATTTCGTCCGCACCGCCCGCGCCAAGGGGGTGCATGAACGCGGCGTGATCTGGCGGCACGCGCTGCGGGCGGCGATGGTGTCGATCATCCCCGTGCTGGGCATCCAGGCCGGCTTTGTGCTGTCGGGCGCGGTCTATATCGAGATCGTGTTCCAGTGGCCCGGCGTCGGACGCATGCTGGTGGACGCCATCCTCAAGCGCGACATCCTGCTGGTGCAGGGCGGGGTGGTGCTTGTCGCGGCCTGCTACGTGATGTTCAACATCGCGGTGGACGTGGCGCAAAGCCTGCTGGATCCGAGGATCAGGACATGAGCTTTCTGCGCCTGCTTGCCCGCAACCGGCTGGCGCTGGCCGGGTTGGTGGTGATGGCGTGCGTGTGTCTTCTGGCGCTGGTCACGCCGCTGCTGCCGCTGGCCGCGCCCGACATCACCGACACCGGCAACCGCTTTCGCCCGCCGTTTTCCGAAGGCGCGCTGCTGGGCACCGACCATCTGGGGCGCGACCTGCTCAGCCGTCTGCTCTGGGGCACCCGGCTGAGCCTTGCCGTGGGCCTTGCCGCCGCGGTGACCGCCGCGGTTCTGGGCGCGGCGATCGGCATCGTGGCGGGATTCTATGGCGGGCGGACCGACAACCTGATCATGCGCGGCGTCGACATGCTGATGGCCTTTCCCTACATCCTGCTGGCGCTGGCCATCGTGGCCGCGCTGGGGCCCGGCCTGATGAACGCGCTGATTGCCGTGGCGGCGGTGAACATCCCGTTTTTTGCCCGCAACATCCGCGGCGTGACGGTGGGGATCGCGCACAAGGAATTCGTCGATGCGGCGCGGCTGTCGGGGATGAGCGACCTGCGGATCGTGCTGACCGAGATCCTGCCCAACGTCGTGCCGGTGATCGTGATCGCCATGTCCACCACGGTGGGCTGGATGATCCTGGAGACCGCCGGGCTGAGCTTTCTGGGCCTTGGCAGCCAGCCGCCCGTCGCCGATCTGGGCTCGATGCTGGGCGAGGCGCGGGCGGCGCTGATCACCAGCCCGCACACCTCGGTTGTGCCCGGCGCGATGATCCTGGTCATCGTCATGGCGATCAACCTTTTGGGGGACGGTGTACGCGACGCGCTGGACCCGCGGCTGAAATCCGGTGCGCTGAACCGGCCTTTGCCGGCCACGCAAGTTGCGCGCGATGCGCCGGTGCCGGCGGCGCAGGGCGGCGCGGCGCTGCTGTCGATCGACGGGCTGAAAACCGAGTTCCGGGTCAAGGGCCGGGTGTACCGCGCCGTGGGCGGCGTGGATCTGGACGTGCGGCCCGGTGAATGCCTCGGTCTTGTCGGCGAAAGCGGTTCGGGCAAGTCGGTGACGGCATTGTCGGTCATGGGGCTGGTCGCCTCGCCCCCGGGTGTGATCACCGGCGGGTCGGTGCATTTCGACGGCCAGGACCTGATCGGGGCGCGCTATGAAACGCTGCGGCGGATCCGTGGCGACCGCGTGGCCTATATCTTTCAGGACCCGCAAGCGACTCTGCACCCCTTGTATACAATCGGGACCCAGCTGGTCGAGGCGATCCGCGCCCACCATGCCGTGCCGCGGGCCGAGGCACGGGCGCGGGCGGTGGACCTGCTGGGCGCGGTGCGCATCCCCAATGCGGCGGCGCGGATCGACAGCTATCCGCACGAATTGTCCGGCGGCATGCGGCAGCGGGTGGGCATCGCCATGGCGCTGGCCAACGATCCCGACGTGATCATCGCCGACGAACCCACCACGGCGCTGGACGTCACCGTGCAGGCGCAGATCCTGGCGCTGCTGGACGAATTGCGCCGCGCGCGCGGGCTGGCGATCTTGTTCATCACGCATGATTTCGGCGTCGTGGCCCAGCTGTGTGACCGGGTGGCGGTGATGTATGCCGGGCGAATCGTCGAAACCGGCCCGACCGATGCGATCCTGTCGCGCCCGGCCCATCCCTATACCGCGCGGCTGATGGCCTGTGTGCCTGCACCCGGCGGCGGGCGGCGCAGGCTGGCCACCATTCCCGGGCTGCCGCCCTCGGTGGACGACCTGCCCGCGGGCTGCGCCTTTGCAGGACGGTGCGACC
This sequence comes from Alphaproteobacteria bacterium, assembly GCA_030425925.1. GTDB lineage: Bacteria > Pseudomonadota > Alphaproteobacteria > Rhodobacterales > Rhodobacteraceae > JAUHZO01. The sequence goes on along the minus strand of JAUHZO010000019.1, from coordinate 79,206 downwards.
TGGTGCAGGACACCTGCCGCCGCGGCGAGATCACGCTGGATCCGCTGACGGCGGACCGCGCGGTGCGTTGCCCCACGCCGCTGCGCGCCGGAGCCCCCGCGTCATGACCCCTGCCCTGCGCCTGACCGACCTGTCCAAGACCTTCGACCTCGGCAAACGGCTGATCGGGCCGCCGCGCGCCCGGGTGCGGGCGCTGCAGCCGCTCACGCTCGAGGTGCCCAGCGGCGAGACGCTGGGCATCGTCGGGGAATCGGGATGCGGCAAGTCCACCCTGGCGCGGATGCTGGTGGGCCTGCTGGAGCCCAGCACCGGCCGGATCGAGATCGAGGGCGCGCCGCTGGACCGCGCCGACCCCGCTGCCTTCGGGCGACGTATACAATACGTCTTTCAGGACCCGATCAGCAGCCTGAACCCGCGCAAGACCATCCGCCAGATCATGGAGGCGCCGTTGCGCCACCTGCACGGCATGACCCGCGCCGCGCGGGCCGCGCGGATTGCCGAGATCTTTGCCGCGGTGAACCTGCGCGACGCCTTTCTGGACCGGTATCCGCACGAATTCTCGGGCGGACAGGCGCAGCGCATCGGCATCGCGCGGGCGCTGGCGGCCGAAGCCCGGATCCTGATCCTGGACGAACCGGTCTCGGCGCTGGATGTCTCGGTGCAGGCGCAGGTTCTGAACCTGCTGGCCGATCTGAAGACGCAGTTCGGGCTGACCTACCTCTTCATCAGCCACGATCTGGCGGTGGTCGAGGCGGTCAGCGACCGGGTGGCGGTGCTGTATTTCGGGTCGGTGGTGGAACTGGGCCCGGCCGAGCGCATCTTTGCGCGCCCGCGCCACCCCTATACACGGCTGCTGGCCGACAGCGCACCGGTGGTGGGGCGCAGGCTGGCCGCGCCCGAAGGGCGCGAGACCGAATTGCCGGACCCTCTGAACCCGCCCACGGGCTGCGCCTTTCGCGCGCGCTGCCCGCGCGCCTCGGCGCTTTGTGCAACGGTCCCGGCGCTGCGCCCGGACGGGGACGGCACCGAGGTGGCCTGCCACCACCCGCTGGACCCGGAACAGGGCTGAGGCGCGGCAGGCCAGCACAGGTGAGGACGGGGCCGCATGCGGCCCCAGCCAGATCAGTTCATCGAGGCCATGAAGGTGTCGACCTCGGTCAGCGAGAGATACTGCACCTCTTCCGAGCCGTCCTCGGTGAACTTCCAGACCACCGCCGGGGCCGAGACATCGCCATTGGCGTCAAAGCGCACATTGCCGGTGGCACCCTGGTACATCACGCTGCCGCCCGCAGCGAGGACCTGGCGCGCCTGGGCAAAGCCTGCGCCATCGGCGGTCACCGGCGTGCCCGCGGGGTCGGTCACCCGGCCCACCTGGGCGGCGATCTGGTCGCCGGTGGCACCGGCGCCCGCGGCCTCCATCGCCAGCAGGGCGATCATGGTCGCGTCATAGCTGTTGGCCAGCCCCGGCCCGTTGGGCGCGCCGCCGAACCGTTCGGTATAGCGCGTGACAAAATCGTCGGCGCTGTCCACCCGCGGCGAGGCGGTGTCGGTGCCCAGCGCATTGCCAAGGTATTGCAGCCCCACGTTCTGGCGGAAATCGTCGGATTTCAGCGAGTTCGCCAGGATCATGTTCTGCGTGCCGCCCAGCGACAGCCATTCCCGCACGGCCGCCGTGCCTTCGTTGGGATAAAGCGCCAGATAGGCCGCTTCGGGATTGCCCGACAGCGCGCTGGTGACCTCGGCCCGGTATGACGGCTGGCCGTCGTTCAGCGCAACCGACCCGGTGACCTCGATCCCCAGGGCCTCGAGATAGCCCGCGGTCAGCTTGGCGATGTCCTGGCCCCAATCGTCGTTCTTGTAAAGGATCGCCACCGATCCATAGCCCTGATCCTGCGCCACCTTGGCCGCCACCGCGGCCTGCACGCCGGTGGTGGCGAAGGTGCGGAACCACAGCCCGCTCGTCTTGCCTTCCCGGGCCAGCGCGGTAAAGGCGGTGGAGGACGAGCAGCACGACATCTGCATCACGTTGCCCGGCACCGAGACCGAGGTCAGGATCGGCATCGACACCCCGGAAGACACCGCGCCCAGAAGCACCTGCACGCCGTCCAGATCGACAAGCGCCTTGGCGGCGTCCACGCCGACCTTGGGATCGACCTGGGTGTCGCGCAGCACCATCTCGATCTGGCAGCCCGCCACGCCGCCGGACTCGTTGACCTGGTCGACGACGAATTGCGCCGTTTCGGCAATGGGCCGGCCCCAGTCCACCGAGGTGGGCAGCACGGCCCCGATCCGGGTGGTGCAGTCCTGCGCCAGCGCCGCCGAAGCGCCCAGCGTCAGACCCAGCGCCGTGCCGGCCGTCAGCATGAAGCGTTGCATGTTGCGTGTCATTGTCTTTCTCCCTGTGTTGACCGGGCGCCTTCCCGGCCCGATTGCGATACGACCAGCCGCTCGGGAAACAGCCCCTGCGGGCGCCAGAGCAGCATGCCGACGATCACCAGCCCGATCAGAACATACTGGATCGATCCGGTATAGAGTTGCGCCTCGACCGGGGCGAAACGCGACAGCCCCCAGCCGCTGGCGGTCCAGGCGGCCCAGATCAGGAACGCGCCCATGACCGCCCCGCGCGTGTTACCCGCACCGCCCACGATCAGCATGGCCCAGATCTGGAAGGTCAGCACCGGCAGCACGTCCTGCGGGCTGACAAAGGCGTAGAAGGTGGCATACAGCCCGCCGGACAGTCCCATGATCACCGACCCGGTGACAAAGGCCGTCAGCCGGATGCGCGCCGGGCTCTTGCCCAGCGACCGCGCGGCTGTCTCGTCCTCGCGGATGGCGCGCAAGAGCCGGCCAAAGGGCGAGGCCACCAGCCGGTCCAGAGAACGCCAGACCAGGACAAGGCAGACCAGCACAAAGGCCAGAAAGGCGAGGTTGTAGAGAAACCCGCTGCCCAGCGCCTCGCGCAGGGGGCGTTCAAAGCCACGCAGCCCCTTGGCCCCGCCGCCCAGCGCCTCGGCATTGCGCATCAGGTTCTCGAAGGCCACGGCCACGCCAAAGGTGGCGATGGCCAGATAGTCGTGACGCAGGCGCAGCGTCAGCACGCCCACCCCCCAGGCCAGCGCCCCGGCGGCGGCCATTCCGCCCAGCAGCGCCAGCAGATAGGGCAATTCGAACCCGCCCAGATGATCGGGCTGCGGCGTGCCGCCCAGGATCAGCGTGCCATAGGCGCCGGCACCGAAGAAGGCGACCACGCCGCCGTTGAACAGGCCGGTATTGCCCCATTGCAGGTTCAGCCCCAGCACGGCGATGGCCAGGATCGCGGCGACGGTGGTGAAGAACACCAGGTACGAGACCACGCCGATCATGCCCGTTCCTCGCCGAAAAGCCCGTTGGGCCGCACCAGCAGCACCGCAAGGATGATCAGGAACGGCACCGACGGGCTGTAGCCCGACGGCAGGACCACCAGCGCCAGATTGGCGGCGATCCCGACAACGAACCCGCCCAGCAACGCGCCATGGATCGACCCGATGCCACCCACAATGGTGGCGGCAAAGACCGGCAGCACCAGATCGCGCCCGATCACCGGGGTGATCTGGTTGGTCAGCCCGTAGAACACCCCCGCCATCGCCGCCAGAGCGCCCCCCAGCAGCCAGACGATGACGATCATGCGGCCCAGATTGATGCCGTTGACCTGCGCCAGTGCGGGGTTTTCGGCCACCGCTCTCAGGGCATAGCCGAAGGTGGTGCGCGACAGCATCAGATGCAGCGCCGCCATCACCGCCAGCGCCACGCCCAGCACCGCCACCTGGTCGGGCTTGACCAGGATCAGCGGATCGCGGCTGAGCACCGTGGCAAAGACGATATCCTGGCTGTAAAGCTTGGTGTGCAGCCCGAAGACCAGGCCGATCACGTTGCGGATGATCAGCGCCAGCCCGAACGAGGCGAAGACCATCGAGAGTTCTTCGCCCTTCTCGCGCACGCGGCGGAACACCAGCCGGTCGAACAGCACCGCGCTGAGCGCGGTCAGCGCCATGGCCACCAGAATAGCCGCCACCAGCGCCCAGGTCATCGAGAGCGGCCCGATCTGCGCCGACAGAAGCGGCAGCAGCGCCTTGAACAGCGGATCGAAGACCAACGCGACATAGGCCCCGATGGACAGCAGTTCGGCATGGCTGAAATTGGCAAAGCGCAGCATGTGCATCACCATGGTCAGGCCCGTCGCCCCCAGCGACAGGATCGCGCCCACAAGGATGCCGTCAAGCAGGTGCTGGATCATGCCCCGACCCTCAACCGCTTGCCGCCAAGATAGATCTCGGCCACGACGCTGTCGCCCAGAAGATCTGCGGCCGGGCCATCCAGCTGGTTGCGCCCCTCGGCCAGGATATAGCAGTGATCGGCCAGCCGCAGCGCCTGCGAGACGTTCTGTTCCACCAGCAGGATGCTGACCCCGCTTTCGGTCAGCCCGCGCGCCATTTCCAGCACCTCCTGCGCCGCGCGCGGCGACAGCCCGGCGGACGGTTCATCCATCAGGATCGTGCGCGGCGCGGTGGCCAGCGCCATCGCCACCGCAAGCATCTGCCGCTGACCGCCCGAAAGCGCCCCGGCCCGGGCGGCGCGCTTGTCGGCCAGCGCGGGAAAGCGGGTGTGCAGCCGGTCCAGCCGCGCCGTGGCCTCGGGCCCGGCCCGGCGCAGCGCCAGATCCAGGTTCTGCTGCACGGTGAGGCTGCGAAAGATGTTGTCGGTCTGCGGCACATAGGCCATGCCGTGCTGCGCCATCTGGTCGGGCCGGATATGGGTGATCGCGGTGCCTTCGTGGCGGATCTGCCCGGCACTGACCGGCACCAGCCCGGCGATGGCCTTGATCAGCGTCGACTTGCCCGCGCCGTTGGGTCCGATGATCACCGTCACCGCCGCCGCCGCGGCCCGCATGGAGACGTCGCGCAGGATCGGCAGGTCGGGCACATAGCCCGCAGTGACGCCGGCAACCTCCAGCACCGGTTCAGCCATCGGCCATGACCCCCAGATAGGCCTCGCGCAGCACCGGGCTGGCCTGCGCCTCGGCGGCGCTGCCCTCGAACACCACGCGCCCCTCGGCCAGCGCGATCACCGGATCGCAATGGCGCATGATGAAATCCATGTCGTGTTCGATGATCACAAAGGTCTTGCCGCCGGCGTTCAGCGTCTCGATGCGTTCGATCAGCGTGCCGGTAAGCGTGGGGTTCACCCCCGCCGCCGGTTCGTCCAGCAGGATCACCTGCGGGTCGCCCATCAGCACGCGCGCCAGTTCCAGCAGCTTCATCTGGCCGCCCGAGATCTTGCCCGCCGGATGATCGGCCAGCCCGTCCAGCGTCATGAAGGCCAGCACCTCCATCGCGCGGTCGCGGATCGCGCGCTCTTGCGCCGCCACCGCGCGGCGCGACAGGAACGGGCCCCAGATGCGCTCTCCGGTCTGGCCGGTGGGGGCCAGCATGACGTTTTCCAGCACCGACATGCGGGCAAACGGGCGCGGGATCTGGAAACTGCGGCCCAGCCCGCTGGCAAACAGCCGGTCGGGCGGCGCGGCGGTGATGTCGGTGCCCGCCAGGCGGACCCGCCCGGCGCTGGGGGCCAGCGCGCCGGTGATCATGTTGAACAGGGTGGACTTGCCCGCCCCGTTGGGGCCGATCAGCCCGGTGATGGTGCCGCGCGCGATGGAGATCGACACCGAATCGACAGCGCGGAACGCGCCGAAATCGCGGGTCAGCCCCTCGGTGACGAGGATCGGCTCAGCCATCTCCGGCCCCGAGCACCGTGTCGTCGGGGCGCGTGTTCAGATTGTATTTCATGATCCGGCCATGGCGCGAAGCGCGATCGCCCTCCAGCCCGTAGACCGGCCCCAGAGGCCCCCGCCCGGCCTGCAGCGCCGCGATGGCGGCGCGGTCCTCGTCATCCAGCGCCACGTCAAAGACCTGCAGCGTCTTGGGCAGATGCCGGGCATAGCGCGCGCCCACGATGGCCGCCGCCACCTGCGGCTGGTCCAGCACCCAGCGCGTGGCCACCGAGGCCAGCGACACGCCATGCTTGTCGCCGATGCCGCGCAGCAGGCGCAGCAGCGTCTGGAAATCGTCCCAGCTGCCGAATTCGTCGATGATCAGGCGGTATTTCACCAGGCTGCGGTTTTCAAAGGCAAACCCGGGATCCGGCCTGTCCAGCCAGGCCTCGGTCAGAAAGCCCCCGGCCAGCGTGCCGTAACACAGGAACCGGATGTCGCGCGCCGCGGCCCAGTCCGCCAGCCCGTGCGACGGGCGGCGGTCAAGCACCGAATACTGCACCTGCGCCGACACCAGATCATAACCCGCATCCACAAACGGGCCGATCTGGGCGCTGTCCCAGTTGTTGACTCCCAGGTTGCCGATCTTGCCCTTCTGGCGGCAGGTCCTGAGCATCTCCAGCGCCTCGACCGGGCGGCCGATGGACAGGTCCCACCAGAAGAACTGCACCAGGTGCAACCGTTCGATCCCCAGCCGCTTCAGCGATCGGTCGACAATGGCCTCGACCTCGTCGGGCCGCAGGTCGGCCAGGCGCGACAAGTCCGGCACCAGCTTGGTATGCACCGTGACCCTGTCGGCCACGGCAGCCCCTCGCCGCCTGCGGATGTCGGCGATGGCGTCGCCGATCATCGCTTCGACGCCGGTATAGATGTCGGCACAGTCGAAGGTGGCGATGCCGGCATCGACAAAGGCCTCCATGTCGGCAACGGCGGTCGCGCGGTCCACCGCGCCGTGGTCCCCGGCCAGTTGCCAGCCGCCCTTGATCACCCGCGAAATCCGGTGCCCGGGACGCAGGTCGGTGGTTTCCACGCCGCTCATGCCGAGTCTTCCTTCTGCCAGTAAGGGGTGCCGCGTGCCTCGGGCAGGCCGGTGGTTTCGGCGTGCGAGAACCAGCGCCGCGCCTCGCGCGTGATGCGGAACCGCCCGCCGCAATGCGGATCGGGGCAGGCCACCTCGGCATCGGTCGACACCCAGTCGGCCGGGGCGGTCATGCGCTGCTTGACCGGCAGAAGCGGCAGCAGCGCCGCCAGCGCGTACATCGACACCCGCGCGCCCGGTTCGAACACCAGCGCCTCGCCCTCGACCCGGAAACTGTCGCCCTCGACATGGCGGCAGACCGGCGTGCGGCCGTCCAGCACCGTCTCGACCCGCAGATCGTAGAGCCAGAACCCGTCTTCCTCGGCCACATTGCCCCCGGTTTGCAATTGGAACTGTTATCTGTGATATTTTATCTTAGATATTGCAGCCCGGCATTGTCAACGCACGCCAGGGCACCGCAGAATTTCGGCGGGAAACAGGGGGATATCGGCATGACAGCGGCCCGAATCGCTCCGCTGGACCAGACCAGCCTGCGCGACGGCGTGTACCAGGCGCTGCGCGACGCCTTCACACGGGGCGAATTCGCCCCCGGCGACGTGCTGTCGCTGCGGACCCTCGCCGAACAGCTGGGCACCTCGATGACCCCCGTGCGCGAGGCGGTGCGGCGGCTGGTGGCCGAAGGCGCGCTGATCGACACGCGCAGCCGCACCCTGCTGGTGCCGCCCTTCGATGCCCGCCGCATGCGCGATCTGAAATCCGCCCGGCTGGCGCTGGAGGGGCTGGTCCTGGATCAGGCGATGGACCAAATCGGCCAGGACGAGATCGCCGCCCTGCGCGCGCTGCTGAACGCCCCGCCCGCGCCGGGACGCGACGGGCCGGATCTGGAGCTGAACTACCGGTTCCACTTCACGCTCTACCGCTGCTCGGGCTCAGAGGTGCTGCTGCCCATCGTCGAGGCGCTGTGGCTGCAATACGGGGCCTATCTGAACCTGATCATCAACCACAGCGCCGCGCGCGAGATCGCCCAGCACGACCACCATTTCGAGATCATCGCCGCGCTGGAACGGGGCGACCGGGCCGCTGCGCGCGCCGCGCTGACCGCCGATATCGAACGTTCGTTCCGGGTGCTGCTGAACGACGAGGACGGCCCGGCGCGGGCCATGACCAAAGGCTGACCCCGATGCAGGATACAACAACGCCCCCAAGCCGCCCCGACCGGACAAGCCTTGCCCCGGGGCTGACAATCCCGCGCGTGCTGACGGGGTTGTGGCAGGTGGCCGATATCGAACGCATCTCCGGCCCGATGGACCCGGAGACCGGGGCCGACAGGCTGCAGCGCTATGTCGAGGCCGGGTTCGACGGGTTCGACATGGCCGACCACTACGGCACCTCCGAGATCATTGCGGGCCAGTTGCTGCGCCGCCATGGCGACACACCCCACCGGCCCCGCGCGCTGACCAAGTGGTGCCCCGCCCCCGGCCCGATGACGCCCGACATCGTGCGCGCCGGCGTGGCCGAACGGCTGGAGCGGCTGGGTGTGCCCCGCATCGACCTGTTGCAGTTCCACTGGTGGAGCTTTGCCCATCCCGGCTGGCTGGACGCCCTGCACGAGATGGCGGCGCTGCGCGACGAAGGGCTGATCGGCGAGATCGGCGTGACCAATTTCGACGCCGCGCATCTGCGCCTGGCACTGGCCGATGGTGTGCCGCTTTGCACCAACCAGGTGTCGTTCTCGCTGATCGACCGCCGTGCGGCGGGGCCTCTGGCGACGCTCTGCACGGAAAGGCCCGTGCGGCTGCTGGCCTATGGCACGCTGTGCGGCGGTTTTCTGGGCGACCGCTGGCTGGACGTGCCCGAGCCAGGGCCGGAGGCCATCGGCGACTGGTCCAAGATGAAGTACAAGCGCTTCATCGACACGGCCGGCGGCTGGGACGCGCTGCAGACGGTGCTGCGGGCGGCGCGGCGCGTGGGCGACCGGCACGGCGTCTCGATCGCCAATGTCGCCACCCGCTGGGTGCTGGAACAGACCGGTGTCGCCGCGGTGATCATCGGCGCGCGGCTGGGCGAGACGATGCACACCGACGACAATGCGCGGCTGTTCACCTATGCCCTGACCGAGGCCGACCATGCCGATCTGAACGACGCCTTCGCCGCCACCACGCCCATTCCCGGCGATTGTGGCGACGAATACCGCAAGCCGCCCTTCCTCACCGCGTCGGGTGATCTGAGCCACCATCTCGACACCATGCCCCTGGCGCATGAGGCCGGGCCGGTGCCGCATCGCGCCGGGGCCGAACGGGTGTCGAGCGGGTCGGAATGGGAGGACGTGGCGGGCTATTGCCGTGCGCAGCGGATCGGCCGGCGCGTTCTGGTGTCGGGCACCACGGCCACCGCCGGCCATGGCCGCGTGGTTGCGCCGGACGATGCCGGCGCGCAGACCACCTATGTGCTGGACAAGATCCTGGCCGCCCTGGCGGCGCTTGGCGCAGAGGCCGCCGACGTGGTGCGCACGCGCATCTATCTGACCCGCGAAGACGATGTTCAGGCCGTGTCCGAGGCGCATGGCCGCGTCTTTGGCGCTGTCCGGCCCGCCAACACGCTGGTGGTGGTGGCGACGCTGATCGGCGGCTACCGCGTCGAGATCGAGGCCGAGGCCATCCTGCGCGACCCCGGCTGACCCGGCGGCAGACCGCCTAGCCGCGGTCCAGATGCGCCGTCGCCTCGATCTCGACCAGCGCGTCATCCTCGACCAGACCGGCCACGACCACCATGGACATGGCCGGGAAATGCCGCCCGAACACGTCGCGATAGGCGGCGCCGACCTCTTGCTGGCGGGCCAGGTACTCGGCCTTGTCGGTGACGAACCAGGTCAGCCGGGTGACATCGCCCACCTGCCCGCCCGCGGCCTCGACGATGGCCGCGATGTTCTTCAGCGCCTGGCGCATCTGGCCGATGAAATCGTCCGAGACAAGGCGCTTGTTCTCGTCCCAGCCGATCTGGCCGCCGATATGCAGCGTGCCGTCGCGGGTCAGCATGCCGTTGGCATAGCCCTTGGCGGGCAGCCAGCCTTCGGGGTGGATGGTGCGGTGGGTCACGGGGCCTGTCCTTCTGTCAAGTTCCGGTGCGCCGGGTGGGCCTGTCGTTCAGGTCACTCGCGCGCGGGTCTGGTATTTCGGATCGCGCCACGCGCCCGAGGCCAGCACGTCTTCGAGGATCTGCGCCGCCGCCACGACATCCTCGTCGCCGACATAGAGCGGGGTAAAGCCAAAGCGCATGATGTCGGGCGCGCGGAAATCGCCGATCACGCCGCGGTCGATCAGCGCCTGCATGGCGGCATAGCCATCGGCAAAGGCAAACGACACCTGGCTGCCGCGGCGGGCCGCGTCCCGCGGCGAGGCCAGGCTCAGCGCCGGGCAGCGCGCCTCGACCTCGGCGATGAAAAATTCGCACAGGCGGACCGAGGCGGCGCGCAGGTCGGCCATGTCGACATCGTCCCAGACCGTCAGCGCCTGTTGCAGGACCGCCAGTTGCAGGATCGGCGGGGTGCCCACGCGCAGCCGTTCGGTGGACATCGCCGGGCGATAGTCCGGCTCCATCGCAAAGGGCGCGTCATGGCCCAGCCAGCCCGACAGCGCCGGGTCGATCCCCAGGACGATATCGGGCCGGGCATAGATGAAGGCCGGCGCGCCCGGGCCGCCATTGAGGTACTTGTACGTACAGCCCACCGCGAATTCCGCCTGCGCGGCGGCCAGGTCCAGTTCCACCGCGCCGGCGGAATGCGCCAGGTCCCAGATCATCACCGCCCCTGCGGCATGGGCGGCCCGGGTGATGGCGGCCATGTCGTGCATCCGGCCCGTGCGGTAATCCACATGTGTCAGCATCACCGCCGCCACGTCATGCGTGATCGCGGCCTCGACCTCCTCGGGCGGCGGCGTGCGCAGCACATGGCCCTTGCCGATGGTGCGGATCAGCCCCTGCGCCATGTAGAGGTCCGAGGGAAAGTTGCCGCTGTCCGACAGGATCACCCGGCGGTCGGGGCGCATCTTCAGCGCCGCGTCCAGCGCCTGGTAGACCTTGATCGACAGCGTATCGCCGGTGGCGACAGAGCCTTCGGGCGCGCCGATCAGCCGCGCGATCCGGTTGCCCACGACGCGCGGCAGGTCCATCCAGCCCGCCCCGTTCCAGGCGCGGATCAGCTGGCCGCCCCATTCCTCGTCGATCACCTGCGCCGCCCGGGCCGTCGCGCCCCGTGGCAGCACGCCCAGCGAATTGCCGTCGAGATAGATCACTCCCTCGGGCATATCGAACAGGTCTTTTCGTGGCAGGGGGGGCTGCATGTCACAATTCTCCTCGGACGTGCCAGAGTTCGGGAAACAGCTCCACGCCCAGCATGCGGCGCAGATACATCACGCCCGAGGTGCCCCCGGTGCCGCGCTTGAACCCGATCACCCGTTCCACCGTTGTGACATGGTTGAAGCGCCAGCGGCGGAAGTAATCCTCGAGGTCCACCAGTTTCTCGCCCAGTTCGTAAAGCTGCCAGTAGCGCCGGGTGTCCTGATAGACGGCCTGCCAGGCGGCGCGGATGTCGTCCCGCGCCACGTGCGGGCCATCCAGCACCGGCGCGGGCACGCGCGCCGCCTCGCCGTAAAGCGTGCGGAACAAAAGGTCCACCACGTCGTCGTAGAAGCTGGGCCGCGCCATCTCGGCGGCCAGCCAGGCATGAACCTGCGGCAGATGCGCGTGTGGCTCCAGCATGTTGGGATTGCGGTTGCCCAGCACGAATTCGATCATCCGGTACTGGTAGGACTGAAAGCCCGAGGAATTGCCCAGCGTGGCGCGGAACCGCGTGTAATCGGCCGGGGTCATGGTACGCAGCACGTCCCAGGCGCTGTTGAGCTGCTCGAAGATGCGGCTGACCCGGGCCAGCATCTTGAACATCTCGGCGGTCTCGCCCGCCTCCAGCGCCGCGCGGGCGGCGTGCAACTCGTGAATGGCCAGCTTCATCCACAATTCGCTGGTCTGGTGCTGGATGACAAAGAGCATCTCGTCATGGGCATCGCTGAGCGGCCGCTGCAGGTCCAGCAACGCGCCGATCTGCAGATAGTCGCCATAGGACATGGCACCCTGCATCCGCATCCGCGCGCCCTCGCGGGCGGGATCGTAGGCGCCGGCGCTCATGCCGGGCTCCGCAAGAGAAAGCGCTGGATCTTGCCGGTGGGGGTCTTGGGCAGCGCCGCGGTGAACACCACCCGGCGCGGATACTTGTAGGGCGCGATCACCGCCTTGACGTGGTTCTGCAAGCGCAGCACCATCGCCTCGCCCGGCTCGATCCCCTCGGCCAGCACCACATGCGCCTCGACGATCTGGCCGCGCGCCTCGTCCGGCGCACCGATCACCGCGCATTCCACCACGGCGTCATGCGACAGGAGCGCGGCCTCCACCTCGGGCCCGGCGATGTTGTAGCCGGCGCTGACGATCATGTCGTCATTGCGGGCGGCAAAGTGGAAATAGCCCTCTTCGTCCTGCACGAAGGTGTCGCCGGTGATGTTCCAGCCGTCCTGCACATAGTCTGCCTGCCGCGCGCCGTAGAGATAGCGGCACCCCGTCGGTCCGCGCACCGCCATGCGGCCCGGCGTGCCGCGCGGTACCTCGGCCCCGTCGGGCCCCACCACGCGGGCCTCGTAGCCGGTGACCGGCTTGCCGGTGCAGGCGGGGCGGTGATCGCCAAAGCGGTTGGTGACAAAGATGTGCAGCATCTCGGTGGCGCCGATCCCGTCCAGCATCGGCTTGCCGGTCTTTTCCATCCACGCCTCGTAAACCGGTGCGGGCAGCGTCTCGCCCGCCGAGACGGCGGCGCGCAGGCTGGACAGATCGGCCCCCTCGTCCATCGCCCGCAGCATCGCGCGATAAGCGGTGGGGGCGGTAAGGCAGACGGTCGCGCGGTAGGTCTCGATGATCTCCACCATGTTGGGCGGCGAGGCGTTTTCCAGCAGCGTCGCCGCGGCCCCGAAGCGCAGTGGAAAGATCGCCAACCCGCCCAGGCCAAAGGTGAAGGCCAGCGGCGGCGACCCCACGAACACGTCGTCGGGCGTGACACCCAGCACCTCGCTGGCATAGCCATCGGCTATGATCAGCAGGTCGCGGTGGAAATGCATCGTGCCCTTGGGCGCGCCGGTCGATCCCGAGGTGAAGCCGATCAGCGCCACATCGTCCTGCGAGGTGGCCACCGACTGAAAGCGTACCGGTTTCTGCAGCGCCAGCCGGTCAAGCTCGGCATCGTGGTTCGACGTGCCGTCGAACCCCACCACGGTTTCCAGCCAGGCGCTGTCCTTGGCGCAGGCGGTCATCTCGTCCATCAGTCTCGTGTCGCAAAGGGCGTGGGTGATCTGCGCCTGTTCGACATATTTCGCCAGTTCCGGCGCGCGCAGCATCGGCATGGTGTTGACCACCACCGCCCCCGCCTTGGTCGCGGCCAGCCAGCAGGCCACCATGGCGGGGTTGTTGGCCGAGCGGATCAGCACCCGGTTGCCTGGCCGGACGCCCAGATCGTCCACCAGCACATGCGCCAGGCGGTTGGTCCAGTCGGTCAGCTCCTTGTAGGTGCGCCGCCGCCCGTTGCCGATCAGCGCGGTGTGATCGCCAAAGCCCTTGGCAACCATGGCATCGGTCAGTTCCACCGCCGCGTTCAGCCGGTCGGGATAGCCGAACCGGTCCAGCAGCAGGTCGGGCCAGCTGTCCTGTGGCGGAAGGTTGTCGCGGGCAAAGCTGTCGACATGGGCCGATCGTCCAAGCATCTCAGGTCCCTCCCATCGCGGCCTGCACCTGCCGCGCGATCACAACGCGCTGCACGTCCGACGCGCCTTCGTAGATCCGCAGCGCACGGATCTCGCGGTAGAGCCGTTCCACCGTCTCGCCGGATTTCACACCGTCGCCGCCATGCAGCTGCACCGCGCTGTCGATGACCTTCTGCGCGGCCTCGGTGGCGTACAGCTTGGCCATGGCCGCCTCGCGGGTGACGCGGGGGGCGCCCATGTCCTTGGCCCAGGCGGCGCGGTAAGTCAGCAGCGCCGCGGCGTCGACATCCAGCGCCATGTCGGCGACATGGCCCTGCACCATCTGCAGGTCGATCAGCGGCGCGCCCTGCACATGGCGCGTGGTGATCCGCGCCAGCGACTCGTCCAGCGCGCGGCGGGCAAAGCCCAGCGCCGCGGCCGCCACGGTCGACCGGAACACGTCCAGCACCGACATCGCGATGGCAAACCCCTGGCCCGGCGCGCCCAGACGCGCCGCGGCGGGCACCCGGCAATCGGCAAGGCGCAGCCGCGCCAGCGGGTGCGGCGCGATGGTGTGCAGCCGTTCTGCAACCTCGAAGCCCGGCAGGTCCGGGGTGACGATGAATGCCGACAGCCCGCGCGCGCCCGGTGCCTCGCCGGTGCGGGCAAACAGCGTGTAGACATCGGCGATGCCGCCGTTGGAAATCCAGGTCTTTTCGCCGTTCAGGATATAGCTGTCGCCATCGCGCACCGCGGTCAGGGTGGAATTCGCCACGTCCGAGCCCGAAGCGGGCTCTGTCAGGGCAAAGGCCGAAATGGCCTGCCCCGTCCGGGTCCGGGGCAGCCATTCGGCCTTTTGCGCCGCCGTGCCGAACAGGGTGATCGCCCCGGTGCCCAGCCCCTGCATGGCAAAGGCGAAATCCGCCAGCCCGTCATGACGGGCCAGCGTGTCGCGCGTCAGGCACAGCGTGCGCACGTCCAGCCGCTCGCCCTCGTCCGCTGCCGAGGGCCGCAACCAGCCCGCCGACCCCAGCGCCGACACAAGCTGGCGGCAGACGGCATCGGTGTCGGCATGATCGATCCCGGCCAGCGCCTCCTGCGCCCAGGCATCGAGTTCGGCGGCATGGGCGCGGTGGCGTGGTTCGAAAAACGGCCAGTCCAGAAAGCTGCGATCTGCCATCAGTTGCCCTCGAACACCGGTTTTTCGCGGGCGACAAACGCATGGTAGGCGCGGTGGAAATCCTGCCCCTGCATGCAGATCGCCTGCGCCTGCGCCTCGGCCTCGATGGCCTGCTCCAGGCTCATCGACCATTCCTGCGCCAGCATCGTCTTGGTCATCATGTTGGCAAAGCCCGGCCCCGCGGCGATGCGCGCGGCCATGTCCTGCGCCGTGCCCATCAACGCGTCCTGCGGCACGACACGGTTGAAAAAGCCCCAGGCGGCGCCTTCTTCGGCGCTCATGGAGCGGCCCAGATACAGCAGTTCCGCCGCCCGCCCCTGCCCGATGATCCGGGGCAGGATCGCGCAGGCCCCCATGTCGCAGCCGGCCAGCCCGACACGGTTGAACAGGAACGCCACCCGGGCCTCGGGCGTGGCCACCCGCAGATCGGCGGCCATGGCGATGATCGCGCCCGCCCCCGCACAGACCCCGTCGACGGCGGCGATCACGGGCTTGCCGCAGCCGATCATTGCCTTCACCAGATCGCCGGTCATGCGGGTGAAGGCCAGCAGGTCCTTCATGTTCATCTTCGTCAGCGGGCCGATGATGTCATGCACATCCCCGCCCGAACTGAAATTGCCGCCATTGGGGCCAAAGACCACCGCCCCGACCGTGTCGTCATGGCGCAGGTCGCGGAACCAGTCGCGCAACTCGGCATAGCTGTCGAAGGTCAGCGGGTTCTTGCGTTCGGGCCGGTCGAGCGCAAGATGCGCGATCCCGTCCTCGATCCGGCATTTGAAATGCGTGACATCGCTGCGCATGTCAGTCCTGCTCCTCCAGTTGTTCCGAAAGATGATCCAGCCGGGCAACCATGCGCGCCACGGCGTCGGCATCCAGCCCGCCCAGGATCTCGTCGATCCAGGCCTCGTGGCGGCGCGCGTGCTCGGCAAACAGCGCCTGTCCGCGCGGGGTCAGCCGGACCCGGTTGGCGCGGCGGTCGCCCGGCACGGCGACGCGCAGGGCGATGCCCTCTTCGGTCAGCTTGTCGACGATGCCGGTGATATTGCCGTTCGACACCCGCAACCGGCGGGAAATCTCGCTCATCTTCAGGCCATCCGGCGCGCGGCTGAGGGCCGACATCACGTCAAAGCGTGGCAGCGTGGTGCCCAGTTCGGCACGCATGCGGCGGCGCAGTTCCTCTTCGACCAGCTTGCTGGCCTTGAGCAGCCGCAACCACAGCCTGAGCCGCGCGCGCGACAGCGGCTCGGACCGCGGGGCGGGATCGTGCGACGCGGCGGTCATACCTCGCCCCCCGACACCGGCAGGGCAAGCCCGTTGACCGACCGGGCGGAGTCCGAGCACAGCCACAGGGCGGCCCCCGCCACCTCATCGGGCTGGATGAAACGTTTCTGCGGGTTGCCCGCGATCAGGGCCGCGCGCGCGGCCTCTTCGCTCAGCCCGGTCCTGGCCATGATATTGGCCAGCGACCGTTCCAGCAGCGGGGTTTCGATGAAGCCCGGGCAGATGGCATTGGCGGTGATGCCGCTGTCTGCAAGTTCCAGCGCCACCGACCGGGTCAGCCCGACCACCCCGTGCTTGGCCGCGGCATAGGCCGAGACATAGGCGTAACCCTTGAGCCCGGCCGTCGAGGCGATGGCAATCAGCCGTCCCCAGCCTTCGGTCTTCATGTCGTCCAGTGCGGCCTGCCAGACATGCACGACCCCCACCAGGTTGACCGCCAGCATCTTGTGCAGGTGGTCGTCGGTCAGGCGGGCAAAGGGCACGCTTTCGGCCGCCCCGGCATTGGCCACGGCCACTGTCACCGGACCGTTGAGCCCGCGGGCCTGGCGAAACGCGTCGCGCAGCGCGCTGCGGTCGGTGACGTCGCAGCACACCCAGCCGATAAAGCGGTGCTGGCGGGCGGTTTCGCGCAACGGGCCTTCGCGGCGGCCCAGGATGGTCACCCGCGCCCCGGCATGCGCCAGGGTTTCGGCCAGCGCCCGGCCCACCCCGGTGCCCCCGCCACTGACAACCACATGCCGGTCCGCGACGCTCATACCCGGATCGCCTCGGCGTCGCGATCGGCCAGCCGCCAGGCCTGATCGCGGCCTGCGAGATACGGCAGGGGCCAGTCCGGCGCGGCACGGTCGCCGATGCGGGCGGCCTCGTGCAGGGTCCAGTACGGATCGGCCAGATGCGGACGGCCCAGCGCCACCAGATCGGCGCGGCCCGCCATCAGGATGGAATTGGCGTGGTCGGCCTCGTGGATATTGCCCACGGCCATGGTGGCGATGCCCGCCTCGTTGCGGATGCGGTCGGAAAACGGCGTCTGGAACATCCGGCCATAGACCGGCCGCGCCTCCTGGCTGGTCTGCCCGGCAGAGACGTCGATCAGATCGGCCCCGGCCGCCTGGAAGGCGCGCGCGATGTCCACCGCGTCCTGGGGGGTGACGCCGCGCTCCCCCACCCAGTCGTTGGCGGAGATGCGCACCGACATCGGCTTGTCCGCGGGCCAGACGGCGCGCATCGCGGCGAACACCTCGAGCGGATAGCGCATCCGGTTGTCCAGACCGCCGCCATAGCCGTCCTGCCGCCGGTTCGACAGCGGAGAGATGAAGGACGAGATCAGATAGCCATGCGCGGCGTGCAGTTCGATCATGTCGAACCCGGCGCGCGCAGCCATTTCCGCTGCCGCGACAAACTGATCGCGCACGCGGTCCATGTCGGCGCGGGTCATCTCGCGCGGGACAGGGTTGGCGTCGGACCACGGGATGGCCGAGGCCGACATCACCTCCCAGTTGCCCGACGGCAGCGGCGCGTCCATCTCTTCCCAGCCCAGCTGGGTCGAGCCCTTGCGCCCGGAATGTCCGATCTGGCAGCAGATGCGGGCCGAGGTTTCGGCGTGCACGAACGCCGTCAGCCGCCGCCACGCCGCTTCATGCGCCGGATCGTACAGCCCCGGGCAGCCCGGCGTGATCCGTCCCTCGGGCGAGACACAGGTCATTTCGGTAAAGACCAGCCCGGCCCCGCCCTTGGCGCGTTCGCCGTAATGGATCAGGTGCCAGTCGGTGGGACAACCGTCCACCGCCTTGTATTGCGCCATGGGCGAGACGACGATGCGGTTCTTCACCTCCATCCCGCGCAGGCGGAACGGCGCAAACATCGGCGCCCGCACCGGCGCCTCCGGGGCCACCCCCGCCCGGGTCTGGAACCAGCGTTCGGCCCCTTCCAGCCACGTCCGGTCGCGCAGGCGCAGGTTTTCGTGGGAAATCCGCTGCGACCGGGTCAGAAGGGAATAGGCGAACTGCACCGGATCGAGGTCGAGATAGCGTTCCACCTGTTCGAACCATTCCAGCGAGTTGCGCGCCGCCGATTGCAGCCGCAGCACCTCCAGCCGCCGCTCGGCCTGATAGCGCTCGAACGCCGCCTGCAGCGTGGGCTCGGAGTGCAGGTAGGTCGCCAGCGAGATCGCGCTGTCAAACGCCAGACGCGAGCCCGATCCGATGGAGAAATGCCCCGTCGCCGCGGCATCCCCCATCAACACCACGTTTTCGTGGTGCCAGGTCTCGCAGATCACCCGGGGGAAGTTCATCCAGACCGCCGAGCCGCGCAGATGCGCCGCGTTGGACATCAGATCGTGCCCGCCCAGATGCGCGGCAAAGATACGGCGGCAGGTTTCCACGGTTTGTGCCTTGGACATCTGCGCGAACCCCCAGCGGTCCCAGGTGTCCTGCTGGCATTCCACGATGAAGGTCGCGGTGTCGGCGTCGAACTGGTAGACATGCGCCCAGACCCAGCCATGTTCGGTCTTTTCGAACAGGAAAGTGAAGGCGTCGTCGAATTTCTGGCGCGTGCCCAGCCAGACGAACTTGCATTCGCGCATGTCGATGTCGGGGCGGAACTGCGCGGCATATTCGCTGCGCACGCGGGAATTGATCCCGTCGGCGGCGACGACAAGGTCATAGTCCTTGCGATAGCTTTCGGCGCTGTCGAATTCGGTCTGGAACCGCAGCTCCACCCCCAGGTCGCGCGCCCTGTCCTGCAACAGGATCAGCATCTGGCGGCGGCCGATCCCGGCAAAGCCGTGCCCGCCCGACACGGTGCGCACGCCGCCATGCACCACGGCGATATCGTCCCAGTAGGCAAAGTGGTCGCGGATGGCGCGGGCACTGACGGGATCGTTGGCTTCCAGGTTGTCCAGCGCGTCGTCCGACAGAACCACGCCCCAGCCAAAGGTGTCGTTGGCGCGGTTGCGTTCGATCACCACCACCTCGTGCGCGGGATCGCGCAGCTTCATCGAGATCGCGAAATACAGGCCCGCGGGCCCGCCTCCCAGACATGCTACGCGCATCATCCGCCTCCTCGCCGCACCGCGCGCGCCGGATCGGACGGGCGTGGTCGGGATCAGCCTAGGCGGTCGTCGCCATTATTTCAAGCTTGAAATATCTGAGCCTGAAGCAAATTGCGATAAGTCCAGATTGCACGCGCCGTACTGCCAGACTACGCTGCCGCCATGGCCGTTCCCGTGGAAACCTTCTTTCTCAGACCCGGCGCGCAGGGCACGCTGCAGGCGCGGATCCAGCAGATGGTGGCCGAGGGCATCCTGTCGGGCCGCTTCCGGCGGGGCGAAAAGCTGCCATCGTCGCGACGGCTTGCCAGCCATCTGGGCGTCAGCCGGATCACGGTGACGCTGGCCTATACCGAGCTTCTGGCAAACGACTATCTTACGTCGCGCGGGCGGTCGGGCTATTTCGTCTCGGACAATGCGCCCGAGCCGCCGGATTTCGGCCCGCTGGCGCCCCGCACCGACCGGGTCGACTGGGACGCCGCGCTGGTGCAGCGCTTTACCGGCGGGGCGCGTCTGGACAAGCCCGAGGACTGGGCGCGCTACCGCTATCCCTTCATCTACGGGCAGGCCGATCCGCAACTGTTCGACCACGCCAACTGGCGGCTTTGCGCCATGCAGGCGCTGGGTGCCAAGGATTTCAACGCCCTGACCCAGGATCAGTTCGACCGCGACGATCCCGAACTGGTGTCGTTCATCGCCCGGCACACGCTGCCCCGACGCGGCATCATCGCCGCGCCCGAGGAAATCCTGATCACGCTGGGCGCACAGAACGCGCTGTGGCTGGCGGTGCAACTGCTGGCCGCGCAGGGCCGCCGCACCGCCATCGAAGACCCGTGCTACCCGGCGCTGCGCAGCCTGCTGCGGCAGTCCAGCGCGCAGGTCTGCCCGATCGCGGTGGACGAACACGGCCTGCCCGCCGATGCCGTTCCCGCGGCCACCCAGGTGATCTTTACCACCCCCAGCCATCAATGCCCCAGCTCGGCCACCCTGCCGCGCACCCGACGCGAGGCGCTGCTGGCGCGCGCCCGCGCGCTTGACGCCGTGGTGGTGGAGGACGATTACGAATTCGAGATGTCCTTTCTGGGCCCGCCCAGCCCGGCGCTGAAAAGCCTGGATGAGGACGGGCGCGTGATCTATGTCGGCAGCTTTTCCAAATCGCTCTTTCCCGGGCTGCGGCTGGGATATCTGGTGGGCTCTGCCGCCTTCATCGCCGAGGCGCGCGCGCTCAGGGCCAGCGTGCTGCGCCACCCGCCCGGCCATATCCAGCGCACCGCGGCCTATTTCCTGTCGCTGGGCCATTACGACGCGCTGATTCGCCGGATGAGCCGCGCCCTGAACAACCGCCGCCAGGTGATGGAAGCCGCGATTCGTACCCACGGGCTGGAGATCGCGGGCAAGGGCGCACATGGCGGATCGTCGTTCTGGATGGCCGCGCCCGAGGACACCGATACCGAAGCGCTGGCCGACAGGCTGCGGCGCGACAGCGTGCTGATCGAACCGGGCGCGCCATTCTTTGCCGGCCCCGACCGGCCGCGCCATTTCTACCGGCTGGGCTACAGCTCGATCCCCGCCGACCGTATCGACGAAGGCATCGCGCGCATCGCCTCGGCGCTTGCAGCTTTGCCCCGGGACGGCTAACCGACACCCATGCGGATCATCCGGGATTACCAATACGTCTCAGCCGCCGATCGCGGTGCCAGCGTCGCCATCGGCAATTTCGACGGCGTGCATCTGGGCCATCAGGCGGTGATCGGCCTGGCGCGCGCCGCCGCGCCGGACGCCCCCCTTGGCGTGCTGACCTTCGAGCCGCATCCGCGCGCCTATTTCGCGCCGGACGCGCCGCCCTTCCGGCTGATGAACGCCGAGGCGCGCGCCTCGCGGCTGGCCAAGATCGGGGTGGACCGGCTGTACGAGATGAACTTCAACGCCGCGCTGGCCGGGCTGAGCCCGCGCGACTTTGCCGAACGGGTGATCCATCGCGGCCTGGGCCTGTGCCATGTCGTGGTGGGGGCCGATTTCTGTTTCGGCAAGGGCCGCGCCGGGACGGTGCAGGACCTGCAGGCCTTCGGGGCCGAGATGGGCTTTGGTGTCACCGTGGCGGACCTGCTGGAAACCGCGGGCACGCAGGTGTCGTCGACCGCCATCCGCAACGCGCTCAGCGACGGTCGCCCGCGCGATGCCGCAGCCCTCCTGGGCCATTGGCACCGGATCGAGGGCGAGGTGATCGGCGGCGAACAGCGCGGGCGCGAGCTGGGCTATCCAACCGCGAACATGTCGATCGACGGTCTGCACCCGCCGCGCTTTGGCGTCTACGCGGTGCTTGTCCAGGTGATGGACGGCCCGCATGCCGGCCAGTATCACGGCGCCGCCAGCGTGGGTGTGCGGCCCATGTTCGACGGCCAGGTGCCCAATATCGAAACCTTCCTGTTCGATTTCTCCGGCGATCTGTATGGCTCCACCCTGTCCGTCGGGCTGGTGGAGTACCTGCGGCCCGAGGAACGGTTCGACGGGCTCGACGCGCTGATCACCCAGATGGACGCCGATTGCGCCCGCGCGCGGACCATCCTGGCCGCGCTATGAGCGATCCCATCCGCCGCACCGGCCTGCCCGCAAGGTTCTGGGAGAAGAAACGGCTCGACCAGATGTCGGACCGCGAATGGGAAGCGCTGTGCGACGGTTGCGGCAAGTGCTGCCTGAACAAGCTGGAAGACGAGACCACGGGCGAAGTTGCCCTGACCCGCGTCGCCTGCCGCCTGTTCGACGACACCACCTGCCGCTGCGCGCAATACGACATCCGCCACCAGTTCGTGCCGGAATGCATCGTGCTGAAGCCCTCGAACATGGACCGCAACCTGTACTGGATGCCGGAAACCTGCGCCTACAAGCTGCTGTGGCAGGGCCGGCCCCTGCCCGACTGGCACCCGCTGATCTCGGGCTCGCCCGAGACGGTGCACGAGGCGGGCGTGTCCATGCGCCACCGCACGGTGGCCGAGTTCGACGTCGACGAGGACGATTGGGAAGACCACATCATCGAGGAGCCGCTGCCATGAACTTTGCCTCCGACAATTCCGGGCCGGTGCCGCCGCAGGTGCTGGAGGCGCTGACCCGCGCCAACGCGGGCTATGCCATGGGCTATGGCGGCGATGCGCTGTCGGCTTCTGTGGCCGACCGGATTCGCGATCTGTTCGAAGCGCCGGATGCCGCCGTCTACCTGGTGCCCACGGGCACCGCGGCCAACAGCCTTGCGCTGGCGCTGCTGTGCCAGCCGTTCCAGACCGTGTTCTGCACGCCGGTCGCGCATATCCACGAAGACGAATGCAACGCGCCGGAATTCTATACCGGCGGGGCCAAGCTGACGCTGGTGCCAGGCGGTGACCGCATGACGCCCGACGCGCTGAACGCCGCCATCGCGGGCGAGCAAACCCGCGGCGTGCACGGACCGCAGCGCGGGCCGGTGTCGATCACGCAGGTGACCGAACGCGGCAACGTGCATTCGCTGGCCCAGCTTGCCGCGCTTTGCGACGTGGCCAAGGCGTTTGACCTGCCCGTGCATCTGGATGGCGCGCGGTTTGCCAATGCCTGCGCCGCACTTGGCTGCACGCCTGCGCAGATGACCTGGCGGCTGGGCGTGGACATCGCCGTGTTCGGCGGCACCAAGAACGGGCTGATGGGGGTCGAGGCGGTGGTGATCTTCGACCCCGACCGCCATTCGGCGCTTGAATTCGAACTGCGCCGCAAACGCGGCGCCCATCTGTTTTCAAAGCACCGCTATCTGGCCGCACAGATGGAGGCCTACCTGACGGACGATCTTTGGCACGATCTGGCCACGCGCGCCAATGCCGCCGCCGCCCGCCTGCGCGCGGGGGTCGAGGCGGCGGGGTTGCGCGTGCACAACGACACGCAGGCCAACATGATCTTCTTCGAGGCCCCGGCCCGCCTGCATCGTTCCCTGCTGGGCGGCGGCGCGGTCTACCACCCCTGGGGCGATCTGGACAACGCGGCAGACGACGCGCCCGTCACCGGCCGGCTGGTCTGTGACTGGAGCCAGACCGACGGCACCATCGACGCCTTTCTGGACCTGCTGACCAGCCAGGGCTGAAAGGGCGCGGCCTTCGGGCCGGGCACAGGGCTCAGTTCAGCTGGAAATGCAGCTCGTAGCTGCCATCTTCGAACGACCCGAACAGGTCGGGCACGTCGGGGTGATCCACCGGCTCGCCGGAATAATCCGCCACCAGGTTCTGCTCTGACACATAGGCCACGTAGAAACTCTGATCGTTTTCGGCCAGAAGGTGGTAGAAGGGCTGATCCTTCACCGGGCGCGCCTCTTCAGGGATCGCCTCGTACCATTCTTCGGTATTGCTGAACTCGGGGTCGACATCAAAGATCACGCCGCGGAACGGGTGCTTGCGATGGCGGACAACCTGGCCGAGATTGTATTTTGCGCGCTGTGATTGCATGGTACGCCTCCGTCCGGGCCTTCTTACCCATATTGGCCTTTATTTGTCCAACTTTTGACCACATTCCACCGCGAAACACTCTGTGAAGCGATGCCCAACAGTATGACGCCAATCCGCGACAGGGATTTCGCGCAGGGTTCCGCGCGCGCGTGGAAAGTGATTTTACCTCTAACCCGCATGCGTTAAACTGCTCTCAACCATAAGACAGAACAAGGCGAGAGGCAAATGAGCAGATGGCTTCGCGCACTGGTGATCGTGTTGCTGGCGGCCTCCTGCGGGGGTGGCGGCAGCGGCAAGGCACCGCGCAATCTCGACAACGCCTGCAGCATCCTGCAGCAGCGCCCCACCTATATCCGCGCTTTTCGCGCGGCGGAACGCAAATGGGGCGTGCCGGTGCATGTGCAGATGGCCACAATCTACCAGGAAAGCAAGTTCATCTCGGATGCGCGCACACCGCTGCGCTATACGCTTGGGGTGATTCCCATGGGACGGCAAAGCTCGGCCTATGGCTACAGCCAGGCGCTGGACGGCACCTGGGAGGAATACCTGCGCGAACAGAACCGCCGCGGCGCGCGGCGCGACGACATCCGCGATGCCACCGACTTCATGGGCTGGTACATGGCCAAGTCACGCGATCAGCTGGGCATCCCGCTGACCGACGCGCGGCGGCATTACCTTGCCTATCACGAAGGCCGCACCGGCTATCGCCGCGGCAGCTACAACGCCAAGTCCTGGCTGCTGCGCGTCGCCAACGAGGTCGGCCAGCGCGCCCGCGTCTACGAGGCGCAGCTGGCGTCCTGCCGCGCGGCGCGGCGCTGAGCCGGCTCAGCGCAGCCGGGCCAGTTCGTCGTCGATGGAAAACAGGCTGTTGGGCAGGGGTTTGTCGTCAAGCCCGCCCAGCACCACCGTGGTGGCATTGCCGTCGCCATCGGTGATGATCCATTGCCGCAACTCGGCCGGCGGGCCGGTGAATTTCAGCTGGATCGTGCCGTATTCCGGCCGCTTGGGATCCTGCGCGGTGACGATGGTCGCTGTGCCGTCATAGCCATGCGCCCGCACCATCCCCGCCTGCGACAGGTCCACATTGCGCGCCAGGATGATCGACAGCGGCGTCTGGTTCAGCGGGTAGGTATCCGGTTCGGACCGCAGCTTGCGGTCGAGGATATAGACCGCGCCGGCCTCGGCCAGCACCAGCGCCCGTTCCGGCGGGTTGTAGTCGAACCGCACCTTGCCAGGGCGCTTGATCGAGATCGTGCCGGTAGAGATCGTGCCATCGGCATTGATCTGGGTAAAGCTGCCGGTCGCCGACTGGATCGTGTTCAGGTAGCGCGACAGCTGCGTCAGCGACAGCTTTTCCGCCGCGGCGGGAAGCGCTGCGACGCACAGGGCCAGGGCGGCCAGGGTGGTGCGGATCATGACGGTCCTTTCTGCTCGGGTCCGCCTGCACTTTCGCAAATCCCCTGCGGTTATGCGATAGCGGCGGGCTGGTTCGGGATATCGCCAGCCCGGCCGCCGCGTTCAAGGGGAATGGTCGCGATGCGCCGCCAGTCAGCCAGGTGCCGCTGGCGGGACACGTCTTGCGGAACGATCCGGTTGATACAGATCACGCCGCGCCCGGACCATGGATCAGACCCGCATCTTCATTGAAGACACGGGTCATGTCCCCCGCCCCCGCACCGGAATCGAACGCACTGGGTTCGGACGTGATCTTGCCTCGGATGCGTCGGACGGTTTTGTCCGTAAGAAAGGCGATTGCGGCCTCCTGGTTGAAAGACGCGTCGGCATGATAGGTCGCACCGGGCATGGATCCGTTCCTGGTGACGCGTCGGGCTCGGAGACGCCTATAGTGACGGCCGGCGGCAACCGCAGCGCATAAGGCGGCCCCGCTTCGTTTTCGGTCATGCCGCGACTCCTGTCCTGAGCCCTGGCGGACGGTATCGGCAACAGGCGCGCGACAGTTGACCGAATCGAGTCGTTGACGGGAATCGCATCAAGGCGCATCCTTTGGGCATTCTTGGCCGACAGGGGCCGCGGCTCGCCCCCTCCGGCCCGCTGCGTGGGGGACGCAGATATGGCGGTATTCAACCTGACCGCGGGCCCGGACGCCTTTCCCGGGTTTGGCGACGACAACAGCCTTGACGACATCATCACCGCGTTTGGCGGCAACGATACCGTGGAGGGCGGCGCCGGCAACGATGCCATCGGCCTGGGGGACGGCGACGATCTGGGCTATGGCGGCAGCGGCAATGACACGTTGCAGGGCGATGCCGGGCTTGACGGGCTCGATGGCGGCAGCGGCCGCGACGTGCTGCTTGGCGGGGCGGGCAACGACACGCTGGACGGGCGCGGCGGGGACGACTCGCTGGACGGCGGACAGGATGACGACCTGCTGCGCGGCGGCGGCGGCAATGACATCCTGGCGCTGAACTTCGGCTACGACACCGCCATTGGCGGCGGCGGCATCGACAGCTTTGTCATCGGCAACGCGTCCGGCGGGCGGGTGGACGGCGGCGACGGCAATGACCGCGTGCTGGCCGGGGTGACCACCTATCTGGTGCCGTTCGAGATCACCGGGGTGGAACGGCTGGTGATCGACCGCGGCATTCCCGGGCTTTACCATGTGCTTGCCACCAGCGCGCAATACTCCGCCTTCGACCACATCGTCGACACCTGGCCCGTCTCGGACGTCACATGGCTGCGTGTGGCCGATGGCGGCACGGTGGATTTCAGCCCGCGCGTGGGCAACGCCATGAACCTGACCGTGGAACTGATGTCGGATGCGGGCAATGACATCACTGCCGGGCGCGGCGACGACAACCTGATCGGCAATTCGGGCGACGACACGCTGGAAGGGCGCGCCGGGAACGACACGCTTTCGGGCGGGGCGGGCAACGATTTCCTCGACGGCGGCGCGGGTGATGACCTTTACCAGACCGGCACCGGGGACGATACCGTGGTGTTCGCCGATCCCGGCGACAGCTACGCCCATGGCGGCGGAATCGACACCGGGCTCGTGTCGCTGTCGGTCTTCACCATGCCCGCCAATCTCACCCGGCTGGATTATGTCGGCGGCGGCTCGGCCGAGCTTTATGGCAATGCCGGCGTGGCCGGACGCGGCGACAACGAGATCACCGGCGGACGCGGCCACGACACCATTGCCGGCAGCGCCGATCCGCTCACCGTCTTTGACGGCAACGACCAGTTGAGCGGCGCGGCTGGAAATGACGACATCTATGGCGGTTTCGGCAACGACACCCTGTCGGGCGGGATCGGGCGCGATGTGCTGAACGGGGCCGAGAATGACGACCTGATCTTTGGCGGCGGCAGCCGCGACACGCTGACCGGCGGATCGGGCGCCGACACCTTCCTGTATGGCAACACCAGCCAGAGCGGCCCCGGCAACCTGGAGCGCGACCGGATCACCGATTTCGGCACCGGAGACGTGATCGACGTGGGCCGCATCGACGCGCAGGCCTCGGTTGCGGGCAACCAGGCCTTTGTGCTGGATCAGAACGGCGATTTTGCCGAAGGCGAAATCCGCCAGACCCAGACCGGCGCGAACCTGCTGCTGGAGTTCAACACCGACAGCGACGCCGCCGCCGAGATGTCGATCCTGCTGCTGTCACACGGCCCGCTGACCGAGACCGATTTCTTCCTCTGACCGCCGCGCGGGCCTTACTGCTGTTCCGGCACCAGGATCTCGCGTTTGCCCACATGGTTGGCGGGCGAGACGACGCCCTCGTCCTCCATCTGCTCCACCAGACGCGCGGCCTTGTTGTAGCCGATGCCAAGCTTGCGCTGGATGTAGGAGGTGGAGCATTTGCGGTCCTTGATCACGATGGCCACCGCCTGATCGTAGAGCGCATCCTCGCCGCCGGTATTGCCGCCGGTGTTCAGGCCCAGAACGGCGTCGATGGTGTCGGCCTTTTCGTCATCGGGGCCCTGCACGACGCCCGACACGTAATCCGGCGGACCAAACGCCTTGAGGTGGTTGACGATTTCCTCGACCTCCTCGTCGGACACGAACGGCCCGTGGCAGCGCGTGATCTTGGCACCACCGGCCATGTACAGCATGTCCCCCATGCCCAGAAGCTGTTCGGCCCCCATCTCGCCCAGGATGGTGCGGCTGTCGATCTTCGACGTCACCTGGAAGGAAATCCGCGTGGGGAAGTTCGCCTTGATCGTGCCGGTGATCACGTCCACCGACGGGCGCTGCGTGGCCATGATCAGGTGGATGCCGCTTGCGCGCGCCATCTGGGCCAGGCGCTGGATGCAGGCCTCGATCTCCTTGCCGGCGACCATCATCAGGTCGGCCATCTCGTCCACGATCACCACGATATAGGGCATCTTGACCGGCTGGATTTCCTCGGTCTCGAAGATCGGCTCGCCGGTGTCCTCGTCAAAGCCGGTCTGGACCGTGCGCTCGAACATCTCGTTCTTCTTGAGCGCGTCGGCGACGCGGCTGTTATAGCCGTCGATATTGCGCACGCCCATCTTGGACATCTTGCGATAGCGGTCTTCCATCTCGCCCACGACCCATTTCAGCGCCACCACGGCCTTTTTCGGGTCGGTCACGACGGGGGACAGCAGGTGCGGGATGCCGTCATAGACGCTGAGTTCCAGCATCTTGGGGTCGATCATGATCAGGCGGCAGTCTTCGGGTGTCAGCTTGTAGAGCAGCGACAGGATCATGGTGTTGATCGCCACCGACTTGCCCGACCCGGTGGTCCCCGCAATCAGCAGGTGCGGCATCTTGGCAAGGTTCGCCACCACCGGATCGCCGCCGATATCCTTGCCCAGAGCCAGCGGCAGCGCGTGCTTGCCGTCGCCATAATCGCGGCCGGCCAGGATTTCGCGAAAGCAGACCATCTCGCGCTTGTCATTGGGCAGTTCGATGCCGATCACGCTGCGCCCCGGCACCGTCGACACCCGCGCCGACAGCGCCGACATCGACCGGGCAATGTCGTCGGCCAGACCGATCACGCGGCTGGCCTTGAGCCCCGGGGCGGGCTCCAGTTCGTACATGGTGACAACCGGGCCGGGACGGACGCTGACGATCTCGCCCTTGACGCCGTAATCGTCCAGCACCGATTCCAGCATCCGCGCGTTTTCCTCCAGCGCCTCGTCGCTGAGGTGATGGCGCTCGATCCGGTCGGGGCTCATCAGCAGGCCCAGCGGCGGCAGTTCGTATTCCGCCGCCTCGCCCGCGTCAAAGCGCAGCTGCGGCTGGGCTTCTTCCAACGCGCGGCGCGACGGCTGCACCGGCTTGCGCACCGGCTGCTGCACCACCTTGCGCGGCTCGGGCTGCGGGATCGGCGCCACCCGTGCTGCCGGTGCGGGGGCCGCCGGTGCGTCGTCAAGCAGCTCGGCCTCGTCGTCGGTCAGGTCGTCCGGTTCATCGCCGTAATCGTCGAAATCCCGCAGATCGCCATATCCGTCGTCGCCCCCCTGTTCCGGGAAGGGCACCGGCGCTTCGGCGGCGGGCTGCGGCGCCGGGGGCAGACCGGACAGCGGCACCACGGGCGGGACGGCCGAAAGCGGCGGCTCG
Source organism: Alphaproteobacteria bacterium (assembly GCA_030425925.1). GTDB lineage: Bacteria > Pseudomonadota > Alphaproteobacteria > Rhodobacterales > Rhodobacteraceae > JAUHZO01. Next base: position 50,076 of record JAUHZO010000019.1, on the reverse strand, counting down.
GCCGCGCGCGGCTGCGCTGCGGTCAGCGGCGGTTCGGGCGGCAGCGCGCCGGGGCGCGGCGCGGGCTTGAAGATCAGCGGCGCGGGCCCGTGCCCGCGGCCCTTGGTCAAGGGCTTGCTGGGGTCCGGCGGCGTGGCCACCGGAACAGCCCCGTGGCGCGCGCGGGTCTTGACCGCGTCGGCGATACGCGCGCGGATGCGGTCCGGGCCCGGCTGTTCGACATCATGCGCCACGGTGGCCGACTCCACCAGTTCCGGCTCGGGCATCACGGCCGGGCGTTTGATCAGCGCCGGCATCCGGGCAAGAAACCCGGTCTTTTCCGCAGGAACGGTCATGTCCTCGTCGGGAAGCGCGGCCACGGCCTCCTGCATCTGCGCTTGCGACGCCTGCCAGTCCGCCGCTTCGGCGGCTTCGGCCGCCGCGCGGGCGCGGCGCGCGCGACGCTCGGCCTGCGCCGCCTGCATCCGGCGCGCCAGCACCACCCCGCCGGACGCGCCCCGCCCAGCCAGCGCCAGCAGCGCGGCATAGACCGTCACGACACCCACCAGCAGGAACCGCGCGATCCCGCGCAGTTCCGGCAGGGTAAAGCCCAGCACGAAGGCCCCGAACCCCAGGATGACAAGGCCCAGCACCAGCTGCATCAGCTTGAGCCCGGTGGCGGGCGAAAACGGCAACGCGTTCAGAAACGAGCCCATCATCATGTCGCCGAACAGCCCGCCCAGGCCGAAATTGTGGCTCCACCCCGCGGTTTCGGGCAGGCCCGAGGCATAGACCGAGGCCAACGCGATCCAGATCGGGGCAAAGACCGCGCGTCCGAACAGGCCGTCGCCGCGATGCGTGACAAGCCGCGCGCCCCACACCACAAAGACCAGCGCCAGCGCCCAGGATCCCCAGCCCACGATCATGAACAGCGGCGCGGCCACCGAGGCCCCCAGCCGGCCCATCCAGTTCTGCACCGGCGCATCGGTGGCCGACAGAAACGACGGATCGTCCGGCGAATAGGAGGCGATCATCGCCGCCGCCATCAGCCCGACAACGATCAGCACCAGCCCGACAAGTTCCCAGCTGCGCTTTTCCAGCGTCACAGCGGTGGTTGCGTCGAACAGGGGATCGCGGCCCCGTGCCTGAAAAGATGCCATGCCTCGCCTCGTCGTGTTTGTCTTAGCCATACAGACAATCCCGGATCAGGCTCAGGCCTGCCTCGGTCTCGTCCCTTGGGGCGACCATCGCCACCCGAATGTATCCCTTGCCCGGATTGCCCGCTTGCGTCTCCTGCGCCAGGTAGGCGCCGGGCAACACGCGCACGCCGGTCTCTTGCCACAGCTTCAGCGCAGCCTGTTCGCCATCCTCGACCGGCAGCCACAGAAAGAACCCGGCCTGCGGCGGGACATAGCCCGACACGTTGCCAAGGATGCGGTCGGCCAGCGCGTATTTCTCGCCGTAAAGCCTGCGGTTCTCCACCACATGCGCCTCGTCCGCCCAGACCCGGGCCGAGACATGCTGCACCGGCAAGGGCAGAGGCGCGCCGGCATAGGCGCGCAACTGCCTGATCCGCGCGATGCTGTCCGGACCGCCCGCCACAAAGCCCGAGCGCAGCCCGGGCAGGTTCGAGCGTTTCGACAGGGAATGGAACACCACCACCCGTTCGGGATGCGCGCCCATGGCGCGGGCCACCTGCAAGGCCCCCGGAGGCGGGGTGTCGCGGTAGATCTCGGAATAGCATTCATCCGCGAGGATCTGGAAATCAAAACGCTCCGCAAGCGCGATCAGCGTCTCCCAATAGGTCGCATCGGCCACGGCCCCCTGCGGATTCGCGGGCGAACAGATATAGCACAGCGCGGCGCGGCGCAGCACGTCCTCGGGCAGGGCGGCGAAATCCGGCAGGTGGCCGGTGGCCTCGGTGGCGTTCACAAAGACCGGCTCTGCCGCCACCGATTTGGCCGAGATCATGTAGACCTGGTAGAACGGGTTCGGCATCAGCACCGTCGGCTGTCCGTTCTTCTGTTCCGGACACAGCGCCATGCCGGCGTTGTAGAGCCCCTCGCGCGTGCCGTTCAGCGCCATCACCTGGGTTTCCGGATCCAGCGTCACGCCATAGCGCCGTGCCAGCCAGTCGCAGATCGCGCCGCGCAATTCCGGTGTGCCTTCGTTGGGCGGGTAACGCCCGAAATCCGCCAGCGTTTCGCCAAGCACCGCGCCGATCCAGTCGGGAAAGGCATGTTTGGGCTCGCCGATGGACATGTGGACCACCGGCCCGCCGGGCACATGCACGTCGAGTAGAGCCCGCAAACGCGGGAATGCATAGGCCGGAAGGTTCGAAAACCGTTCGGGAAACATGCTCGGACTGCCTCGGACTTCGGGATCGTTTGTGCCCCGTTTGGCGCAAGGATACGGAATTCTGCGGCCTTCTGTCCAGAATCAGCGTGTCATGACCGGGGGATGTGGCGCGAAAGCCGCAGGTGGCCGCGGCGCACTTGCCTTCCCCCGCACACCGGCAGTCCCCCAAGGGGAGAGGGCCAGGGTGAGGGGCGGTCCTCAGGCCAGCGCCGCCTCCGCCGCCTTTGCCACGCGCAACAACCGGTCCTCCTGCCAGGCCTGCCCCATGAGCGTCACGCCGCAGCTTGGCACACCCGCCGGCAGGGTCACCGCACAGACCCCCATCAGGTTGCCCACGCGGGTGTTGCGCAGGGTCAGCAGGTTCTCGGTGACGTAGTACGCCCCCTGCTCCATCATGCGGTCCGTCTTGGGCGGCAGGTTCGGTGCCGTGGGGCACAGCACCGCATCAAAGGGCGCAACCCGCGCCGCCCAGACCTTGCGCGCCCGCTCCAGCTTCTGCCAGGCGGCCACGTAGTCGCCCGCCAGAACCGATTTGCCGCCCTCGAACCGCTCCCGGATCGGCGCGAACATCAGGTCCGGCTGCGCCTCGATCACGCGGCCCCAGGTGCCCCAGGCCTCGGCAGGGTAGAGCGTTGCGGTATCCGCCATGCAATCGGCCACTTCCGGCGCGTCCAGTTCCACGATCTCGGCCCCCGCCGCGCGAAACCGCTGCAGGGCCGAGGCGTAGGCCGCGCGCGGTGCCTCGCGCAGATCGTCCAGCACCACGGTCTGCAACGCCGCAAGGCGCAGGCCCCTCAGGCTGTCCGCCCCGGTCAGGTCCGGGGCCGCCCGCCCCTCCAGCGCCGCCAGCATCAGCGCCACATCCTCGACATTGCGGCACAGCGGCCCCACGGTGTCGAAGTTCGGGGCCAGCGGCACAACCCCCTCGAGACTGACCCGGCCCGAGGTCGTCTTGAGCCCCACCAGATCGTTCCACACCGCCGGCACCCGCACCGATCCGCCGGTGTCCGAGCCCACCGCCGCCGCCGCCAGACCGAACGCCACCGAGGCCGCCGCCCCCGAGGAAGACCCGCCCGGCACCGCCTCGGGATCGTTGATGCAGGGCGATGTGGCGGTGACCGGGTTCAGCCCCACACCCGAGAACGCCAGTTCCGACATGTGGGTCTTGCCCAGGCAGACCAGCCCCATGGCGGTCGCCACGCGCAACACCTCGGCATCCTGTTCCGGCACCCGGTCCTTCAGCAGCGCCGAGCCCGCCTCCGTGGCCACGCCCGCGCTGTCGAACAGGTCCTTCCAGCTGACCGGAACCCCGTCCAGCGGCGAAAGCCGCCGCCCCGAAGCGGCCCGCGCCTGCGCCGCCCGCGCCTCGGCCAGGGCCCTCTCGGGCGTCACGCGGGCATAGATCCGGTCGCGTTCCGGATGCGCCGCGATCCTGTCCAGAAACGCCTGCGTCAGCGCAACCGCGTCGATCTGTCCCGCTGCGATCCCCTGCCCCAGCGCCGCGGCGCTCATCTCGGTCCAGTTGTCCATCTTGGTCTCCCTCTGCGCGCCGACGGTAGCGGCAGAGCGGCGCATGGACAATCCGCCACGCGCTTCCATATTGCCGGGCATGAACAGCGATCTGATCATTGTGGGCGGCGGGCTGAACGGGCCGCTTGTGGCGCTGGCCGCGGCGCGCGCCGGGCTGAGCAGCACCGTCGTGGACGCCCTGCCGCTGGACACCCGGACCGATCCGGGCTTTGACGGGCGGTCCTATGCGCTGGCGCTGGCCTCGGTGCGGATGCTGGCGGCGCTGGGCCTGTGGGCGGAACTCGGCCCCAGGGCGCAGCCCATGCACCGCATCCAGGTCACCGACGGGCGCGTGGGCGATGCCGGCGTGTTCCTCGGGCTCGATTTCCAGAGCGCCGAGATCGAGGAAGGCCCGATGGGCCACATGCTCGAAGACCGCGTCCTGCGCCGCGCCCTGCTCGACGCCCTGGCCGCGACACCCGGCATCACCCATCTTCCTGCCACACGCGTCGTGGCACAGGACACACGGCCCGACGGCGCGCAGGTCACCCTGGCCAATGGCGACGTGCTGACCGGGCGTCTGATCGTCGGGGCCGATGGCCGCGCCAGCGGCACCGCGCAGCGTGCCGGTATCCGCCGCACCGGCTGGGGCTACGGCCAGACCGCGCTGGTCTGCGCCATCGCGCATGAACACCCGCATCACGGCACCGCGCACCAGCTTTTCCTGCCGCCCGGCCCGCTGGCCATCCTGCCGCTGCAAGGCAACCGCTCCTCCATCGTGTGGAGCGAACGCGCCGACCGCGCGCGGGCCTTTGCCGCCCTGCCGCCGGACGACTACCTGACCGTGCTGCGCCCCCGTTTCGGCGATTTCCTCGGCCGGATCGCGCTGGAGGGCGACCGCTTTACCTACCCGCTGGGCCTGTCGCTGGCGAATGCCTTCGTGGCCGACCGCGTGGCGCTGGTTGGGGATGCCGCCCACGGGCTGCACCCCATCGCCGGGCAAGGCCTGAACGCCGGGCTGCGCGACATCGCGGCGCTGGCCCATGTCCTGTCGCATGCCAGCCGCCGCGGCGAGGACATCGCCGCCCCGACTGTGCTCGCCCGCTACCAGCAATGGCGGCGGTTCGACACCGCCACGCTGGCCGCCGCCACGGACCTGTTCAACCGGCTGTTCTCCAACGACAACGCGGTTCTGCGCGCCGGCCGCGATCTGGGCATGGCGCTGGTGAACGCCGTGCCCGCGCTGCGCCGCAGCGCCCTGCGCGAGGCGGCGGGCCTGACCGGCACCCTGCCGGACCTGATGCGCGGCTGACCCTTCCCTCCGTTCTCCGCCCGTGCCACAGAAGGCAAAAACCCGGAGGACCTCATGACCCAGAAATGCGCCATCGTCACCGGCGCGGCCCGCGGCATCGGGCTGGCCACCACCGACCTGTTCCTGGAAACGGGCTGGCGCGTCGCCATGGTGGACCGCGATGCCGAGGAACTCGCCCGCGCCGCAGGCCCGCGCGACAACGTGCTGGCCATCGCCCGCGACGTGTCGAACCCGCAGGACGTGGCCGCGCTCACCCGCGAAACCCATGGCTGGGCGGGCCGCATTGATGCATTGATCAACAATGCCGGCGTGGCCGAATTCGGCCCGGTCGAAGACACCGATTTCGAGACATGGCGGCGGGTGATGGAAACCAATCTCGACGGCCCGTTCCTGTGCACCCAGGCCGCCATCCCGCATCTGAAGGAGACCCGGGGCGCGGTGGTCAACATCGCCTCGATCTCGGGCCTGCGCGCCTCGACGCTGCGGGTGGCCTACGGCACGTCCAAGGCCGCGGTGATCCAGTTGACAAGACAGCACGCGGCGGAACTGGGCGAACACGGCATCCGCGTCAACGCCGTGGCCCCCGGCCCGGTGCGCACCAAGCTGGCCATGGCGGTCCACACCCAGGAGATCATCGACGCCTATCACGACGCCATCCCGCTCAACCGCTACGGCACCGAACGCGAACTCGCCGAGGTGATCTGCTTTCTGGCCTCCGACAAGGCCTCTTACGTCACCGGCCAGGTGGTCGCCGCCGATGGCGGATTCGAAGCCACCGGCGTGGGCCTGCCCGCCCTTCGGAAGTGACCTTCGTTCCGGAGCCGTCCCTTGCCTGGGCCCGGACAGACAGGGACAGCGCCCCGGGCCAAGGCAAATCGCCGAGGGGCCCCATCGCAGATGGGGAGACGGCTATTTGCCTTGGGGCGGGGGGATGGCGCTGTCAGGCAAGGCGCAGGCAAGGGATGGATCCGGCACGAAGGTCTTCGTTCTGGTGAGTCCTGCAGCCCCGCCGCCCTCTCCACCGGCACCCCGCCGGGTCGGGTGCGTCACCTCAAGGATGTCTGAAAAAAAGCGCGCGGAAGCGCTCCTTTGGATCACCGGCCCAGACGGAAAACGGGCGGGGACATGCCCCGCCCGTCCTCACACGTGCCAAAGGGTCACTGGATGCGCTGACCATTGGCCAGGATATGGCCATCGGCATTGATCTCGATGCGCGAGGTCGCGGTGTCCGGTGCCTCGCCCGGCACGGTGAACATGCTCAGCATCATCCGCGCGCCCATGGCGTCCTGTTCCTGCATCAGTCCCATCTGGATCAGCCTGTCGATCAGCCCGTTTGCGCCGGAGACCTGCAGGTCCACCTGGCCTTCGGGGCGCGGCATGCCGTCAAAGCTGTCCAGATCGGTGTTGTCGAAGGTGAAATCGCCGGTGCCGGTGATCTTGCCGCCCGCGGCCTCCACCAGCAGGCTGCGCAGGCTCAGCGCGTTCAGCTCGCCCGGGGCCTCGCCGCTGTCCTCGATCTCGGCCATGGCGTCGGCATCGAGGATGCTGACATAGGGCGTGACCTGCGCCAGCAGATCGAACGAGATCGTGGCAGGGTCACGCGGCAGAATGGTGCCCGGATCGAAGATGTTCCACAGCATGTCCGACATGGCAAAGCCGCCCAGCGTCAGCGCCAGTTCCGCCTCTTGCGGAGCCTCCGACGCCATCAGCGGCATCGTCAGCGAGAACGCGCTTTCGGCAAGCTCGACATTCACCGGAAAGGGAATGTCCGGGCCGGTCAGCGCCAGGGTCGATCCGGTGCCGCGGGCCAGGTAGGCCAGCGCGTCGCCGGCAAAGGTCACGTCCAGTTCACCCGAGGTCGAGCTCATCTGGCCGGTGGTGGCCCCATAGCCTTCGTCCACCGTGAATTCCAGGCTGCCGCCCTGGTGGGTGATCCGGCCATTGCCCGAAAGCCCTGCGGCAACGGCGGCCAGCATGTCGGTCATGTCGACATTCATCGGCACGGCGCTTTCGCCGCTCAGCCCGACACCGGTCAGACTGCCGGTAAAGCGGGCCGACTCGCCGCCTTCGGGATCGGCAAAGGCCAGATCATAGGTCAGGGTGCCCATGCTCATGTCCTGCGCGACGGTCTGCAACGCGCCGTCGCGAGTCACGGTCGAGCGGCCTTCCATCGGCCCCATGTCGACATCCATGCGCGCCATGTCGCGGGTGATCACCTCACCGTCCACCGTCAGGTCCGCCAGCGCCATCCCGAGACTGTCGGCGGTATAGCTGTAGACCAGTGCGCCCGGCTCGCCCGACACCACCAGCGCCAGGTTCTCCTGGGTGTAGTCGATGGTCATCTCCACCTCTTCGCCCATGTCGCCATCTTGAAAACTCAGCGCGATGGGCATGCGGCTGGGGAAGGCCACCGCCACGGTGCCGTCGCCCAGATCGGTGAAGGTGACACTGTCCATCGAGAAGGTCAGCGCGCCCTCGTCCTCGGGCATCGGAAAGGCCATTTCGGCACCGGTGACCGTCAGCACATCGCCGCCAAGCGATTCGGTGCCGGCCACGGTGTAGCCGAAACCTTCCATATAGACCTTGAGATCTTCCCAGACCTGCTGCGGCGTCACATCGGCCAGCGCCGGGGCAGCGGCAAAGCCAAGGGCCAGGGCGGCCATTCCAGTAATACGTGCCATGATGCACCTCTCCGTGTCGGGTTCAAAGAATGGCCTCATCGTCCGGGCCGGTGGCGCATCGGTCAAGGCACTGGATTCCATACTAGGGACGCTTTACGAAAGTTGCGAGACGACAGCAGAGGCATGCCATGGACCTGACGGGAAAGACCGCCTTCATCACCGGCGCGAGCCGCGGCATAGGCGCTGAAACCGCGCGGATTTTCGCCGAAGCGGGGGCCAGGGTGGCGCTGGTGGCGCGCTCGGCGGATGCCATCGCCGATCTGGCGGGCGAGATCGGCGCGGCGGCGGTGGCCATTCCCTGCGACATCGCCCGCTACTGGGAGGTGGAGCAGGCGGTGCAGAACTGTCTCGACGCGCATGGCGGTCTGGACATCCTGGTGAACAATGCTGGCGTGATCGAACCGGTGGCACACATGGCCGAGGCCGACCCAGAGGCCTGGGGCGAGGTGATCGACATCAACCTCAAGGGCGTCTTTCACGGCCTGCGCGCCGCGCTGCCCGTGATGCTGGAGGCCGGCGGCGGCACGGTTCTGACCATCGGGTCCGGCGCGGCGCATGGCCCGGTGGAAGGCTGGTCGCATTATTGTTCGTCCAAGGCCGGCGCGCTGATGCTGACGCGCATGGCCGACAAGGAATACCGCGACCGCGGCATCCGCGCGCTGTCGCTGTCACCGGGCACGGTGGCCACGCAGATGCAGCGCGAGATCAAGGCTTCGGGCATCAACCCGGTCAGCCAGCTGGACTGGTCCGCGCATATTCCGCCGGACTGGCCCGCGCGCGCCCTGCTGTGGATGTGCAGCGCCGAGGCCGATGAGTGGCTTGGCAACGAGGTGTCGCTGCGTGACGAGGCGATTCGCGCCCGGCTGGGCCTGGCATGATCGACCTGACACGCGACGGCGGTGTCTGGACCGTCACGCTCGACCGCCCCGACAAGGCCAACGCACTGACCGAAGACATGCTGACCCGGCTGGCCGGGATCGCAGAAGAGGCAGTGGCGGCGCGGGTGCTGATCCTTACCGGCCGGGGCAAGGTGTTCTCTGCCGGTGCCGATCTGGACGCCGCCCGCGCGGGTCTGGCCACCTCGCCGGTCTGGGAACGGCTGTCGGGCGCGCTGGCGCGGCTGGACGCGCTGACCATCTGCGCGCTGAACGGCACCGTGGCGGGGGGCGCCATGGGGATGTTCCTGGCCTGCGACCTGCGCGTGTCGGTGCCGGGCGCCAAACTGTTCTATCCGGTGATGAAGCTGGGTTTTCTGCCCCAGCCTTCGGATCCCGGCCGGCTGGCGGCGCTTGTCGGCCCGGCCCGGGCGCGGCTGATCCTGGTGGCCGGGCAGAAGATCCCGGTGGAAGAGGCGCTGCACTGGGGCCTGATCGACCGCATCGACGACGATCCCCTGCACGCGGCGCAGGAGCTGGCGCGCGACACGCTGTCGGCCACCGCCCAACATGCCGCGGCGATCAAGCGGATGATCACGCCGCGGCCGGACTGACCGGGCCAGACTGACCGGGCCGGCTAGCCCTTCAGCAGCGCATCGTCGATCTCGCGCGCGCGAATGGCGGCCTCGCGCCCCGCGATGCGCCCGAGATAGGCGTCGAACCCGTCACGCGGGGGCAGGCCGTCGAACTGGCGGCCCCACATCAGCTGGCTGCCCAGGTAGACATCCAGCGCCGAGAACGTCTCGCCCAGCAGCCAGGTGCGCCCGTCCGACAAGAGCCCGGCCAGCGCATCGGCCACCGCGTCCACATTGCCCCAGCCCGCCCGGGCCGCGGCCTCAGGGCTGTCGGGATCGAACCCGAAGGCCCGCGCCGTCACCGCCGCCTCGACCGGGCCCGCTCCAAAGAACATCCAGCGCAGATACGCCGCACGCTCGGGCGTGCCGACAGAGGGCGCAAGACCCGCGTCGGGATAGGTCTCGGCCAGCCAGGTGCAGATCGCGGCGCATTCGGTGACCACAAGATCGCCGCGCTGCACGGCGGGCACCTTGCCCATGGGGTTCAACGCCAGGTAGTCCGGTGCCTTCATCGTGGTGCCATAGTCCAGCACCCGCGTCTGATAGGGTTCGCCCAGTTCTTCGAGCATCCAGCGCACGATCCGGCCGCGTGACATCGGGTTGGTGTAGAAAATCAGCTCGGACATGCTTGCCTCCTGTCGGCTGTCACGCGAAGGTTCCCACGCAACCCTGCACCGATCAATCCCGGAGATGTCCCCTGCTCGACTTACTGACAGAGTACAAGATACCCGTGGGCGACGCCGCCGAGGCGGTGTTCGACTGGCTGCAGAAGAACGGTGCCTGGTTCTTTGACGGCATGGCCGTGGCGATGGAGGCGCTGATCGACGCGGTGCTCTGGGTGCTGCAGACGCCGCATCCGCTGATCGTCGTGCTGGTGCTGAGCGCGCTGACCTGGGCGCTGCACCGGCGGCGGGGCGTGACGGCGCTGGTGTTCTTCGGGTTCCTGTTCATCCTGAACCAGGGCTATTGGGAGGAAACCACCGAAAGCCTCACACTGGTGCTGTCGGCCTGCGTCGTGTGCATGGGTGTGGGCGTGCCCATCGGCATCTTTGCCGCGCACCGCCCCGGCGTCTATCGCTGGTTGCGCCCCGTGCTTGACCTGATGCAGACGCTGCCGACCTTTGTCTACCTGATCCCGGCCATCGTCTTCTTTGGCATCGGCATGGTGCCCGGGCTGATTGCCACGGTGATCTTTGTCGTGCCCGCGCCGATCCGGCTGACCCATCTGGGCATCTCGTCCACCCCCACCGCGCTGATCGAGGCGGCCGAGGCCTTTGGTGCCCCCCCCCGGCAGAAGCTGTGGAAGGTGGAGCTGCCTTCGGCCCTGCCGCAGATCATGGCGGGGCTGAACCAGACCATCATGCTGTCGCTTTCTATGGTGGTGATCGCCGCGCTGGTGGGCGCGGACGGGCTGGGCGTGCCGGTGGTGCGCGCGCTCAACCGCGTCGACACCGGGCTGGGCTTCGAGGCCGGGCTGATCATCGTCGTCGTGGCGATCATGCTGGACCGCGCGTTGAGGGTGGGCAAATGACGGCAGTTGTCTTCGACAAGGTGTCGATCATCTTCGGCGATCACGCCGCCGACGCGCTGCCGCTGGCCGACCAGGGCCAGAGCCGGGCCGAGATCCAGCAGGCCACGGGCCAGGTGCTGGGTGTGCATGACGCCTCGCTGGGCGTCGAGGAAGGCGAGATCGTGGTGCTGATGGGCCTGTCGGGCTCGGGCAAGTCCACGCTTTTGCGCGCGGTGAACGGGCTCAACCCGGTGGTGCGCGGCAGCGTGCAGGTGCATGACGGCGATGGCATGGTGGATGTCACCCGCTGCAGCCCGCGCGCCCTGCGCCGCATCCGCCAGGGCCGCGTGGCCATGGTGTTCCAGCAATTCGGCCTGCTGCCCTGGCGCAGCGTGGCCGAGAATGTGGGCTTCGGGCTGGAACTGTCGGGCCTGCCCGCCGCCCGCCGCGCCGAGATCGTGTCGCAGCAACTGGCGCTTGTGGGGCTGGACGGCTGGACAGACCGGCGGGTGGCCGAGCTTTCGGGCGGGATGCAGCAGCGCGTGGGGCTGGCCCGGGCCTTTGCCACCGACGCCCCGATCCTGCTGATGGACGAGCCGTTTTCGGCGCTCGACCCGCTGATCCGCGCACGGCTGCAGGACGAGCTTCTGGACCTGCAGGCCAAGCTGCGCCGCACCATCCTGTTCGTCAGCCACGATCTGGACGAGGCGTTCAAGCTGGGCAACCGCATCGCCATCATGGAAGGCGGGCGGATCGTGCAGATCGGCACCCCGCGCGACATCTTTTCGGCCCCCGCGTCGGACTATGTCGCGGATTTCGTGGCCAACATGAACCCGCTGGGCGTGCTGACCGCGCGGGACGTGATGGAACCTGGCGCAGGCGGCCCCGAGGTGACTGCCGAAACCCCGATCCGCGCGCTGCTGCCGCAGCTGCGCACCGGCCCGCTTTCGGTGACCGAGGCGGGTGCGGTGCTGGGGCGGGTCACCGCCGAAAGCGTCGTGGCGCGGCTGGCGCGTTCGGGCGGTTGACGGCAGGACCGGAGGGCCTGACCCTCAGGCCATGGAGCTGATGCCGAAGTGATTGCCCTCGCTGTCGCGGCACAGCGACACGAACCCGTAGGCACCGATCGAGAATTTCGGCCGCAGCACCTCGCCGCCCGCCGCCGTCACCCGTGCCTCTTCCACCGCGCAGTCTGCGGACTGGAAATAGACCAGCGTCCCGCCCGGCCCCGGCCCCGCATGGGGCGATTTCGACAGCGCCCCGCCCGCGCCATAGGCCGACATGTCGACCGGAAAGCTCATCATGACAGAGTCGCCCGTGGGGTCGCCGATGGGCTCCAGCGTCCGGCCCAGCACCGTTTCGTAGAACCGGACCGCCCGGTCCATATCCTCGACAAAAATGTCGAACCAGCCGATTGCGTTCATGGGGACATCTCCTTTTTCCTGTCCGTTGGCGCGTCTGTCCCCGGTCTAGCGCGCCGCAAGGGGCCGGTATTGTAGATTTCAGACATCGAACTTGCGCGCGTAGCGGCCCGGTGTGTAGCCCGTCGCCGCGCGGAACGCGTGGATGAAATGGGACTGGTCGGCATAGGACAGCGACGGCGCGCCCCGCAGCGATTGCTGCAGGCGCAGCACCTTGAGGAAATCATGCGGGGCAAAACCGGTGGTCTTCTTCAACACCCGCTGCAACTGCCGGGGCGACAGCGCGCAGGCCAGCGCCATGTCGGCCACCGAATGCACATCGTCGAGATGCGCAAAGATCCTCTGCGTGACCGGGTTGGCCCGAACCAGGTCGCGGCGCAGAAGATCGTGCACGAACTCTGCCAGCACCGCCTGCTGCGCCGGGAACTCCAGCCCCGCCAGCGCCCGGTTGAGCGCGACCAGCGGCAGATCACCGGCATAGGGCGCGGTGATCTGACCAAAGCTGAGCCGGTCGCGCCCGCCCGTCCAGACGCCGGGCAGCAGCCGGATGTTCACGAAATGGAACGCCCGGCCCAGGTTCAGCTCTTCGGACGTGGCCTGCAGCCGGGTGAGGCCCGCAACCTCGGGCGCGCACTGGTCGAGCACGACATAGGTGCAGGCATCGGGCAGAGCGTGAAAGCGGTAGTCCTCGGCCAGGGGGGCGGGCGTGCGCAGCGACACGAAGCGGTGCACCACGTCGCGCAGCGCCTCTGGCGGCTCGGCCTCGACAAACACCACGCCGTCCACGGTCCGGATCCTGCCATGTCCCCTGGGATCGTATGTCTGCGCCATCCGTGCTGCCGCCCTGCCCTGCCTGCCCTGCCTAGCGCGAAACGCACTCCCGGGCCAAGCCGGAGACGGATCGGGCTGCGGTTCCCCCTGTTCAACCGCCGCCGGCTCTGCAAATACTGTCGGGGACGCAGACAAAGGACGGCGACATGGCGGACGCCCCGGCCATCGAACTCAAGGGCATATCCAAGGCCTTTGGCCCCGTGCAGGCGAACAAGGACATCGCCATCCGGGTAATGCCCGGCACGATCCATGGCATCATCGGCGAAAACGGCGCGGGCAAGTCGACGCTGATGTCGATCCTCTACGGCTTCTACAAGGCGGATGCGGGCGAGATCTGGATCAACGGCACAAGGACCGAGATCCCCGACAGCCAGGCGGCGATCGCCGCGGGCATCGGCATGGTGTTCCAGCATTTCAAGCTGGTGCAGAACTTCACCGTGCTGGAAAACGTCATCCTCGGGGCCGAGGACGGGGCGCTGCTGCGGCCTTCGCTGGCCAAGGCGCGCGGCGTGCTCAGGCAACTGGCGGCGGAATACGAACTGTCGGTCGATCCCGACGCGCTGGTGGAAAACCTCTCGGTCGGGCACCAGCAGCGGGTGGAGATCCTCAAGGCGCTGTATCGCGAGGCCGACATCCTGATCCTTGACGAACCCACCGGCGTGCTGACACCCGCCGAGGCCGATCACCTGTTCCGGATCCTGCGCGGGCTTCGGGATGAGGGCAAGACGATCATCCTGATCACCCACAAGCTGCGCGAGATCATGGACATCACCGACACGGTCAGCGTGATGCGCCGGGGCGAGATGACGGCGACGGTCCGGACTGCCGAGACCTCGCCGGAACAGCTGGCCGAACTGATGGTGGGGCGCAAGGTGCTCTTGCGCGTCGACAAGACCCCGGCGCAACCGGCGGGCGCGGTGCTCGAGATCGAGAACCTGCGCCATGTCGATCCCGGCGGGGTCGAGCGGCTCAAGGGCATCTCGCTCAGGGTCCAGGCCGGCGAGATCCTGGGAGTGGCCGGCGTGTCGGGCAACGGGCAGTCGGAACTGCTGGAGGTGCTGGGCGGCATGATCGGCGCCACCGGCACCGTGCGCATGAACGGCGAAGAGATCGACCTGACCGGCAAGCACAGCGACGGGCAGAGCCGCCGCGCCCGCGGCATCGCCCATGTGCCCGAAGACCGCCAGCACGAAGGGCTGATCATGCCCTATACGGCGTGGGAGAACACCGTCTTCGGCTACCACCTGGACCCGGATTTGCAGAACGGCATCCTGATGCGGAACGCGGCGATCAAGACCGAGGCCGCGGCCAAGATGCAACGCTTTGACGTGCGCCCGCCGAACCCGAACCTGGCGGCGCGGAATTTCTCGGGCGGGAACCAGCAGAAGATCGTGCTGGCCCGCGAGATCGAGCGCGCCCCGGCGCTGCTGCTGGTGGGCCAGCCCACACGCGGCGTGGATATCGGCGCGATCGAGTTCATCCACCAGCGCATCGTCGAGCTGCGCGATGCCGGCGCGGCGGTGCTGCTGGTGTCGGTGGAACTGGACGAGATCCTGTCGCTCTCGGACCGGATCGCGGTGATGTTCGACGGCCGGATCATGGGCGAACGCCTGCCCGACCAGACCAACCAGACCGAGCTGGGGCTGCTGATGGCGGGCGTGACGGAAATGCCCGACACGCCGCTGATCGAGGCGGTGGACGCGCAATTGCATGCAAAAGAAGCGCGGGAGGCTGACAGACATGGGTAACGGCAGGTCCACAGCCGCGTTTTCCTGCAAGGAAAACGCATCGGAAGCCGTGACGGCTTCCGGCCCGGAATTTTTCGAAAATTCCGGGCGCTCCGCCCGAAAGGCAGGTTCGGATGGATAAGATGCCTGGCTGGGCCGATGCGGTCCTGGTGCCACTGATCTCGATCTTCATCGCCGGGGCGATCTCGGCCCTGGTGATCCTGGCCATCGGCGAGAACCCGGCAGAGGCGTTCTGGCTCATGGTGGACGGCGCGCTGATGAAGTCCACCGGCTGGGGCTATACGCTCTACTACGCCACCAACTTCACCTTCACCGGTCTTGCCGTGGCCGTCGCCTTCCACGCCCGCATGTTCAACATCGGTGGTGAAGGCCAGGCCCAGATCGGCGGGCTGGGCGTGGCACTGGTCTGCCTGATGCTGCCCTGGCCGCACTGGACGCTGGCGCTGGTGGCCGCCAGCCTGGGCGCTGCCCTGTTCGGAGCGGCCTGGGCGCTGATCCCGGCCTGGCTGCAGGCCCGGCGCGGCAGCCATATCGTGATCACCACGATCATGTTCAACTTCATCGCCGCCGCGGTGCTGAACTATGTCCTGGTGAACCTGCTGCGCCCGCGCGGCGCGATGGAGCCCGCCTCGGCCTCGTTCCCCGAAGGCACCCATCTGCCCACCTTCTTCGACATGTTCGCCTCCGAGGGCAATCCGCTGTTCCGCGGTGCCCCCGCCAATGTCACCTTCTTCCTGGCGGTTCTGGCCTGCCTCGCGGTCTGGGTGCTGATCTGGCGCACCCGGCTGGGCTACGAGATCCGGGCCTTTGGCCATTCGGAAACCGCAGCCCTGTATGCCGGCATCTCGCCCGTCCGGATCACGGTGATCGCGATGCTGATCTCGGGCGGGCTGTCGGGCATGATGGCGCTGAACGCCACGATGGGCGAGGCCGAGCGGCTGGTGCTGAACGCCTCCGAAGGGGCGGGCTTCATCGGGATCGCCGTGGCGCTGATGGGCCGGTCGCACCCTGTGGGCGTGCTGCTGGCAGCGCTGCTGTTCGGCTTTCTCTACCAGGGCGGGGCCGAGCTGGCCTTCTGGACGTCGATCCCGCGCGAACTGATCACGGTGATCCAGGCGCTGGTGATCCTGTTCACCGGCGCGCTCGACAATGTGGTGCGCTGGCCGCTGGAGCGCCTGTTCCTTGGCCTGCGCCGGAAAGAGGGTTGAGCCATGGATCTGACGACGCTCCTGCAAGTGCTCGAAAGCACCATCCGCCTCTCGACACCGCTGCTTCTGGCCTGCCTTGCGGGGCTGTTTTCGGAACGCGCCGGCATTTTCGACATCGGGCTGGAAGGCAAGATGCTGATCTCGGCCTTCTTCTCGGCCGCCGTGGCCTACGAGACAGGGCAGGTCTGGATCGGCATGCTGGCGGGCATCGCCGCCTCGCTGGGGCTGTCGGCCATCCACGGGCTGGCCTCGATCACCTTCCGCGGCAACCAGTTGATCTCGGGCGTGGCGCTGAACTTCCTCGCGTCAGGCCTGACGGTGCTGATCGCGCAGGACTGGTACCGGCAGGGCGGCAAGACGCCCACGCTGGAAGGCGGCGCGCGGTTCTCGGAATGGTCGCTGCCCTTTGCCGACGCCGTCCGCGACATCCCGGTCTTCGGGCCGATCTATGCCGACCTTCTGTCGGGGCACGCGCCGCTGGTCTACATCGCGCTTCTGTGTGTGCCCCTGACCTGGTGGGTGCTGTTCCGCACCCGCTTTGGCCTGCGCCTGCGCGCGGTGGGCGAAGCGCCCGAGGCGGTGGACACGGCGGGCATTTCCGTGATCCGCCTGCGCTTTGTCGCGGTGGGCATCTGCGGCGTGCTTTGCGGCATCGCCGGGGCCTATCTGGCGACCGGCCTGCAGCCGTTTTTCGGCAAGGAAATGACGGCGGGCCGCGGCTATATCGCGCTGGCAGCGCTGATCTTTGCCAAGTGGCGGCCCTGGTACGCGCTGATGGCCTGCCTGCTGTTCGGCTTTCTGCAAGCGGTGGCGCTGCGCTTCCAGAACATCGACCTTGGGGCCTTTGTGGTGCCGGTGCAGGTGATGGACGCCCTGCCCTACATCCTGACCGTGGTGATCCTGGCGGGCTTTGTCGGCAAGGCCATCCCGCCGCGGGCAGGGGGCGAGCCTTATGCAAAAGAGCGGTAGACGCGGCTCGTTCCATACAACTTACTTTTTGGGCAAGTGCCAAACCGGCGACGCGATGTATTGAGCCTCGCAGGCCTTGCGACAGCTTTTCTGAAAGGTATCTTGCATGAGCCGCATCAACCCGAATGCCAACGACACTATCACCCAGATCGGCAACGGGCTTGCAGATCTTCCGTATGATACCGACGCCGCGTTGTGGCCCTATTCGATGGAGGGCATCATCGTTGCAATCATCGCCCGCGCAGAGACCTTCGCCGACGACAACGCGCCAGACAGCGTGTTCTTCGGCATCACGCTGCCCGGCGGCGGGTTTGCCTATGTGCTGGTCGAAGGCAGCGGGCTCGACTTCTCGGGACCAACGCCGCTGGGCACCGTGGACGAGGTCACGGTTATGCATCTCCCTTTTGACGGCCCACTTACAACCGTCGGAAGCATCTGCCTACGGTCCGGTGTCACAGCTGCAGAGTTCATGGACGCGGTGGCCGAGGTCGCCGACGAAATCGGCTTCCAGCGCCCGAACCCAGACTTCACCCAGCCGCTGGACGTCACCCTGCTGAACGGTCGCCCGCTGATGGACCTGATTGTCGATCCGAACGGATCAGACGGTCTGGTCTATTCCGGGTCGGACAATATCGACGTCATCAACACCTACGTCACCGATGACAGCGTCAGCGCGGGCGATCTGCACGATTTCATTCGCCTTTCGCCCGGGCAGGACACCATTGATGGCGGCTCGGGCGGTGACACGGCGGACGGGCGGTTTATCGGCAGCGGCGCGATCAGCTATAACGGCAATAGCGGGGTGCTGACCTCGGGGGCCAACCGCACCGTGCTTATCGACGTGGAGCGGCTGATCGGCAGCGCTTTTGCCGACGACTTGCGGGCCGGTTTTCTGACCGGGGGTCTCTTCGGCGACGGCGGCGATGACACCCTCACCGGGTCTGGCGATGGCGACCAACTGAATGGCGGCGATGGCCATGACATGCTGATCGGGCGGGCGGGGGGCGATGCGCTGGATGGCGATGCCGGTGACGATGTGATCCTGGGTGGCGTCGGCTGGGATCTGATCGACGGCGGGGACGGCAACGATTCGATCGTTGCTCAGGACGGTTTCGACACCGTCTTTGGCGGGGCCGACGACGACACGATCGCCGGGAACAACGGCTTTGACGAATTGTGGGGCGGGTCGGGCAACGACATCCTGACCGGCGGTCTGGGGCTCGACACCCTGCGGGGCGGCTCGGGCGACGACTCGCTGTCCGGCCAGAACGGCAGCGACACACTGGAGGGCGGGTCGGGCAATGACACGCTCGAAGGCAATGCCGGGGCAGACCTGCTGAACGGCGGCACCGAAGACGATCTGCTGGATGGCGGCATCAACAACGACACGCTGCAGGGCGGCGACGGCACCGACACGCTGCTGGGCGGCACCGGGGCGGACGATCTGCAGGGCGGCGCGGGCGACGACATCCTGCAGGGCAATGCCGGGGCCGACAGGCTGGACGGCGGGGCCGGAGACGACGTCCTGCGCGGTGGTATCGGCATCGACACATTCGTGTTCGAGGCCGGCGGCGGGGCCGACACGGTGATCGATTTCTCCGACGGGATCGACCGCATCGAAATAGACGCCGACCTGCTGATGATGACCACCCCGCAACTCGGCGATCTGGCCGCTTTTGCCGGCACCAATGCGGACGGCAACCTCGTGCTCGATTTCGGCATAGGGCAAAGCGTGACGTTCAACAACGTCGCCGCCCTGGCCACCATTCTTGACGAGGTGGTTTTCGTCTGACACCCCCCGTGCTGCGCTTGCAAAATCCACGGCGTTGGGTCTAACAAGGACCATGCAGGTCTACCTCCCCATCGCCGAGGTTTCCGTAAACGCCTTTCTCCTTCTCGGGCTCGGCGGCATGGTAGGTGTGCTGTCCGGCATGTTCGGCGTGGGCGGCGGTTTCCTGATGACGCCGCTGCTGTTCTTCATCGGCATCCCCCCCGCCGTCGCCGTGGCGACCGAGGCGAACCAGATCGTCGCATCGTCCTTTTCCGGCGTGCTGGCGCATCTCAGGCGCAAGACGGTGGATCTGCGCATGGGTGTGGTGCTGCTGATCGGCGGTCTGATCGGCGCGGCGCTGGGCGTGGTGATCTTCAACTATCTCAAGAGCCTCGGCCAGGTCGATCTGCTGGTGCGGCTGTGCTACGTCGTGTTCCTGGGCGTGGTGGGCGGGCTGATGTTCATCGAAAGCGTGAACGCCCTGCGCAAGGCCAAGCGCGGCGCGCCACCGCAGCGCCGCAAGCACGGGCTGATCCACAAGCTGCCGTTCAAGATGCGGTTCCGCACCTCGGGCCTCTACATCTCGGTGATCCCGCCGATCCTCGTGGGTGTCGCCGTGGGCGTGCTGGCGGCGATCATGGGCGTGGGCGGCGGGTTCATCATGGTGCCCGCGATGATCTACCTGCTGGGCATGCCCACCAAGGTGGTGGTGGGCACCTCGCTGTTCCAGATCATCTTCGTCACCGCCTTCACCACGCTGCTGCACGCCACCACGAACTTTACCGTCGACGTGGTGCTGGCGGTGCTGCTGCTGGTGGGCGGCGTGATCGGCGCGCAGGTCGGAACCGTGATCGGTGCCCGGCTCAAGGCCGAACAATTGCGCATCCTGCTGGCCGGGCTGGTGCTTGTGGTCTGCGGCAAGCTGGCGCTGGACCTGCTGCTGCAACCGGCCGAGCTTTATGCCATCGGCACCGGGGGCCACTGATGCAGTGGCTGGCGCTTCTTCTGCTGCTGGCGCTGCCCGCGCAGGCCGAAGAGGTTGTCCTGGGCCTCAGCCAGGACAGCGTGTCGATCTCGACCAACTTCGACGGGTCCGAAATCCTGATCTTTGGCGCGGTCAAGCGGCAGGAACCGATCCCCGCAGACACGCCGCTGCAGGTCATCCTCACGGTGGCCGGGCCGGACCAGCCGCTGACAGTGCGCCGCAAGGCGCGCCGCTTCGGCATCTGGATCAACACCGACGCGGTCGAGGTCGATGCCGCCCCGTCCTTCTACGCCATCGCCACCTCGGCCCCCTGGGCCGAGGCGCTTTCGGACACCGAAGACCTGCGCCACCGGATCTCGATCCCCCGCGCCATCCGCTCCGTCGGCGCGCCGATGGAGGTGACGGATGCGCAGAACTTCACCGATGCCGTGATCCGCATCCGGCAGCGCAACGGGTTGTACCAGCTGCACGAGGGTGCCGTGCGCCTGCGCGAACAGACATTGTTCGACACCCGCATCGCCATGCCCGCGAACCTTACCGAAGGCGCCTATGCCACCCGCATCTTCCTGACCCGCGGCGGGCAAGTGGTGTCGGAGTTCGAAACGGTGATCGACGTGCGCAAGGTGGGGCTGGAACGCTGGCTCTACACGCTGTCGCGCGAACGGCCCCTGGTCTACGGCATGATGTCGCTGGCCATCGCCATCGCCGCCGGCTGGGGGGCCTCGGCCGCCTTCCGCGTGCTCAGGTCCGGCTGATGGCCCGCACGCCGCCCGGCAGCCGCGCCGAGTACCGCGCCTTTCGTCCCCTGCCCACGCGCTGGATGGACAATGACGAATACGGCCACATGAACAACGCCACTTACCTCTCGCTGATCGACACCGCCGTGTCGCTCTGGCAGTTGGAGCAGGGCATACCGATCCGCGGCCCCGAGGCCTTGCGCTTTCTGGTGGTGGAAACCGGTATCCGCTACCATGCCGAGGCCGGCTTCCCCGATCTGATCCATGCCGGGCTGCGGATCGGCCATCTGGGCACCTCGTCGCTGCGGTTCGAGGTGGGCCTGTTTCGCAACGACGATCCCGCCGCCTGCGCCGAAGGCATCTTTGCCCAGGTGCTGGTGGGGGCAGACAGCCGCCCCACTCCGATCCCCGAGCCTGTGCGCAAACTGTTCGCACAACTCCAGCGCTGAACCCGGTCGCCGCGCGCGAGACGCCGCATGCCCTCCGGGGCGGCGCGCAAAGGCGTGACGCAGCCGGGGCCATCCCCTTTGACGCCCCCGCGCCACACCGCTACCGTCGCGCCAGACAAGGAGAGGGACGCCATGCAACTCAGCGACACCGTCGATCTGACAACCGAGGGCGAGATCGCGCTCATCCGCATCGACAACCCGCCGGTCAATGCCGCGGGGATCAGCGTGCGCGAGGGGCTGGCCGCCGCCGTCGACTGGCTGGCCCAGACCCCGGGGATCCGCGCCGCCGCCCTTTACGCGGCAGGCCGCACCTTTGTCGCCGGGGCCGACATTCGCGAGTTCGGCAAACCGCCGCAGGACCCCTGGTTGCCCGAAGTCTGCAACCGGCTCGAGTCCTGCCCGACCCCCATCGCCTGCATCCTGCACGGCACCACGCTGGGCGGCGGGCTGGAAATCGCCATGGGCTGCCACGCCCGTCTCGCCCTGCCCGGGGCCAGGGTCGGCCTGCCCGAAGTGCTTCTGGGCATCCTCCCCGGTGCCGGCGGCACCCAGCGCATGCCGCGCCTTGCCGGGGTCGCCTTTGCCGTCGAGGCCATCACCACCGGCCGCCAGATCCCCCTGCACGAAGCACGCGCCGCCGGCCTGATCGACGCAGAGGCCACAGAGGACATGCCCGAAGCCGCCGCCCGCGCCGCCGCCCATGCCATCCTGGCCGGCACCCTGCCCACCCGCCGCACGGGCGATCTGTCGGTCACGCCCGACCCGGGCGCGCTCGACGCCGCCCGCACCCGCATCCGCGCCCGCCAGCCGCATCTCTTCTCGCCGCTGAAATGCGTCGACGCGGTCGAGGCCGCCAGCCTGCCGCTGGATGCGGGCCTCAAGACCGAACGCGCGCTCTACGAGGCCTGCCAGGCCTCGCCGCAACGCGCCGGCCTGATCCACGCCTTCTTTGCCGAACGCGCCACCGCCAAGGTGCCCGAAGCCGCGGCCACCCCGCACGACATCACCTCCATCGGCGTGATCGGCGCAGGCACCATGGGCGCGGGCATTGCCACCGCCTGCCTGCTGGCAGGCTTTCCGGTGCTGCTCAACGACCGCTCCACCGAGGCGTTGGAGCGCGGCCGCAACACCATCCGCGCCAATCTCGACGGTGCGGTGAAACGCGGCAAGCTGGACAATGCCGAGGACACGCTGGCCCGGCTCGACCTCGCCGACACGCTCGACGCCATGGCCAAGGCCGACCTGATCATCGAGGCCGCGTTCGAGGACATGACGGTCAAGACAAGCCTCTTTGCCGCCCTCGACGGCATCGCGAGGCCCGGTGCGGTGCTGGCCACCAACACCTCCTATCTCGACATCAACCAGATCGCCGCCGCCACCTCCCGGCCCGAGGCGGTGCTAGGCCTGCATTTCTTCTCGCCCGCCCATGTGATGAAGCTGCTGGAAATCGTGGTGGCCGATCGCACCGCGCCCGAAACCGCCGCCACCGGCTTTGCCCTGGCAAAGCGCCTGCGCAAGATCCCCGTGCGCTCGGGCGTATGCGACGGCTTCATCGGCAACCGCATCCTGCGCAGCTCGCGCCTGGCGATGGAATACGCCATGCTCGATGGTGCCCCCTTCGAACAGATCGACGCCGCCATAGAGGCCGCGGGCTGGGCCATGGGGCCGTTCCGCGTCTCCGACCTCGCCGGGCTCGACATCGCCTTTGCCCAGCGCAAGCGCCGCGCCGCGACGCGCCCCGCCGCCGAACGCTATGTCGACACCCCCGACCGGCTTTGCGCGCAGGGCTTCCTGGGCCGCAAGACCGGGGCCGGCTACTACCTCGAGGATGGCACACCCAACCCCGCCGCACTGGCCGCGCTGGAAGCGGAGCGCCGCGAAAAGGGCCTGGCCCCGCGCCCGTTCACCGATGCCGAAATCGTCGCGCGCTACCTGACCGCGATGATCGTCGAAGCCACCCAGATCGTCGCCGAAGGCATCGCGCTCAAACCCATCGATGTCGACGCGGTCCTGCTCTTCGGCTACGGTTTCCCGCGCCATCTGGGCGGGCCGCTGCTGCAGGCCGACCTGATCGGCGCCGCCACGCTGGTCGACCGGATCGAAGACTATGCCCGCGAGGACGCGCATTTCTGGCAGGTCCCGCCCCGCCTGCGCGACATGGCCGGAACCGGCGCACGGTTCGAAGACGAAAACTGACCCGGGGCTTCTTCTTGGTCCAAATACCCCGGCCAACCATCGCCAGCGCGCGCACCGCCCGTCAGGCGCGCGGCCGCGCAGCTTTGCCGAGGCGCGCGCGGCCGCGCAGCTTTACCGAGGCGCGCGCGGCCGCGCAGCTTTACCGAGGCGCGCGCGGCCGCGCGCGACGAGGCCCCTCAGCCCTTCTCGTGAAAAAACGCGTAGATCTTTTCCGCCAGCCCCTCGCTGACGCCTTCCACCGCCTTCAGATCGGCCAGGTTGGCGCGGCTCACCGCCTTGGCCGAGCCGAAATGCGCCAGCAGCGCGCGCTTGCGCGCCGCGCCCACACCCGCGATATCGTCCAGCGGATTGGCCGACACCGCCTTGGCCCGCTTCGCCCGGTGTGTCCCGATGGCAAACCGGTGCGCCTCGTCGCGCAGCCGCTGCACGAAGTACAGAACAGGGTCGTTGTGGCGCAAGGCAAAGGGCCGTTCGCCGGGGCGGTGGAACTCCTCCTTGCCCGCATCGCGGTCTATCCCCTTGGCCACCCCCACAAAGGGCACGTCCTCCACACCATGGTCCGCCATGATCTCCGCCACGGCCGAGACCTGCCCCGCGCCGCCATCGATCAGCATCAGGTCGGGCCATAGCCCCTTGTCGCGGTCCGGGTCCTCTTTCAGCAGCCGGGCCAGACGCCGCGCCAACACCTCCTTCATCATCCCGAAATCGTCCCCCGGCGTCAGCGCGTCGCCGCGGATGTTGAACTTGCGGTACTGGGTCTTCAGGAACCCCTCCGGCCCCGCCACGATCATCGCGCCCACCGCGTGCGCGCCCTGGATATGCGAGTTGTCATAGACCTCGATCCGCGCCGGCGGCGCGTCCAGCCCAAAGGCCTCGGCCAACCCGCGCAACAGCTTGCCCTGCGTCGCCGTCTCGGCCATGCGCCGCGCAAGGCTTTCGCGCGCGTTGCGCAAGGCACCGTCCACCAGCTCCGATTTCTCGCCCCGCTGCGGCACCGCGATCTCCACCCGGCGGCCCAGCTTCGATGACAGAGCGTCGGCCATCAGGTCGTCATTCTCGATCCCGTGCGACAGCAGCAAAAGCCGCGCCGGTTCCTTCTGGTCGTAGAACTGGCCCAGGAACGCCTCCATGACCTCGGCCTCGCTCACGTCCTCGCCGACGCGGGGATAGAAATCCTGGTTGCCCCAGTTCTGGTGCGCACGGATAAAGAACACCTGCACGCAGGCCTGCCCCTTTTCGAGATGCAGCGCGATCACATCCGCCTCGGCCACGCCGCGCGGGTTGATGCCCTGCGCCGTCTGGACCTGGGTCAGCGCCCGGATCCGGTCGCGCAGGGCGGCGGCCCGTTCAAACTCCATCGCGTCCGAGGCGTCCTGCATCTGCGCCGCCAGTTCGCCCTGGATACGCGTCGACTTGCCCATCAGGAAATCCTGCGCGTCGCGCACGCTGGCGGCATACTCCGCCTCGCTGATCCGCCCGACGCAGGGCGCGCTGCAGCGCTTGATCTGGTGCAGAAGGCAAGGCCGCGTGCGGCTGTCGAACATCGAATCCGAGCAATTTCGCAGCAGGAACGCCTTTTGCAGCTGGTTCAGCACCCGGTTCACCGCGCCGGCGCTGGCAAACGGGCCGTAATAGCTGCCCTTGTCGGTCTTGGCCCCGCGATGCTTGCGGATCTGCGGAAAGGCGTGGCCGGTCACCATGATGTTCGGGAACGACTTGTCGTCGCGCAACAGCACGTTGAACTTGGGCTTGAGCTGCTTGATCAGGTTCTGTTCCAGCAGCAGCGCTTCGGTTTCCGTGCGCGTGGTCAGGAACATCATCGAGGCGGTGTCCTCGATCATCCGCGCGATGCGCCGCGAATGCCCCGACGGCCGGGCATAGTTCGACACCCGCGCGCGCAGGTTGCGCGCCTTTCCGACGTATAGCACACGGCTTTGATCATCGAGCATGCGATACACGCCGGGCGAGCTGTCCAGCGTCCTGAGATAGGCCTGGATCACCTCGTGCCCCCGCCGGGGCGTGCTCTGGTCTTCGTCCTGCGTCATCCGGATCCGGTTTCTGCCAGCAGTTGCGTTAACGCTTGGTAAAGGTTTTGATTCCTCGTCCGGGCTGCACCGTAAAGCGCTTTGAATCAAGCCGGAAGACATCCACGGTTTCTGTGGATAAACCTGTAGGGAAAATCCGGGCGACCCGGAAAATTCCTTGTTTTCTGCCCACTTCCCAGCATTGCCTGTTTTTTAGGCGAAAAACTAACCAATTGAGATATATCAAAAAATTCAGGAGCCCGGCACAAGCCATTGACAGAATTAAGCTTTTTGTAACGCTTTCGTAACGTCCGTTTGACCGGTGCAAAACTGTCTTCGCGAGGCATCATTCCACGCCCAGGATGTCGGGCGTCTGCCAGGCCAGATGTTGCCCGCCATCCACGCAGATCAGTTGTCCGGTGACCGAATTTGCGTCGATCAGATAGCCCAGCGCGGCGCAGATATCGTCCGGGTTTGCCCCCCGGCCCAGCACGCTGGCCGCGCGCTGGCGGCGGAAATGCTCTTCGCTCTGCCGCGCCCCTTTCAGCGTCGGCCCCGGCCCGATGGCGTTCACCCGCACATGCGGGGCCAGGCCGCGCGCCGCGGTCTGCGTCAAGGCCCACAGCCCCATCTTGGCGATGGTGTAGCTCATGAAATCCGGCGTCAGCTTGCGCACCCGCTGGTCGATCATGTTGACCACCAGCCCCTGCGCCCGCGGCTCTCCGGCCATATCCGTCACCGCCTGCGGCACCTGTCGGGCAAAGGCCTGGGTCAGCACGAAAGGCGCCCTCAGATTGCTTTCCAGATGCCGGTCCCAACTTTCGCGCGTGGCACTTTCCAGCGTGTCGTATTCAAAGATCGAGGCGTTGTTCACCAGCAGCGTCAGCGGCCCGCCCAGCGCCTCGACCGCGCGCGGCAGCAAGGCCTGGCTGTCCGCCTCGACCAGCAGATCGGCCTGCAGCGCCTCGGCCACGCGGCCCCGGGCGCGCACCGCCTCCACCACCTCGGCCGCCCCGTCGGCAGACCCGGCATAATGCACCGCGACATCGAACCCCCGCGCGCCCAGATACAGCGCCATCGCGCGCCCCAGCCGCTTGCCCGCGCCGGTCACCAGCGCCCTGTTCTCACCCATGTTCATCGCAGTCCCGAAAGTTCAGACGTTCAGCACAACAGCCACATAGCCCAGATACGCCGCCGTCAACGCCACGCCCCACAGCCGGTTCAGATCGCGGCCCAGGAACACGAAGGGCAACAGCAACAGCGACGCCCCCGCCATGACCCACAGGTCGAACGCCAGAAGACCCGGATCAACCGGCATCGGCGCAATCAGCGCCGCCACGCCGATAATGGCCAGCAGGTTGAACATGTTCGACCCGATCACGTTGCCCAGCGCAACATCCGCCTGCCGCCGGATCGCCGCCATCACCGTGGTCGCAAGTTCCGGCAGCGAGGTGCCCAGCGCCACCAGCGTCAGCCCGATCACCGTGTCGGGCACGCCGTACATGGCGGCGATCTCGGTGGCGCTGTCCACCAGCAGATCGGCCCCCAGCGGCAAGCCCACCAGGCCCAGCAGCAGATACAGGCCGATCTTCCACCACGGCATGTCCGGATCGGCGCCCTCGGGCTCTTCCAGTTCCGCGTCGATCTTGCCCGCGCGGCGATGCGCCAGCGCATCGCGCACCGCATCACCCAGGATCAGCGCCAGCACCACCAGCAGCACGACACCGGCCACCGCATCGAACACGCCGCGAAAGGCCAGCGCAATGAAAAGTACCGTCGCCGCCAGCATCAGCACATAACTCTTGCGGCTGTCGCATTGAGAGGTGTGCATCACAGCGATCAGCGCCGGAACGCCCAGCACAAGCAGCACATTGGCGGTGTTCGACCCCACCACGTTGCCCAGCGCGATCCCCGGCACCCCCTCCAGCGCCGCCTTGATGGAAATCAGCAGTTCCGGAGCCGAGGTGCCAAAGGCCACGATGGTCAGGCTGACGATCAGCGCCGGGATGCCCACGCGCAGGGACAGGTTGACCGCCCCCTTGACCAGCGCATCCCCGGCCAGAAGCAGGATGACAAGCCCCAGCGCCGCGTAGACAAAGACCATCTCAGCCCTTTCCCTGACCGCAGGGGCACGGGCCCTTGCCGATCCGGTACCGTCCGCAATCGGGACACTTGGCCCGGGCGATGCGGTCGGCCCCCGGCAGGCGCATCTTCAGCCGCCCGAACATCGCCAGAACCGCGATATAGACCAGGAACAGGGCGACGATCTTGGCAATCACGTCACAGCCCGTAGCGCGCGAATTCCGCGCGTTCCTCGATCTCGCCCAGCGCGCCCTGCACCATCTGCAGCCCCAGCCGCGGCAGGATCGGCCGCCGCGCGTCGAACCGGCGGAACGTCACCTTGTCGCCAAACCGTTCCTTCATCACCGGCACCAGGTGCCCGATCCCGTCGGCCAGCCCAAGCTCGACGGCCTGCGCGCCCACCCAGATCTCGCCGGTAAACAGATCCGCCTCCGCGCGCAGCCTGTCGCCGCGGCGGGCCTTGATCTCGGCAATGAAGGTTTCGTGCAGCTGGTCCAGCAGGCGCCGCAGCCGCGCCACGTCCTCCTCGCGTTCGGGACGGAACGGATCCAGCATGCTTTTCGACGCGCCCGCGGTATGCACGCGCCGCTCGATCCCCTGCCGCTGCAGGAAGACATGCGCGCCGAACCCGGCCGAGATCACGCCGATGGACCCAAGGATCGAGCTGGCATCCGCCCAGATCTCGTCCGCGGCACTGGCCAGCCAGTACCCGCCCGAGGCCGCCACATCCTCCACAAAGGCAAAGACCGGCACCCCGGTCTCGTCCGCCAGCCGCCGGATGCGCGCCCCGATCAGCGAGGACTGCACCGGAGACCCCCCGGGAGAGTTCAGCTCCAGCGCCACCGCCACGGGCTTGCCCCGCGTGAACGCGCGCTCCAGCAGCGGGGCCAGCGCCCGGTCGCTCAGAGCGCCGCGCCCCGGCGTGCCGATGGCCCCCTGAAGCCGCACCACGGCCACCGTCGGATCGGGTTTGAGGAAGGGAATCCAGCGTTTCATGGGGTGGCATGTAGACGGCGGCACCGGGACAAACAAGGCACGCGCCGAAAGAAGCCGGGGCAAGCGGGCAACCCGTGTCCGCAACGCCGCGCCCCGGTCTTCTTCTTGGCCGAAATACCCCTCGGGGGTGAACTGGGCCCGGCCCCGGCCGGGACCAGGAGGGGGCGCGAGCGCCCCCTTGGGGGGTCTCGGGGGGCCTGCCCCCCGAGGGCCTGCGTGGCCCGAACGCAAACCAACCTGCCGGCGCGAGCCGTCATCCGGGTCAGGGGGCGGATCAGGGCGGGTCAGAAAAAGCTCTGCGGGTCGATGTCGATGGCCATGCGCAGATCGCCCTTCAGACGCACCTGCCCGGCCCAATCCGCCAGCGCGCCCTGCAGCGCCGCACCCTTGGGCGCCTTCACCAAGAGCCGCACCCGGTGCCGCCCGCGCACCCTGGCGATGGGCGCGGGCGCGGGGCCGAACACCTCTGCCCCCACCCGGCGCAGCGCGGCATCGTTGCGCGCCAGGTGATTGCCCAGGTCGAACACCTTCTGCACATCCTCCGAAGACAGGATCACCCCCGCCAGCCGCCCGTAGGGCGGCATGCCCGCGGTGCGGCGCGCCTCGGCCTCGGCGCGCCAGAACGATTCCTCGTCGCCCGCCAGGATCGCCCGGATCACCGGATGGTCGGGCTGGTAAGTCTGCAGGAGCGCCAGACCGGGTTTCTCGGTCCGGCCCGCGCGCCCGGCCACCTGCCGCATCAGCTGAAAGGTCCGCTCGGCCGCGCGCAGGTCCGATCCCTGCAGGCCCAGGTCCGCGTCGATCACGCCCACAAGCGTCAGCAGCGGAAAATTGTGCCCCTTGGCCACCAGCTGCGTGCCGATGATGATGTCGGCACCGCCCTCGGCAATCGTCTCGATCTGCGCCTTCAACTCCCGCGCCGTCCCGTAAAGGTCCGAGGACAGGACAGCGATGCGCGCCTCGGGAAACAGCGCCGCCGCCTCCTCGGCCAGCCGCTCGACGCCCGGGCCGACGGCGGCCAGCCGGTCTTCGGCCGCGCAGGACGGGCAAGCGGTCGGCATCGGTTTCGTCTCGCCGCATTGGTGGCAGACCAGCCGCTTGAGGAACCGGTGCTCGACCATGCGCGCATCGCAATGATCGCAGCCCACCTGCTGCCCGCAGGCCCGGCACAGCGTGACCGGCGCATAGCCGCGACGGTTGAGAAACAACAGCGCCTGTTCGCCCTTTTCCACCCGCACCGTCACCGCACGGGCCAGCGCGGGCGAAATCCAGCGATCCGCCGGCAAGGCCACGTCGCGCATGTCGAGCGTGCGCATCTCGGGCATCACCGCCGCGCCGAACCGCGCCGTCAGGTCGAGCCGACGGTACTTGCCCGCATCCGCATTGGCCCAGCTTTCCAGCGACGGTGTGGCCGAGGCCAGCACCACCTGCGCCTCCAGCATCGAGGCGCGCAGCACCGCCATGTCGCGCGCGTTGTACAGCACCCCGTCCTCTTGCTTGTAGGAGCCGTCATGCTCTTCGTCGACGACGATCAGGCCCAGGCGCTGGAACGGCAGGAAGAGCGCCGAGCGCGCGCCCACCACCATCTGCGCCTGCCCCTCGGCCACCATCTTCCACACCCGCCGCCGTTCGGTGAGCGTGGCGCCGGAATGCCATTCGGCGGGCTTTGCACCAAAGCGCGCCTCGACCCGGGTCAGAAACTCTGCCGTCAGCGCGATCTCGGGCAAGAGCACCAGCGCCTGCCGGCCCTGCCGCAGGCAGGCGGCCACCGCCTCCAGGTAGACCTCGGTCTTGCCCGAACCCGTCACGCCCTTCAGCAGCACGGTGCCATAGCGCCCCGCGCTCTGGCCCGCGCGCAGCACCTCGGCCGCCGCCGCCTGGTCGTCGGTCAGCGCCTTGCCCGGCAGGTCGGGGTCGAGCAGAGGAAAAGGGCTGTCCCGCGGGCTTTCCTCTTCGAGGATCGCGCCCGAGGGCAACAGCCCCTTGACCACCGACGGCGTCACCCCCGCGGCCTCGGCCAGTTCCCCCAGCGTCAGGGCCAGCCCGCCGAGGTCTGCCGCCGCCTCCAGCACGCGGGTCCGGGCCTCGGTCATCCGGTCGGGGCGGCCCTCGCCCAGCCGGTAGACCTTGCGCATCGAAGGCGGATCGCCCAACCCCGGCGCACGCGTCGCCAGCCGCAGCATCGCCGGCAAGGGCGTCAGCGTATAGGCCGCCGCGCGTTCCAGAAAGCTGCGCATCTCGTCCCGCATCGGCGCGGTGTCGAGCACGCGGCTCACGCCGCGCACCTTGGACAGGTCGTAATCCCCCTGCCCCGGCCCCCAGACCACGCCCTGCACCCGGCGCGGCCCCAGCGGCACCTCGACGAAGGCACCGAGGAAACAGCCGCCTTCGGGCGCGCGGTAATCCAGCGCGCGATCCAGAGGCTGCGTGGTCAGAACCGCGACCAGCGCGCCTTCGGGATAGAAATCCGGGGTTTTGCCATCCATGCAAAAGGGGTAAAGCCGGGGTCGGAAAAGGCCAAGCCACCAAGAGGACGCGCGCCATGAAATTCTTCGTCGACACTGCCGACATCGACGCCATCCGCGAATTGCACGATCTGGGCATGGTGGACGGCGTCACCACCAACCCCTCGCTGATCGCCAAATCCGGCCGCGACATCCTGGAGGTGACCCGGGAGATCTGCGATCTGGTCGCAGGCCCGGTGTCCGCCGAAGTGGTCGCCACCGAGGCCGAGGCGATGATCGAGGAAGGCCGCAAGCTGGCCGAAATCGCGCCCAACATCGCCGTCAAGGTCCCGCTGACCTGGGACGGGCTGAAGGCCTGCAAGGTACTGACCGACGAAGGCAAGATGGTCAACGTGACGCTGTGTTTCTCGGCCAACCAGGCGCTCTTGGCCGCCAAGGCCGGCGCCAGCTTCATCTCGCCCTTCATCGGGCGGCTGGACGACCTGAACCTCGACGGGCTGGAGCTGATCGCCGATATCCGCGAGATCTATGATAATTACGGCTTCGAGACCGAGATCCTGGCCGCGTCGATCCGCAGCGCCAACCACATGTCGGAATGCGCCAAGATCGGCGCCGACGTGGCCACAGCGCCACCGGCGGTGATCAAGGCCATGGCCAACCACGTGCTGACCGACAAGGGCCTGGCCGCCTTCCTCGCCGATGCCGAAAAGGCCGGGATCAAGATCGTCTGAGCGATGTGCTCTGCGCGCCCCAAGGCCCCGCTGTACCGCAAGGTCAACACGCGGACATGGGGCGTGCGGCACGGCTCGGGTCAGAAGGCGGCCTATGCGCGCAACACCAAGGCCGGGCCCGAGCGGTCGATGCATGCGGGCCAGCGCCACGGGCGGGATTACACGCCGCTCTTCCGGTTCCTGCTGTCGAAGGTGGGGCAGGACTGGGACGCGGTGCATGCCGAGGCGGTCAGCCGCCTTGACGATCCCGCGCCGGTCTTCTGGATGGTCGCCACAAGCGCACAGGCCGCGCGACCGGTGATCCGCACCGGCGAAAGCAGCTATTGGAGCGGGCTTTGCGTGGACGGCGAGAACCGGCTGCAGAAGGTCGCGCCGGGGCTTGGGCCCGAACATCTTCATCCGCAATGCGCCTGTTGCACCCATACGCTGAACGGCGTCGTGGTGCCGAACCGGTTCGATCCGGACGACCCCAAGCCGTTTCTTGCCGCGGTCTGAGCGGGGCGCCGCAGTCTTGCAAAGACTGCGGGCCGAAATCTTTGAAAGATTTCGGCGCGGCTCAGACGTTGGGTTCGCCCTGCAGGCCAAGAAGCTTGCGGAACCCGGTCCAGTAGCCCGGCAGGCGCGGCGGTGCCTGAAGCCCCGGCAGCGCCTCTGCGGCCCAGGGGGCCATCTCGCGGGCGACGAAATCGCGGCCCCATTCCAGATAGGCCCCGGCATCCTCCGGGCGCAGGCGGCAGGCCGAGCCCACCAGCCCCACCAGCGTCTCGGGCGGGGAATACCATTCGTCCTGGATGCCGGTCACCCGCGCCTGCATCAGCGGGCCGACAAGCCGCATCAACCGCTTGTCCGAGAACAGAAGCAGCATGCGCCCCATCTCGTCGCGGCTGTAGCCGATCAGCGGCGGGAAGGTGTCGAAGAACACCGCGCGCCCGTCGACAATGGCAAAGTTCCGGATCGAGGGATGGAACCCGATCCGCCCCTCCTGCCCGGCCGCCCAGGTCCAGAAGCGCGCGATGACCTGGCCCGCGGCCTCCATCATCTCCAGCGTCTGCGCCCCCGTCCCGCGCTGCATCCGCGGGCGCATCAGGTCGGCCGGGTCCAGCGCCTCCTGCACGATCACCGGTCGGGTCACGCCGTCGATCTCCACGCGGTGAAAGGCGGTTTCGGGCATCGGCACGCCGCCCGCCCGCAATGCCTGCACATAGGCGTCATGCATCTGCGCCAGCCGGTCCAGCTGCCCGGCATCTGGCATCCCGCGATACAGCTTGATGACCCGGTCCGACAGCGGGCCGGTCCCGGGCCGGAACGGCGCGCAGAAATAGCCCAGCCGGGAAATCGGCTGGGCGTCGCCGCTCTGATGCGCGCGGATCGCGGCGCGGATGGCATCATGGTCGGTCATCGGGCTCTCCTTCGCGGCCGGGCTTACCCGGTCTGCAGCCGCGCCGCCACCTCTGCCACAAGTGCGGCGACCTCGTCCTGCGCCGGGCCGCGCGTCTCGGCCGCGCCGCGCCCGCGGCCCATCGCCTCGGCATAGCCCACGCGCTGCGCCAGCACCGCCTCGGCCACCGGCGCACCCATGGCCCGCGCGGCCGTCAGCACCTCGCCGGCCAGGCGCGTGCCCGCCCGGGTCCGGTTCAACACCACCAGCGCGGGCCGGTTCTCGCGCGCGGCCAGGTCCAGCACGCCTTCGGTGGCCCAGAGATCCATGTGTCCCACCGACACCGGGACGATCACCAGCTGCGCAACCCGCAGCGCCGGGCGCAGATCGCTGTCGATCTTGGGCGGGGTGTCGATGATCACGACATCGCAGGCCGCCGACAGCTTGCGCACCTCGATCGGAATGCCCCAGGCCGAGGCGGTGGCAAACTCGATCCCGTCGCACAGTGTTGCATCCACCTCCAACCGGGTGACGTACCAGCGCCCCAGGCTGCCTTGCGGATCGAGATCGATCAGCCCGACCCGCAGGCCCATGCCACGAAACCCCAGCGCCAGATGCGCGGCGAGCGTCGTCTTGCCGCTGCCGCCCTTCTGTTGCGCCACCGTGATCACCTTGCCTGCCATGCCATCCCCCGCTGCG
The DNA here is from genome assembly GCA_030425925.1 of Alphaproteobacteria bacterium. Classification (GTDB taxonomy): domain Bacteria; phylum Pseudomonadota; class Alphaproteobacteria; order Rhodobacterales; family Rhodobacteraceae; genus JAUHZO01. Next base: position 16,527 of record JAUHZO010000019.1, on the reverse strand, counting down.
GTTTGACCGAGTTTGCACCTGCAGCACCGGAAACACCAGAAGGCGCGGCCGGTCCGGACGCGATGCCGCGTTGCAGCGCAGGTGTTAACCCGGCCTTAACCAATGTTGCCGCAAGCTGAACGCATCGCCGCAATCCGGTCCCTGCTCATGCGCCTGCTGCCTGTCGCCCTTCTGCTGACATGCGTGATCGCCGCCGAGGCCCGCGCCGGGGCCTGGCCCCGCGACCGCGGCACGGGTTTCATCGCCGTCACCCAACGCTTTGGCTGGCCACAGGACACCGGCAGCTGGACCTCGCGCAGACCCACACAGGACTACACCTCGTTCTACCTGGAATACGGCCTGACAGAGCGGCTGACCCTGGGGCTCGACCTTGGCCGCTCGGTCTCTGGCGATGACAAGTCCGTCGCCTTTCTGCAATACCCGCTGCGGAACCGCGACCGCGGGCCAAAGGTGACCGTGCAGCTGGGCCTGGGCCAGATCGGCGAGGCGCGCATCCTGCGGCCCGGCCTCTCGGCAGGCTGGGGGATGGAGCGGGGCTGGCTGTCCTTCGACACGGTGGTCGAGCACGCGCTCGACAGCGGAGACTCGGATGTAAAGCTCGACATCACCTGGGGCCGCAATCTGGAGCGCGACCGCAAGCTGATCGTGCAACTGCAATCCGGCGCGCCTTCGGGCGACCCGGCCTTTCTGCGGGTCGAATCCTCGATGGTGGTACCGCTGACCGCACGGACACATGCGGAATTCGGTGGCAGCTGGGGGCTGGTCAGCGATCAGTCCATGGGGCTGAAACTGGGCGTCTGGCACCGCTTCTGAGACTGGCCGCCCCCGCGCCGCGCGGCTATGCTGCCGCCATGGCCTCTCCGCTCCGCCCCACCGATGACGACGCCCGCGCACTGGCCCGCAACCTGATGGCCAAGGCCCGCTTTGCCGCGCTGGCGGTGCACGATCCCGAAACCGGTGCCCCGCTGGTCAGCCGCGTTGCCTGCGCGCCGGACGATACCGGGTTGCCCATGGCGCTGGTCTCGGATCTCAGCATGCACACGCAGGCGCTCAAGGCCGATCCGCGCTGTTCGCTGCTTCTGGGAGAGCCGGGGCCGAAGGGTGATCCGCTGACCCACCCGCGCCTCAGCCTGCAGGGACAAGCACGCTTCATCCGCCACGGCGCACCCGATCACGCGGCACTTGCGGAGCGCCTTGTGTCCTTCCTGCCCAAGGCCAGGCTCTATATCGGGTTTGCCGATTTCTCCTTGTTGCGCGTGACCCCCATCCGCGCGCATCTGAACGGCGGCTTCGGCAAGGCCTATCTGCTTTCCGCCAAAGACCTCACGGAACACTGAAAGGCCGGCACCCCGAAAGGCACCGGCCCCAAGCGTCCCGCGTCACATCCGGCTCAGATGTCGGAGCGCACCTTCATCGTGATGTCGCCGCGCATGTCTTCGGGCCAGATCACATGCACCCGGTTCTGCGCCCCGCCTTCGCGGGTCTGGGTGTAGGGCATGTGGTATTTCGAGACATTGTTCACATCCCGCGGCCGCGACCGCGTCACCAGGCTTTCCACCTCCATGGCATAGCCGTCGAAGGGCAGGCGCTTTTCGGTGTCCACCACCCAGGTCTGCGCCGCGCTGTTCTGCGAGAACCGCACCAGAAGCGGATTCTCCGCCCCCGATTCGACGTTGTGATAGGTGTTGTTCGACACGAACACGTCCTTCATGCTCGACAACACCAGCGGTGCAAACGAGGTGTCGACCCGTTCCACCCGGTCGATCACCCCGCCGATCGAACGGAAGGTGTTGCCCGAGATGTTCATGCCGTTCACGTAGTGCCCCGTGCCATAGGGCTTGACCACGACAAAGGTGAACCACGACGCCACGTTGGAACACAGGCAGACATTGTTGGTGATCGACAGCCCGGCAAAGCCGAACCCGCCGGAAAAATCCGGCTCGGGCTCGCGCTCGTTGGTCCACTCGATAAAGCAGTTGTCGATATAGTTGCCGCTGATCTGCGTGTTGCACGCCCTGAGCGCCACCACGATCCCGGCGGTACGCACCCCGTTTGTCGCCGGATCGCCCTGAAAGAAGTGGTTGCCGCTGATGATCGTGTTCGCCCCGCTGACCACCGCAAAATGGCGGAACTGCGACGCGCGGCAGTTGCGGATCTTCACGTCATTGGCGTTGGTGTTGATCGCCACCGTCTGGCGGTGCTGCGAAACCGTGCCACCCTCGTAGCTGATGAACTGGCAGTGATCGATGAACATGCCCTGGCAGCCATCCCCGATCGAGGTGATGCCGCGATGGCCGGGGCGGTTGAACACGCAGTTGCGCACCACGTTCACCGTGCCCAGCCGCGGCAGGATCAGGCCCGAGGCCAGCTCGTTGCACTGGAATTCCAGGTCTTCGAGCTCGAACACGTTGATCCGGTCGAAACCGCTGAAATCCAGCAGATAGCGGAACCGGGTAAAGGTGTAGACCTGCGTGCCCTCGGCATCCGAAAGGGGCTGCGACAGGTCCACCGTCTGCGCCGCCACATTAACGCTGCGGACATAGATCTCGCGCCCCACGCCAGAGCCTTCGACCAGGCTGCCCACCTCGATATTGGCCACGTTGGCCACATTGGTCAGTCGCCAGCGGTCATTCGCGGAATAGCTTGCCTGGCTGGTCACGACGCCCGGCGTCCAGTTGCCGGTATCCTCGGCGCGCAGCTGGCCGTTGCGGATCACCCGCCGCTGGGCATAGCTGTCGCGATTGGGCACGACGGCGCGCAGGTCGATCGGCGCGGTCACCGAAACACGCCGCCCGCCCAGATCCAGGCTTTCGTGATCGGCGTTGTTCATCAGCGACTGCACCGCCTTCTTGAAGGCCTGTTCCTCGTCGCCGCCGAACGCGTCGATATAGCTGGGCAGGTCGTAATCCTTGAGCAGCGAAAGGATCGCGTCCACCGGCATCACCAGATGACCCTCAAAGGTGATGCGGGTGTCGATCTCCAGCGAGCCGTCGATGAAATAGGTCCCCTCCGACACCAGTATGCGGCGGCCGTTGGCGGCGGCATTGGCGGCCTGAAAAGCCGCGCGGTCATCGGTGATGCCATCCCCCACCGCACCAAAATCGCGCACGTCCACCCAGTTCATCAGGTCGCGGTGAAAGACGCTTGTGACATCCTCGATCACGATATCGTCGATGCGCACCACGCCGCCGTTGGGCCCGGTCAGGTCAAGACCGAAATGGCCATAGACCGGTTCGGTCCCCCAGACCATGTCGACCCCGCCGCGCGCACCCGCCCCGATGATCGCGCTCACCTCGACGATCTCGCCATAGGCGGTCAGGCTGACGCTTGGGCCGCTTTCGGGCACACCGGACACCTTGCTGTCATCGGCCCGGCCCGGCCAGCCGGCGATGTGCACATTGGGCAGCGCCCCGGCCACTGCCTTCAGACGCGCCGTCACCCGCAGGTAGCAGCCGGGCTCCAGCGGGGTCTGCCCCATGAAACGCAGCTTTTGCGTGGCATCGGTCTTTTGCAGTTCCAGACAGCCACCAAAGTCCTGATCGGCCGGCACCAACGCCGCGGTTGCCACGTTTGCATAGGTGTCCGATCCCGGCACTCCGTCGCCCCGCGACCACTGGCTCAACCCCGCCGAAAAAGCCGGGGGCATCAGCACCACGCCATCGGTAATCGCCTTGTTCATCCTGATCCCTTTCCTTGAGACAGGGCCGCGCCCCGGTCGGGAAAGGGAAGTATGGACAAAGCCTTAACGCTTGCCGACCACGGCACACGCCGCGCCCGCCCCGCGCGCAACGGCTGTGCCTCGGCACGTCGCCCAGAGGCTCAGACCGACAGGTCCGGCGCCGGCAGGATCTGTACGGCAGCGATGCGCCACTGCCCGTCGATCTCGACCATGCGGTAATCCAGCACAAAGGCGCGGCCCTCGGCATCGGTCACGATTACCTTCTGCCACAGCGCTCCGCCGATGTCGCGCAGGTCGCCAAAGCGCACGTCGTCCGGACGCCAGACCATCGGATAGCCATTGCGCACCATCGCCCCGAAATTCTCGGGCGTTCGGAACATCCCCTGGATCGACGGGCTGGCAAAGGTGAAGGCGGTGGCGAAATCGTCCGCCAGAAAGGCGTTCATCTGGCTCTGTATCGTGCCTTCGATCCCGGCATTCGGGGCCTGCACCTCCTGCGCCCAGACCTGCCCGGCCAGAATCGCGGCCAGGGCGGCCCCTTTCAACATCCTGCGCATTTCCGTGTCCTCCTGTGCTGGTCACAAAGGTAAGACACGGACACGCGCCGTCAAAAGTTTCACACGCTACGACAACGCGCCGTCCAGGCCCCTTTCGATCAGGTCGACCGTTTCCGCCACGCCATACAGCGCGATGAACCCGCCAAAGCGCGGACCCTGGGACTGCCCCAGAAGCACCTCGTAAAGCGCCTTGAACCAGTCGCGCAAGGGCTCGAACCCATGCTCTTTGCCCACGGCAAAAACCAGCGATTGCAGCGTTTCGTCATCCGCAGGCCCGTCATGCGACTTCAACCGCTCGGCCAGATCCTCCATCGCGGCACGCTCCTTTTCATCGGGCGCGCGGAACACTTTCGACGGTTTCACATAATCGCGGTAATAGGCCACCGCAAAGCCCGCCGCCGCGTCCAGATCGGGATGCGTCTCGGGTGTCGCTTCGGGCGCGTAGCGGCGGATAAAGGCCCACATCGCGTCCTTGTCTTCAGCCCCGGCAGCCGAGGCAAGGTTCAACAGCATCGAGAACGGCACCACCATCGTGCTGACGGGGGGTTGCCCCCGATGAATGTGCCAAACCGGATTTTCCAACCGCTTTTCTAGCGGCTGGTCGTCAAAGGCCCGCAATTGCTGGTGATACTCATCCACCGCCTTGGGGATCACGTCCCACCACAGCCGCTTGGCCGTCTTGGGCTTTTGATACATGAAGTAGCTCAGGCTTTCGGTCGCGGCATAGGTCAGCCATTCGTCAATCGAGATCCCGTTGCCCGAGGATTTCGAGATCTTGGCCCCCTCCGCGTCCAGGAACAACTCATAGCTGAAGTGGTTCGGCGGCGTCCCGCCCAGAGCCCGGCAGATCCCGTCATAGATCTTTTCGTTGGTCGCGTGTTCCTTGCCGTACATCTCAAAATCCACGTCCAGCGCCGCCCAGCGCGCGCCAAAATCCGGCTTCCACTGCAATTTCACGTGCCCGCCGGTCACAGGCAACGTCCATTCCCGCCCGTCCTCGTCGTCGAACGTGATCTCGCCCTTGGCCCCGTCCACGTGCTTCATCGGCACATAGAGCACCCGGCCCGTCTCGGGGTGGATCGGCAGAAAGATCGAATAGGTCTGCTGACGCTCTTCGCGCAGCGACTTCAGCATGATCTCCATCAGCCGGTCATAGCGTTCCGCCGCACGCAGCAGGATCTCGTCGAACTGGCCCGAGGCATAGAACTCCCGCGCCGAGTAGAATTCATACTCGAACCCGAACGTATCGAGGAACCGCCGCAGCATCGCGTTGTTGTGATGGCCAAAGCTTTCATGCGTGCCGAACGGATCGGGCACCGAGGTCAACGGGCGCTGCAGATGTTCGGCCAGCATCTCCTGCTGCGGCACGTTGCCCGGCACCTTGCGCATCCCGTCCAGGTCGTCGGAAAAGCAGATCAGCTTGGTCGGAATGTCCGAGATCACCTCGAACGCACGGCGGATCATCGTCGTGCGCAGCACCTCGCCGAACGTGCCGATATGCGGCAGGCCCGACGGGCCATACCCCGTCTCGAACAGCACGTGGCCCTTCGCGGGCGGTGCCTTCTCATAGCGTTTCAGGATCCGGCGCGCCTCTTCAAAGGGCCAGGCCTTGGCTGTCATGCCGGCATCGCGCAGATCGCTCATCTGAAACTCTCCTGAAAGGGGGTTGTGTTGCGCGCGCTTCCTATTGCCCCCCGCGAGCAGCGTCAATAAATTGCGCTGCATCGCCGCAAGCCCGGAAAGGCCCCCAGATGTCCGAAGCCCAAAGCCCCCTCAGCCCCCAGGACAGCCTCGTAGCGCTGATGATCGCCGTGTCGGCTTCGGATGAGAACGTGCGTACCGCTGAACTGGTCAAGATCGACCAGGCAGTGAACAACCTGCCGGTCTTCGCCGAATATGATGCCGACCGCGTGCGTGTCATGGCCTCGCTGGTCTTTGACCTGTTCGAACAGGAGGACGGGCTGGACGCGCTGTTCGGGCTCTTGCGCGAAAGCCTGCCGGAACGGCTGTTCGAAACCGCCTATGCGCTGGCCTGCGACGTTGCGGCGGCGGATGGCACGCTGCAGGAAACAGAGCTGCGCCTGCTCGAGGAAATCCGCTACGAGCTCAACCTCGACCGTCTGCATGCCGCCGCCATCGAACGCGGTGCCCGCGCCCGGCACCTGCGCGCCTGACGGCCTGACCGCCATCCTGTCAGGATTGCCAAGCTGCGGTCAGGATTCCCTGACTGCACAACGGCTGTATTATGTGTAGAGTATCCTTCAGGCATAAAAAGCCGACAACAAAAACAACTGCTTGTTACCTGGAGGGTCATTATGAACCGTATCGTCCTTACCGCCGTCGGCGTGGCGCTGCTCTGCCTGTTGCCGATCCTCGGCGCCGCTGCCCCGCTTGTTGCCAAGGTCGACGTGTCGTCGCAAACCATGACGGTCATTCACAACGGCAAGGTGGCGTATCGCTGGCCGGTGTCCACCGCGCGCCCGGGAAAATACACGCCTCGCGGGGCCTGGACGGCCAAGTGGCTGTCGCGCCATCATAAATCCAGCCTGTATAACAACGCACCGATGCCCTACTCGATCTTCTTTGCCGGCAATTACGCGATCCACGGCACCAACCAGATCAGCAAGCTCGGCCGCCCGGCCTCGGCAGGATGCGTGCGCCTGCACCCCGATCATGCCGCCGTGCTGTTCCGCATGACGCAGGCCGTGGGCAAGCACAACATGAAGGTCGTGATCCAGAACTGACGCCGCGCGCCTTCGGGCGCGCCCGCTCAGGCGGTATCTGTGTACAGCACGCCCCAGCGTTCGATCAGCGCCTGCTGCAGCTTTTTGGCCCGCCGGTTCCACGACGCCCCGCCCGGCGGGCGTTCGCGTTCCTCGACGCTGAGTTCCGCGCGTCGGTCAAGATCGGCGCTAAAGATCGCAAACACCAGTTCCGTCCCGTCCGGCAGGTCCACATACCCGGCAAGCCCGCTGACGAAATTGAGCGTGCCGGTCTTGGCCAGCACCGTCAGCGGATGATCCTGCACCGGGCGGCCCTGATCGTCCCGCATCGAGAACGGTTTCAGAAGCTCCTTCAAGGGCAGGCGGCGGCGCAGCGCGTAAAGGGCCTGCGCCATGTCCGCGGCGCTGATCCGGCTGCGCTCCCCCAGCCCGGAATGATCCACAAGTGCAACCCCGCCCACGCCCAGGCTCTCGGCCGCCCAGCGGTTCATTTCGGACGCCGATTCCGCCAGGCTTACGGGCGAGGCACCGCGCCGGACACGAGTTGCGGCAAGCCCGACAGCCTCGGCCGTCAGGTTGGTCGACCATCGCAGCATGTCCTGCAGGATCTCGGGCAGCGCCGGGCTGCGAATCTCGGCAAACAAGGCCGCGCCGTCGGGCAGCGCGGCGTCCGGTTGCGGTGCGCCCAGCGTGATGCCCTGGGCCTGCGCGAGACTCCGGAACACGTCCCCCGCATAAAGCTCCGGCTTGCGCACCGGCAGCCAGCGGGCACCGCCATCCCCCAGCGCGCCCCGCGCCACGGTCCATTCGTCGCGCCCGCCCTTGTCGGCATAGGTATAGACCGGAGCATCGCGCGCCACGACCTGCATCCGCGCCATGTCGACCACCGGGCGATGCGCGTCCGAACGGGCCTGCATCGTCACGTCATAGGCGTCCGAAGCGCGCCGCCACTCGAAATGCACACGGTTGTAGTTCAGGTTCAACCCGGACACCGCCGGGTTGTACCCCACATGATCCGGTTGCGCGGTGTCGATCTCGGGCACCTGCAAAAGCGCCCCGCCCCAGACACGGAACGCGCCGGTGACCTCGCGCAATCCGGTTGCCTTCAGCTCCGCGGCCAGGCGCGCCAGACCGTCGGTATCCAGTGTCGGATCGCCGCCACCCGCCAGGACAAGGTCGCCTGTCAGCACACCGTCCTCCATCGGGCCGGTGGCCAGGACGCGGGTTTCAAAGCGATATTCCGGACCCAGCGTTTCCAGCGCGTAACACGCGGTCAGCGCCTTGGCGACACTGGCTGGCGGCAGAGCGGTGTCGCCGCCGATGGCTTCGCGCAGGGTGCCGGTTTCGGCGTCAAGCACAACGCAGCCCACCGCGCCGTTCAGGTTGGCGCGCGCAATCAGATCCTCGGCAGAAGGCTGGATGCGCTTGAGAAGATCCGCCGCCCGCGCCCGTGGGCGCAGCGATTTCACCGGCGGATCGGCCTCCAGAGGCGCAGCGACCGCCCAGGCCGCGACCGACAGGCCCGACCCCAGAAGGAAGCGTCGTGAAATCCGGTACGTCATGGCGCGATCTAAACCCGGCAAGGCTCTGGCGGCAACCGTCGATTGCCGCACAGGGGCATCACGAATGTGCAGGTTTGCATCGCGGATGCCCGGCGCGGGCTCGTGTTCCCTGGTCGGGTACGGGCTTGCGCCGGACTCGCTGTTGTTCCCGGGATCGGCCTCGGTGCCACGACCGCCCCGCGTCGCCCGCAAAGGGCCTCGGCCCAGGCGTGCAAGGGTCGTCTGCCACCCTGCCCTGTCGCGCCCCGCCGCCTGCATCTGCGCCGCTTTCCCGCTCATGGCAGAGACCAGCCACCCTTCGCGCGCAGGTCCGACGAGCTGACCTTCATCATCGGCAGGTTCACAAAGCACCAGGCGGGCGCGCGCATGGATGGCAATAGCCGGGACGCCCGCGGCGACATCTGCGCCTGTCGATAGATCCGTGACGCGGTCGAGGCCCGGGCGGCAATCCTCAGCCCGGGTCGAGCCATCACACCCACAGGCACACTGTGCATGATGTCGTGCCAATTGTCCCAGCGATGCAGTTGCGCCAGGTTGTCGGCGCCCATCAGCCAGACAAAACCCACGCCGGGAAACCGCAACTGCAGCGCCTGCAGGGTCTGTGCCGTGTAGCGGGTGCCCACCCGGGCTTCGAAATCACTGGCAAGGATGCGGGGATCCCGGATCAGCTGTCGGGCGGCGGCAAGACGTCGGGACAGCGGGGCAGGCGCATGTGGTTTCAGCGGGTTCCCGGGTGAGACCAGCCAGATCACGCGGTCGAGATCGAACCGCTTGAGCGCCTCGCGCGAAATGTGCACATGCCCGGCATGCGGCGGGTCGAACGAACCGCCCAGAAGCCCCACGCGGAGCCCGGCGGGCAGATGCATGTCAAAGCGCATTGCTTCCGGCCTCCCCCAAGTACCCGCTGCCAATGGGCCGTTCGGCGTGCCGGCAACCCTTGCGCTCTCCGCTTACGCCCTCCGATCCGCCGCTTCAAGCGGCGCGGGCACAGCACGGGTCTGCCGCGGGATCAGAAATCCCGCCACAGGCCGTCATTCGCCGCAGCCTTGAAATCTGCCGCGGGCGCGGGCTCAGAGGCTACCGCGATGGCGTCCTGGCTGTCCCAGCCCAGATCCGTCATGTCGGCATGGGACGGGACCGCAGCCCCGGGAACGCCAAAGGCGGCATCTGTGGCAGCCGGGGCCACGTCCCGGGGCGCGCCGCTTTTCGTCGGCAAAACAGCCTGCGAACTGGCTGCCCCGCCAAACCGCGCCACAAGGTCGCGCATCTCGGCGGCCTTGGCGCGCAAGGCGTGGCCCGCGCGCGCCGCCTCGTTCACCATGGCGGCATTCTCTTGCGTGACCTGGTCCAGCATGGTGATGCCGTTGTTGATCTCCGACAGACCTGTCGCCTGTTGCGAAGCCCCGGCGGCGATGTTCTCCACCCGTTCGGCCACCTGGCTGACTTCGTTCAGGATTTCCTCGATGGCCCGGCCCATGTCGGCCACAAGCCGCACACCGTTGGTGACGTTTTCGTTCGATTGCACGATCAGGGTCCGGATCTCTGCCGCACTGTCGGACGAACGCTGCGCCAGCGCCCGCACTTCCGAGGCCACCACGGCAAAGCCTCTGCCCACCTCCCCGGCACGTGCCGCCTCGACCCCGGCATTGAGTGCCAGCAGGTTGGTCTGAAAGGCAATGTCTTCCATGACCTGGATGATCTGCCCGATCTGCTTGGACGAATTCTCGATCCCGCCCATGGCCTCCACCGCGCGGCCCCGCACATCCTCGCCGCGTTCGGCTTGCGATTTGGCCGAAGCCATGGCGGCCACGATCTGCTGCGCACCATCGGCGGTCGAGGTCACACTGGCGGTGATCTGTTCCATCGCCGCCGCGGTCTGTTCCAGCGTGGCCGCCTGGTTCTCGGTGCGCTGAGACAGGCTGTCGGCCCCGTCGCTCATGGTTCTGGCATCGGTATCGATGGTCTCGGCGCTGTCATGCAGTTCGGCCACGATTCCGCTGAGCGCCTCGACCGTTTGATTGAAATTCACGCGCAGGGGTTCATAATCGCCCGGAAAGGTCGCATCGATACGGCAGTCCAGCCGTCCCTGCGCCAGATCCGACATCGACCGGCCCAGCATCTCCATCACCTGACGCTGTTCTTCGGCCGTCTGTTCTTCCTTGGCGATGGCTGCGCGGCCATCTGCCAGATCCGTCTTGAAGCTGTCCAGTGCCCGGGCGATGTCCCCGATTTCATCGCCGGTCTTCGTCTGTGCCACCGGGGCGCTGAAATCGCCCCCGGTGATCACCCGAACACTGTCCGCCAGCGCCGTGATTCGCCGCGTCAGACCCCGCGCCACCAGGAAGGAGACAACCGCGGTCAGCAGAACCGTCAGCGCCGATTGCATCATGCTGGTGACAAAGAAGGCCCGATTGTCGGCAAAGGCTTCTGCCATGTCCTGTTCCAGGACCAGATGCCAGTCGGCGTGATTGGCCTCGAAACTGACGGAGCGTGCCAGAACCGGATTGCCGGACAGGCCCGTCACATCACGCATTGCCACAGGCTCGCCCGTTGCCGCGGCCGCGATATGCGGCAACGCGGGCAGCATGTCCAGCGTGCGATGGCCTTCGGCATGTGGCGAATCCGACAGGGCCATTCCGGTTTCGTCCACAAGATAGACAAGTCCGGTGCCACCAAGGTCGTCGCCGCCGGACAACAGACGCGAAATCTCGTTCACCGGCACCTGCAAGGCCACCACACCGATGACCTTGCCGGTATTGCCCATCACCGGCATGGCGACAAACTTGGCCGGCGCGCCATTGCTGGGCGCATAGGGCGCAAAGCCGGAAAAGACCGCCTGCCCCCGCCCGGCGTCGAGCGCCTCGCGGAACACCTTGCCCAGCCCCGAATCGGCATAGGGTCCGTCCATGAAATTGGTGGCGAAGTCGGCTTCCTTGAACACCGAATAGACCAAGTTGCCATCGGTATCGAACAGGAACAGGTCGTAGTAATTCCGCAGTTTCTGGAATTGCCGGAACCCAGCGTGATAGCGGAAATGCTCTGTCGACCACAGCGATCCGTCCCCGGCATTGTCAAGCTCGTCCTTCTTGCCCACGGGGTTGGGGTTGGCGTGGATATACAGCCTTTGCAGGTCCACGGACGGTTCGCGATCGTGGAAATCCCAGGCTTCCGAAAAGGCGGCGACGCCTTCCCGCACCGCGTGGTTTTCGGCCAGGATCGCGATATCCACCTCGATCCTGTTCAACCAGTCCAGCAGGCTTTCGGCTTTCGTTTCGATCAGCACGTCATAGGCCTGCATCTTCCGTTCGGTCAGCGCGCGATCGGCCTGCAGATAGCTGAACAACGACGCCCCCAACACGATGATCATCGTGGGCAACGCAACCTGGATCGGCATTCTCTGGCTGATCTTCAGGCGTTTCCAACGGTTTCGACGGTACTTGCGGGGCGATTCGGTCATGGCAGGGCCTCGGAGCGGGAACACGGAACTGCGCCGCCTGGACGCTGGAGGCATAAGAGCGGCGAAGTCTGAACATCCGTTTAAACGCCCCTGGCCCACCCGGCGGAACTGCACAAAATCCAACCGACACGCGTTCGCGCCCCGGCCCCACCGGCAGAGATTGAACACGGCCGCCATGCATCGTAACACGGGACACCGCAACAGGAGGTGAGCATGGCCAGCTATCAGTATGTCTATCACATGGACGGCGTGTCCAAGACCTATCCAGGTGGCAAGAAATGCTTTGAAAACATCCGCTTGAGCTTTCTTCCAGGGGTCAAGATCGGCGTTGTCGGCGTCAACGGCGCGGGCAAGTCGACACTGATGCGGATCATGGCCGGGATCGACACGGATTTCACCGGCGAGGCCTGGGCCGCCGAGGGTGCCAAGGTCGGCTATCTCCCGCAGGAGCCGCATCTGGATGACAGCCTGACGGTGCGCGAAAACGTCATGCTGGGGGTTGCGGCAAAGAAGGCCAAGCTCGACCGGTTCAACGAACTGGCGATGAACTATTCCGACGAGACTGCCGACGAGATGGCAGAGCTTCAGGACGAGATCGACAGCCAGAACCTGTGGGATCTCGACGCCCAGATCGACGTCGCCATGGAGGCGCTGCGCTGCCCGCCGGACGATGCGAACCCGGCCAACCTGTCGGGCGGGGAACGCCGCCGCGTGGCATTGTGCAAGCTGCTGCTCGAAGCGCCCGACATGCTGCTGCTGGACGAACCGACAAACCATCTGGACGCCGAAACCATCGCCTGGCTGCAGAACCACCTGATTGAATACAAAGGCACAATCCTGATCGTCACCCATGATCGCTATTTCCTGGACGACATCACCGGCTGGATCCTCGAACTCGATCGCGGCCGCGGAATTCCCTATGAAGGGAATTATTCCTCGTGGCTGGAGCAAAAGGCCAAGCGGCTCGAACAGGAGGCGCGCGAGGACAAGGCCAAGCAGAAGACGCTGGAGCGCGAACTGGACTGGATGCGGCAGGGGGCCAAGGCGCGCCAGGCCAAGTCCAAGGCGCGGATCCAGGCCTATGAAGAGATGGCCGGCCAGTCGGTGCGCGAGAAGCTGTCGCGCGCGCAGATCGTCATCCCCGCCGGCCAGCGCCTGGGCCAGAAGGTGATCGAGGTGGAAGGGTTGTCGAAGGCCATGGGCGACAAGCTCCTGATCGAGGATCTGAGCTTTTCGCTGCCGCCCGGCGGCATCGTCGGCGTGATCGGTCCGAACGGAGCAGGCAAATCGACGCTGTTCAAGATGATCACCGGGCAGGAAACGCCCGATGCCGGCAGCATCGAACTGGGCGACACGGTGCAACTGTCCTATGTCGACCAGTCGCGTGACGATCTGAGCGCCGAGGACACGGTGTGGGAGGCGATCTCTGGCGGGGCCGAGGTGATCAAGCTGGGCGATGCCGAGATGAACTCCCGCGCCTATTGCGGCGCGTTCAACTTCAAGGGCGGCGACCAGCAGAAGAAGGTGGGCCTCCTGTCGGGCGGCGAACGCAACCGGGTCCACATGGCGCGGCTGCTGAAATCCGGCGGCAATGTCATCCTGCTCGACGAACCGACCAACGACCTCGACGTGGAGACGCTGCGCGCGCTGGAAGACGCGCTGGTGGACTTCGCCGGCTGCGCGGTGGTGATCTCGCACGACCGTTTCTTCCTCGACCGGATCTGCACGCACATCCTGGCCTTCGAGGGTGAGGCCCATGTGGAATGGTTCGAAGGCGCGTTCTCGGATTACGAGGAGGACAAGAAACGCCGCCTCGGGGCCGACGCGCTGGAGCCCAAGCGGGTGAAATTCAAGAAGTTCACGCGGTGAAGGCGTAACGCTGTAGGGCGGGGTTCACCCCGCCACACGCGGAAGGCACCCGCCCCGTTCCGGACAGGGGCGGCGGGGTGAACCCCGCCCTACGCGGCCCAACGGCCTGGTCGGATCTCCCGGTGGATCGTCGAGAACCTCCAGTCTTCCGGGCGGTCCACGTAGCCGTGCCTGACCGGGTTCATGTGGCAATACCGGACATGGGCGTCATGGTCGGCCTTGTCCCGGATGTGATGCTCCCAAAACCGGCTTTGCCAGATCCCGACCTCACCCTTGCGCAAGGCGGGGTTTTTCCCGCCGGTGACGGAATGAAGCGGCACATCCGGTCCACGCCCCTGCAAACGCACCATTTTCGAGAACCTCGCCTTGATTGCCCCCCAGCGATCCGAGTAGTTCGCATCGCCCTCCGGCAGGGTCCAGACGGCATGCAAGTGGTCCGGCAGAACGACGCAGGCGTCGATCTTGAAGGGACGGCGCGCCCGGGTGACCCGGACAGCCTCGCGCAGGAGGTCGATCTCGTCCACCAGGAGGCAACTGCCGCGCTCGGCGAGGCAGACCGTGAAGAAGATCGTCGCAGAGGGAATACGCGGGCGGCGGTAATTGGGCATGGAAAGGACCCTGCCCGGCCAGGGTTAAGGTTGGGTAAACTCCGCCCTACCCCTCCACCAGGACTCATGCGCGGCCCCAAACCCCTTGCCACGGGCTGCCGGTTCCGCCTTGATGACCGCAGCACTCCGGAGGCCGTCATGCTGCACAACATCCCGCCCATCCTGTCGCCCGACCTTCTGCACACGCTGCGCGCCATGGGACATGGCGATGACATCGTGATCGGCGACGCGAACTTTCCCGCCGCCTCCATGGGCCACCGCTTGCACCGCCTTGACGGCATCCCGGCAACACAGGTGCTCGAGGCCATCCTGCGCCTGATGCCGCTTGACAGTTTCGTCCCCGATCCCGCGCTGACCATGCAGGTGGTGGGCGATCCGCAGGCCATCCCCGAGATCGTCTCCGAATTCCAGCAGATCGTCGATGCCACCGCAGACCACCCCGCCCGGATCCAGGGGCTGGAACGGTTCGCGTTCTACGAACGCGCGAAAACCGCCTTTGCCATCGTGCAGACCGGCGAGACCCGGCTTTACGGCAACATCATCCTCAAGAAGGGCGTGATCGGCTGACCGCCGCTCAACGCTGCGTGAGGTCAGGGAAACCGGACTGCAAAGAAGGCGCTCCTGCCCCCATCCTCAGGGGCAGGGGGACTTATCATGCCCACGCAACACATCCCGCAGGACGCACCCAAGCCCGGCCCCACCAAACCCGCAACCTATCGCTTCACCGATTGGGTGTCGACGCGGCGACAGTTAGGCCAAACATAATTCTGGCCAGTAAAAAAGTTAAATAAAATCAATGCATAAAATTCCGTTCGCCGGAAATCATCCGCAACTTTGGCCAAAGGAACTGGACAAGATATGCCAAACAATGCCGGGCAAAGATTGACCAAAGCACAAAAAATGCCGCCCGATGGGCGGCATAGAAGAAACTTCAGGATTGTGGTCTGAGCTACTCCCCGAAGATCGGACAGTGACGGAAGCTACGATCTGACGTCTGCTGGTCTCCAAGAACGAGGAGATCAGGACATGAAGAAGCGCAGGAACCATGACGCTGGGTTCAAGGCCCGTGTGGCGCTGGAGGCCGTGAAGGGCGAACGCACGGTTTCGGAACTTGCCGCCGAATACGGCGTGCATCCGACGATGATCCACCAGTGGAAGAAGGCGTTGCTGGAGGGCGCGGCGGACATCTTCGAGCGAGGCAGCAAGAAGGCCCCCGAGGTCGATGAAGACACGGTGCGTGCGCTGCATGCGAAGATCGGGGAGCTGGCGGTCGCCAACGATTTTTTGTCACGAAAGCTCAAGCCTTGGACCGGCAAGTGAGGCGCGGCATGATCGAGAAGAACCACCCGAGCCTGTCGGTCGGGGCACAATGCCGCCTGCTGTCGATCTCGCGGTCATCGTTCTATGACGCGCCGCAGGGCGAAACGGCGATGAACCTCGACCTCATGCTGCTGATCGACAAGCAGTTCCTCGAGACCCCGTTCTACGGCGTGCGGCAGATGACATGGCACCTGCAGAACGAAGGCCATGCCGTGAATGAAAAGCGCATCCGGCGGCTGATGCGCCTCATGCGGTTGATGCCGATCTACCAGAAGCCTGACACCAGCAAGCCCGCGAAGGGCCACAAGACCTACCCCTATCTGCTGGGCGGGCTGCGGGTGGAGCGGCCCAATCAGGTCTGGTGCGCCGACATCACCTATTTGCCGATGCGCAAAGGCTCCCTCTATCTGGTGGCCATCATGGACTGGTTCACCCGCAAGGTGTTCGATGGGCTTACGCGGCCCCACTGGGGCCACGGTCCCATCTCACCCTGGCGGATATCGAATACGCTGGAGGCGGACTTCTGCGTCGAGGCGCTGAACGAGGCGATCCACAAGTTCGGTCCGCCCGAGATCATGAACACCGATCAGGGCAGCCAGTTCACATCCTTCGCCTGGACCAACCGGCTAGGTCACGCACTCATAAATGGCTAGCGGCGCTTGAGGATTGCTGATTCACTCTCTCACGGGAGGAGAGCAGCATGTCGCAACGTCGCTACGAACTGACGGACTTTGAATGGTCGATCATCGAGC
>JAUHZO010000002.1 GCA_030425925.1 Alphaproteobacteria bacterium | reverse complement strand
CGATTGAAGGACTGGCGGCGCATCGCCACCCGCTACGACAGATGCCCGAAGGTCTTCCTGTCAGCCATCGCGCTCGCCGCAGCGGTCATCTTCTGGCTTTGACCGACAATGAGTCTGGACCCTAAGCTATCCAAAGTCTGACGAGTATACTTGGCGGCAAGATGGACTTTACATTCCATACGATGCATCCGCTTTGCCTACTAAGACCGCGAATAAGTATCGTTACACAGACGAAGATGGACGCCTCTATCGTCTAGACAGCCTTATCAACCCAAATCCCAACCGACCCAACCTGACTTACGAGTTCTTAGGTGTCACTAGAGTTTGGCGTTGGACGCGGGAACGCATGCAAAAAGCCTATGATGAAGGAATTGTTGTGCAATCGGCGCCGGGTCGTGTCCCTCAAATGAAACGGTTTTTGGATGAACAAGAGGGTATCCCAATATCAGACGTTTGGACCGACATCCCTCCAATCAACTCTCGCGCCCAGGAACGCCTCGGCTACCCCACCCAGAAACCGGTCGCCCTGCTCGAACGCATCGTGAACGCCTCCTCCAATCCCGGCGATCTGGTGCTGGATCCGTTCTGCGGCTGCGGCACCACGGTCCATGCGGCGCAAAAGCTTGACCGGCGCTGGATCGGGATCGACATCACCCATCTGGCGGTGAACCTGATTGAAACCCGCCTGTACGACGCTTTCGAAGGGCAGGCGCGGTTCACCGTGCATGGCGTCCCGCAAGACATTCAGGGCGCGCGGGATTTCTTTGACCGCGACGACAAGACGAAAAAGGAATTCGAAAAATGGGCCTGCGGGCTCATCAAGGCCTATCCGCAAGGCGGCGGCAAGAAAGGTGCCGATGGCGGGGTGGATGGCCTCTTCCGCTTTGGCGCGGGCAAAGAGCACACCGCGATTGTCAGCGTGAAAGGCGGCAAGAACGTCGGCGTCGAGATGGTCCGCTCACTCGATGCCGTGACCAAGGACCGCAAGGCGCAGATCGGCATCCTGCTGACGCTGACGCCCCCCACGAAACCCATGCGCGACTGGGCCGCGCAGGCGGGCACCTTTCAGGTCGAAGGATTCGACCCTGTCCCGCGTTTGCAGATCGTCACCATAGAAGAAGCGATGGAGCGCGGCCCCCGCGCCGTGGACACGCCCCTGCGCCACGGCTCCGGCTTCAAGAAGGCTGCGGTAGAGCACAACTCGGCCGCGCAAGGCATGCTGGACCTGTGACGCGGGATCGTCCCCCCACCTGAACGACAGGATCGTGCCATGACCTTTCCGGCGGCCCGGAGCCACCGGAAAGGTCAGCCCGGTATGCAGGTATTTGATCTGCGTCAACGCCCGGCATCCCAAAGCATTCCATATCCGCTATATGTAGCGGAGGAACAGCATGTCGGACATCACGTTCACCCTCGGACGCCGGGGGTTTCTAGCGTTGGCAGGGGGGGCCGGGGCGCTCGCGCTGGCCGGCGCGGCGGACAAGGCACAGGCTCAGGTAACCACTTCGGCGCGGATCGTGATCCTGGGTGCGGGTGCCGCGGGCACGGCACTGGCAAACCGGCTGGTCGACCGGCTGGACGGCGCGCAGATCACATTGGTCGACGGTCGGGCCGAGCATTGGTATCAGCCCGGCTTTTCCCTCATTGCCGCGGGGCTGAAGCCAGCGAGCTATTCCGTCAGCCGGACGACAGACTGGTTGCCGCGCGGCGTCACGCTGAAATCCGACTGGGCCGCGGCCATCGACCCCGAAGTGAGAACAGTCGCCCTGCAAGGCGGTGAGGTGCTGGGGTATGATTTCCTGATCGTCGCCACCGGCCTTGTGCTGGATCATGCCGGGATCGAGGGGTTTTCGCGTGATCTGGTCGGTCAGAACGGTATCGGTGTGCTGTATGGCGGCCCGGAGGATGCGGCCAGAACCTGGGCCGCCGCGTCGCGCTTTGTCGAAGAAGGCGGCACCGGCATCTTCACCCGCCCCGCGACCGAAATGAAATGCGCGGGCGCGCCGCTCAAGCACACGTTCCTGCTGGACGATCTGGCGCGCAAGGCAGGCAGCCGCGGCAAGGCCGCCTTCCTCTATGCCGCGCCGCAAGGGTCGCTTTTCGGTGTCCCCATCGTGGCGGAAAAGGTGCGCATGCTGTTCGGCGAGCGCGGCATCGACACGGCGATGACGCACACGCTGCGGGCCATCGACCCGGGCGCAAGGCGCGCGACCTTTGTCGACGCCGACGGCATCGACCACGAACGCGACTATGACTACATCCATGTGATCCCGCCACAGCGCGCGCCCGAGGTCATCCGCCAGTCGGGCCTGAGCTGGGAGACGAAATGGACCGATCAGGGCTGGGTCGAGGTTGACCCCAAGACCCTGCGCCACACCCGCTATCCCGAGGTCTTTGCCCTCGGCGACATCGCGGGCGTGCCCAAGGGCAAGACCGCGGCCAGCGTCAAGTGGCAGGTTCCGGTGGTCGAGGAACACCTTGTCGCGCAGATCGCGGGCGACACGACGGATGCCGCCTATGACGGCTACACTTCCTGCCCCCTGATCACCCGCGTCGGTCGCGCCATGCTGATCGAATTCGACTACAACAACAACCTCGTTCCCAGCTTCCCCGGCGTGATCGCCCCGCTGGAGGAGTTGTGGATCAGCTGGCTGATGAAGGAGGTGGCGCTGAAGGCCACCTACAACGCGATGCTGCGTGGCAAGGCCTGAGGAGGCTGCGATGAAAGAACTGACATTCGAAACCCTGATCGCCGTCTTCGAAGAGGTCTTTGGCCGCGGCCTATTCTGGCTGATGGTCGTGGTCGCCGCGGTGGTCACGCTGGGCTATCTCTACGTGTTGATCCGCGACCGCAGCGTCAGTTGGCGCAAGTTCCTGTGGGCACAGCTGTCGATGCCCGTGGGGGCCGTGGCCGCCGTGCTGTTCGTGCAGGCGATGACGCGGTCGGGCTTTGCCGATATCGGCGGGCCAATCGACGTGATCGTCCTGCTAGGTGTGGCAGTGGCGGGGGCGGTTGGCCTTGCGATCCTTGTCTACACGCTCGAGTCCCTGCTGTGGCCGCCCTCAAGGCGAGAAGGGTAAAGCTGCCGACACCGCGAGCGCGCATTGCCTGACGGTCTCTGCGACTTTCCGCTTGACGCCTCGCCCCCCCTTCCTTATCCCCCGCCCACGGTCCGGCGCGGTAGCTCAGTTGGTTAGAGCGAACGACTCATAATCGTTAGGTCGCGGGTTCGAGTCCCGCCCACGCCACCAGTTTCCTTCAGAAGAACACTTCCTTCAACGGCAGGGTCGCGGCGCCGATGGCCGCGGTCTCGCCCCGGATGTCCGAGACGCAAAGCCTTGGCATCTTGCGATAAATCCCGTGGCGAGAGCGGTTGTAGAACTCGGTCCGGGCGATCAGCGCCTCGGCCAGCGGGGGCGGGATCTGCCCGCCAAAGACCACGACCTCGGGATCGACGGTGGCCGCCAGCACGTTGATCACCCGGCTGTGGTGCCGCGCCACCCGGTCCAGCCATTGCGACACGCCGGGCCAGCCCATGTCGAACCGCTGCGACAGATCGGCGATGGTATAGACCGGCACACCTTCGGCCTGGAGCATTTCGAGCAGCGAACGCAGGCGCGGACGATGCGCGGATTCGGTGTTGTCGAACATGCCCGAAAGCTCGCCCGCATTGCCATGGCCACCGCGGATCAGTTCGCCATTCAGCACGATGCCGCCGCCAAAGCCGTAGTTGAACGACAGGTAGACAAAGTTCTCCACCTCGCGCCCCACCCCCAGCATCCGTTCGCACAGGGCACCGGTGTTGGCGCCATTCTCGGTCCAGACCGGTGCTCCGAATCGCGCCGCCAGAAGCGGGCCCAGTTCTACCGCCGACCATTCCGAAAGCGGTTCCGGCGCGTTGTAGCGGGTGCCGTCGACGACGAATCCGGCAATCGCAAATCCGATGCCGAACAGCTCTTCCCGCCGCCAGCCACCCGCGGACAAGAGCGCGTCCATGCAGGTCTCGATGGCGGTCAGCGCCTCGTCCATGCTCAGCCGGTCGATGGACAGCGCCTCGACGGCGAAACCGCCAGCAAAATCCATGCATACGATCCCCGCACTGTCGGTATTGACCGAGATGCCGACGGTGCAGGCATGCCGCGGATTCAGTTCCAGAAGCGGGCTGGGTTTGCCCTTGAATTCAGGCGGTTGCAGGTCCCCCAGGCGCATCAGCCCGCGGCTTTCCAGCGCCGCGATGATGCGGTGCACGGATTGCTGGGTCAGGTCCAGCCGCCTCTGCAGCGCGGTGCGCGTGGTGCCCGGGCGATGCCAGACCTGTGCCAGCACCTGGCGTTCATTGGCCGAGACAACGGCACCGCCGCCCGCGGCATCGCGCCGAAAGCGGGGGGCGATCAGGGCATGGGGGTCATAGGCCTGTTGCGTCATGCGGGCACTCTAGCAATGCGGCGGGCCTTGACCAGAGCGCAGCGTTGTTACAGCGTTGTCACACTTTGCGTGTAACAAGGACTCCGGACATCCAGTCCAGCCCCATTCCAAACTCCCCGGGAGGTTTCCATGAAGCTCAACACGATCTCGACCGCCGCGCTTGCGCTGGCCGTCGCCGCGCCGGCCTTTGCCGCGGACATCGAATTCTGGTACGGCAACGGCGGCCGCGTCGAAGAAGCCATCCAGGCGCATTGCGAAGCGTTCAACGCATCGCAGGACGATCACACCATCACCTGCGTCGGCCAGGGCGGCTATGAGGCGGGCATGCAGAAGGCCATCGCGGCCTATCGCTCGCAGCAGCACCCGGTGATGATCCAGTTCTTTGACGCCGGCACGCTCGACCTGATGCTGTCCGACGCCGTGGTTCCGGTCCACACCCTGTTCGACGATGTCGACTGGTCGGACTACAACACCGGTGCCAAGGGCTATTACCAGACCTCGACCGGCGAGCTGTTCTCGCAGCCCTATAACGGCTCGACCCTGATCTTCTACGCCAACATGGACCAACTGGCCGAAGCCGGCGTGACCGAAATGCCCGAGACCTGGGAACAGGTGATCGAGACCGCCCAGGCGCTCAAGGACAACGGCCATGCCTGCCCGTTCGTGACCGATGCCCATCCCTGGCGCGTGCTGGAGCAGTTCTCGGCCCGTCACGGCGCACCGATCGCATCGAACAACAACGGCTATACCGGTCTGGACGCCGAATACACCTTCAACCAGGGCATCATCGCCCAGCACATGGTGAACCTGCAGAACTGGCGCAATGAAGGCCTGGTGCGCCTGGCCGAAGACACCGAGGCCGGCAACTACACCCGCGCGTTCTATGCCGGCGAATGCGCCATGATGGAAGGGTCCACCGGTTCCTACGGCGCCGCTTTCGAATCGCTTGGCGAAGCCGTCCGGATCTCGATGGCCCCGATGTATGACGGCGTCGAGCGCAAGAACACCTATATTGGCGGGGCGTCGATCTGGGTCATGAAGGGCCATGACGACGCGTCCATCGAGGCCGCCAAGGCGTTCCTCGACTTCGTGCGCCAGGACGACCAGCAGATCGCCTTCACCGAGGCCACCGGTTACATGCCCGTGACCATGTCGGCGCTGAACACGCTGGTCGCCTCGGGCCGCAACGAAGAGCTGGTCTTTGCCACCGCCGAAATGGGCGTCGAGTCGCTGAACCAGCCGGGCACCGATGCCACCCGCGGCATCCGCCTGGGCTTCTACGTGCAGTTCCGCGACATCTTCAAGGAAGAGACGCAGAAGGCCTTTGCCGGCGAGCAGGACATGCAGGCCGCGCTGGACAATGCCGTGGCCCGCGGCAACGAGCTGCTGCGCCGCTTCGAGCAAACCTACCAGGGCGTCCAGCTGCCCTGACCCGCAGCGCAGGATGGGTGATATCACCCATCCTACCCGCCACGACCGGCGGCCGCCGCCGCCGGTCCACCCCGTTGCAAGAGCCCGCGCCATGGCCGACACCAATTCGCAGTTCAACAGCCGCTGGCTGCCCATCGCCCTGGCGCTGCCGCAATTGTTGCTGATCTTCCTGTTCTTCTACGTGCCGATCTACATGGCGTTCTTCTGGTCGCTGTCGCTGGAGCGCCCGTTTGGCGGCGGGGCCGAGTTCGTGGGCCTGCAGAACTATGCCCGTGTGCTGAACGATGCCGAATTCTGGAAGGCCACCTGGCGGACCGTCGTCTTCATGCTCATCGGCTCCTCGCTGGCGGTGATCCTGCCGCTGATCCTGGCCGTGGCCGCCGACCGCCGCGTGCGTCTGGCCTATCCGGCGCGCAACGTGCTGGTCTGGCCCAAGGCCGTCGCCGGCGCGTCCATCGGCGTCGTGTTCCTGTTCATTTTCAACCCTTTCATCGGCATTCTTGCGCCGCTGAACGAGGTCTATCCCGGCCTCTGGCAACCCGGGCTCGACGGCACCGACGCCTTCATCATGCTGATCATCGCCCATGTCTGGGGCGGGATTCCGTTCAATTTCGTCATCTTGCTGGCGGGCCTTCAGGCGGTGCCGCAAAGCTTTCACCACTCTGCCGCGATGGACGGGGCCAGCGCCTGGCGCCGCGTGCGCGACATCCAGATCCCCATGGTCCTGCCGCAGCTGTTCCTTGTCTTCGTGCTGGAGTTCACCGAAAGCGTCACCGCCGCCTTCGGCCTGATCGACGCCATGACCCAGGGCGGCCCGGGCGGGGCAACCACGCTTCTGGTCTACAAGATCTATGTGGACGGCTTCAAGGGCTACGACCTGTCGGGCGCGGCCACGCAATCGGTGATCCTGATGGTCTTTGTGCTGAGCCTGGCGGCGGTGCAGTTCTTCATCCTCGAACGCAAGATCCGGTACGAGCGCTAAGCCCATGATAGAGAACACCAAATCCCTGGACCGCACGGCCAACGTGATCCTTGCCGTCGGCGTGCTCTACATCCTGTTTCCGCTGGTCATCACGCTGGTCACCGCCACCCAAAGCTTTGAATCCTTCCTGCAGAACGGCTTCAGCTTCATTCCCGGCACCTACCTGCTGGAGAACATCCAGATCGTCTGGGAAACCACGCAATTGCCAAGGCAATTGCTGAACTCGATCATCGTGGCCACCATGGTCGCCTTGATCAAGTGCGGCATCGCCTTCACCACTGCCTTTGCCATCGTCTATTTCCGCATCCGCTATGGCGGGATCCTGTTCGGCATGGTCCTGGTGACCAACCTGATGCCGCTCGACCTGCGCTTCATCACCACCTACCAGGTGGCGGCCAACATCATGATGCCGGTCAACGCGCTGCTCGATTTCTTCGGGATCACCTATATCGTGCAGACGCTCACCGGCTATCGGATGAATTTCCAGGTCTCGGTGCTCAACACCTATTTCGGCCTCGCCGCGCCGCTGCTGGCCAATGGCACGGGCACGTTCCTCTTCCGCCAGTATTTCCGCACCCTGCCTGCCGACCTGTCCAAGGCCGCGCGGATGGACGGGGCCGGGCCGATGCGGTTCCTGTGGGACATCCTGATCCCGCTGTCGCGCGCCAATTTCGCGGCGCTCTTCGTGCTGATGTTCCTGGGCGGCTGGACCTCCTATCTGTGGCCGCTGGTCGCCGCCTCGACGCCCGAGATGCAGACGGCGGTGGTGGGCCTCGCGCGGCTCAGCCCCGGCGATCCCGGACAGATCCCGCATTACCCCGCCATCATGACCGGCGCGCTGATGGTCTCGGTCATCCCGCTGGCCATGATCGCCCTGATGCAGCGCCATATCGTGCGCGGCCTGACCCTGACGGAGAAATGACGATGCAGCCTGCCTCCATCGCTGCCGAGATCGCGCTCGACGCGGTCGAGAAGTCCTTTGGCAACACGCCTGTGATCCCGCCGCTCAGCGCCACGCTGGGTGCGGGCGAATTCACCGTGGTGCTGGGGCCGTCCGGCTGCGGCAAGTCCACGTTGCTCAACATGATCGCCGGGCTGGAACCCGTCAGCGCGGGCCGCATCCGCATCGACGGGCAGGAGGTGCAGGACTGGGAGCCCAAGGATCGCGGCTGCGCCATGGTGTTCCAGAACTACGCGCTTTACCCGCACATGACCGTGGCCGAAAACATCGGCTACGCGCTCAAGGTCGCCGGCATCGCCAGGGCCGAACGCCAGCAACGCGTCGAAGGCGCGGCCCGCGTCGTGCAGCTGGGCGATCTGCTGGACCGCCGTCCCGGCCAGCTGTCGGGCGGCCAGCGCCAGCGCGTGGCCATCGCCCGCGCCATCGTGCGCGAACCGCGCGTGCTGCTGTTTGACGAGCCGCTGTCGAACCTCGACGCCAAGCTGCGCCACGGCATGCGGATGGAGCTGAGCCACCTGCACCGCCGCATCGGCGCCACCTCGGTCTTTGTCACCCATGACCAGGTCGAGGCGATGACGCTGGCCGACAAGGTGCTGATCCTGAACGAGGGCCGGATCGAGCAGTTCGGCACCCCGCACGAGATCTATCATTTCCCCGCCAGCCTCTTTGTCGCCGGTTTCATCGGCGCGCCGGCGATGAACCTGATCGAGGTCGAAGGCGACGGCACCGCGCTGCGCCTGCCCGACGGCACGGCGCTGGCCGGCTCGGCGCATCGTGGCCGCGCCGTGCTGGGGATCCGCCCGGAAAAGCTCCGGATCGCCGAAGACGGCCTGCCCGCCACAATCGTCTACCGCGAAGACCTTGGCTCTCATGCGGTGCTTGTGGTCCGCCTGGGATCGGGGCAGGAGATCAATGTCAGCACCCCACTGGGCGGCGATACCGTTGCCGCCGACCAGCTTTCCCTGCACCTGCCCGAGGCGCATGTTCACCTGTTCGATCCGGCGTCCGGGCAACGCCTGAACGTCACGCAAGGCCAAGTCCGATGATTTCCTACACCGAATTCCTGCGCGGCCCCCGGCCCGTGCCCGCCATCGTTGCGCATCGCGGCGACTGGTCCGCCGCACCCGAAAACTCCCTCGCCGCCATCGAGGCCGCCATTGCCGGCGGCTATGAAATTGCCGAACTGGACGTCCGCAAGGCCTCGGACGGCAGCTACTGGGTGTTTCACGACGGCAATGGCCGGCGCATGTGGCGCGACCTGCGGGTGATCGAAGACATGGACGCCGCCGAGATCGGGGCCATCCGTCTGTTCAACCGCGCGGGCCACGGGGAAACCGAGGTCTCGGAACATGGCCTGCCCACGCTGACCCAGGCGCTGCAGGTGGCGCGGGGCCGCATCTATCTGGACCTCGACGTCAAGATCCCCTGCCTTGTGGAAGAGATCGCCGCCGAAGCCGCGCGGCTGGACGCGCAGGACCATGTCGACGTCAAGCTCAAGGTGCGCACCCCGGCCGAAGCCGCCCGCTTGCGCCGCATTCGCGAGACCCATGGCATGCTGGCCATGCCCATGTCGCGGGTCACGGCCAAGGACTGGCGCAGCATGGTTGCGCTGATCGTCAGCACCGGCACCGCGATGGTGGAAACCACCTTTGACACGCTGGAGACCCTGCGCAACGCCGCCGCCGCCCTGGCGGATGCCGAGGTTTCGGTGTGGGTGAATTCGCTGGGTGCGCTGAATGGCCATCCGCTGAACGATGCCGCGGCGCTGGCCGATCCAGATGCCGTCTGGGGCCGGCTGGTCGATTGCGGCGTCAGCGTGATCCAGACCGACGCGCCTGCCGCCCTCCGGGCCTGGCGCGCTGCACGCAAGGCCGCAGCATGATCCCGCAACGTCCTGACACGGTTGATTTCCTGACTGGCCGCCTCTCTCACCGCCCGCGCCCCGATGGCATCGTCCTGCCGGGCATGCCGGGCAAGTTCACCACGGACGGGCATGTGCAGGTCTGGCCCGGCAACACGTTCATCTGCCATGTCGATCCCGCCTCGGACGCGCATCGCGCGCTGCGCGAGATGCAGGAACAGGTGAAGATGAGCCCGTTCCACCGCTTCTACACCTTCCTGCCGCCGTCGTCGTTCCACATGACGGTGTTCCAGGGCATGACAGAGGCCACCCGCCTGAACGGCGATCTGCCCGCGGACCTGCCGCGCGACATCAGCCGCGATGCAATGACGGCAGAGCTTCTGGCGCGGACAAGGGACCTGGCCCTGCCGCAGACGGCGCGGGTGCGGATGATGGACCTCTTTGCCGGCAAGAGCGTGACCATGACCGGCGCCGATCCCGCCGAGGAAGACGCCCTGCGCGCCACCCGCCGCGCCTTGCGCGACGCGACCGGCCTGAACGAACGGGATTTCGACGGTTATGTCTTTCACATTACGCTGGCCTACCTGGTCGACTGGGTGACCGAACCCACTGCCCGCGCCATCACCGCGTTCAGTTCAGACCTGTCCGATCAGTATCGCGACGCTGTCGGGGTGGTGGACCTGGGCGCGGTAGAGTTGTGCAACTTCGAGTCCATGCACCATTTCGAACCGATCCGGCGGCTGGGCTGATGGAGGCTTTGCCGCAGGACGTGATCGACGCGCTGATTTCAGAGGTCCGCGCGGCAGCCCGGGCCGAGATCCTGCCCCGCTTCCGCAACCTTGCGCCAGGGGCCATCGCCACCAAGACCGGCCCGATGGATCTGGTGACAGACGCCGACAAGGCGGTGGAGGGGCTGTTATCCGACGCCGCCGCGCGGCTCTTGCCGCAGGCGCTGGTCGTCGGCGAGGAGGCGGTGTCGGACACGCCGTCCCTGCTGGACGATCTGGCCGGGGCCGACTGGGCGGTGATCATCGACCCGGTGGACGGCACCGGCAATTTTGCCAGCGGTCTTGCGGTGTTCGGCGTGATCCTTGCGGTGGTGCATCAGGGGCGAACCGTGTTCGGTCTGCTGTACGATCCGTTGCTGGACGACTGGGTGATGGCGATGCGTGGCGGCGGCGCGTGGTTCTGCAAGCCCGGGGCGGCGCCGCAACGGCTTCGGGGTGCCGCGCCCAAACCGCTGGACGTGCTGACCGCCTTTGTGCCGTTGTCGCTTTATCCGCAGGGCGCGCGGGCACGGGTCGCCGCGCGGTTGCCGGAGTTCGGCCGGGTCACAAGCCTGCGCTGTTCGTGCCACGAATACCGCCTTATGGCGACAGGCCATGCCGAGGTGAACATCTCGCCCCAAGTCAAGCCATGGGACCATGCCGCCGGCGTGCTGGTTGTCGAGGAATGCGGCGGCGTGGCCTTCAGCGATGCGCAGCCGGGCTATGCGCCGGGCAATCCGCGCGCCCCGCTGCTGGTGATGGGCCATCCCGACATGGCGGATGGCGGTGCCACGCTCAGGCGGTTGTGACGCTCAGACCAGACAGCGATCCCGCGCGATCATCGCCGCATGTGTCCGGTTGCGCGCCTGCAGCTTGCGGTTCAGCGTCTTGACATGCAGCTTGACCGTCACTTCCTGCAAGTTGATGTCGCGGGCGATTTCCTTGTTGGACTTGCCTTCGCAAATGCCGCGCAACACGTCGAGTTCACGCTTGGTCAGCGGCCCCGACGGCTGGGATTCGCCGCCCTGCATGAAGTTGAACGGCGCATAGACCTCGCCCGCGGCCATGAATTTCACCGCCGTCACCAGCGATTTGGCCCCCAGCGTCTTGGGGATGAAGCCCTGCGCGCCGGCCTTCAGCGCGGCATCGGCCACGTCGCGCGATGCGCTGCCCGACAGGATCGCCACCGGGCGGTCATCATTGGCCTGCTTCATGCGCGCTAGACCGTCCAGCCCGTTCATGCCGGGCATGTTGTAGTCCAGCAGTACAAGATCGAAACTGCCGGTGTCGTTTGCGGACTTGATCGCGTCGTCCAGCGTCGCCACGCCGATCACGTCCTCGATTTCCGCCCCGCTGAGGAAGGCGACAATGGTTTCACGCACAAGATCGTGGTCGTCAGCGACAAGAATTCGCATGGTTTTTGTTCCTTTCGAATGGTCCGGGCGCAATTGCTCCGGACCCCGGTCTTTGTCTTGGCCCTATGAGGGCATTTGGTCTTCTTGCGGACAATCTAGGGATATTTCGACGTCAACACACCCCCGCGAAAGCGCAGACCTCCGGGCTGGCGGATATCGGCCCTACCCTTTGGTATAGGTATGTTAACCTTTTTATCCTGTGACTGTTCCCATCAATCCTGCAACAATTGCGCCCGTGTACGAATATCTTCCCGGAAGGAGCATTCCTTGTTCAAGACCTTTTCCGGCCTCGCGCGCCAGACGCTTGTTGCCGCAATTGCAGTTGTCTCATTTGCACTACCCGCAACAGCCGACAGCATGAGCACGCCCACTGGGGCCGTTCTGCTGACCGTGACCGGTCCGCTGGCCACGATGAATGCCGGCGACGCGGCGGCGTTTGACCTGCAGATGCTGCAGGACATGGCAGCGCACGAGATCGAGACCACCACCATCTGGACGGACGGTGTCCAGACCTTTACCGGCGTGCGGCTGCAGACGCTGATGGAGGCCCTGGGCGTCACCAGCGGCAACCTGCGCGCCACCGCAATCAACGACTACGCCATCGACATCCCGTTTTCGGATGCCGCCAATGGCAGCGCGCTGATTGCCTATGCCCGCAACGGGCGGACCATGTCGGTGCGCGACAAGGGGCCGCTCTGGATTGTTTACCCGTATGATACCGATACGCGCTACCAGTCAGAAGTCTACTACTCACGGAGCATCTGGCAACTCGATCGCCTTGATTTCGTTGAAGGGGATTAAACGGCGATGCAGGACGGCCGGGTTTGACACCGCCGGTTTCATACGGACTTGCCCGGCAGGGCAAGCTTCGACGGGGCCTGACCGGCCTCGTCGTTGCCGTTTTTATCGCGGCCATCGTGGTGCTGGCCGCGGATGTGCAGCGCCAGATGGCGCGCCTTGCCACCGCATCGTCGGACAACGTGCAATGGGTCCTGTCGCAGGCCGAAACCGAAGTCATTGGGCTTGAGATCGCGACCCTTGGCGCGCTGGAGGCCGACCCGCCGGCGCTGGATTCGGTCAGGCTGAATTTCGACATCTTCTACAGCCGGGTCGATACGCTGTCTTCGGCGGACGTGTATTCCGAACTGCGCACCGAACCGATTGTCGGCGACGGGCTGACCCGGCTGCAAACCTTCCTCGACACCTGGGTGCCGGTGATCGACGGGCCCGATGACGCTCTGTCCGACGCCTTGCCACAACTTCTGGCAGACACGCGCGAGGCGCGGTTTGTCACCCGGCGCGCCGCGCTGGCGGGGATCGAGCTGTTTTCGCGGCTCAGCGATGAAAGCCGCGAAAGCGTTCTGACGACGCTCTTGCGCATCGCGCTGCTGACGGCATCGCTGGTGGTCGTGCTGCTCATGCTGGTGGCGGCGCTGATGCGCCTTGCACGCAAGCGCGAGCAGACCGCACGGGAAAACCGCGCAACCATCGAACGGATGCAGACGATCCTGTCCACCTCGCAGGACGCGGTGATCGTCACCGGCCGCGACGGGCGCGTGATCGAATACAACGGCGCCGCCGAACGCACCTTTGGCTACCTGCGGGACGAGGCCATCGGCGCGCAGATGGCCGACCTGATCATTCCCGACCATTTCCGCAAGATGCACAATGCCGGCATGGCCCGGTATCTCGAAAGCGGCAAGTCCCGCGTGATCGGCAAGGGCGTCGTGCAGCTGGAGGCGCGGCACAAATCCGGCGATGTCTTTCCCGTGGATCTGTCCCTGGCCTCGGCCCAGGCGCCCGAGGGCGCGATCTTTGTCGGCTTCCTGCGCGACATCTCGCACCGCGTCCGCGCCGAGAACGACCTGAAGGAAGCCCGCGACAAGGCCATCGCCGGCGAGAAATCCAAGGCCGAACTGCTGGCCGTCATGAGC
This sequence comes from Alphaproteobacteria bacterium, assembly GCA_030425925.1. Classification (GTDB taxonomy): domain Bacteria; phylum Pseudomonadota; class Alphaproteobacteria; order Rhodobacterales; family Rhodobacteraceae; genus JAUHZO01. The sequence continues at coordinate 398,339 of JAUHZO010000002.1, read as the reverse complement.
CACGAGATGCGCACCCCGCTCAACGGGATGCTGGGCACGCTCGACCTGTTCGATCCCGACCAGCTGGACCAGCGCCATCGACGCTATCTGCGGATCATCCGCAATTCCGGCAAGCTGCTTCTGGGCCATGTCAACGACGTGCTCGACATCTCGCGTCTCGACGCGGGCAAGATGAGCATGAACAAGGAACGGTTCGACCTGATCACCTTTCTCGAGGAAATCATCGAGGGGCAGATGGTGCGGGCGCGCGAAAATGGCAACGAGCTGTTGCTGGCCCCCTGCAACCCCGCCCTGCACGAGGTCTACAGCGATCCCAACCGCCTGCGCCAGATCATGCTGAACCTCGTGGGCAATGCGATCAAGTTCACCCGCAACGGCCGCATCGTGATCGAGGCGGACTGCCAGAACGGCCTGGACGAGGTGGAGTTGCGGGTCACCGACACCGGCGTCGGCATCGCCGAAGAGAACCTGTCGCGCATCTTTGGCGATTTTGTCACCATCGACGCCTCATACGGGCGCAGCAATACCGGCACGGGGCTGGGTCTGGGCATCGCGCGACGGCTGGCCACCGCCCTTGGCGGCGAACTGGGCGCGGAAAGCGAGCCCGGCGATGGCAGCGTCTTCTGGCTGCGCCTGCCGCTTTCGGCCCCGCGCGACGTGCCGCAGCCCGCCCCCGAACCGGCCGCCCCGCCCGCCCTGCCCGAGATCGACCTGCCTCCGCTCGAAGTCCTTCTGGTCGAGGACAACGCCGTCAACCGTCTGGTCGCGCGCGAGATGCTGGAACGCGACGGGCACATGGTGGTCGAGGCGCATAACGGCCGCGAAGGCGTGGAACTGGCGCGGACCCACGCCTTCGACATCATCCTGATGGACATCTCGATGCCCGAAATGGACGGGCTGACGGCGACCTGTCTGATCCGCTCCGAAGCGGGCGAAAACAGCCACGTGCCGATCATTGCCACCACGGCCCATGCCCTGCCCGAAGAACTGCGCCGCTTTCGCGAGGCGGGCATGACCGACGTGCTGATCAAGCCGCTGTCCATGGCCTCGGTCCGGCGAACGCTGACCGCGGCATTGATCGGCACGCTGGACGACGAGGACGACAGCCAGGCGGGGCCGGACAGCGGCGCGCTCATCGACTGGGCGCGGCTGAACGAGTTGCTCGACGATCTGCCCGAGCACAATGTCCACGCCGCGTTTGTCACCTTCGACCGGGAAATGCGCGACTTCCTGGCCGCCATGCCGGACCGGATCGCCACACCCGACCACCGCGACACGCTGGGGGCCGAGGCGCACAGGATGGCCGGATCGGCCGGCGTGTTCGGCGCGGTGCAGCTGACCGACATGCTGCGCGCCCTGCAGCATGACGCCAGGACAGCGTCCGACAGCGATCTGGCCGACACGCACCGGCGATTGCAGGAATGCTGGGTGAAAACGGTCTCGGGCTTCAAGAAGAACAATGAGAACCTGATTTTCTCTCTCGAGAGACCGCAGGCAATTTCTTGACGCGCCAACGCTTTCGAAAGACCGGCGCAGCTATTCCTCCTGCCGGTTTATCAACATGACACAGCCGGGATAGATTCGTCGCATCGAGGCGAAGGCTGGCCTCGGCCCGACGAGCTTTGGTCCGTCCCTGTACTCAAGGCTCAAGGGCAGTGCCTCACCGGTATTCAGCATGCTCTGTCGATCGGTTGTGTCGAGTATGGTTCCGTCGCGCTGATCGACCCTACGCTCTAACTTGGGGGGACGTGGTCCCCCCATCTTTTTCGGGCAGTCCTTCCCCTTGACGCGCCGTGCCGGTAGACCGTGGTGTACCTCCAATCGACCACCGCACCGGAGAGAGCCATGACCAACCCGCTTCACGACAGCCTGCTGGGACAGCGCGCCGGGCAGGACAGTGTCTTTCTGCATCTGCCGCAGGGCGGCACGCTGAGCCATGCCGACTTTGCCGCCCGCGCCGCGCAATTCGCCGGGGCGCTGCGGGCGGCGGGGCTGCGCCCCGGCGACCGGCTGGCGCTGCAGACCGACAAAAGCGCCGAGGCACTGGCGCTGATCTTTGGCGCGATCCAGGCCGGGATCGTGTTCCTGCCGCTCAATACCGGCTATACCCCGGACGAGCTGTGCTATTTCGTCGAGAACAGCGGCGCGCGGCTGCTGGTGGCCGCCCCCGGGTCCGAGGACCGGCTGGCCGGGGTGGCGGCGCTGCCCGAGCTTGGCCTGATGACCCTGGGCGAGGAGGGCGGCGACCTTGCCGACCGCGCCGCGGACCGGCCGACCCGGTTCCCGACCGAGCCGCGCGCGCCGGACGACCTGGCCGCCCTGCTCTATACCTCCGGCACCACCGGGCGGTCCAAGGGCGCCATGCTCAGCCAGCAGAACCTTCTGTCGAATGCACAGACGCTGAAGGCGGAATGGCGCTTTGCCGAAACCGATGTCCTGTTGCACGCCTTGCCGATCTTTCACACCCACGGGCTGTTTGTCGCCACCAACGTGATCCTTGCCGCCGGGGCCTCGATGGTGTTCTTCCCGCGCTTCGACGCGGGCCAGATGCTCGACTGGATGCCGCGCGCCACGGCGATGATGGGTGTGCCCACCTTCTACACCCGGCTGCTGGAGGATCCGCGGCTGGACCGCGACCGCGCGGCCACCATGCGGCTGTTCATCTCCGGCTCTGCGCCGCTGCTGGCCGAAACGCATCGCGCCTTCGAGGAACGCACCGGCCACCGCATCCTGGAACGCTACGGCATGACGGAAACCAACATGAACACCTCGAACCCGTATGAGGGCGAGCGGCGCGCCGGCACCGTGGGGCTGCCGCTGCCGGGGGTGGAGGTCAGGGTGTGCGACGCCCAGGGCCGCGACCTGCCGCGCGGCGAAATCGGCGTGCTTGAAGTCCGCGGGCCCAACGTCTTTCAGGGCTATTGGCAGATGCCGGAAAAGACCGCCGAGGAGTTGCGCGCCAATGGCTTCTTCATCACAGGCGACCTGGCGGTGATGGGAGAGGATGGCTACGTGACCATCGTGGGCCGCGCCAAGGACCTGATCATCTCGGGCGGCTACAACATCTACCCCAAGGAGATCGAAGCCCTGCTGGACGAGATGCCGGGCGTTCTGGAATCCGCAGTCGTGGGCGTGCCGCATCCCGATTTTGGCGAAACGCCGGTGGCGGTGCTGGTGTCTGCGCCGGGGGCCGAGATCGCGCTGGACGCGGTACAGGCCGAGGTGGCGGACAAACTCGCCCGCTTCAAGCATCCGCGCCATTACGAGATCGCCGACGACCTGCCGCGCAACACCATGGGAAAGGTGCAAAAGAACGTGCTGCGCGACCGGTTTGCCGGGCTCTTCCCGACATGAGCGCAGCCTGCCTCGCCGTTCTGCCGTAGGGTGCGCTACAGCGCACCTTCACACAGATCCATTGGGCAAAAGGTGCGCCAAGGCGCACCCTACCGCTTCGGCGGCACCTGCACGGTATAGGCGCAGCGGTCCGGCTTGACGTCCAGCAGCGGTGTGCCGTTCAGGCAATCGAGGCCGCGCACCACCAGCCCGTCATCCACCCGCGCCACCAGCCGCACCCGCGACAGCCCGATCGGGTTTGGCCGCAAGGGCGAGCGCAAGGAGAACGTGCCGCGCACCGCGCCATCGGATTTCGGGCTTTGCGTCAGGAGATCGCGCCGTGCCTCGTGCAGCCAGTACAGCAGTTCGACCACCTCGAACGCCTCGATCCCGTCAAGCCCCGGGCGGAAGTCCGGCTTTAGCACCACACGGCACTCCGGCCCGTCCCAATCGCCCTGCCTCGGGCAGTCGGCCCGGGTGGCAAACGGCGTTTCCAGGTGCCCGACAAAGCGCAGCCGCGCATCGTCGGGCGGCGGCAGGTCGAGCGTCGTCTCGCCCGGGCGGGTGGCGTCGGCAGGGTGCATGGGCAAAGTTTGCGCCCTGCGCACGCCGCCGTCCAGCCCCGTTACAACACCTCGCGCAGCACGCCCGCCGGTGGCAGAAGGCCGGCCGCACAGGCGACCTCGCGGGCCGTGTGGTTGAACCAGAAGCGCTCTGCCCCGGTCTCACGCACCCGCACCCCTTCGGGCAGCGAGCGGACCGGCAGTTCCGCCGCCGCGCAAAGCCGTGCGATCAGCCGGTCGAGGGCGGCATCGTCCCCCCAGCCGCCCATATAGGTCACGCGGCCCGCCTGCAGCGCCACCGGCGCGCCATCCTCCAGACGCAGCACGGGTGTGGCGTCGCCCTCCAGCGCCTCGCACCAGCCTTGCACCGCGCCGCCGTCCTGCAGCGCGCGCGGCATGTCGGGACGCAGCGTCTCCAGCCGCGCCACGGTGACGTCGAGCCCCGGCCAGGCGGGCGGCAGCGGCACCGGGATGGTAAAGTGCCCGTCCCGCGCGGCGCTGCGCGGCCCGATCAGGACCTGTGCCCCGGACGCCGTCAGCGCGGCCTTCAGATCCTCAGGCATGTGCATTATGCCCGGGGCCAAAACCACGCGGTAGCCGGTGAAATCCCGCGCCGATGGCGGCAGGATGTCGACCGACAGCCCCGCCCGCCGCAGCGCCCGGTAATGGTCAAAGACCAGGCGGAAATAGCGCAACCCCCGCCCCTGCGGCTGCACGTCCCAGGCCCAGTCGGCGGCGTAGTCGAAGATCAGCGCCACCGGAGCCTGCGCGGGCACGACCTCGCCGGCAGATGCCAGCTCTGCCGCGACCTCTGCCGCCTCGCGGAAGCCTTGCGTTTCTGCATGATCGGGCCGCAAGAGACCTGCGTGCAGTTGCTCTTGCGCAAAGGGCGCCTGTCGCCAGCGGAAATACAGCACGGCCTCGGCCCCGTGGGCAAACGCCTCCCACGTCCAGAGCCGCACCATGCCGGGCAGGGGCGCGGGGTTGTAGGGGGCCCAGTTCACCGGCCCGGGTTGCTGCTCCATCACCCAGAGTCTGGATATGGCTACCGCGTCGCTGCTTGAGCGCAGAGATGGCGCTACCGCCTCGCTGCTTGAGCGCAGAGATGGCGCTACCGCTTCGCTGCTTGAGCGCTGGGACTGCGCTACCGCTTCGCTGCTTGAGCGCTGGGACCCGACCTTGCCCACCGCCCGGTACAGATCATGGTGGAACGCCTGGAAATCCGGGTCGCCCTGCCGCGCATAGGCGCGTTGATGGGCGGCGTCCGTGGTCACACGGTCTTCGAGGAAGCCCAGCGGATAGCTGTCCCACGAGGCGATATCCAGATCGGCGCCCATATCGAAATGATCGAAATCCGTCACCCTGCCCATGTAATTATGCGCAATCGGCGCATCGGAAAACGCACGCAGGATCTCGACCTGGGCACGGTTGAACGCCACCACCTGGTCGGACGAAAACCGCCGGAAGGCCAGCGCATGGGCCGGGTTCGGCTCTGTCACCGTCAGGTTCGGCAGGTCGATCTCGTCGAAATCGCGATACTCCATGGACCAGAACACGTTGCCCCAGGCCGCGTTCAGCGCGGCGATGTCGCCATCGTTCGACGGCCCCGGGAAACGCGCGCGCAGCCAGCCGCGAAAGGCCCGCCGCGCGGCGTCCGAATACGATATCACGGTGTCGTGGCAGCCATATTCGTTGTCCGTCTGCCAGGCCGCCACATGCGGGTTGCTTCCATAGCGCCGTGCCAGCAGGGTGACGATCCGGCGGCATTCCTCAAGGTATCCCGCGTGGGAAAAGCAGTAATGCCGGCGCGAGCCGAAGCCGCGGGGCCGGCCCTCGGCATCGACGGCCAGCATGTCGGGATGCTTGTCCACGACCCAGCGCGGCGGCGTCGCCGTGGGCGTGCCCAGCACCACGCGCAAGCCCGCCCGCCCCAGCGTGTCGATCGCGCGGTCGAGCCAGTCGAACTGCAGCGTGCCCGGTTCCGGCTCCAGCCGCGACCAGGCGAACTCGCCGATCCGGACCCAGGTCAGGCCCAGATCCGCCATGCGACGCGCGTCTTCGGCCCAGATCTCTTCCGGCCAGTGTTCGGGATAATAGCAGCAGCCCAGGGTGCGGCGCATGTGGAGCCCTTTCGGGGGGGGGTTAGAGGATCACCTGCGGCTCGGCCACGCCTTTCGCCGCGACCGGCAGGCAGAACGTCCGGCCCGCCGCGTCCTCGTCAGGCAGCCCCACGGCGGCAGAGGTGGCGTAGAGCGTGGACAGGTCCGCGCCGCCCATGCAGGGGCAACTGATCTGCGAGGCGGGAAAGGCAAAGGCCTGCAGGAATGCGCCGTCCGTGCCATAGACCGCGACCCGCGATGCACCCCATTGCGCGTTCCACAGCCGGCCCTCGGCGTCGATCACCGCGCCATCGGGTTTCAGCCCCTCGGCGCGCAGGTCGATGAAGGGCTCGGGCGCGCCTGTAGGCCAGCCCTGCGCGTCAAGCCGCACGCGCTGGATCACCCCCTGGACCGTGTCGGTGAAACAGGCGCTTTGCCCGTCCGGTGCAAAGCAGATCGCGTTGGGGATCGAGATGCCGGGATAAAGCTTGCGCACCTCGCCCCGGTAATAGCGGTAGATCGCGCCCTTGCCGGTCTCCAGCCCAAAGCCCATCGTGCCGATCCAGAACCCGCCCTGCGGGTCGGCGCGCCCGTCATTGGAGCGGGTCACGGGATCGTCCGCCTCCAGCGCCACGATCCGCTCGCGCGCGCCGGTGTCGAGATCCAGCCGGTAGAGCCCGGTCTCGCTGGCCACCATCAGCGCGCTTTCGCTGAGCCATCCGGCGGCGGAATGGCATTCGTCGAACGCCCAGTCGCGCTGACCCTCGGCGGTCATCTCGTAAAGCCGCTTGCCCAGGATATCGAACCAGAAGAACGTGCCCCGCAGCGGGTGCCAGAACGCGCCTTCGCCCAGCGTGCATTTGGTGTCGGACAAAACGGTGCTCATGCCGGGGCTCCTGCGTCATAGGCGGCGACGACGTCGCGCGCGCGGGCCAGCACGTCGTCCAGCGTGCGGCCCGGGGTGAACAGCGCCGTGCCGATGCCGAACCCGGTGACCCCGGCGGCAAACCACTCGGCGAAATTGTCGGGCCCTGCCCCGCCCACGGCGTAGGTCTTGGTGCCCTCGGGCAGCACGGCGCGGATCGCTTTCAGCCCAGCGGGTCCGATCAGCGAGGCCGGGAACAGCTTCAGCCCGTCCGCGCCGTTGCGCAGCGCGGCAAAAGCCTCGGACGGCGTCATGATGCCGGGATAGCTGAGCAGGCCGGCCTGCTTGGCGGCGACGATCACCCGCGGGTTCATGTCGGGCGATACGATCATCTGCGCGCCGATGTCTTGCAGTTGCAGCACCTCTTCCGGCGCAAGCACAGTGCCTGCGCCGATGGTGGCGTGCGGCCCGGCCACCTGCAGCATCGCGCGGATGCTGTCGAACGGATCGGGCGAGTTCAGCGGCACCTCGATCTTGTCAAACCCCGCCGAGATCAGCCCTTCGGCCATCGGCGCGGCTTCGGGCGGGGTGATGCCCCGCAGGATCGCGATCAGTTCCCGGCTCATGTGGCCATCTCCTTCAGTCCGGCCCACGCGGCGCGGAGCCCGGCAAGCGTCATCTCCTGCACATCCGCCTGCACCACCGGCACGCCCTGCGCCTCCAGCGCCGTGGTGTAGGCGCCCGCCATGCCCGCGGCCCCGATCACGGCGACCTGCGGGCCCAGCCAGTAGGGCCGCGCCGCCGCCAGTTCCGCGCCGATCAGAAGACCCGACAGCCGCGCGCGCGCCGTCACCGGGTCCAGCCCGTGCAACAGCGCCTCGGCCCGCAGGCTGAAGAGGTCGGCGGCCAGCGCGGCGGGGCGCGACAGCACATGCGCCATGGCCTCGGCAAAGGCCGGGTCGTCCCAGCCCTCCTCTGCCACCGAGTGGCGCAGCACCGACTGGCCTGCGAGCAGCGCGAACATCTCGCCGGTCAGGAAGGTGCGAAAGCTGACGATCTCTCCGGCGCTGACATGGACCCATTTCGTATGGGTGCCGGGCAGGCAGATCACGCCGTCAAATTGCGGGGACTGCGCCAGAAAACCGGCGACCTGGGTTTCCTCGCCGCGCATGACGTCAGCGGGGCTGTCCTGCTTGACGCCGGGCAGGATGCGGACCTGCAACGCCTTGTCCTGCGTCGGCACCGCGACGGCGCGGTCGATGCCGGGCGGCGTGCAGGGGGCGGCGGCATAGGGGGCCTCGGCCCAGCCTTGCCGGCTGCCTGCCATGCCGCAGACGATCACCGGCAGCGGGGCGCTGCGCTCGGGCAAGAGCGTGCGCAAGGCCGGCTCGAACCCGTCGCGGCTCAGCCGGCCCATGCCCTGATCGCTGTCGCGCCGGTCCAGCACGGCCCCCGCCGCATCGCACAGCCAGACCCGCAGATGCGAGGTGCCCCAGTCGACGGCAACCCAGTCCACGGCCACCCGGTCCACCGCATCCCCGGCCAGCCCGCCCGTCATGCCGCCACCGTCACCACGCCGCCATCCACGGCGATCACCTGCCCTGTCATCATCGCGCTGGCACGCGACGCCAGGAACAGCACCGGCCCCACCATGTCGCCCGGATCAAGGTGCCGTTTCAGGCATTGCCGGTCCATCATGGCCGCAAGCGCCTCGGGTGTGGCCCAAAGCCGTTTCTGCCGCTCGGTCAGGACCCAGCCCGGCGCGACGGCGTTGACGCGGATGCCCTCGGCCCCGAATTCGCGCGCCCAGCCGCGCGTCAGCGCCGTGATGCCGGCATTTGCGGCGGTATAGATCGGGTAATCGCCCATGCCCATCATGTAGCTGATGGAGCTGAAATTCACGATCGCCCCCTGCCCCGCCGCCCGCATCCCCGGCAGCACGGCCTGCGTGGCAAAGAAATAGCTGCGCAGGTTCACGTCGATCATCTTCTGCCAGAAGGCGGCATCGACCTCCATCGTGGCGTGCCGGTTGTCCAGCGCGGCGGCGTTCACCAGAACCCGCGCGTCCCCCTGCGCCCGCGCGGCCTCGGCCACCGCTGCGCGCAGCGCGTCGTCATCGGTCACGTCGCATTGCAGACCCAGCGGGCGCGCGCCGGTCGCGGCTTCGGTCGCATCGCAAGTCGCGGCCGGATCCAGCAGGTCGAGGAAGGCGACGCGCGCCCCCTGCGCCGCAAAGCCCTGCACCAGCGCCGCGCCGATGCCCGAGCCGCCGCCGGTCACCAGCACCGGCACACCGTCCAGATCGTGAAACACTGCCGTCATGCGCGTCCTCTCAGGCTGCCTTGCGCACCCGCGCCCAGGCCGGGACCATGTCGCCATGGGCAATCAGAAGGTCCGTCACGAGGCTGCGGATCTGGCGCAGGTCAAGCTCGGCGGCGGTGTGCGGGTCCATCATGGCGGCGTGGTACAGGTGCTCGGGTTCTTCGTCCACCAGCGCGCGCACCACCAGTTCCTGCACGTTGATCTGCGTGCGCATCAGCGCCACCAGCTGAGGCGGGATGTCGTCGACCACCGAAGGCTGCACACCGTTCGCATCCACAAGGCACGGCGTCTCGACCGCCGCCCCCAGGGGCAGCTGCGGGATCTGGCCGCGATTGGGCAGGTTGCCATAGATCACGTACGGCGTGTCGGTCACCTCAGCGTTCATGATCTCGGCGGCGAACTCGTGGCTCTTGCAGACCTCGATGGCGTCGGACGCCTTCAGCGTTTCGGCCTGCGCGGCCCAGCCTGCCATCTGTTCCTCGCAGCGCCTGGGGTATTCATCCAGCGGGATGCCGAAACGCTCGATCAGGTCGTCGCGGCCGTCCTTTATGAACCAGGGCACATACTCCGCCAGATGCTCGGAGCTTTCGGTGCAGAAATAGCCCAGGTGGTCCATCACCTCGTAGCGCACCTTGTTGGGGCAGCGCGGCATCAAGAGCGGGCCCTTGGGCAGACGTCCTTCGGCATAGCCCTGGCGCAGCGCGGGATAAAGCGACCGGCCCCGATGCTCGAGGTCCAGGAAGAACGCCACATGGTTCACGCCCGCGACGCGGTAGCGGATCTCGTCCCGGGGCAGGTCCAGATCGTGCGCCAGTTCCTCGACGGTGTTCTGCACCGAATGGCACAGGCCCACCTGCTTGACCTTCGGAAACCGCTCCGCCAGCGCCCAGGTGTTGATCGCCATCGGGTTGACGTATTGCAGGAGCGTCGCCTGGGGGCACAGCTCTGCCATGTCCTGCGCCACCGCCCAGAGATGCGGCACCGTGCGCAGGCCGCGCATGATGCCGCCCACGCCCAGCGTGTCGGCGATGGTCTGGCGCAACCCGTAGGCCATGGGGATGTCGAAATCGATCACCGTCGACGGCCGGTAGCCGCCGATCTGGAACGCGGTCAAGACGAAATCCGCGCCGTCCAGCGCGCGGCGGCGGTCGGTGGTGGCCTCGACCGACGCACCGGTGCCCATGGCGGCGATCATCTTCCTCGCCACCAGCGCGGACTCCTCCAGCCGCGTCGCGTCGATGTCCATCAGTGCAAAGGTCGCGTCGCGCAGCGCGGGGACGTGCAGGCAATCGCCCACGATGTTCTTCATGAAGATCGTGGAGCCTGCCCCGACAAACGCAATTCTCATTTCACGGCTCCCAGTGTCAGACCGGCGATGAAGTGGCGCTGCATCAGAAAGAACATCGCCACGGGCGGCAGCGCGGCCACGATGCTGCCCGCGCTCATCAGGTGATAGGCCGCGCGGTACTGCGCGTTGAACGAGGTGATGCCCGCCGTCACAGGCTGGCTTTCCACGCCCTGCGTCAGAACCACGGCCCAGAAATAGTCGTTCCAGATGAAGGTGAAGATCAGCACGCTCAGCGCCGCGATGGCAGGCTTCATCAGGGGCAGCACCACGAACCAGAAGATGCGCCACTCCGCCACGCCCTCGACCCGCGCCGCCTCGATCAGCGGAAACGGCAGCTGGCGGATGAAGTTGCGCATGAACAGCGTGCAGAACCCGGTCTGGAACGCGATGTGGAACAGCACCAGCCCCAGCTTGGTGTTGTAAAGCCCCAGGTCCAGCGTCAGGTCGCGCACCGGCACCATCAGGATCTGGAACGGCACGAAATTGCCCGCAACGAACATGAAGAAGATCCACAGGTTGCCGCGAAACCGGTACACGCCCAGCGCAAACCCCGTCATGCAGGACAGCGCCACCGCCCCCAGCACGGTCGGCACCGTGATCAGGACCGAATTCAGCAGGTAGCGCGGCATGTCGCTTTCCAGGAACACCTTGCCGTAGTTCGCCGCGCCCTCGAAAGAGGACGGCCAGCCCCAGTAATTGCCGGTGGTGAAATCCGCATCGGGCTTGATCGAAAACACCGCCACCGCCAGAAGCGGCGCCAGCCACAGGATCAGCGCCAGCGGCAGGAACGTCTTGTAGGCCGCCTGCGCCGCGGGCGCAGCTGTCTCGATGGGACGCGGAAACATCGCTCAGACCTCCCCGGGTGCGCAGACCCGGTCTTTCATCTTTCTCGAAATACTCCCGCCGGAGGCGTCCCGAACCTGCCGCATGCTCATCGTCCCCGCTCCTGGCGCCACATGGAGAACAGGAAATAGGCGATGAAGCACAGCATGATCAGGAACAGCACCACCGCGATGGCCGCGCCATAGCCCATGCGGAAGCCGTATTCGCTCAGCGCCACCTCGAACATGTAGAAGGCCAGCACGCGCGAGGATCCGAACGGCCCGCCCTGCGTCATGATCGAGATCAGGTCGAACGATCGCAGAGCGCCGATGATGGTGACGACGAAGGCGATGAAGGTGGCGGGGCGCAGTTGCGGGATGACCACGTACCACAGCATCCGCCAGCCCCTGGCCCCGTCGAGCCGCCCGGCCTCCACCTGCTCGGGGTCGACGGCGTTCAGCCCGGTCAGGTACAGGATCATGCAATAGGCGGTCTGCGGCCAGAGCCCGGCCAGGATGATCCCGTAGGTCACCAGCCGCTCGTCCCCCAGCACGTTCACGGGCCCCAGGCCGACCCAGCCCAGCATGGTGTTCAAGAGGCCGAATGTGGGATCGTAGAACCAGGTGAACACAAGGCCCACCACGACCTGCGAGATCACGAAGGGGAAAAAGAACAGCGACTTGTAAAGCCGGATCCCCCAGACATTCTGGTTCAGGAACAGCGCGATGAACAGCCCCGCCGGGATCGCCAGCAGGTACATCACCAGCCAGATCAGGTTGTTCCACAGCGCGGTGTAAAACGCGTCGCGGTCGACGAATTCCCAGTAGAGATCCTCGTAATTGCGCAGCCCGACATAGTCCGCCTGCCCCAGCCCGTCCCATTCGTAAAGCGAGATGTTGAAGGACTGGAAGATCGGAAAGATGACGTAGACGAGGAAGAACAGCACGCCCGGCGCCAGAAACAACCAGGGTGTCACGGCGATCTGGTTGCGGGCGTGCCAGGATTTCTGGTCAAGCGCTGCGGCATCTGATGTGGCGGCGGACATGGGGGTCTCTCGCGATAGGCGGCCGGATCGGCGCGCCGCGTCAGTAGGGCGGGGTTTACCCCGCCGCACCTTTCAGGAGGGTAAGGCGGGGTAAACCCCGCCCTACAGCGTCACTCATTCGTAGATACGCTCGCGCGCACGCTCCAGCCGGGCCAGGATTCGGTCCAACTGGTCGGGCTTGACCATGAATTCCTGGAAGCCTTCCATCGACACCTTGGCCATCTCGGCCGGTGCGTCGCGGTCCCAGAACTGGGCCACGCCGCCGGGCGCGTTGGACGACAGCATCGCAAAGCCCTGCTGCAGGAACTTGTCATCCGCCACGCTCGACGCCGCGTTGACCGGCAGCTGGCCCAGGTTGTCCGGCCCGTTGATCACGGTCTGCTCGTCCGCCGACACCACGAAGCGCAGGAAGGCGCGCGCGGCGTCCTTGTTGGCGGCATTGGCCGGGATGTGGAACGTGTCGGTCGGCGCGTCTTCGGCCAGGGCCACGTCGGGGTTGATCGCCGGGAACTGGTAGAAATCCAGCTGGTCATCCGTCAGCCCAGCCTCGCGCAGCGGTGCCACGGCGAAGTTGCCCATCAGATAGGCCGCCGCATCGCCATTGACCATGAAGGGCAGCGCTTCCTGCCAGCTGTAGGTCTGGTGGTTGTCGATGAAGCCGCCCATGTCGATCAGCTGTTTCCAGTTGGCAAAGGTCGCGCGGACCTCGTCGCTTTCCCACGAGGCTTCGCCCGCGGCCAGCGCCATGTGGAAGTCGAACCCGTTGGTGCGCATGTTGAGGTAGTCGAACCAGCCGCCCGCGGTCCACAGGAACTTGGTCCCGATGGTATAGCAGGCGCGGCCCGAGGCGACGATCTTGGCGCAGTTGGCCATCTCTTCGTCCCAGGTGGCGGGTTCCGACAGGCCCAGTTCGTCGAAGATGTCCTTCCGGTAGTACACGCCCCACTGATAGTAGGTATAGGGCACGCCCCATTGCTTGCCGTCGATGGTCATCGCGCCCTTGGTCGAGGCGAGGTTTTCGGCGATCTCGGGCTCTTCCCACAGGTCCGACACGTCCTCGAACAGGCCCGCATCCACATAGGGCTTCATCCGGTTCGCGGCGTACCAGGTCGCCACGTCGGGTGCGTTCGCCGTCAGGAAGTTGCGGATCTGGGTCTTGTAGGCCTCGCGGTCGATCACCGTCGTCTCGATGTTGAGATCGGGGTGCATCTCCTGGAAGCGGGCGATCATCGCCTCCATCGTCGCGCGGGGCGCCGGATTCGAAGTGTCGAGAAAGATCTTCAGATCGCCGGTCAGTGCGCCGTGGCTGCCGGCAAAGGCCGCGCCGGAAACGGCAATGGCCAGCGCCGCGACGGACGCTTTCATCATGGAACGCATGGTGTCCTCCCTGTTGGTTCCATCCTTTGTGTCGGCCCCGCTTCCCGTCGGAAGTTTCATTATGTGGAACCGAGTTTTGGATATTGAAAACTGAACACCGACTCGCCTATGCTTGTCAACAGTCCGGTCGAACCGGCGATGGGAGGAGACATGGCAGAGGCCGGGGACGGCACCGTTGGCAAGGCACTGGAGGTTCTGGACCGCGTCGCGGCCTATGGCCGGCCCGTGCGCTTTACCGAGCTGCTGGCCGACAGCCCCTACCCCAAGGCGACGCTGTACCGCTTCCTGCAGACGCTGACCAACCAGCGCATGCTGGCCTACGATCCCGACCGCCAGACCTATGCACCCGGCATGCGGCTGGTGCGGCTGGCGCATGCGGCCTGGGCGCAATCCTCCCTCGCGCCCATCGCGCGGCCGCATCTCGACCGGCTGTCCGGCATGGTGGGCGAGACGGTGCACCTGGCGCAACTGGACCACGGGCAGGTGCTTTACGTCGACAAGCGCAATGCGCGCACGCCCGTCCAGATGTTTTCCCAGGCCGGCAAGGTGGGCCCGGCCTATTGCACCGGTGTGGGCAAGGCCATGCTGGCCTTTCTCGACGCGGGCGCGCTCGACGCGGCCCTCGCCCAGCAAAGCTGGCACGGCTTCACCCACAAGACCGTGACCACGGCCGAGGCCCTGCGCACCCGGCTGGCCGAAATCCGGGCACGCGGCTTTGCCTTCGACGACGAAGAGCACGAGCCAGGGATCATCTGCATCGCGGTGCCGATCCTTTCGGCCACCGGGCGCGTGCTGGGTGCGCTGTCTGTCACCAGCACGACGGACCGCACCAGCCTCGAGCGGCTGGCGCAGCTGACAAAGCCCCTGCAGGACACCGCCACCGCCATCGCCCGCGACGCGGGCGACTGGGCGTTCCCCGATACCGAGGCCAGAACCCCGGCCCTCAGACAAGGAGGTCTTTGACCCATGACAGGCGTGACGCTGACGGACGTGATCAAACGCTACGGCGACGTGCAGGTGATCCATGGTATCGACCTGCAGGTCGAGGATGGCGAATTCTGTGTCTTCGTGGGCCCTTCGGGCTGCGGCAAGTCCACGCTTCTGCGCATGGTGGCGGGGCTGGAGGAAACCACCGCCGGCACCATCCGGATCGGCGCGCGCGACGTCACCCGGATGGACCCGGCCGAGCGCGGCGTGGCCATGGTGTTCCAGACCTATGCGCTCTACCCGCACATGACGGTGGAACAGAACATGGGTTTCGGGCTCAAGATGAACGGCCACCCGCGCGAGGAAATCCGCGCCAAGGTGGCCGAAGCCAGCCGCATCCTCAAGCTTGACGACTACCTCAGGCGCAAGCCCGCGGCGCTGTCGGGCGGCCAGCGCCAGCGCGTCGCCATCGGCCGCGCCATCGTGCGCGGGCCCGAGGTGTTCCTGTTCGACGAACCGCTGTCGAACCTCGACGCCGAGTTGCGGGTCGAGATGCGGGTCGAGATCGCGCGCCTGCACCGCGAGATCGGCGCGACGATGATCTACGTCACCCACGACCAGGTGGAGGCCATGACGCTGGCCGACAAGATCGTGGTGCTGCGCGCCGGGCATATCGAACAGGTGGGCGCGCCGATGGATCTCTACCGCGATCCCGACAACCGCTTTGTCGCGGGCTTCATCGGCTCTCCCTCGATGAACTTCCTCGCGGGTGTCGTGCGCGACGGACAGATCGACATGCCCGGGATCGGCACCAGCCTGCCCGCGCCCGGCAGCGCCAGCCCGGGGCAGAAGGTGCTGGTGGGCCTGCGCCCCGAGCATCTGAGCCTGACAGGGGGCGACGCCCTGCGGGTGGAACTGACCGAAAGCCTGGGCGGCGTGTCCTATGCCCATCTGACGGCCGCGACGGGCGAGACCATCGTGGTCGAGGAACGCGGCGACACCCGCAGCCAGAGAGGCATGTCGGTGGGGATTGATGTCGAGCCGGGCAAGGTCTTTGTCTTCGACGCCGACAGCGAGAGACGCCTTCGCTGAGCAAAGCGATTGCCTATATGCATTAAACTTCCCAAGCTGCGGATTGACGGTTAACCTCCCCTTCAGGGCATGCACTAAAATGCACACCCGGCGCATCAAGGGCCCGCAAGTGGCCGCGCGCCACCATGTTCAAGGGAGGAACAGATGGGACCGTTCAACATCAACCCGCTGGAGGCCGGCGACCGGCTGAATCTGCTGGAGGCCGCGCTGGTGCATGGCCGGCTGAGCCGCCGCCGCTTCATCCAGCTGGCACTGGCCACCGGGGCCGTCACACTGGCCGGGGCCGAGGCACGCGCGCAGGATCTGGGCGACGCCGCCATCACCCAGCGCTACAACGCGCAGGCCCTGCAGGCGTCGTATGACTACATCGTCGTGGGCTCCGGTTCGGGCGGTGCGGTGGTTGCCGGGCGGCTCGCCGCCGAAACCGATGCCAGCGTGCTGGTGCTGGAGGCGGGCGATAGCGATCAGCTGGACGCGGTGCTGAACCCGCTGCTGTGGCCCACCAACATCCGGTCGGAGCGCGACTGGGGCTACAGCGCCGAAGCGTCCGACGCCGTCAACGGCCGCTCCCTCATCCTGCCCATGGGCAAGGTCGTGGGCGGTGGCAGTTCCATCAACGTGATGATCTGGGCGCGCGGGCACAAGAACGATTTCGACTTCTGGGCCGCCGAGACCGGCGACGACGCCTGGGCCTATGACAACGTGCTGGAGATCTACAAGCGGATCGAGGACTGGCACGGCCCAGCCGACGCCACGCGGCGCGGCACCGGCGGGCGTCTCTTCATGCAGGAAGTGCCCGATCCGAACCCCATCGCCCCCGCCTTCCTGACCGCCTGCGAAAGCGTCGGCATCCCCGCCTATGCCGACATGAACGGCGAGATGATGGAAGGTGAAGGCGGCGCGGCGCTGGCCAATGTGCGCATCCGCGACGGGCAGCGCCGCAACATTCCATCCGACTACCTGTGGGAAACGCTCAGGCGTCCCAACATCACGCTTCTGACCGGGGCCGAGGTGCAGACGCTGGAGATGGACGGCACGCATGTCACCGGCGTCACCTTCACCTACCGGGGCGAAACGCGGACCGCCAGCGCGGGCACACGTGTCGTGCTGTCCGCAGGTGCGATCAACACACCCAGGATCCTGATGACCTCGGGCATCGGCCCGGCCGCGCACCTGGCCGAGGTTGGCATCGAAGTGCGGCACGATCTGCCCGGCGTGGGGCAGAATTTCCAGGATCACATCCTCGCCGCCGGTTGCGTCTGGGAATACAAAACGCCGCTGCCGCCAAAGAATTCCGCCGCCGAGGCCACGTTCTTCTGGAAAAGCGACAGCGCGCTGGACACGCCCGACATGCAGCCTTTTCAGATCGAGGTCCCCTATGCATCGGAGGTGCATGGCCCGGCCTTTGCCCCGCCCGCGGGCAGCTGGACAATCGCGCCGGGCATCGTGCGCCCGCACTCCACCGGCGAAGTCCGCCTGACGGGGGCGCAGCCGGGCGATCCCGTCGCCATCGACGGCGGCTTCCTGCGCGAAGAGGCCGATCTGCGTGCGCTGACCCACTGCATCGAGCTGTGCCGCGAGATCGGAAATTCCGGCCCGATGGCAGACTTCGTGAAACGCGAGGTGATGCCCGGGGCGCTTGACGGCGACGCGCTGCGCGATTTCGCCCGCAACGCCGCCGGCACCTATTTCCACGAAAGCTGCACCTGCAAAATGGGCCGGGACGAAATGGCCGTGGTGGACGGACAGCTTTCGGTGCATGGCATCGAGGGGCTGAGCATCGCCGACGCTTCGGTCATGCCGCGGGTGTCCACCGGCAATACCATGGCTCCCACCGTCATCATCGGGGAGCGTATGGCCGACATCCTGATCGGCTGACCCATCGCGGCCCGTCTCCGGGCGGGCCGCTGCGATTAGGGGGTGGAAACGCGCGGCGAATTGCGCTCAACTCCGCCCCGCAAGAGCCTCGGGAGCTGCCACATGCAATGCGTCTTTGTCCAGATCCGCTGCCGCCCCGCCACCGCCTACCGCGTGGCCGCCGACATCGCGCTGCGCGAGATCCATTCCGAGCTGTATTCGACCAGCGGCGAATATGACCTGCTGCTGAAGCTCTACATCCCCGCCGACGCGGATGTGGGCAAGTTCATCAACGACAATCTGCTGGACATCGACGGAATCGAACGCACCCTGACAACGCTGACATTCCGGGCGTTCTAGCCGGACACATGAAAAAACTGGGAGGAACCATCATGAAACTCAAGACATTGGCGCTGGGCACGGCATTGGCCGCCTTGGCGACGGGCGCGCTGGCCGATATCAAGGTCGGCATGATCACCACGCTGTCGGGCGGCGGCGCGGGTCTGGGCATCGACGTGCGCGACGGCTTTCTGCTGGCGCTGGAGATGTCGGGCGCCGAAGGCATCGAGGTGGTCGTCGAGGACGACCAGCAAAAGCCCGACGTGGCCGTGCAGCTGGCCGACAAGATGGTGCAGTCCGAAAAGGTCGACGTGCTGACCGGCATCATCTGGTCGAACCTCGCCATGGCCGTGGTGCCCAGCGTGACCGCGCAGGGCAAGTTCTACCTGTCGCCCAATGCCGGTCCCTCGCAGCTGGCGGGCCGCGGCTGCCACCCGAACTATTTCAACGTCTCCTGGCAGAACGACGCCTTCAACGAGGCCGCCGGGGCCTGGGCCAGCGAAAACGGGGTCGAGAAGGTTTTCCTGCTGGCGCCGAACTATCCCGCCGGCAAGGACATGATCGCAGGCTTCAAGCGCTTCTTTGACGGCGAGATCACCAACGAGGCCTATACCCAGCTGGGCGCCACCGACTACGCGGCGGAAATCGCGCAGATCAAGGCCTCGGACGCGGATCTTGTCTATTACTTCCTGCCCGGCGGCATGGGGATTTCCTTCATGAAGCAATATGCCGGGTCGGGTGCGGAAAAGCCTGTGATGGGCCCCGCGTTCTCGTTCGACCAGGGCATCCTTGGGGCGATCGGCGAGGCGGCGCTGGGGGTGAAGAACACCGCGCACTGGTCCAAGGATCTGGATGTGCCCGGCAATGCCGAGTTCGTCGCGGCCTTTACCGAGAAATACGACCGCCTGCCTTCGCTTTACGCCGCGCAAGGGTTTGATACCGGCCTGTTGCTGGCCTCGGCTGCGGAAAAGGCGGATGTTTCCGACACGGACGGGTTCCGCGCGGCGCTGAAAGCGGCGGATTTCCAGTCGGTCCGCGGCGCATTCGCCTTTGGCGCAAACCAGCACCCGATCCAGACCATCTACATGCGCGAAGTGGTCAAGGAAGGCGACGTGGTGACCAACAGGATCATCGGCACCGCCGCGACCGAGCATACCGACGCCTATGGCGGCGATTGCAAGATGTGACCGCAGCCAGGGTGGGTCAACGACCCACCCTACGCCGTCCTGACCGTTTCAAAGGGCGGGATGGTCCTCTCGCCCCTTTTTCCGAGGCACGATGTCCCTGATCCTTGTCGCCGAGCAGGTCCTCAACGGACTGCAATTCGGCATCATGCTGTTCCTGATGGCCGCCGGCCTCACGCTGATCTTCGGCGTGATGGGGCTGATCAACCTGGCCCATGGCTCGCTTTACATGATCGGCGCGTTCTGTGCCGCCGCCGTGTCCGCTGCCACCGGGTCGTTCCTGCTGGGGCTGGTGGCGGCGCTGGCAGGGGCCGCCGCTGCCGGGGCGCTGATCGAACTGGTGGTGATCCGCAGGCTTTATGCGCGCGACCATCTCGACCAGGTGCTGGCCACCTTTGCGCTGATCCTGATCTTTTCCGAGGGCACGCGCTGGCTTTTCGGGTCTTTCCCGCTGTATCTCGACGTGCCCGCCGCCCTGTCAGGGCCCGTCACCCTGCCCGGCGGCATCCAGTACCCGCTTTACCGGCTGTCGCTGATCCTGGCCGGGCTGATCGTTGCCGCGGGCCTGTTCTGGCTGATTGCGCGCACCCGCATCGGCATCCAGATCCGCGCCGGCGAGAACGACCGCGAGATGATCGCGGCGCTTGGCGTCGATATCGACCGGCTGTATACCTTTGTCTTTGCGCTGGGTGCGGCGCTGGCGGGGCTGGCGGGCGCGCTGGTGGGGGCGATCCAGTCGGTGCAGGTGGGCATGGGCGAGCCGGTGCTGATCCTGGCCTTCGTGGTGATCGTGATCGGCGGCATCGGGTCGATCAGGGGCGCGCTGGTCGGCGCGCTGCTGGTGGGGCTGACCGACACGCTGGGCGGGATCTTCCTGCCGGAGCTTTTCAAGCTGTTCATGGCCCCGGCCGCCGCCACCCAGACCGGGGCCTCGCTGGCGTCGATGGCGATCTACATCCTGATGGCGCTGGTCCTGATCTGGCGGCCCACCGGGCTTTACGGGGCCCGGGCATGAGCATGGGGGTGCGTGTCGAGGGGGGCGCTGCCCCCCGCTTGCCTGCGGCAAGCCCCCCCGGGGGATTTCAGCCAAGAAGAAGCCCGGGGCGGCTTTCAGGACCACAGACGGGGCGCGCGCGATGAGCCGGGAATTCCTGCTGAACCTCTGCATTCTGGGAGGCTTGATCGCCGTGCCGCTCTGGGCGCATCTGGCCGACGAGCCGTTCACCATCACGCTGGCCACCCGTGCGGTGATCCTGGCGCTGGCGGCCGTGGGGCTGAACATCGCCCTGGGGATCGGCGGGCTGGTGAGCCTGGGCCACGCGGTGTTCTTCGGCATCGGCGGCTATGCCATGGGGATCCTTGCCTTTCATGCGCAGACCTACATGCCCCTGGCCGAGTGGCCGGTCCTGATCGAGGGCACCAGGTCGATGCCGGTGATCTGGCTGCTCGCGGTGCTGGCCTCGGGCCTTGTGGCGCTGGTGATCGGCCTGCTGAGCCTGCGCACCTCGGGTGTCTATTTCATCATGATCACGCTGGCCTTCGGGCAGATGTTCTTTTTCTTCTCCATCAGCTGGTCGGCCTATGGCGGCGAGGACGGGCTGTCGATCTATGTCCGCAACGGCTTTCCCGGGTTGAACACGCTGGTGCCGATCCAGTTCTACGGCTTGTGTCTTGCGATCCTGGCGGCGGTGCTGGCGCTGAACGCCGCGCTGATGCGGTCGCCCTTTGGCCTGGCGCTGAACGCCGCGCGGCAGGTGCCGGAACGGGTGCGCGCCGTGGGGTTGGACCCGTTCCGCCTGCGGCTGGTGGCCTTCACCCTGTCAGGCGCGATCACCGGGCTGGCGGGCGCGCTGTTTGCCGATCTGAACCGCTTTGTGTCGCCCACCATGTTCAGCTGGCAGCTGTCGGGGGAGTTCATCGTCTTCATCATCATCGGCGGCACCGCGCGGCTGTTTGGCCCCGTGGTGGGTGCGGTCCTGTTTGTTGCGATGGAGCATTTCCTGGGCGGGATCAGCGCGTACTGGCACGTGTTCTTCGGTCTGCTGCTGCTGCTGATCGTGCTTTTTGGCAAGGGTGGCGTGATCGGGCTGATCGCGGGAAAGGCGCAGACACATGACTGAGCCGGTTCTGGAAACACGCGGGCTGCACAAGGCGTTCGGGGCGCTGACGGCGACGGAGGACGTGTCGATCACCCTGCGCCCCGGCGAGATCCACGCCATCATCGGGCCCAACGGCGCGGGCAAGTCCACGCTGATTGCGCAGATCGGCGGCGTTCTGGTACCGGATGCCGGGAGCGTGCATCTGGGCGGACGCGACGTGACGGGGCTGGCACCGCAGGCGCGGGCGCGGGCCGGGCTGGCGCGGACCTTCCAGATCAGCCAGCTGGCGATGGAGGATACCGTGTTGCAGAACGCGGTGCTGGGGGCCCTGGGTGCCAGCGGCCGGCCCTGGCGTTTCCTGCGTCCGGCCTTGAAGGATGCGGGCCTGCGCGCCACGGCCGAGGCCGCGCTGGAACAGGTGGGCCTGGTCGATCACGCCGCCACGCGCACGGCCGAGCTGAGCCACGGCCAGCGGCGGCAGCTGGAGGTGGCGGTGGCTCTGACGCTGCGCCCGCGCTGCTTCGTGATGGACGAACCGATGGCGGGGCTGGGCACCGAGGGCACGGCACGGATGACGGGCTTTCTGGACGCGCTGCGCCAGACCGCGCCGATCCTGCTGGTGGAGCATGACATGGACGCGGTCTTTGCCCTGGCGGACCGGATCAGCGTGCTGGTCTATGGAAGGGTGATCGCCTCGGGCACCGTTGAGGAGATCCGCCGCGATCCGGCGGTGCGAGAGGCCTATCTGGGGGACGCGGCATGACCGCCTTGCTGGAGGTGTCGGGGCTGGAGGCCACCTACGGCGCGTCGCAGGCGCTGTTCGGGGTCAACCTGCGGGTGGACGCGGGCGAGGTGGTGGCGCTGATGGGGCGCAACGGGATGGGCAAGACGACAACGGTCAAGTGCCTGTGCCGGATGATGCCGGCCTCGGGCGTGCTGCAGTTCGACGGGCAGGATCTGAGCCGCCTGCCCTCGCACCGCGCGGCGCGGCTGGGGATTGGGCTGGTGCCCGAAGGGCGGCGCTGTTTCCGCGACCTGACGGTCGAGGAGAACCTGACCGCCGCCGCGCGGCCCGGCGCGTGGGACGTGGCGACGGTGGGCCAGTTGTTTCCGCGTCTGGCCGAGCGGCGCACGCAGCGCGCGGCAAGCCTGTCGGGCGGCGAACAGCAGATGCTGGCCATCGGGCGCGCGCTGATGACCAACCCGCGGCTGTTGATCCTGGACGAGGCGACCGAGGGGCTGGCCCCCATCGTGCGGCAGGAGATCTGGGCCGCCATCGCGCGGCTCAAGCGCGACACCGGCCTGGCGATCCTGATCATCGACAAGACCCTGTCGGAACTGCGCCAGATCAGCGACCGGGGCGTGATCCTGACCCGGGGCCGCAGCGTGTGGGAAGGCCCCTTCGATGCGCTTTCACCCGATCTGGCGCATCGGCACCTGGGGGTATGAGCCTTGCCCGCCGCCTGCGCACCCTGGTCCCGGACATGATCCGGGATCTCCCGGAGCGGCGTTACCGCTGGTACTTGATGGAGGGTGTCAGCGTCGCGACCCGGTCGTACAGCAGGCGGGCCTGCGTGTTGAACGACTGCGTCAGCCAGTAGACGGACGGCGTGCCGTTGGCGTCGGCGGCGGCATAGACCGACTCGATCAGCGCGCGGCCCACACCGGTGCCGCGCACCTCCGGATCGGCATAGAGATCCTGCAGGTAGCACACGTCTTCGACGCGCCAGTTATGCGGATGGAAGATGTAGTGCACCAGCCCCACCAGCCGCCCGTCAAGCTCGGCCACCAGCGCGTTCTGCGCGGGCCGGGCGGGATCGAGCAGGCGGGCGAAGGTGGAGGCATAGACCTCTTCCGGCACCGATGCCTCGTAGAACGCGAGGTACGCCGTCCACAGGTCGCGCCATTGCGTTTCGTCCGGGGCTGTCAGGGGGCGGATCGTCAGGCTCATGCGCGTTTCCTTGCTTGGCGGGGCCAAACGGCACCCTGGCCGGAACAGGCCTAGCCCGAAACGCCGCCGCCATGCCAGACTGCAGGCACGCGAAAAAACCTTTGAACCGATTCCCTGTCCGGGACGACCTATTGCCGAACGATGATTGATCGGCAGAGACGGAGATTTTCGGATGCAGACCGACATTGATGCCTTCATTGCACTGCTGGCCGAGGCGGACACATCGGAAATGCTGAAATCGGCCTTTCTGGCAGATATCCGGGCCTTGGGATATGACGGCTATGACGCGTGGAGTTACGCGCTGTCCCCGGACCTTTCCGACGGGTTGCCGAATTTCCTTGTGGCCAGCTACAGCCCCACCTTTCTGGAAACCTACCTGCAGGACGGACATGCCGAGATCTGCCCGGTGCTGGCCGAACTCATGCACGCGATGGTGCCTTTCGACTATCTCGCCTTCCTGGAACGGGCCGAGCAGAGCAGTTCGGTGACCTGGCAGCGCCGCATGTTGCGGTTCAACCGGGTGGAGGCGGCCTGGTGCATTCCGATGAACGCGGTTGGGGCGCTGCGCTCGGTCACGGTCTACATGCGCAATCGGGGCATGCACACACGGCGCGATTTCGAGGCCACCCGCGAGGAAGTGTCGGGCAAGGCACGGTATTACATGCAGGCGATGCTGTCGTTCCGGGTGGCCACCGGGCTCAGGGACAACACGATCACCGCCAAGCCCGATCTGCTGAGCGCGCGCGAACGCGATTGCCTGCGCTATCTGATGCAGGGAAAAACCAATCCCGAAATCGCCGAACACCTGGCCGTGTCGCGCAACACTGTGCATTTCCACCTCAAGAACCTTTACAGAAAGATGAACGTTTCCAGCCGGATGGAGGCCGTCACCGCCGCGCGGGCCTGGGGCTTTGCCGAGGTCGCCTGACGCAAAACCACCCGGCCCTACCAAGCTGGGTAGTTCTGGCCTGTCCACCCCGAGCCTAGACTTTTCCCACCGTTCCGCCGCGCCACACGCGGCGGGGCACTGACCAAACCACCCAATTGAAAGGCAAACAGGAGAAACCCAATGCCACATTTTCAGAACATCGATGTATTCGAACAGCGCTCCGGCGTGCATGGCGTCGACATGGACGTTGTCACCACCGGCCCGGGCGACAGCATGGTCGCCACCCAGGGCGTGACGATCGCCAGCTTCGGCGCGGCCTCGGACGCGATCTATTCCAGCAGTGACAGCCAGGTGCTGTTCAACCACGCGAACCTGTTTTCAGGCCAGCAGCACGGGATCAACTTCGACACCACGTCCTTCAGCACCGTGATCAACTTTGGCGATATCTTTGGCCAGGGTTACGGCGTCAGCATCGGCGGAGACAGCGTCTCCGACGGTGCCACGAACAACCGGTTCGACAATGACGGCGCGGTGAACGGCAACAATGGCGGCGTGTTCATGGTGGGCAACCGCTCGACCCTCGACAACGGGGCCAACGGGGACATCTCGGGCTACAATTTCGGCGTCCTGATGGAGGGCGAAGGCAACGACCTGATCAACGCGGGCCGCATCACCAGCCAGAATCGCGGCAGCTTTGCGGTGCAGCTCTTCGACACGCTGACCCCCACCGGCGCGGCCATCGAGACCGTGCTGCAGAACTCGGGCGAAATCATCGGTGCCGGGTCCGAGCACATGTCCATCGACGACGGCTTTGGCGGGTTCGACCGGGTCAACATGGGCGCTGCGGTGGAACTGGCGTCCGGCAATGCGACCGTGATCAACAATACCGGCCTGATCTCGCACGAGCATACGGCCATCACCACGCGGATCGTACGCGACGACGGCAATGGCGAAGGCATTGCCACGATCATCAGCCTGGACAGCCACGATCACATCCGCAACGACGGCGGCACCATCATCGGCGACGTGATCGTCGGCAACAGCGGCGACCGCGCCCAGGACATCATCGAAAACCTCGGCAATGGCGTCATCGACGGGTCCATCGTGATGGAGGGCGACCTGTTCAAGGACAACGTCCTGATCAACGAAGGTTTCATCGGCGGCAATATCGACTTCCCCAACGATCCGTTCACCGAGCAGTTCGACGACGACATCATCCTGGGCGAAGGCGATGACGACGTGCTGAACACCGGCCAGATCGCCATCGACGACATGTTCTTTGGCAGCGGAGCCAACAGGCTGGACAATTCCGGCGCGATCCTTGCCGACGACATCGACGGGCTGGACGAACTGCGCAACACCGGCACGATCCTTGCAGACACCATCGATACACTGACCATCTTCGAGAACTGGGGCACGGTGGACACGTTCTTTGCCCTGCGGCTGGCCTTTGGCGGAGATTTCACAAATCACGGCGATTTCACCGGTGAACTGAACTTCTCCTCCGGCTCGGCGCTGAACCAGATCGTCAACACCGGCAGCATGAGCAATATCGACGGTTTTGACGAGTTGATCGACTTCACGCTGTTCACCAATGGTGCGGCCGACATCTTCAACTCGGGTGATATGCGGGGCGAAATCGACATCACCGGCACCGGCCGCTACGACGTGGTCAACGATGGCACCTATGCCGGTCAGGCCAATTTCGAAAGCAGCGCGACGGAAAGCAACAGCTTTGCCAACAACGGCACCTGGACCGGCGATCTGAGCCTTGGCGACGGGTTCGACTCGCTGACCAATACCGGCATCCTGACCGGCCCGGTCAACATGGGCACCGGCGGCGGCGTGATCGTCAACACCGGCGAAATGCTCCTGGCGCAGCAAGAGGCCCTGGTGCTGCAGGTGGTCGAAGGCGATGGCACCAACACCCAGACCGGCGACTATGTGGTGGACAACAAGAACATCATCCGCGGCAGCGTTGCGCTGGGCTCGGGCGATGACCGCTTCAACAACGAAGGTCGGCTGAACGGCGATCTGGACATGGGCGACGGCAACGACACGCTGGATATCCGTCTGGGCTATATCAGCGGCGTCGCAGGCATGGGCGACGGCGACGACCTGATCGTGGTGGACCGCAACGACATCGCCATCGACGGCGGTGCGGGCACGGACACGCTGTTCAGCTTTGTCGATTTCGACCTGAACGAAACCGGCGGGATCGAGAACCTGACCATCGAAGGCGACGCCACGCGTGGCATCGGCAATGATGTCGACAACCTCATCAACGGCAACATGCAGGACAACTTCCTGGCCGGCCTGTCGGGCAACGACACCATGAATGGCGGCGAGGGCGATGACATCGTCCGCGGCAACAATGGCGACGACGCGATCAATACCGGCAACGGCGACGATCTGGGCCGCGGCGACAACGGCAACGACACCGTTACCGGCGGTGCCGGGGACGACACGCTGGAAGGCCGCCAGGGTGACGACATCCTGCTGGGCGGCGAGGATTTCGACCTTCTGCTGGGCCATATCGGCAACGACACCATCGAGGGCGGGGCCGATGACGACACCGTCCAGGGCGGGCGCGGCGACGACGTGATCCAGGGCGATACCGGCAATGACGCGCTTTGGGGCGGGCGCGGCAACGACCTGTTCATCTGGAACAACGGCGATGGCAGCGACGTGGTCGATGGCGGTGAAACCGGTGCGGGCGAGTCCAACACCCAGCGGGTGAACGCCGCCGACGGGGCCGGTGATCTCATCAATGTCGAACTGTCTAACACCGACCGGCTCAACGCGCTGGGCCAGGTGGAAAATCTCGATTTCGTCCAGCTGGAGCGCCTCAACCTGGGCAATTTCACCATCGACCTGTTCGACGTCCAGACGCTGGAAATCAACGGCCAGGGCGGCAACGATACCGTGACGGTCGAAGACCTCTCGGGCAGCCAGTCCGCGGTCAATGACGGGGTCAGCCTGCTTGTCTTCGACGGCGGCGGCGGCCAGGACCTGCTGGACGCCACCCGGAGCGATGTTGCCGTCTCTGCCGATGGCGGCAACAACAACGACACGATTTCGGGGGGCAACCTGGACGACACGCTGCTGGGTGGCGGTCAGGACGACCTGCTGGATGGCCGTGCCGGCAATGACAGCCTTGACGGGCAGACCGGCAACGACCTGCTGCTTGGCGGGGGCGGGGCCGACACCCTGTTCGGCAGCGGCGGCGACGACACGCTGTCGGGTCAGTCCGGCGATGACGTGCTGATCGGCGGCGGCGGGGCGGATGCCTTCGTGTTCTCGGGTCCGCTCAACGGCACGGTGGACACCATCGCCGACATGGTCAGCGGCACCGACCAGATCCACCTGGACTCGTCGGTCTTCTCGGCCCTGGCCCCCGGCGCGCTGGCGGCGGCGAACTTCGTCATCGGCACGGCGGCGGCGGATGCCGACGACTTCATCATCTACAACGACCTCACCGGCGACCTGCTGTACGACGCCGATGGCAATGGCGGCGGCGCGGCCGAGGTCTTTGCCAATATCGGTGCCGGCACCACGCTGCTGGACACCGATTTCCTGATCGTCTGATCGGGGCCTTTGCACACCGGACGGGCGCGGCGTCTGCCGCGCCCGTTCCAGCGTTCAGCCGCGCGCCGTGCGCCCGTTCTGGTAGGGGCTGCCGAAATCGGTGCGGGGGTCGGCAAACAGGCTGCGGAACAGCGGAAGGCAGGCCGCGCCGATGGCCCCGCCGGCCGGTCCCAGCCGCGACGCCCGCACCGGTGCCACGCGCAACCCGCGCGAAGGTGCGGGGATCGGCTCGGCCCGGATGACGGACACCAGCCGGTCGAGGATGAACACCGGCAACCGCCCCCCCACCACGATCACCGAAGGATCGAGAAAGGCGCTGGCCGCCTGCACCGCCAGGCGCAACTGCGCCCCGGCGCGGGCGCACCAGGCGACAAGGTCGGGGTGATCGGGGGCAAACGTGTCGAGATCGCGGAAGTCGGCGATGGCATGGCCCTGCGCCCGCAGACCGTCCAGCAGATCGAGCCCCGAGGGCCGCGGCGCGCCATAGGGGTACAGGAACCCCGGCAACCCGGCATTGCCATGCGCACCGGTAAAGGGCGCGCCATCGACGATCACCCCTCCGCCCACGCCATGGCCCAGATGGATCAGGTAGGGCGAATGCCCGTCGCCCTTCTGGCGGCCGAACACCCGCTCGCCCAGCGCCGCCGAGGTGCCGTCGTTTTCAAGATGGAAGGGCAGGCCGAGGCGGCCGACAAAATCCGCCAGCACTCCGGCATCGTCGAGTTCCGAGAACACTTCGTGCGGGGCCAGCAGATCGGTGTCCGAGCCGAAATTGCCCGGCATCGCGCAGCCGATCCCGATCATCCGATCCTGCGGGATGCCGCCCTCCTGCACAATCCGCGCCACGGTCAGCCGCGCGGCTTCGGCGATCTGGCGCGCGCCCCCTGCAGGGATCGCCGCCGAGCGGGTGGCCACCACCTCGCCCTTGGCATCCACCAGCGCCAGTTCCAGCGTGGTCAGGGTAAAGGTGATCCCCACCGCGAAATAGCTGCGTGGCCGGATCGACAGCAGCCGCTTGGGCTGGCCCGGTGCGCCCGACTTGTCGGCGGTCTCGTCCAGAAGCCCCAGATCGCCCAGCGCCGCGATGATGCGCGTGACCGAAGCACCGGTCAGCCCCAGCCGCCGCGCCAGATCGACCCGCGCGATGGTGCCGCTGGTGGCGATCAGTTCGATGATGCGGCGTTCATTGGTCGATAGGTCGCGCATGGGTCCGGCTGCCAGGTTCCGGGACCGCGGGTACAGGCACAAATTAAATTACGCAATGTAATTTTATTGTCATGGAATCGGCGTAGCTGGGATATCGGGCCCCCGCGGCCCGCAGCCTCTGACCCGCAGCCCCTGATTCAGGAGAGCCGACACATGACCTTCCCCGCGACCCTTCGTCTGGCCACCGCAGCCTCTGCGCTTGCCCTGGCCGCCGCCACCGTCCAGGCGGACCCGCTTGTCATCTACTCGCCCCAGGGCGGCGACCGCGCCGTCTGGATCGCCGAACAGGCCGCCGCAGCCGGCCACGAGATCGAGATCCTGAACGCCGGGGGCGGCGAGTTGTTCGACCGCCTGCTGGCCGAACGCGCCAACCCGCAGGCCGATGTGGTGTTCGGCCTTGTCGATGCCTCGATGGCGACGCTCAAGGCCGAAGGCCTGTTCCAGGCCTATGTGCCCGCCTGGGCCGACGGCCTGCCCGAGGTCTACAAGGGCGCCGACGGCATGGTGCACAAGTTCTGGCAGACCCCCATCGTGATCGCTTACAACGCCGACGCGCTGGCCGCCGAAGACGCGCCGAAAGCCTGGGAAGACCTCACCGATCCGGCCTACAAGGGCCGCTATGTCATCGGATCGGTTGCCTGGCAGACCACCCGCGCCTACCTCGCGGGCATCCTCGCGCGCTTTCTGGACGAAAACGGCGACGTGACCCAGGAAGGCTGGGACTTCATGGCCGATTTCTACGCCAACGGCATCGTGGTCAATGATGGCGACGCCAAGACCGCAGCGTTCCAGTCCGGCGAGGCGGTGATCGACCTCAACTGGTTCGGCGGCGCTTTCCGCCAGGCCGACAGCCTTGGCTATGCCGTGACCCTGGTGGACACCACCGGCGGCACCCCCTTCATCGCCGAAGGCATCGCCATCATGGACGGCACCGACCAGCTGGACGACGCCAAGGCCTTTGTCGACTGGTTCGGCTCGGCGGCGTTCATGTCGGCCTATGCCGCGCAGTTCGGCCAGGCCCCGGTGCATCCCGATGCCATCGCCGCTTCGCCCACCGAGGTGCAGGAAAAGGCGCTGCTGGTGCAGCCGCAGGACATCGACTGGGACGCCATCGCGCCCAAGCTGGACGGCTGGCTGCAGAAGATCGAGCTGGAAATCCGCTGACGGCAACCGGGCGGGGCAGCTTGCCCCGCTCGCATTCCAGGGGCGACATGTCCGCACCGCTTTTGCAGATCGACGCGCTGGACATCGGCTATGACGGCACGGTGGTGGTGCGCGGTTTTGGCCTCGACGTCGCGGCGGGCGAGTTCGTGTCGCTGCTGGGTCCGTCCGGCTGCGGCAAGACCACCGTGCTGCGCGCCATCGCGGGCTTTCTGCCCGCCATGACCGGGCGGATCACGCTGGACGGGCGCGACATCACCCGCCTGCCGCCCGAAGCGCGCGACGTGGGCATCGTGTTCCAGAACTACGCGCTGTTCCCCACCATGACCGCGTTCGAGAACATCGCCTTTGGCCTGCGCGTGGCCGGGCGGCCTCGGCAGGAGATCCGGCAACGGGTCGAGGCCATCGCCGCCACTTCGGGCATTCTCGACCAGCTCGACAAGAAGCCTGCCCACCTTTCCGGCGGCCAGCAACAGCGCGTCGCCATCGCGCGGGCGCTGATCATGGGCAGCCGGGTGCTGCTGTTCGACGAGCCGCTGTCCAATCTCGACGCCCGCGTCCGCCTGACCATGCGCGCCGAAATCCGGCGGCTGCAACGCGAGCTTGGCTTTACCGCACTTTTCGTCACCCATGACCAGGAAGAGGCGCTGTCGATGTCGGACAGGATCGTGGTGCTGAACGGCGGCGACACCGAACAGATCAGCACGCCCCGCGCGCTGTATTCCCGCCCGGCCACGCCGTTTGTCGCCAGTTTCATCGGCAATTCCAACGAAGTGCCGCCGGCGCTGGCCGCCGAGCTGACCACGGGACCGGACGGCGCGGGCACAGGGCGCTGTTTCGTCCGCCACGAAGACCTGCTGATCGGCACAACCGGTCTGCCCGCCGAGGTGGTGCATGTGGAATTCCTGGGGGCCTTCAGCCGCGTCGACTGCGTGGCCCGGGGCGTCACGCTGTCCGCGGTGCTGACCGGGACCGACCTGCCCGTGCCCGGCCAGCAGGTGTGCCTGCGGCTGCGCGACGGCAACGCCCACCACTTCCCCGGCGCACCGGCATGAGCCGGGCCGAACGCATCGCCTATTGGGGCGGGCTGCTTATCGTGGGCTGGGCCATGGTGGCCTTTCTGCTTGTGCCGCTGCTGACCTCGCTGCATGCCGCCTTCTGGCGCGACGGCGGGCTGGCCATTGCCGAAATCGCAGGCGAACTGGGCGCGTCGCGCCGGGTGCGGGCGGCGTTCCGGAACACGTTCTGGATGACGCTGGCCACCACCCTGACCGTCACCGTCACCGGCGTGTTCCAGGTCATGGTGCTGGAATACTATCACCTGCGCGGCCGGACGCTGCTGAAACTCGGCTTTGCGGTGCCGCTGGTCTTTGGTTCCGTGGTGGCGGCGGCGGGCTACAACTTCACCTACGGCCCCGGAGGGGTGCTGACCGTGGCGGTGCAAAAGCTGTACCCCGCCCTGCCCTCCGACTGGTTCCACGGCTGGTTCGGGGTGCTGTATGCCCATACCTTCCTGATGACCAGCTTCTACTACCTGTTCCTGCGCGCCGCGATGCGGCGGGTGGATTTCGCCACCATCGAAGCCGCACGATCGCTGGGCGCGTCCGAGTTCACGGTGTTGCGCCGGGTGATCCTGCCGGTGATCGCCCCCACGCTGATCGCGGTGACACTGCTGACGGTCTATACCGCCATCGGGTCCTTTGCCGCGCCGCAAATCCTGGGCGGACGCGACTTTCACATGCTCAGCCAGCTGGTGCTGACGCTGAACTCGCTGCGCCGCCAGGACATGGCGGCGCTTCTGGCGCTCAGCATGGGGCTTTTGGTGATGGTGCTGATCCTTGCGTCGCAGCATTACGAGCGCAAGGGCCTGTTCTCGGCCGGCACACGCACACCCACCCCGATCGAGCTGCGCCGCGTGCACAGCCCGCTGGGCAACGCGGTGCTGCACGGCGTGACCTACCTGATGTTCCTGATCTACGTCACGCCGGTGGCGCTGGTGGTGCTGTTCTCGTTTGCGCCGGCGTCCTCCATCGGGGTCGAGACGCTGCCATCGTCGCTGACGCTCAGGAACTACATCCGCGTGCTCTCGGGCGGGACCGCGTTCGAGCCGTTCTTCAACTCGATCCGCATGGGGCTTATCGCGGTGGCCGCGGGGCTGGCGATCACGCTGTTTGCGGTGCCGGTGATGCTGAAATCGCGGGGCTGGATCTCGCGCGGGCTGGATCTGGGCTTTTTCCTGCCCTGGGTGGTGCCGTCGATCCTGATCGCCGTGGGACTGATCGTCAGCTATGACACGCCCAACTGGCTGATCGGCGGCGGCGTGTTGCTGGGATCGTTCTGGATCCTGCCCATCGCCTACACCGTGGTGATCCTGCCGCTCATGGTGCGTTTCCTGCGCGCGGCCTTTCTCGGCATCGAGCCGTCCTACGAAGAGGCCGCGCGCGCACTCGGAGCATCCGCGCTCTACCGGTTCCGCCGCGTGGTGCTGCCGCTGATCGCGCCCACCGCGGTGCTGGTGGCGGGCATGACCTTCAACGACCTGATGACCGAATACCCGCTGTCGGCCTTCCTCTACAACGTCAACAACAAGCCCCTGCCCATCGCCATCGTCGACGGCGCGCTGTCGCCCGATCCCGAACAGAAGGCGATCAACCTGGTCTATGTCACCCTGATCATGAGCTTTTCCCTGGCGGTGATCCTGTTTGCCGAGCGCATCGGGATGGGCCGGGGCCCGCGGACATCGTCGCTATAGGAGACACCCCATGGACACCTGCATGACCGTCTGGCACTGGCCGACATCCGAGCGCTGGTATGACGAAGGCCTGCGGCTGACGCTGCAGCGCATCCGCGACGCGGGCTTCACGCATGTCAACTGGAACCCCGATGCCGGGTCGTCCTACATGCTGGGCCGGGCCGAGATCGAGTTCACCGCCGCGCTGGTGCGCGAGGCCGGGCTGAAGGTGCACAGCCTGCACGCCTCGAACGGGCGCAACCCGGTCAGCGAGGTGCGCTGGCGGCGCGGGCCCGAACAGGGACGCGAGACGCGCAAGGATATCGGCTCGGTCCATGAATGGCAGCGGCTGGGCGGGGTGGACCTGGTGCAGAACCGCATCGACCTGGCCCAGGCCTTCGGCGCGCCGGACGTGGTGCTGCATGTCGACATCACCGACGCGGCCTTTGCCGATGCCGACAGCGAGGCGGCGTTTCTTGCGCCCTATTTCGCCTCGTTCGACGCGCTGATGCCCTATGCGGTCGAGCGCGGGGTGGCGATTGCCGTCGAGACGCTGTTCTGCGCCGGGCGCGACAGCTGGCTCAAGCTGTATGACCGGCTGTTTTCGCGCTACCCGCAGGAGTTCATCGGCCTGAACCTCGACACCGGGCATTGGGAAATGGTGGAGCCGGGTGGGCTGAGCGTGCTGGACCAGTTCGGCGAACGGCTGATCTCGACCCATATTCACGACAATTTCGGCGCGATGGACGACCATCTTCTGCCGTTCGACGGGCGGATCGACTGGTCTGCCGTGACCCGCGCCATCGCCGCCACGCCCTACCGCACGCCGTTGACCTTCGAGACCCCGATGGACCGCTACGGCCTGCCCGAGACCGCGTTCTATGCTCGCGCGCAGGACGTGGCGCAGCGGCTGGAGACGATGGTGGCCGCCGCGCGCGCGGCGGGACCTGGTGCCGGGGCTTAACCGGCGCGACGCCGAACGCGGGGCAGGCCCGTCACGACACTGTCAGACCAACCCAAGACGAATGGCAATCGCCGACGCATGCGCACGGTTGCGCGCCGAAAGCTTGCTGGTCAGCGATCTCATGTGCATTTTCACGGTGCCTTCGTCTTCGCCGATCCGTGCGGCGATTTCCTTGTTCGTCAAGCCTTCGGACGCCAGCGCAAGCACCTTCACCTCGACGTCGCGCAACTTGTTGCCGCGAATCACGCCCGGTTTCGATGACATGATTTCGTTGGGAACGAAAATCTCGCCGGACTGGATCAGCTTGAGACCCGACAACAGGGCACGGGTGTTCATGGACTTTGGCAACAGGCCGTAGCCGCCTGCGGCCACCGCCGCCATGCAGAAGCCACGATCCACCTCGGAACTGAACAACACGAACTTTGCGGATCCCGCCTTGTCGATCACCTGCTTGACACTGTCGATACCTGTCTGTCCGGGCATCCGGATGTCCAGCAGGACGATGTCGAAATCCTCCTGTCTGTCGAGTTCGTCCAGCACTTCCTGAATCGAAGCCGCAGAAGTGACCCGGTATTCTCCGGACGTTTCCAGCAGTTCCGACACCAGTTGCCGGATCAACGTGTGGTCGTCGGCCAGTAGCACGCGCCGTGCGGCGACTGCTTGCTTACCCTGCGTTTTTTCGGCCTTCGCGCCGTCAACCCTGTCGGTGTCAACAGGTCTCAGATGGTCTTCTATCCTGTTCCGCTTCATCTTGCCCCCAAGCTTTGATGATGGTACGCCTATTTTCATTTCACCAATTTCACGATCATTTCACACATTCACGTCAAAAGATATGTCGCATCTCGATCAAAATCAACCCACCCAAGGTATCGCAAAAGAAAGCACGGGCCGTCAAAAGAAAGAAAAATCACTCGCCCGAAAACTCACCATACGCATGCCCATTAGACACCTGATTTCATTGATGGTTTCCTCTGTGGAAGCGTGCGCAGGCGCAGCAAGGTTGCTGGCCTGCCAAAGGCGGTGTCGCGATCGCCGAATACATCTTTGGAATGTGAGGAAAACGGGTGGCAAAATTAGATCGGGAAATTGTTGAATACGATCCTCACGTAACACCAAACCGACCGGACAAGGCGCACGCAATAGCAGCGCAAGGCCCTTTTTGTGACAGCACGGCGTCGACATCCCAAAGCCAATCCGAGCCTCGGGGCGCGGCCATGGCAGCTGTGCTGGCCTCTGCCGCAACCGGCCTGGTGGCGTTTCCCGTGCTTGTCGCCGGCTCATCGTGGCCTGTCGCCCTTGGCTTCACTGTCCTGATGCAGTTGACCGCGTTCTTTGGCGTCGTCCTGATCGCGACGCTGAGGGTCGTTGACGAACGGGAGGCGGAGACCGCAGACACAACGCTTCGCGTGACGCAAACCGGTCATCGCAGGTCCGCCGCCTCGGTGCGCAGGTCCAGACGTGTATCGTCGGCCAGCCTGTCCATCGGTTTCGCGGGGGCGGCCAACATACAGAACCTCGAAACCGTCGGCATGCTTCGCGAGCTCGGGCACGTCGTCGATTGGCACAGCGACATCTCTGGCCTGAAACATCAGCTTAAAACCGGTCAGAGCAGGCCGGATCTTGCCATGATCGATCTGGACACGGGGGCGAACATTGTCGTGCAGGTCGATCACCTGATCTATTTCCGTATCAAAAACCCCTTGGTGCCTGTCGTTCTGCTTACAGCCGATGTGTCGGCAGACGACTTTTCAAAGCAGCGCGTCGCGATAGGCGACGTCACATTGCGGACGCCCGCAACACGCGACCGGCTCACAAGCGCGGTGCTGATTGCTATGGACCAATCGCGCCGCCGGGCCAGGGTCGCCTGCGGCAGCGCATGAGCGCCCCCAGAAGGTGCGCCACGATGGTCGACCGATGGCGACAGGTCAAACGGTTCTGTTGATGGCTCTTTGGTCCATCCCGCGTGTTCCTTGAGCCGCGGGATGGACGCTGTCCTGTTTTCTCAATCGCAGGCGGCGGTCACGATGATCTCGACCTTCAGCGCCGGCCGGGCCAGACGCGCCTCGCCGCAGGCCCGGGCCGGGGCGTGGCCCTCGGGCACCCAGGCATCCCAGACCGCGTTCATCTCGTCGAAATCCTGCATGTCGGCCAGCCAGATCACCGCCTGCAGGATGCGGTCGGGCGACGACCCCGCCTGCGCCAGCAACGCCTCGATCCGCCCCAGGCAGTCGCGCGTCTGCTCGGCCACGCTGTCGCCTGCGCCCACCTGCCCGCACAGATAGGCCACCCCGTTATGCTTTACGATCTTCGACATCCGGCGTCCGGTTTCCAGACGTTCGATCATGGTGATGTTCCTTTCCTTGCCCATTCCGCCCCCGCGCGGGCAGGTTCGTCGCGCCGCGCTTGTGACAAATCCGATACAACAGTTTTACCGGATGGTCACCGCGCTGTCGCGACCGCGTCAGCCTGATGCGGCAGACGTGCCTGCGTTCAACCAAGACCGGGACCCCTGCCATGACCCTGCCGATCATCGGCGCCGCGCTGCGCGTCGAAACCCTTTCCGAGCATCGCAACTGGCTGCTGGACAAGCAGCGCGATCTGGAACTGCAAAGCTTCTTTTCCGCCGACGTGCTGAACGGCGACTGGCAGCCCAAGGTGGACGAGGCCCGGGCGCTGCTGGACGGCCATACCGGGCGGCTGGGCATTCACGGGCCGTTCATCGGCTTCTCCATCGCCTCGCCCGATCCCGACATCCAGGCCGTGGTGGCGCGGCGCATGGATCAGGGGCTGGATGTCTGCGCCGCGCTGGGTGCCACGCAGATGGTGATCCATTCGCCCTACACCACCTGGATGCACAACAACCTCGACAACCAGGCCGAGGCCCGCGACCGGGTGGTCGCCGCGACGCACGCCTCGATCGGGGCGGCCGTCAAGCGCGCCGAAGAGATGGGCGTGGTGCTGGTGATCGAGAACATCGAGGACATCGACCCGATGGACCGCCTGCACCTGGCGCAAAGCTTTGACAGCGACGCCGTGCGCCTGTCCATCGACACCGGCCACGCGCATTACGCCCACGGGTCCACCGGGGCGGCCCCGGTGGATTATTTCGTGACGCTGGCGGGCGAGATGCTGCACCACATCCACCTGCAGGATGCCGACGGCTATGCGGACCGGCACTGGGCCATCGGCGAAGGCACGATCCGCTGGCACGCCGTGTTCCGCGCCATCGCCGCGCTGGAGGTCCGCCCGCACCTGATCCTGGAACTGCGCGACCACAGCGGCATCCCCGCTTCCATGGCCTTTCTCGAAGCCGCGGGGCTGGGGCAATGACGGCACCGGAGCGTCTGAAATTCATCGTCCTCAGCGACCTGCACCTGGTGGGCGAAGACGAAACCTCCAAGGGGCTCGACACCTTCGTGCGCCTGGAGAAGGGCATCGCGGCGATCAATGCCCGTCATGCGGATGCGGATTTCGTGGTGCTGGCCGGCGATCTGGCGGATCTGGGCTTTCGCGGCGAAGAGGCCCCCTATCACCGGCTCAAGGCGGCGGTTTCGGCGCTGACGGTGCCCTGCCACATCACCATCGGCAACCATGACAGCCGCGATCTCTACGTGAAGGTCTTTGGCGAGACCGAGCGCGCCGGTACCGGCTATATCGACAAGGTGATCGACGCCAAGGGCTATCGCGTGATCCTGCTGGACAGCGTCACCGCACCGGGGGCCGAGCACAGCCATGGCGGGCAGCTTGCCCCGTCCCAGCTGGACTGGCTGGCGCAGCGCCTGGACGAGGCCGCCGACCGGCCGGTGGTCGTGGTGCTGCATCACCATGCCAATCCGCTTCTGACCAAGGTCGACCGGATCATCCTCGAGAACGGCAAGGCCCTGGCCGACGTGCTCAACCGTCATGGCGACGTGCGCCAGGTGATCGCGGGCCATGTGCACTATACCTCAACGGCGATCTGGCACGGCCTGCCCTTCACCACGCTGGCGGGCGGGCATTACAACGTCACCGTGCCGCTGGATCCCGAAGCCGCGATCGACCAGCTCTGGGGCCCGGCGCAGATGGCCGTGGTACTGGGCGATGCCGATCTGACGCTGGTGCATTTCGACAACTATCTCGACGGCAACATCGTTCTCGAAAACGCCTGAAAAGCGGGCAAAGCGCCCGCGACGCCCGCCGCGCCCTTGGCGCTGGCGGGCTTGTGCGATTGCGGGCCGCGTTAACACATTCTTGCGTCATGATACCGACATCTTTTGTTTTCCTGCCGTCATCAATCGTTGAGAGAAACTTCGCGAAACCTCAGCCTGAGTGTCAAACTGCCGCTCTAGGCGGTGGCCCGTGCCGACCGGGTACACAGATTTTCCTGCAGGAGACCGGGACATGAAATCGACCATCGTGAGCGTGGCCGCGCTGACCGCCGTGATCGGCGGTGCCGCACAGGCCCAGGACAAGATCAAGTTCGAATACTGGTATGGCCTTGGCGGCTATCTGGGCGAAGTGGTGCAGTCGACCTGCGACCGCTTCAACGCAAGCCAGGACACCTATGAAATCGTCTGCGTCGGCCAGGAAGGCTATGCCAACGCCGTGCAGAACACCATCGCCGCCTTCCGCGCCGGCAAGCACCCGACCATCGTGCAGGCCTATGATGCCGGCACCGCCGACCTGATGATGTCGGGCGAGTTCTACCCGGTGCACCAGATGATGTCGGACTACGACATCGAGATCGACTGGGACGACTATTTCCCCGGCATCGCCAACTACTATGCCGCCTCGAACGGCGACATGGTGGCCATGCCGTTCAACTCGTCGACCCCGATGATGTACTACAACATCGACGATTTCGACGCCGCCGGTGCCGCCGTTCCCGCAACCTGGGAAGAGTTCGAAACCGCCCTGCGCGCTCTGAAGGCCGCCAACCCCGACAAGTGCGCCTTTGGCTACGCCCCGTCGACCTGGGTTGACCTCGAGCAGTTCTCGATGGCGCACGGCGTGCCGATCGCGACCAACAACAACGGCTACGACGGTCTGGACAGCGAATATGTCTACAACACCACGCTGCACGTCAAGCACATGGAAGACCAGCTGCGCTGGTACAACGAGGGCCTGAGCGAGATCAAGACCTCGCAGGGCGGCCAGAACTCGCGCGACGCCTTCGCCCAGAACGTCTGCTCGATCTATTTCGGCTCCATCGCGTCGCACGCCACCGTGCACAACGCCGCCGTCGAAGGCCTGAACTGGGACGTCACCATGATCCCGGTCTACGAAGGCACCGAGCGCAAGAACACCGTCGTGGGCGGCGCCGCCCTGTGGGTTCTGTCGCGCAAGGACGAAGACGAGTATCGCGGCGCGGCCGAGTACCTGAAGTTCCTCGCGACGCCCGAATCGGCCCGCTACTGGTCGACCAACACCGGCTACATCCCGGTGACCCTGTCGGGCTACGACCAGCTGGTGGCCGAAGGCTTCTATGACGAAGCTCCCTACAAGGGCCGCGAAAAGGCGATCGAATCGCTGACCTATTCCGAAGTGGGCCCGCTGACCCGCGGCATCCGTCTGGGTGGCTTCATCCAGGCGCGCAAGGAATGGGTTTCGGAAGTCGAAGCCGCCTTTGCCGGTCAGAAGTCGATGAAGGACGCGCTGGACACCGCGGTCGAGCGTTCCAACAAGGTTCTGCGCAACTTCGAGCGCACCTATGCCGGCAAGACCTTCCCGTAAGGCTCTGTCCCGTGGGCCGGCCCCTTGCGGGGCCGGTCCTGACCACGGGTGCGCCATGGCGCACCCTACCTCGATTTCCGTAGGGTGCGCTTCAGCGCACCGCCGCTGCAAGGGTGGCCCACATGCGTCGCGCCTATTTCAAGAACAACTGGATCGCCGCCCTGATGGTGGCCCCGCAGTTGCTGATCATCTTCGTCTTCTTCTACTGGCCGACCTCTCAGGCGGTGTTCTGGTCGCTGACCTTCGAACAGCCCTGGGGCGGCGGCAACGAATGGGCGGGCCTGCACCATTTCCGCGAACTTCTGACCGATGACCTGTACTGGCAATCGGTGCGCGTCAGCTTTGTCTACGCCGCGGGCACCACGATCATCGGCATGGGCCTTGCGCTGATCCTTGCGCTGTTCGTCGACCGCCAGTTGCGCGGCTACAGGCAGTATCGCGTGGGCATGATCTGGCCCTATGCCGTGGCCGCACCCGCGATCGGCCTCGCCTTCCGCTACATCTTCAACCCCGATGCCGGCATCATGAACTACGTCAACCAGGTTTGGGACGGTATCTGGGATCCGATCCTGACCGGCTGGCACGCCATGGCGATGATCATCTTTGCCGGCGCGTGGAAGAACATCGCCTACAACTTCATCTTCTTCCTAGCTGGGCTGCAGTCGATCCCGCGCGCGCTGGTCGAGGCCTCGGCCATGGACGGCGCGGGCGTGCTGCGCCGGATGCGCGACATCCAGCTGCCGCTGCTGACGCCCACATTCTTCTTCATCCTCGTGATCAACATCACCGACAGCTTCACCGACAGCTTCGGCATCGTCGACACCATGACCAATGGCGGACCCGCGCGGGCCACCAACCTGATGGTCTACAAGATCTATGTCGACGGGTTCGAAGGGCAGAACTACTCCTCTGCCGCCGCCCAGTCCGTGATCCTCATGGTGCTGGTGATCCTGCTGACCTTCGTCCAGTTCCGCTACATCGAACGCCGGGTGCATTACACATGACCGATGCCACGCTGACCACCCCGCTTGCCGCGGACACGACCCAGCCCACCCGGCGCAAGCCGCGCCGCACCCCGGGCATGGTCGAAAACACGCCCTGGCTCAACATCGCCACCCATGCGATCCTGATCATGGGCCTGCTGTTCCTGCTGGGACCGATGTACCTGGTCTTTGCCGCCTCGACCCAGACGGTGCAGGAAGTGAACGCGATCCCGCCCAATCTCGGCATCTCGGACCAGTTCTGGGTGAACATGCACGAGGCCTGGTTCACCCGCGACTTCCAGACCAAGTTCATCAACTCCTTCATCGTCGCCATGGGTGTGGTGGTGGGCAAGATCGTGATCGCCTGCATCACCGCGTTCGGGATCGTGTTCTTTGACCACCGCCTTCGGATGCCGATCTTCTGGTGCGTGTTCATCACGCTCATGCTGCCGCTCGAGGTGCGCATCGTGCCGACCTATGCGGTGGCCGCCAATGCGCTGTCGCCGTTCCAGACGCTGCTGAACTGGACCGGGATCACCTGGCTGCTGGACACCATCGCCAGTGTCGAGGTGAACCTGGAATGGAACATGCTCAACAGCTACACGGGCCTGATCCTGCCGCTGATCGCCACCGCGACGGGCACGTTCCTGTACCGCCAGTTCTTCCTGACCATCCCGGACGAGCTGGTGGAGGCCGCCAAGATGGACGGCGCGGGGCCGCTGCGCTTTCTCAAGGACATCCTGGTGCCGCTCTCGGCCACCAACATGGCGGCGCTGGCGACGATCATGTTCGTGTCGGGCTGGAACCAGTTCCTCTGGCCGCTCCTGATCATCACCGACCCGTCTTACGAGGTGGTCGCGGTCGAGCTGCGCAGCCTGGTGCCCAACGTGAACACCACGGGCGGCGGCATCCCGAAATGGAACGTGGCCATGGCCGCCTCGCT
Organism: Alphaproteobacteria bacterium; assembly: GCA_030425925.1. GTDB lineage: Bacteria > Pseudomonadota > Alphaproteobacteria > Rhodobacterales > Rhodobacteraceae > JAUHZO01. The sequence goes on along the minus strand of JAUHZO010000002.1, from coordinate 356,939 downwards.
TCTGGTGATGGTGCCCCCGATCCTGGTGGTCGTTGCCATGCAGCGCTGGTTCGTGCGCGGCCTGATCAGTACAGACAAGTAAGGTCCCCGGGGACCGATCAACAAAGGAGGCCCGACAATGGCCGATATCGCAATCCGCGCCGTCCGGAAATCCTACGGCAAGGACGAGGTGATCCACGGGGTGAACCTCGACATCCACAATGGCGAGTTCGTCGTGATACTGGGCCCCTCGGGCTGCGGCAAGTCCACGCTTCTGCGCATGATCGCGGGGCTGGAAGACATCACCGACGGCGAGATCGCCATCGCCGATACCGTGGTCAACGATCTGGAACCGCGCGAACGCGGCTGCGCCATGGTGTTCCAGAACTACGCGCTTTACCCGCACATGACCGTGGCCGGCAATATCGGCTATGCGCTCAAGGTCGCGGGCATGCCCCGGGCCGAGCGTGACGAAAAGGTGCGCGCGGTGGCCAAATCGGTGGGGCTGGAAGAGTTCCTCGACCGCAAGCCCGGCCAGCTGTCGGGCGGCCAGCGCCAGCGCGTGGCCATGGCCCGCGCCATCATCCGCGAGCCCAAGGTGTTCCTGTTCGACGAACCGCTGTCGAACCTCGACGCCAAGCTGCGGGTGCAGATGCGCCACGAGATCCGCCGTATCCACAACCGCATCAAGGCCACCTCGGTCTTTGTCACCCATGACCAGCACGAAGGCATGACGCTGGCCGACCGCATGGTCATCATGAACAAGGGCACCATCGACCAGGTCGGCACCCCCGAAGAGGTCTACAACCGCCCAGCCACGCTGTATGTCGCGGGCTTCATCGGATCGCCCGCCATGAACTTCCTGCCCGGCGAGATCTCGGCCGAGCGGTCTGCCGTCACCCTTGGCGACGGCTCCGCCATCGCCATTCCCCCCAGCGCGGCGCAGGGGATGGACGGCAAGCTGGTCACGCTTGGGCTGCGCCCCGAAGACCTGCACCTGGCGGCGGCGGGCAGCGGTTCTTTGCACGGCCAGTTCGAGTTCTACGAGGAAACCGGATCCGCCGGGCTCTATCACCTGATGATCGAAGACGTGCCGTTTTCGGTGCTGACCAAGGACAAGCAGCGCCTGGAACCGGGTCAGGAGATCGGCGTCGCCATCGACCTGCAGAAACTGCATGTCTTTGACGCCGACAGCGGCCAGCGCATCGACATCGACCACCACGCCGCAGCGGCGCAGATGGAGCCTGCAGAATGAAACTGGCCAGCTACAACATCCAGTACGGCATGGGCAAGGACGGGAACTTCGATCTTGACCGGATCGTACGCGAACTGGGCGATCCCGACCTGATCGCCCTGCAGGAGGTCGAGACCTATTTTGCCCGCTCCGGCATGGTGCACCAGGCCGAGGAAATCGCCGCGCGCCTGCCGCACATGCACTGGGTCTATGGCCCGGGCATCGACCTTGACGCCTCCGAGATCGTCGACGGCAAACCGGTGCACCGCCGCCGCCAGTTCGGCAACATGGTGCTGTCGCGCTGGCCGATCCTGTCCTCGATCAACCACACCCTGCCCAAGATCGCACTCCGGTCGATCTTTCATCTGCAGCGCACGCTGGTGGAAACGGTGATCGACGCGCCGTCCGGGCCGCTGCGGTTCTGCTCCGTGCATCTTGACCACGTCTCCGCCGACACGCGCCGCGATCAGGTGGAATACATGATGGACATCATGCTGCGCGGGCACGAGCGCGGCGCCAGCGCGGGCGGCGAGGTCAAGGGACCGGAATGGGCCGACCGCCCGATGCCGCCGCAGCCGATGACGGCCATCGTGATGGGCGACATGAACTTTCAGCCCGACGGGCCGGAATACACCCGCGTGGTGGGCGACGTCTCGGGCTGGCACGGACGCACCATCCGCGCCCACGGTCTGGCCGATGCCTGGACGCTGGCGGGCCATGACGAGATGGACGGCGACACCATCCCGCGCGAAGGCCGCGGCCCGCGCCGGATCGACCATTGCTTTGTCACCACCGATCTGGCAGATTCCGTCACCGGCATGCAGATCGGACAGGACGCCGTGGGATCGGACCATCAGCCCATCTTTGTCACTCTGGAGAGATGACCTGAATGCGCGCGCACCCGCTCGAAGCCGTTCGCGCGCGCATCAACGACTTCAGGGCCGTCTTTGCCATTCCCGCCTTTGCCACCTATCAGGCGGGGAATTTCGTGATGACCATCGGCTTCTGGATGCAGCGCATCGCGGTGGGCTGGGTCACGTGGGAGATGACCGGGTCCGAGGCCTGGCTGGGCCTTGTCGCCTTTGCCGAACTGTTCCCGTCGCTCTTGACCGCGGTCTGGGGCGGATCGATGGCCGACCGCCACCCGGTGCCACGGATCATGTATTGGGGCCAGATCGCCAGCGCCGCGGTGTCGCTGCTTCTGGCCGTGCTCTACTTTACCGACACGCTGACCCCGGTGATCATGGCGCTGGCCATGGCGCTGCTGGGGGCGGTGTCCGGCGTGCTGCTGCCGGCGCGGCTGGCCATGGCGTCCTATCTCGCGCCGCGCAAGCTGTTGCCATCGGCGCTGGCGGTGAATTCCACCGGGTTCAACCTGTCGCGCTTCATCGGCCCGGCGCTGGCCGGGCTGCTTCTGGTGGTGGGATCGGCGGGGCTGGTGTTTTCGCTGTCGGCGCTGGGCTTCGTGGTGCTGTCGATCTCGCTGCACCGCATCCGCAACGTCCCGCCACAGACCCGACGCACTCCCGACAGCACGCCGGTACGGCTGGGCCAGGTGCTGCGCGACCTGACCGCGACACCGATGATCCTGGGCGTCATCGCGCTGCAACTCGCCCAGGGCATGTTGATCCGCCCCGCCAGCGAGATCTTTCCCGCCTATGCCGAACTGGCCTTTGACCGCGGCGAATTCGGCCTTGGCATGCTGAACGCCGCCCTTGGTGTCGGGGCCATCGTGGGCGCGCTGGTGCTGTCCCGCTCGCGCGAGACGCGCGAGGCCCTGGTGCAGATCCTCGTCATGGGGGCGGTCTTTGCCCTGACGCTGATCGTCTTTGCCCTGACCGGCAGCTTCTGGCTGGCGCTGCTGGTGCTGACGGTGCACGGTGCCGCGATGTCCTCGTCCAACATCGCCGCACTGGCCTATGTGCAGCTCGAAACCCCGCAGGACCGGCTGGGGCGGATCCTGAGCCTGTACACCATCGTCTTTCGGGTCGGCCCGGCGGTGGGGGCGTTTGTCTTTGGACTGACGGCAGAAGCCGCGGGGCTTGTGTCGACCGGGGTGGTGTTCGGCGTGGCGGGGCTGGTCGCCACCGGGCTGCTGGCGCTGTACCTGCTGGGCGCGCAAGGCCGGCCCCGCCGAGCAGAAGGTGATTGACGCCAGGCCCGGCCCGGCCCATCACCAAAGGCCCAACCGCAACGGAGCCGTGATGGACACTGACACCGCCCCCCGTGCCCCGATGACCCCACCAGAGGGCCCGTTCCGCATCGGGCTGATCGGCGACGGCATCGCGTTGTCGCGCACGCCCCGGATGCATGTCGAGGCCGCAACCGCCGCCGGGCTGGAGCTGCGCTACGACCTGATCGACACGGCCGGGCAGCAGAGCTCCATCGGCGCGCTGCTCGACCGGGTGGAGGCAGAGGGCTATCACGGGGTGAACGTCACCCATCCGTTCAAGCAGGCGGTGCTGCCGCATCTGCACGCCCTGTCCGACGCCGCCCGCGCCATCGGCGCGGTCAACACCGTGGTGTTCCGCAACGGCCGCCGCATCGGGCACAACACCGACTGTCTGGGCTTTGCCGAAGCGTTCCGCCGCACCCTTGCCGATGCCGCGCGCGCGCAGGTGCTGCTGCTGGGCACCGGCGGGGCTGGCGCGGCGGTGGCGCGGGCGCTGCTGGATCTCGACGTCGGCACGCTGTTTCTGTACGACACGCACGCTGCGGCCGCACAAAGGCTGGCCGACACCCTGGCGCAGCAGGGCGGTGCGGCGCGCGTGCGACGGGTGGACAGCCCGGACGAGGTGCTGGGCCGCGTCTGCGGTCTGGTCAACGCCACGCCGGTGGGCATGGCCGCCCATCCCGGCAGCCCGGTTCCGCCCGCTGCACTGCGCCCGACGCTATGGGTGGCGGACATCATCTATTTCCCGCTGGAAACCGCGCTCTTGCGCGCCGCCCGCGCCCGCGGCTGCCGCTGCATGGACGGCTCGGGCATGGCGGTGTTCCAGGCGGTGCACGCATTCGAACTGTTCACCGGCCGCAGACCCGACCCCGACGGCATGCGCGCCACCTTTGACGCGTTCGGGGCCCCCGGGCGCTGACGGTCCCGCGACCCTTGCCCGGCGCGGCATTCCCGTGTCTGATGCGTCCGACCCGACCGCCACACCCAAGGAGCCCGCACCATGCCCAGGAAACCCGAAGACCTCCGCTCTGCCCGCTGGTTCGCGCCCGACGATCTGCGCTCCATGGGCCACCGCTCGCGCGCGATGCAGATGGGGCTGGACGCGGCGGACTGGGAGGGCAAGCCGGTGATTGCCATCATCAACACCTGGTCTGACCTCTCGCCCTGCCACCATCACCTGCGCGACCGGGCCGAGTTCGTGAAAAAGGGCGTGTACCAGGCCGGCGGCATGCCGGTGGAAATGCCGGTGCATTCCTTTGCCGAACAGCTTCTGAAACCCACCTCGATGCTCTACCGCAACATGGGCGCGCTGGAAGTCGAAGAGACCCTGCGCTCGCATCCCATCGACGGGGCGGTGCTGATGGGCGGCTGCGACAAGTCCACGCCCGCGCTGGTCATGGGCGCGGTCAGCATGGGCCTGCCCTTCATCTACATGCCCGCGGGGGCGATGCTGCGCGGCAATTACGCGGGCGAGAAGCTGGGCAGCGGCACCGATGTCTGGAAGTACTGGGACGAACGCCGCGCAGGCACCATCACCAAGGACCAGTGGGACGGCGTGCAGGGCGGCATCGCGCGCAGCTACGGCACCTGCATGACCATGGGCACGGCCTCGACGATGATGTCCATCGCCGATGGCTGGGGGCTGACCCTGCCCGGGGCCTCGTCCATCCCCGCGCCCGATGCGGGCCACAAACGCATGGCCGCCGCCTGCGGCCGCCGTGCCGTGGAAATGGTCTGGGAAGATCTGACGCCCGACAGGATCATGACGCCCGAAAGCACGCGCAACGCGGTGACGGTGGCGATGGCGACGGGCTGTTCCACCAACGCGATCATCCACCTGATTGCCATGGCGCGGCGCGCGGGTGTCGACCTTGGCCTCGACGATCTGGACGCCATCGGGCGCACGACGCCGGTGATCGCCAACATCCGGCCCTCGGGCAAGGAATACCTGATGGAGGATTTCTTTTATGCCGGCGGCCTGCCCGCGCTGATGAAGGAACTGGGCGACAAGCTGGACCTGTCGGTGAGGACGGTGAACGGCCTCACCATGGGCGAGAACATCGCCGACGCGGTGAACTACAACGACGACGTGATCCGTCCGCTGTCGAACCCGGTCTACCACGAAGGCAGCCTTGCGGTGCTGCGCGGCAACCTTGCGCCCGATGGTGCGGTGATCAAGCCCGCCGCAATGGACCCGCGCTTCCAGACCCATTCCGGCCCCGCCATCGTTGCCGACAGCTATGCCCAGCTGAAGGAGATCATCAACGACGCGGACTACCCGATGACGCCGGATCACGTTCTGGTCCTGCGCAATGCCGGCCCGCAGGGTGGGCCGGGCATGCCGGAATGGGGCATGATCCCGATGCCCAAGGCGCTTCTGAAACAGGGCCATCGCGACATGCTGCGGCTGTCGGATGCGCGCATGTCCGGCACCTCTTACGGGGCCTGCATCCTGCATGTCGCGCCCGAGGCCTATATCGGCGGGCCGCTGGCGCTGCTGCAGACCGGCGACATCATCGACGTCGACGTCCCCAACCGCAGGCTCGAGATGCGCGTCCCGGAGGCCGAGCTGGCCAGGCGCCGGGCCGCCTGGACCCCGCCGCCGCCCCGGTTCGAGCGCGGCTGGGGCTGGATGTACAGCCGGCATGTGGAACAGGCCGACAAGGGCTGCGATTTCGACTTCCTGCGCACCGATTTCGGTGCCCCGGTGCCGGAACCGGAGATCAACTGACACCAGAAAAGCACAGCCGCGCCCGGGCACGCCCTTGCGCGACGCTGTAGGGCGGGGTTCACCCCGCCGCCCCCCGAAAGGACACAGCATGACCGAAACGCCCCATCCCGACACGCTCGAAAAGCTCCGCCATGTCTCGGTCGCCACGCTGGCCACGGCGCTCTTCAAGCGCGGGCTGCGTCACCAGGTGATCCAGGACGTCCGCCCCGTCGCGCCCAAGGGGCGCAACATGGTCGGCCCCGCCTTCACCCTGCGCTACATGCCCGCGCGCGAAGACCGAAACCAGCTGGCAGAGTTCCGCAACCCCAGGCACCCCCAGCGCCACGCCATCGAAACCTGCCCCGAAGGTCATGTGCTGGTGATGGACAGCCGCAAATCCGCCACCGCCGCCAGCGCGGGCGACATCCTGATCACCCGGCTGATGATGCGCGGGGCGGCCGGCGTGGTCACCGATGGCGGCTTTCGCGACGCCATGAACATCGCCGCGCTGGATTTCCCGGCCTATCACATGCGCCCGTCCAGCCCGACGAACCTGACCACCAACGAGGCGATCGACATCAACGTGCCCATCGGCTGCGGCGATGCACCGGTCTTTCCCGGCGATATCGTTGTGGGCGACGATGACAGCGTCATCATCGTGCCTGCGCACCTGGCCGACGAGGTGGCGGCCGAAGCCGTCGAGATGACCGCTTACGAGGATTTCGCGCTGGAACAGGTGCTGTCGGGCGAGACGATCATCGGGCTCTACCCCGCCACGCGCGAGGAAAACCTCGAAAAATTCGCCGCCTGGCGCAAGGCCAACAACCGCTGATCGCGGCGCACGGAACGGAGCACGACATGACCTTTACCCCCCATGGCAAACACCTCATAGCGGGCGACTGGGTTGCAGGTGAGGCGACCTTTGCCTCGACGCCCGCGCACGGGCCCGCGCATGCGTTCAGCCTCGGCACGCCCGACCTCGTGAACCGCGCCGCCGAGGCCGCCGAGGCGGCGTTCTGGACCTATGGCTCCTGCCCGCGGGCCGTGCGCGCGGCCTTCCTGAACGCCATCGCCGACGAGATCGAGGCGCGCGCCGGGGCGATCACCGCGATCGGCACGCAGGAATCCGGCCTGCCCGAGGCGCGGCTTGAGGGCGAACGCGGCCGCACCACCGGGCAGCTGCGGCTGTTCGCCCAGCTGCTGGAGGAGGGCGCGTATCTCGACCGCCGCCACGACGCGGCCCTGCCCGAACGCCAGCCCCTGCCCCGCCCCGATCTGAAGATGGTCCAGCGCCCCATCGGCCCGGTGGCGGTGTTCGGCGCGTCGAACTTTCCGCTCGCCTTCTCGACCGCGGGTGGCGACACCGCCTCGGCGCTTGCGGCAGGCTGCCCGGTGGTGGTCAAGGGCCATCCGGCCCATCCCGGCACGACCGAGATCATCTGCGAGGCCATCCACGCCGCCATGGCCCGGACCGGCGTGCCGGCGGGCACCTTCTCCATGGTGCATGACGGCGGCACCGCGGTGGGGGCCGCGCTGGTGCAGCATCCGCTGATCGCGGCGGTGGGCTTTACCGGCTCGTTGCGGGGCGGGCGCGCCCTGTTCGATCTGTGCGCACAGCGCCCGGTGCCGATCCCGTTCTTCGGCGAGCTGGGCAGCGTCAACCCGGTGTTCCTGCTGCCCGAGGCGGTCCGGGCGCGCGGGGCGGCCATCGGCCGGGGCTGGGCCGGATCGCTGACCATGGGCGCGGGGCAGTTCTGCACCAATCCCGGCATCGCCGTGGTGATGGACGGGGCCGAAGGCGACGCCTTTGTCGCCGCCGCGACCGAGGCGCTGGAACAGGTCCCCGCCCAGACCATGCTGACCGACGGCATCGCCAGCGCCTTCCGCGCGGGACGCGACCGGGTGGCCGAAACCGCCGGCGTGCAGGCGGTGCTGACCACCACCTGCGAGCGGCGCAACGCCACGCCCTGCCTGTTCTCCACCACCGGGCGGGACTGGCTGGCGAACGCGGTGCTGGGGCACGAGGTCTTTGGCCCGATGGGGCTGGTGGTGCGGGTGTCGGACGCCGACGAGATGCTGCAGATCGCCCAAAGCCTCGACGGCCAGCTGACCTGCACGCTGCAGATGGACGATGGCGACACCGTGCTCGCACAGCGCCTGATGCCGGTGCTGGAGCGCAAGGCGGGCCGCGTGCTGGCCAACGGCTTTCCCACCGGGGTCGAGGTCGCCACCGCGATGGTGCATGGCGGGCCTTATCCCGCATCGACGAATTTCGGCCACACCTCGGTGGGCACGCTGGCGATCCGCCGCTTCCTGCGCCCGGTCTGTTACCAGAACATGCCCGACGCGCTGCTGCCCGGCGACTGGGGCTAGAGTGTGTCGCGCCAAATCGCATTCGCCTGCCTGACCGAACGGGTCATGCTTCGCAGACCCTGCCTCGGTCAGGCAGGCGAATGCCCTCGTCTGATCGGGCGCGACACGCTCTGGCTCAGGCCCCCAGCAGCGCCCGCAGCGGGGCCACCGGCGCAGCCCGGAGGCGGCCCGCCGCGTCGTCCACGAACACGCCGCGGCGCTCATGGCCCTCCAGCACCAGCCGGTCCCCTTCGGTGGCGCGATAGGTCACATCCAGGCTGCGCTTTGACCAGGTGATGTCGGCGATGGCATAGCGCAGGTGCATGCCTTCGGACACCGGCGCACGAAAGCCCAGCCGCGCCTCCATCAGCCCCAGACCGCGCGCGCCCAGCGCGGTGCACAGCGCGGCATGTCCCCCGGCGCGATCCTGCAGGAAGGCGTGAAAACAGGCATCCATCCAGCGGAAATAGTTGGGGTAAAAGACGATGCCTGCCGGATCGCAATCGCCGAAGCTGACCGCTACGTCATGTTCGAACAGCACCACTTCCCCCTGCGCACGCGGTCCGGCGCGTGCCGCACCGCGCGGACCCGGGCCCGTCCATCCGGTCTAGTCCAGCCGCACGTTCTGGCCCGAGGACCGCTCGGCGGACGAAAAGCCGATCTCGTCCAGCGCGAACCACGCTCCGACCGAGATCACGATGATGGCCGCAAATCCGGCAAGCATTGCCTTCATGTTCTCGTCACTCCTCTTGCGTGGCCCGCGCCAGAAAGCCGATCAGGTCCGCCCGGTCCCCCGGTTCCGCGATCACCTGCATCGGCATCTTGGAGCCGGGGATGAACACGTCCGGCCCGTCGTGGAACAGAGCATCGATGCTGTCCTGTGTCCACACGATATCCGACCCGTCCAGAACCGGCGAATAGCTGTAGCCGTCGACGCTGCCGGCCGGTCGGCCGAACAGGCCGTAAAGGCTGGGCCCCGCCTTGCGCGAGGGGCCGGGGGTGAGCGCGTGGCAGATCGAGCATTTGCGCATGAACTGCCGTTCGCCGTTTTCCATGGTGGCGGGATCGCGCAGGAAGGACCGCTGCCCGTCGATGGCCGGGTCGAACCGGTCCAGCAGCGCCACGGGCCAGGCATAGACGACATCGTCCAGCCCGCCGGCCAGAATGGTCTGCCCGTCCGGCGAAAAGGCCAGCGCCCAGACCGGCCCGCGCCGGGCGGCACGGAAATCGCGGGTGATGCGCCAGCTGGCGGTGTCGATCATCATGATGTAGCCATGCCCGTCGCCCACGGCCAGCTGCCCGGTGCCCGCGTGATGGGCCATGGCCAGGATCGGGCGGCGATCCAGTGTGAAATCCGCGATCTCGTCCCCCTTGGGGCTAATGACGCGCGTGCCGCCATCAACGGCGCCGTAGGCGATCCAGTCGCGCGTCACGACAAGCTCGTTGATGCCGAACCCGTGTTTGACGATCACCCGGTTCGACCAGCCGGCACCATCCCTGGTCCAGACCCGCAGCGTCCCGTCGGACGATGTCGAATACAGCGCCCCGTCGGGGCCAAAGCCGATATCGGTGACGTTGGACCGGTGTCCCCGCAAGGTTTCGCTGACAAAGCCGTCACCGACATCGCGCCGCGAGACCTGGACAAAACCGTCCCAGCCGGCGCTGGCGATACGGCCATCCGACGGGTCCACGGCGATGCTGGCAACCTTGCCCAGGTGCCGCGTCACTTCCAGCGGCCCGGCGCGGTCGGGATGCCAGGCCAGCACCCGAAAATCATCGCCGCCCGACAGCAACAGCGGCGCCTGGCTATAGTTCACGGTCACCACCGCCGCGTCGTGCCCTTCCAGCCAGCGCGGCCCCTGCCCGGTCCACAGCCCGACCGAATTGTCGAAACTGGCGCTGGCCACGGTGCCGTCCGGGGCCACCGCCAGCCCCATGACCGGCCCGCCATGTCCCTTGAGCGTGGTGAACTCCTGCGCCGGCAGCAGACCGGCACACAGGCTCAGCACCAGCGCCAGGATCAGCCGCGTCATTCGGCGGGGGTGGCGTCCCTTGCGGATGCCGCCTCTTGCGTGTCCTGCCGTGCCTGCACCTCGTTCAGCCAGAGCGCATGGTGCTGGCGCGCCCAGGCCTCGTCCACCTCGCCCGAGCCCATGGCGTCATAAGCGCCTTCCATGCCCAGCGAGCCGATATAGATATGCGCGATGATGATCGCCATCAGCACAAACCCCACAATGGCATGCCATGCCTGGGCGAACTGCATTTCTTCCTGCGGGCTCAACTCGGTCGGGAATGGCGGCAAGTCGAGCCAGCCGTTGATCCCAAGATCGTTGAGCACCGTGAACGTCTTGGCAAAAAGCGGCAGTTCGAACGGAAACAGCAGCGACAGGCCCGACACCGAGATCGACCCGCCCAGCAGGATCACCGACCAGAAGATGATCTTCTGACCGAAGTTGAACTTCTTCGCCGGCGGGTGCTTCTTGCCGACGATGCCGCCGAACTGGACGATCCAGACCAGGTCGGTCCGGTTCGGGATGTTGTGCCAGACCCACAGGAAGAAGACAAAGACCAGCGCCAGCATGAAGGGCCAGGCCACGTTGTTGTGAATGAACTTCGAGCCGGTCAGGATCACCGCGTTGGCCTCGGGCCCGAAGGTGGGCAGGATGACCCAGCGCCCGAACAGCACGGCCAGACCGGTCAGGCCCAGCAGGATGAACGACCCGGCCAGAAGCCAGTGCGAAAACCGCTCGAACGCCCGAAAGCGGGTAACGGTGCGCCCGGTGGCAGGATAGTCCAGCCGGACCCGCCCGCGCAGCAGGTAGAACAGCGCCAGCGCGCCGATGGTGCCCAGCAGCAGCCAGCCACCCCAGGGGGCCAGCACGTTCTGGCGGAAGTCGAGCCAGACCATGCCGCCGTCCTGGAACAGGACGCGCCCGACCTCGCCGCCGGACGAGACGGTGATGTCGGCCTGGTCGTAGCGCAGTGCGCGCCACAGATCGGGATCCGATGCGCCGCCCAGCGTGCCAAGCTGTGCCGACGGGTCGGCGGCGCTGTCGGGGTTGCCGAACTGCCGTCGGAAACTGTCGTCGACGGTTTCGCCGCGCTGCCGGGCCAGAATGTCCTCCAGCGTCTGCGCCCCGCCGGTGGCGGTGCGGTCTGTGGGGGCGGGATCGGGCGCGGTTTCCTGCGCGGCCAGCGGCATCGCCAGCAGGGCAAGCGTCAGCAAGAGAGCCAGATGGCGCAGCATGGTCACCTCCGCAAAGGGGTTGTTTCGGATATCAGGCAAGGCAGACGGGGCGGACCCCTGTCCGCCCCGCGCATGTCCGGGTGCCGGGGCCTGTGCCGCCCCGGCGGAAAGCGCGGCTCAGCCGCCCTTCTGGTCGTAGGCCGTGCCCCAGCCCCATGCGCCGGAGCCAAAGCCGCGGGCCACCACACGCTCGCGGTAGATCGCCGACACAACGTCGCCATCCCCGGCCAGCAGCGCCTTGGTCGAGCACATCTCGGCGCAGATCGGCAGCTTGCCTTCCGCAATCCGGTTGCGCCCGTACTTGGCGAACTCGGCGGTGGAGTTGGTTTCCTCCGGTCCGCCGGCGCAGAAGGTGCACTTGTCCATCTTGCCGCGGGATCCGAAATTGCCCGCCTGCGGGAATTGCGGCGCGCCGAACGGGCACGCGTAGAAGCAATAGCCGCAGCCGATGCAGAGGTCCTTGGAGTGCAGGACCACACCCTCTTCGTTCTGGTAGAAGCAGTCCACCGGGCAGACCGCCATGCAGGGTGCGTCCGAGCAGTGCATGCACGCCACCGAGATCGACCGTTCGCCGGGGTCACCATCGTTGATGGTGACGACACGGCGGCGGTTGATGCCCCAGGGCACCTCGTGCTCGTTCTTGCAGGCGGTCACGCAGGCGTTGCATTCGATGCAGCGCTCGGCGTCGCACAGGAATTTAGCTCGTGCCATATCCGTTCCTCCTTACGCTGGCATGATCTTGCAGAGAGTCGCTTTCGTCTCCTGCATCTGGGTGACGCTGTCATAGCCGTAGGTCTGGGCCGTGTTGGTCGATTCCCCCAGCACATACGGGTCTGCCCCGTCGGGGTATTTCGACCTCTGGTCCGCGCCCTGGAAATGACCGCCGAAGTGGAAGGGCATGAAGGCCACGCCTTCGCCCACCCGCCGGGTGACCATGGCCATGACCTTGACCTTGCCGCCCTCGGGCCCTTCGACCCAGACCTGCGCGCCGTCCCGCACACCAAGGTTGTTGGCGTCGCGCGGGTTGATCTCGACGAACATGTCCTGCTGCAGTTCCGCCAGCCAGGGGTTCGACCGGGTCTCGTCCCCGCCGCCCTCGTATTCGACCAGACGGCCGGAGGTGAGGATGATCGGGTAGTCCTTCGAGAAGTCGTTCTTCTGGATCGAGGCGTACATCGTCGGCAGACGATAGAACTTGCGGTCCTCGTAGGTCGGATAATCCGCCACCAGATCGCGCCGGTTGGTGTACAGCGGTTCGCGGTGCACCGGCACCGGATCCGGGAAGGTCCACACCACAGCCCGCGCCTTGGCGTTGCCGAAGGGCGCACAGCCATGCTTGATGGCCACCCGCTGAATGCCGCCCGAGAGGTCTGTTTTCCAGTTCACCTTGCCCATGGCTTCGGCGAAGTCGGGGTTGACCACGCCGTCTTCACGGACTTTCGGCTGTCCGGCCTGGCCTGCCCCTTTCTGGAATTCGGGGATGGCGGCACCTTCGGCGATGCCGGCCAGTTCCTCATCGGTCAGATCGCCATCCCAGCCGAGGTCCACCAGCATCTGGTAGGTGAATTCGGGGTAGCCGTCCTGGATCTCGGACCCGACGGAATAGACACCATCCGCCAGAAGGTTGTCGCCGTCGCGCTCCACGCCAAAGCGCGCGCGGAAGGTCAGACCGCCCTCGGCCACCGGCTTGGACATGTCGTAAAGGTTCGGCGTGCCCGGGTGCTTCATGTCGGCGGTGCCCCAGCAGGGCCAGGGCAGACCGTAATAGTCACCGTCGGCCGGGCCGCCGATGGCCTGTAGCGTGGTGCGGTCGAACGTGTGCTGGTTGGCCATGTGCAGCTTGAGCCGCTCCGGCGACTGGCCGGTATAGCCCACCGTCCACATGCCGCGATTGATCTCGCGCAGCGTGTCTTCGATGTTCGGGGTAACCCCATCCTCTTCCAGCGCGATGTTGCGGAAGAGCCGGTCATGGAAGCCGAACTTCTGCGCGAAAAGGCCGATGATGGTGTGATCGGGCTTCGATTCGAACAGCGGGTCGATGACCTGCTCGCGCCACTGGATCGACCGGTTGGACGCGGTGACCGAGCCGTAGGTTTCGAACTGCGTGCAGGCCGGCAGCAGGTAGACACCGTCGGTCCGGTCATGCAGCACGGCAGAGACGGTGGGGAACGGGTCGATCACGACCAGCATGTCCAGCATCTCCATGGCCTTCTTCATCTCGACCATGCGGGTCTGGGAGTTCGGCGCGTGGCCCCACAGCACCATGGCCCGGACCTTGTTGGGGTTGTCCATGTTGGCCGGATCTTCCAGAACCCCGTCGATCCAGCGCGACACCGGGATGCCGGTCAGGTTCATCAGGCTCTTGTCGCCGTCCTTGGCGAACTGGCCGGACAGCCAGTCGAAATCCTCGCCCCAGACGCGCGCCCAGTGCTGCCACGCGCCCTTGGCCAGACCGTAATAGCCCGGCAGAGTGTGCGACAGGACGCCAAGATCGGTTGCGCCCTGCACGTTGTCATGGCCGCGGAAGATGTTGGTGCCGCCGCCGGACGTGCCCATGTTGCCCAGCGCAAGCTGCAGGATGCAGTAGGCGCGGGTGTTGTTGTTGCCGTTGGTGTGCTGCGTGCCGCCCATGCACCAGATCACCGTGCCGGGACGGTTGTTGGCCATGGTGCGCGCCACGCGGCGCAGCTGCGACCCGGGGGCACCGGTGACGCGTTCCACCTCTTCCGGGGTCCACTTGGCGACTTCTTCCTTGATCTGGTCCATGCCCCAGACACGGGTGCGGATGAACTCCTTGTCCTCCCAGCCGTTTTCGAAGATGTGCCACAGGATGCCCCAGACCAGCGCCACGTCGCTGCCGGGACGGAAGCGGACATATTCATCGGCATGCGCCGCGGTGCGCGTGTAGCGCGGGTCGCAGACGATCAGCGGGGCGTTGTTCTGCTCCTTGGCGCGCAGCACGTGCAGCAGCGAGACGGGATGCGCCTCGGCCGGGTTGCCGCCGATGATGAAGATCGCCTTGGAATTGTGGATGTCGTTGTAGGAGTTGGTCATGGCGCCGTAGCCCCATGTGTTCGCAACACCCGCAACCGTGGTCGAATGGCAGATCCGCGCCTGGTGATCCACGTTGTTCGTGCCCCAGTAGGCGGCAAACTTGCGGAACAGGTAGGCCTGCTCGTTGTTGTGCTTGGCCGATCCCAGCCAGTAGACGCTGTCCGGGCCGCTTTCGTCCCGGATCGTCATCATCTGGTCGCCGATCTCGTCGATGGCCTGTTCCCAGCTGATGCGCTTCCACTCGCCACCCTCTTTCTTCATCGGGTACTTGAGGCGGCGTTCGCCATGGGCATGTTCGCGCACCGCGGCGCCCTTGGCGCAATGGGCCCCGAGGTTGAAGGGGCTGTCCCAGCCGGGCTCCTGCCCGACCCAGACGCCGTCCGACACCTCGGCCACGACGGTACAGCCCACCGAGCAGTGGGTGCAGACGGTTTTCTTCAGGTCAACGGCCTTGACCGCCGCCTGGGCACTGGCCTGCTGAACGGTGCCGCCGGTTGCGGCGATGGCGGCCAGGCCGCCGATGGCAAGTCCGGAGCCGCGCAGAAAGGCACGGCGGTCCACCGAGGCGTTGCCGACCTCGGAAAGGATACTTGTCCGCTGGGGGCGTCGCGCAACCCCGTTGGTCTTTTTCCTGAGCATGTTTCAAGTCTCCATTACGCGCGCGATCGCAGGGATCGTGCCCGCGTGGTTTCGATCGGGTCACCGGCAGTCGGGCGTCACGCAACCAGTCGCCGGACCCACATGAAATGACGGGGTCCGTTCAGAAACGGGCGCTGTCGAAATAGGCGCGGGTATGCGCAGTGTCCTGCATCCGGTCGGATGCGGGCTCGGGTTCTGCCGCGGCAGCCCCGGTGCCGGCCACGGCCAGTGCCGCGGCGGGGGCCGTGGTTCCGGCCAGTTTCAGGAAATCGCGGCGGCTGGTCGCCGCCTCTTCCGGTTTCATGTGCAAGGCTCCTCCCTTGGCGATGAGTGGCGGCAGGCCGCCGGACATGCGGCTCAGGCCGCGCTCAGTCTGAACGCTTCGCGCTCAATCTCCATGAAATGCCGACCGATCGTGCCCACCGGCGCATAGAACACGGCGTTCCCGGCACCTTCGAGGTCGGTAAAGAAATGCCGCGCCCAGGGCGCGATGTGCCGGGCAAAGAACGCCTTCTGGTCGGCCAGCGGGGCCGGACGGCCGAATCGGCCGACGATCATCGCCGCCATCATCTCCATCAGACTGGCGATGTTGTCCTCGGGCTCGAACACGTTGTCGGCCCGCGCCAGACCCCGCGCCAGCATGTCCTGGCGCAGCACGGCCAGCGGTTTTTCGTTCAGAAAGCCGGTGAGGTAATAGCTGGCATAAGGCAGCAATTCGCCCCGCCCCAGGCCGATGAACAGCCGGTTGAACTCGCTCTCCACCGTGGCGGGCCGGGTCACCCGGGCCAGTCTGGCCAGCGTGGCGATGGCCTGTCCCAGATCGCCCTCATCGCCTTCCAGACCGGCGGTCTGGGCCAACAGCATCTCGTCGGGCGGCGCGGCCAGAAGCGCGCCAAGATAGTTGTAAAGGTCGGCGCGAAGACGATCTTCGGGATCGACCTGCGGGGCTTCAACGGCGATCATGACAAAAATGTATCATGAGGGTTCGGGAAATTGAAATTTCATTCTGCGCATTGTTGTCGCAGGCATTTCACCTTCCTCCTCCGGGGTGGGGGGCGCGATTGGGGCGACGGTGGGACGATCCGGAACCGCCGCGGGCGGCGCTTCGGCCTGTGGCGGCACGGCGTGCGCCCCGGCCTCTTCGCCGTCTGCCGGGTCCGTCACCTCCGGGTTCGCGTCCGCAACCTCGTCGAACCGCGCCAGCATGCCCTTGCCCACCTGGTAGACCGTGGCGAGGTTCTCGACCACGGTGGCGGCGTCGGTATAATCCTCGCCATAATCCAGCAGCCCGTCGAGATTGGCCAGGGCGGGGTTCAGCCGCCACAAGCGGCGCAGCGCCCGCGTGCGCAGCCGGTGCGGGATGTTTTCCTTGAGAAAATCCGTGATCTCTCCGGGGCTGGCCATCTCTTCGGGCGGCGGCACGTCCAGTTCGGCCAGGATCTCTGCATCGCTGCGCGCGGCCAGCCGTGCCTCTTGGGCCTCGGTCTCAGCCTGCCGGAGGCGGGCCTGATCGGCCTCGGCCTCGGCGTTGACGGCGGCCTTGCGGCGGGACCAGAAATCGCTCATCTCCCGGCCTCCCCCCTCATCACTGCAGGCGCCGCCGCTTTTGCGCGGGCGAGGCATAGATGTCCGCCGCCTTGCCGATTCGCGGATCCCCCAGCCCGTCCTGGGTCAGATCGACCCGCTGCTTGTCGCGCTTGCGTTTGACAAAGACCTCTTCGACGTGGAACGCCTCCACAAAGCCGCGCACCAGCGCCACAAGCCCCGGCGGCATCGCGACCTTTTCCACGATCTCCTCGCCACTGTCGGTGTAATCCTGGGCTTCGTAGGGCGAGGCGGTGACCAGCACCAGGTCCAGCGGGGCCGTGCCCTCCCCCTCGCGCAGCACCACAAAGACCGACGGCACCGCGGCAGCCAGCCCGTGCAGATAGGCTTCGGTCTCGGCCCCGTGAAGCTCCAGCGGCAGGGTCGCGGCGTGGTATTCCACCGCCTCGCCCTCGTGTCGCAGCAGCTTCCAGTCCGCCGGGCCAGCCCCGGGCAGAACCGCGCTGACCCGCCAGGACCACGCCGCCCAGCATGTCACCCCGGGCGTCTTGCGCAGGACGATCCCCAGCGGAACCCGCTGGTATTGTTCCGGATTATGGATCACGCCGAACCTCCCTCGTGCCAGTGTGGACCGAAACTGCGGGTTTGGAAAAGGAATATTTTCGAATAATCTTTAACCCGGCCGCGACCGGGTTGTCTGTTGCGGCGAAACATGTGTAGCTTCCGGCTCGACCACAGGAGGGGGAGCCTGCGGCGAGGGAGGGAACATGACCAACACGTTCATCACGTGTGATTGCCTGGGCAGCCAGACCATCGACGCCGACCGTCTGGCCAAGGCGACCGGCAGCGCCGTCACCCGCCCCTGCCACGCGCTGTGCACCGACCAGATCGACCAGGCCGCCGCCGCACTGCAGGCGGGGGACGCGATCCTGTGCTGCGCGCAGGAGGCCCGCCGCTTCGAGGAACTGGCGGACGAGCTGGGCGTGTCGCCCGCCCCCACGCTGGACCTGCGCGACCGGGCGGGCTGGCATGACGGCTCCGGAGGCGATCCCGCGCCCAAGATGGCGGCGCTGATGGCCGAGGCGCTGCTGCCCGCCGTACCCGCAAAAAGCGTCGACATCGTTTCGGAAGGGCTGTGCCTGATCCTCGGTCCCGCCGAAACCGCGCTGCAGGCCGCCGATCAGCTGGCACTGCATCTGGGCGTCACCGTGCTTCTGGATCCGTGCGAAACGGTGCCCGACAGCCGCGCCCATGACACCGTGCTGGGCCGGCTGCGCCAGGCCCGCGGGGCTTTTGGCGGGTTCGAGGTGGTGATCGACGCATTGCAGCAGATCACCCCCGGCGGGCGCGGCGGTTTCGGGCTGAGCGCTCCGCGCGACGGGGCGGTCAGCCAGTGCGACATCCTGCTGGACCTGCGCGGCGCGCCGCCGCTGTTTCCCGCGCCCGAAAAGCGCGAGGGCTATCTGCGCGCCGATCCGGCACACCCGCCTTCGGTGGCCGCGGCGGTGATGGCGGCGTCGCATCTGGTGGGCACCTTCGAAAAGCCGCTTTACGTCCGCACCGACCCGCTGCTGTGCGCCCATTCCCGCGCCGAGCAGACCGGCTGCACCCGCTGTCTCGACCTCTGCCCCACCGGCGCGATCACGCCGGCGGGCGAGCATGTCAGCGTCGATGCGATGATCTGCGCGGGCTGCGGGGCCTGTTCGGCCGCGTGCCCGTCCGGTGCGATCTCGTATGACGCGCCCGCGGTCGAGCAGACCCTGCGCCGCATCCAGACCCTGGCCAGTGCCTTCCTGGGTGCCGGCGGGCAGGCCCCGCGGCTGCTGGTGCATGATGCCCACGGGGCCGAGATGATCCGGCTGGCCGCGCGCCACGGGCGCGGGCTGCCCACCGATGTGGTGCCGCTGGAGATGCCCGCGCTGAACGCCTTTGGCCATGCCGAGGCGGTGGCCGCGCTGGCGGCGGGCTTTGCCTCGGTCGGCCTGCTGCCCGGGCCGGGCACCGACCGGGCCGCGCTGGCGGCCGAACTGGCGCTGGCCCGCGCCATCGCCGGGGCCGACAGCGTGGACGAGATCGACACGAACGATCCCGACGCACTGTGCGAGGCGCTGCATGCCGCCAGCGCCCCGGCCCCGCTTGACGTGCCGGTACGCCCGCTGGGCTCTCGCCGCCAGGTCGCGCGTCAGGCCGCCCGCGCCCTGCACGGTGCCAACACCTGCCTGCCGCTGCCCGAAGGCGCGCCCTATGGCGCGGTGCTGGTGGACACCGGGGCCTGCACGCTGTGCCTGTCCTGCGTGTCGCTCTGCCCCTCGGGCGCGCTGGCCGACAATCCCGACCTGCCGCAGCTGCGCTTTCAGGAAGATGCCTGCCTGCAATGCGGGCTGTGCGCCAATATCTGCCCCGAAGACGCGATTTCCTATGCGCCGCAGCTGGACCTGTCCGACGCCGCACTGTCGCAGCGCGTGCTGCACGAGGAAGAGCCCTTTGCCTGCGTGGAATGCGGCGTGCTGTTCGGGTCGCGCGCCTCGATCGAGCGGATCACCGCCAAGCTCGCCTCACATGCGATGTTCGCCAGCCCCGAAAAGCTGCGCACGATCCAGATGTGCGACACCTGCCGCGTGCAGGCGCAGTTTCGCGCCACCGACAACCCGTTTGCCGGGGCCGAGCGGCCGCGGACCCGCACCACCGACGACTATTTCTCGAAGCGCCGGGATCACTGATGCACCAGCGGCCCGCCCAGATCGGCCGGCGCCATGGCGGCGACAAAGGCCAGCACCGCCTCGACCTCGTCCAGGCTCATCTCGACCGGGACGATGGGCGGCGGACGGTCCTTGGGAAAGGGCGGCGTGACATCGGCGACGATGACAAAGGCGGGATGCGGGTTCAGCGCGTAGAAGGCGGCAAAGCGCTGCTCCCAGTCGGGCAGGCTGCGCAGCACGCCAAAGCTGGGCGTGGATCCGATCCCCGACCAGCGCGACTCGTCATCCACCGTGTGGCAGCGGGTGCATTTCTGCCGCGACACCGCGCGGCCCAGCGCCACGTCGCCGTCAAGGCTGACCTCGGCCACCGCGCGCTCTGTCTCTGCGGGGGGGCCAAACAGCGCGGCGCCGTCCGGGGCAAAGCCGGTCACGGTGCGCCGCCCGACCTCGGATTGCAGCCACTCCGCCAGCCGCGCGGCGCCGGGATGATCGGGGGCCAGCACCTGCAGGCCCCAGGTCTCTCCCAACCCCCGGAACAGCGGCGTGCCACCTGGCCCCAGCACCATCTGCGCGTCCTCGGTGCTGTCCGACAGTTCGACGCGCACCTGCGTCTTGAGCGAGAACCGCGGCAGGATGTGCCGCATCAGTCCCGAGGCCACCAGCGGTTCTGCGGCGTGCAGCCGGACGGTCCGGTCCTGTGCCGCCGCCGGGGAGCCCCCCAGCGAAAGCCCCAGCAGCGGACCGCAGACGCAGACGATCACAAGCCGTATCATGCCCCCAGCCTAGGCGCGCCGCGCCCGGCGCGTCAATTGAAAGGACACCCAGCCCGATGAGCGACGAATTCAACATGTCCATGCGCAAGTTCCTGAAACAGGTCGGCGTGACCTCGCAGCAGGCCATCGAAGAGGCGGTGCGCAACGCCGGCACGCCGGGCGGGCGCTATGCCGTGCGCGCGGTGATCACCATCGAGGATCTGGGCCTGACCCACGAGGTCACGGGCGAGATCGAGGGGCCGCACTAGGTGGCCGGGCGCGAGACCGTCCTTGCCGCGCTCAAGGCGATCCCCGACCCGTTGGGCGGCGGCGACATCGTGTCGGCGGGGATCGTGCGGGCGCTGAATGTCGATGACGGGCGGGTGCGCTTCGTGCTGGAAATCCCGCCCGCACGCGCCGCAGACTACGCCGCCGTGAAGGACCGCGCCGACGCCGCGCTGCGCGCGCTGGAGGGCGTGCAGGACGTGGCCATCGTGCTGACCGGCCACACCGAAAAGGCCCCGCCGGACCTGCGCCCGCAGCGCCCCGCCGAACCCAGGGGCCCGCAGCGGGTGCCGGGCATTGCCCGCGTCCTGGCCATCGCCAGCGGCAAGGGCGGCGTGGGCAAGTCCACCGTGTCGGCCAACCTGGCCTGCGCGCTGGCGCAGCTGGGCCGGCGCGTGGGCCTGCTGGACGGCGATGTCTACGGCCCCTCGCAGCCGCGCATGCTGGGCGTCTCGGGCCGCCCCGCCTCGCCCGATGGCAAGACCATCCTGCCGATGCGCAATCACGGCGTAACGCTGATGTCGCTGGGCCTGATGACGAACGAGGACCAGGCGGTGGTCTGGCGCGGCCCGATGCTGATGGGCGCGTTGCAGCAGATGCTGACCCAGGTGCAATGGGGGGCGCTGGACGTGCTGATCGTCGACCTGCCGCCGGGCACCGGCGACGTGCAGATGACGCTGGCGCAAAAGACCGTGGTGGATGGCGCCATCATCGTCTCGACCCCGCAGGACGTGGCGCTGATCGACGCGCGCAAGGGAATCGACATGTTCCGCCAGCTGAACGTGCCCATCACCGGCATGATCGAGAACATGAGCACCCATATCTGCACCAGATGCGGCCACGAAGAGCACGTGTTCGGCCATGGCGGCGTCGCTGCCGAGGCCGAACGGCTGGGCGTGCCGCTGCTGGCCGAGGTGCCGCTGGACCTGCAGATCCGGCTGGCCTCGGACGGCGGCGCACCGATCACCGTGACCCAGCCCGACAGCGCCCGCGCCCGCGCCTTCCGCGACGTGGCAGAGCGGCTGGTGGCCGAGGGCGTGGCATGAGCACCGAGCTTGCCTTTCCGCCGCTGATGTGGGGCGAGGCGACACGCGGCGACGCCTTTGAACGCGCCGTGCAGCGCGCGGTCGCGGGCTGCGAGGCCGGGCTGGTGACCTACCGGCTGGACGTGCACGAGATGCAGGCCGCGCTGGTCTTTGCCCCAGAGGTGCCGCTGCAGGACGCGATGATGATGCTGCCGCTCTGCGGCGTCGGCTTCCAGAACGCGCTGGGGGCGCTGGCCCCGCCCGAGGTGGCGGTGCATCTGGACTGGGATGGCGGGTTGCGGATCAACGGCGCGTCCTGTGGCCGGATGCGCGCCATCGGCCCCGCCTGCGCGCCCGAGACCGTGCCCGACTGGCTGGTGGTGGGCTTTGTCCTGCCGCTTCTGCCCGGCGCGCAGGACACCGGCATCACCCCCGACCGCACCGCGCTGTATGCCGAGGGCTGCGCCGATGTCGAACCGCCCCTGCTGGTCGAAGCCTGGGCGCGGCACACGCTGAACTGGATCACGCGCTGGGAAACCGACGGCCCGCGCGCGCTGCACGCCGAATGGCGCGGGTTGGCGCACGGGGTGGGCGAACCCGTGACCCGCCCGGGCCAGAGCGGCACCTTTCTGGGCGTTGACGAACGGTTTGGCATGCTGTTGCGCGACGGCGATGCAACGCAGCTGATCCCGCTGACCACCCTGCTGGAGACCACGCCATGAAACTGGCCCGCGCCATCCATTTCGACGAAAGCGACCTGCGGGTCTTTGCCGTCCCGGCCCGCACCGGGGAATGGTGCGTGTCGGGCGGGTTCGAGTTCTCCAACTGGGGGGAGGCCGACCTCGCCGGCAAGGCGCGACAGGCCTTTGCCAATGGCTGGTTCGGTCTGGAAACCGGCGGTCGGGTGACATTTGTCGCCGTGACCCGCATCGAACCCGCCGAGATGGACCGACTGGCCGATCTTCTGGCGGCGCATTTCGTCACCTATTACGGCGCGCCCTCGGCACGGGCCGCGCGCCCGGTGGCCGAAGAGGAACTGCGCTACATGGCCGAACTGTGCGCCGATCACGACGACAACACCCTGCTGACCGTGGCCCGCGCGCTGACCGAGGCCGGGGTGCGCGAAAGCTATCGCAGCATCGAGGCGCCGTCGGCCTCGCTCGACCAGTTTGCGCTGCACGGCACGCCCGATCCCTGAGACGGCACGGCGCGGGCTTGCCGCGCGCCGCGTTCTGTCCGATCATGGCGCAAAACACGGCGTGACAACGGCAATACAGCAAACCCCGGCAGACCAGGCCCCGCCCTACCTCACCACGCGCGAGGTGGCAGACCTGTTGCGCGTGAAGGAACGCAAGGTCTATGACCTCGCCGCCGCGGGCGAGATCCCGCATCGCCGCATCACCGGCAAGCTGCTGTTTCCCGCCGCCGAGATTTCCGCCTGGATCGAGGGCAGCGGCACCGCGCCCGCGCCCGAACGGCCCGCCGTGCTGACCGGCTCTCACGATCCGCTGCTGGACTGGGCGGTGCGCGAATCCGGGTCCGAGCTTGCCACGCTGTGGAACGGCAGCCGCGACGGGCTGGAGGTCTTTGCCGCGGGCCGCGCGGCGCTGAGCGGGCTGCACCTGCCCGAGGATACCGGCTGGAACGTGCAAAGCGTCGCCGCCGCCGGTCTGCGCGACTGCGTGCTGATCGGCTGGGCGGTGCGCACGCGCGGGCTGTTGCTGGCCCCCGGCCTTGCCGGACAGGCGGCGCAGCTGTCGGACCTGCGCGGCCGCCGCCTGGTGCGCCGCCAGCCCGGGGCCGGGGCGGCGGCGCTTATGCAGCGCCTTTTGGCCGAGGCCGGGCTGGACGATGCCGCCTTTGCCCCGGTGCCGGGGCTTGCGCGCACCGAAACCGACGCCGCGGCGATGGTATCCTCGGGCGAGGCCGACGCCGCGCTGGGGATTGCCGCGATGGCGCGCCAGTTCCACCTGGGCTTTCTGCCGCTGACCGAAGAGCGGTTCGACCTGCTGATCGACCGGCGCAGCCATTTTACCGAACCGGTGCAGCGGCTTCTGGCCTTTGCCCGCAGCCCGGCCCTTGCGGCGCGGGCCGGGGCGATGGGCGGCTATGACATGACCGGGCTGGGCACTGTGCGCTGGCTTTCGCCGTGACCCGGCGGCTCAGCCCCCCGCGGCGTTGGGAAAGAACAGCTGCTGGCCGTCGATCCGGTAGCCGGCAATCGCCGCCTGCCCCCGGTCCGACAGCAGCCAGTCGACAAAACGCTGTCCCGCCTCGGCCCGGACCTGAGGATGCCGTGCCGGGTTGACCAGGATCACGCCATACTGGTTGAACAGCCGCGGATCGCCTTCGACGGCGATACGGTGCCCGCCCTTGTTGCCAAAGCTGATCCAGGTGGCACGGTCGGTCATCACATAGGCCCCCATCGCCACACCCGCGTTCAGCGTGGCCCCCATGCCGGAGCCGGTCTCGCGGTACCAGCCGCCCGACGCTGCGGCGACATCGGTGCCGGTGTCCTGCCACAGGCGCAGTTCGGCCTTGTGGGTGCCGCTGTCATCCCCGCGCGACGCAAAAGGGGCGCCCGTTGCGGCGATCCGGGTCAGCGCTGCCACGGCATCCGTCAGGCCGGCCACGCCCGCGGGATCCTCGGCCGGGCCGACGATCACGAAATCGTTGTACATCACGTCATGCCGCGCCACGCCGTGACCGGCGGCGACAAAGGCCTCTTCGGCGAGTCTGGCATGCACGAACAGCACATCGCCATCGCCGTTTTCGGCATTGCGGATCGCCTGCCCGGTGCCCACGGCCACCACCCGCACCTCGATCCCCGTCTCGGCGCGGAATTGCGGCAGGATGTGATCGAACCGCCCGGAATCTGCGTCGACGTGGTGGATTGCACCAGGATGAACGGCGCGTCCTCGGCCCGGGCATGGCCGGGGGTCAGGCCCAGCCACAGGGCGGCTGCAAGCGCCAGAAATCCGCGTCTTTTCATGATTGACTCCTCTTGGTCAGCTGTCCGGCAACAAGGTGTCGCCGACAAAGATCCGCCCCTCCATCCAGGCCTGTGCGGGCTCGGACCGGGGCGTGTCGAGCACCTGCGCCACCGGGCCTGTCTCCACCACGCGGCCGGCATGCAGGAACAGCACGTCATCGCCAATCCGGCGCGCCTGCGCGCGGTCATGAGTGACCATGACGATGCCGACACCCGCGCCATGCGCCTCGTCCAGCAGAGTCTCGATCGCCAGGGCCGAGGCCGGGTCGAGGCTGACGGTGGGTTCGTCCAGAAACAGCATGTCAGGCCCGCGGGCCAGCGCCTCGCGCTCGCGCGCGCGGCGTTCGGCGCGGCCAAGCCCCTGCACCCGCAGGGCAAAGCCCAGATTGGCCTGAACTGAGCGGCGCAGCATCACCGGGCGCTGGAACACCATGGCCTGCCGCCGCCGTGCCGCCGCGTCCAGCGCGTGGCCCTGCCACAGCACCTGCCCCGCATCCGGGGTCAGCAGCCCGTGCAACAGGCGCAGCAGCAGGCTTTTGCCCGCACCGTTGGCGCCCATCACCACGGTGCGCCGCCCCGGCGCGATGGCCAGGTCGACATCCGCGATCAGGCGCCGCCCGCCCGCGGCAAA
The DNA here is from genome assembly GCA_030425925.1 of Alphaproteobacteria bacterium. Classification (GTDB taxonomy): domain Bacteria; phylum Pseudomonadota; class Alphaproteobacteria; order Rhodobacterales; family Rhodobacteraceae; genus JAUHZO01. Next base: position 331,622 of record JAUHZO010000002.1, on the reverse strand, counting down.
GCCCAGCCCGCGCGCGGCGATCAGCGGCGTGGCGGGGGTGGCCCCGGCAGCCAGGCAGCCCACCCGCTCAAGCATAGGCCGCCCGCACCGCCGAGGCGCGCACCGCCATCACCGCGGCATTGACCACCAGCGCGATGCTCAGCAGCACCACGCCCAGCGCCATGGCAAGCTGCAGATTGCCCTAGGACGTCTCCAGCGCGATGGTGGTCGTCATCACGCGCGTGACATGGTTGATGATCCCGCCCACGATCAGCACCGCGCCGACCTCGGCCACCGCGCGGCCGAACCCGGCCAGCGCGACCGTCAGCAGGCTGTAGCGCGCGTCCCACAGCTATGCCGACACCCGCGCCAGCGGACCGACGCCAATTGATGCGAACTGTTCGGCATATTCGGCGTGCAGGTCCTCGACCACCTGCCGGGTCAGCGCGGCCACGATGGGGGTGACAAGGATGGTCTGCGCCAGGATCATCGCGGCCGGCGTGTACAGCAGCCGCAAAGGCCCCAGCGGCCCCGAAGCCGACAGCATCAGATAGACCGTCAGCCCCACCACCACCGGCGGCAGCCCCATCAGCGCGTTCAGCAGCACCGCCACGGCGGCGCGACCGGGAAAGCGGAACGCGCCCACCAGCGCGCCCAGCGGCAGGCCGATCAGGCAGGCCAGCGCCACCGCCGTCAGGGTGACGCGCAACGACAGGGCGATGATCTCGGCCAGGTCCCGGTCCCAGGCCAGGATCAGGCCGAACGCCTGTGCCAGGATGCCCCGAATGTGTCCACGCGCGCTTTTCCTCCCGTTCTTCGGGAAGGAGTGTACAGGAACGCCGGAAAATCCACCCCGATTTCGCAGGATCCGGAACGAAAAAGGGGGCCGCGGCGCGGCCCCCTTTGTCAGGCACGGGCTGTGGGGTCAGGCCGCCGAAGTATCCGTCGCCGCGGCGATGCGCGCGCGGTATTCCGCCAGCGAGGCCTGTTTTGCGCGGGCCGCCTGTTCGCGGTCGAACGCGATCTGGTCGATCCGGTCCGCCGCGCCAGACAGGTAGTCACGCAGCGCTTCGCCGGTCAGGTAGTTGCCGCTCAGGCGATTCAGTTCCGACCAGCCATCCTTGAAATTGCCCACGAATTTCGACGCGACGATCTGCGTCGCCTGCCATTCGGCGGCCTGCGAGACAAAGAACTCCGAGGTCGATGTCACGATCCGCCGCTTGAAGCGCGCGCTCAGCGTGTCGCGGTCGATCACCTTCTGCAGTTCTTCGCCCTGTGCCTCGGAACTCTTGATGATCGAGGTCATGAAATCGGCGAAGGATTTGAAGAAGAACGAGATCTCCACGATGATCTCGCGCATCCGCTTGAGCGACCGGACGCTGAGATTGAGCGACTTGATCGCCAGTTCGATGGTTTCCTCATCACTGCGCTGCCCCTTGAGCAGCGCGTTGATCTTGACCAGTTCCGCGGCCTGCTCGCGCTTGGCGGTCTCGTACTGTTCCACCTTGTTGATCATCTGCATCTGCAGTTCACGCAGGCTCGACGCCTGGTCCTTCTGTTCCTGCGCCATCTCCTTCATGCCCTGACCAAGTTCCTGCAGCGCAGCCTGCGCAGCGCCCAGCGCGGCCTTGGCGGCCTCGATCCTGGCTTCCTTCTGCTTGATCGCGGCCTCGTTGTCCGCGATGCGCTTGTCGAGTGCAGCCACTTCGGTGGCCTTGGCCTCGTCCGACTTGGTCTCGTCGGCGGCCACCTAGGCCTTTTCCTCGGCCAACGTCTTGCCGTTCTCTTCCAGGGCCTTCTTTTCGGTTTCGGCGGCCTCCTGGTCGGCCTTGGCGTCCAGCACTTCCTTCTTCTTCTCGATCACGTCGGCGGTGTTGTCGTCCGAGGCGCTGGCGGAGTCCCGATTCGTGGCCTGCTTGCCACCTTCGGCCGCGGCACCGGCCAGCAAAGAGGTGCCACCGGTGGCATAGGCCGTGACACCCGCGGTGATCGCCGGGATCGCCGCCGTCAGCATCTGCGCGCCGACGCGCACGATGGACATGATGAACGCCCGCTTTTCGGCGGTATCGGCGCGGCTGGCGTAGTCGTCGGCCATCTTCTGGTACTTCTTCACGCTCTCTTCGAGATCGCTGACCAGCGATTCCAGCTTGGCCTGCTGCGCCTGGTTGGCGTTGATTTCCTTTTCCAGCGCCGCCTTGTCGTTGATGCGGCCGGCCAGCGCGGTTTCCGCCTGACGGGTGGCGGTGTCGGTATCGTCGATGATGCCGTCATAGGTCTTGGCGATCGTGGTCAGTTCGTCGGCGACGCCCTGCGCCTTCTTCTTGATGTCATTGGCCAGATCGACCATGTCCTCGCTCAGGAACGCCTTGAGATCGGCATTGTCGTCACCGGCCTGCACCTCGCGCCAGTCCCTGAACATGTCGTTGATCGATTTCAGGATACGGCCCGCATCCTCGACCGCGCCGCGCATCTTCAATTCGCTTTCCTGCTGCGCGGAAATCAGGCGGCCCATGAGGTCACTGATGGTGACACGGATCTCGCCTTCTTCCTGCGGCGTGGTGTTGTAGGCGATGTACAGCAGGTCGATGGCGTTGTCGGTATCGGCCTTGGAGCGGGCAACGCTGTAATTGCCTTCGATCTTGCGGACATAATCCTCCACCAGCGGGTGGTTTTCGTCGGGCAGGGTCTGGGGCGAGGCGGCGGCGATCGTCTCGATCTGGTCCTCGATCCGCTTGGCGATCTCGAATTCGACGGACACGACGGTGTCATTGGATTGTGTGGGCATGGTATTCTCCTGGTTTGAAAGGGTCGGTTGAAAGAAAACTCAGTTCGCGCAGATTGTCTGGCCATCGGGCAGGTCGACCCCGCCCGCGTCCATCAGCGCATTGGCGCGGGTGTAGGTCTGCGACATCACCTGCATTTCGTTGCGCAACTGCTGGATGGCAAAGTTGCGATCGGTTTCGGGATCAAGCGCGCTGAATTCCTCGAAGCTCTTCAGAAACAGCGCATGTTCGGTGGCATAGTCCTGCCGCTCGCGGCGCAGCGTCTCCAGCGCCGCCTTGATGGCGCTGATGCGGGCCTCGGTCCGGGTGATGTCCGACTCCGCCGCGGCCAGCGCGGCCTGCGACTGGTTCAGCGCGTCGCTGGCCGCCGCAAGGCGGCTTTCAAGGTTTCTGTAGTCGACCTGCGCGGTGGTATACTGCACCGCGACATTGGCGCGGCGGGTGTTCCACTCGCGCAGCTTGCCTTCCAGCCCGGACAACTCGCCCGCGATGTCGCAAGCGAAACCCAGAAAACCGAACGGCCCGAGCGATGACTTGCACTTGTCCAGCGCGCCGCGGGCGCGCGAAATGGCGGCGTTCAGCCTGTCGATCTCGTTCTGTGCGTCGGCCAGTTCCCTCTGGGCGTTGTCCAGACGGCTGCGATAGCCGTCCACTTCGGTCCGGGCCTGCTGTAAACCCGAGTCCGCCGCGTCGCGCGCGCGCTGCAGATCGCCGCGCCGCAGTTCCAGCTCGTTGCTCTGCGCGCTGAAGGCCTGGTCCTTGTCGTTCAGGCAGATCACCCGGTCGTCCAGCCGCCGGGCCAGATCCTCGGACCTGGTCACCAGTTGATGAACCTCGGCAATCTCTTGCGGGGTCAGCGGATCGGCGGCGCGCAGCGGCGTGCCCAGGCACAGCACGGCGGCCACGACGAAGGCCAGCAGGGACAGCAGTGGCCGCGCCGGGGCGGCGGAACGGCAGTGGCGGGGCATACGGGACGGTTCGGGATGCATGTGGAAAATTCCCTTTGTGGAGTGGCAATGAAAAGAAAGCTGAGTCGTATGAGTGCAGCTTGAAGGAGAACCGGGCCCGCACTCTGTGACGTCGATCACACCTTTTGGGTGAAAGTGAGGAATTCAGCACCACCAATAGGCGCAACCGGAACCGCTTTCCCTGACCCGCCCCGTGACGCTACGCTGCCTGCAGACCAAAGCTCACAAGGACGGACCCGCCCATGACCTTCACCACCCGGCCCGAGATCATGGGCACGTTCGGCGTTTGCGCCTCGACCCACTGGATCGCGTCGGCGGTGGGGATGAAACTGCTGGAACAGGGCGGCACCGCGTTCGACGCCGCAGCCGGTATGGGCTTTGTCCTGCACGTGGTCGAACCGCATCTGAACGGCCCCCTGGGCGACATGCCCGCGCTGATCCGGCTGGCGGGCGAAGACGCCCCGCATGTCGTCTGCGGCCAGGGCGTGGCCCCGGCGGCGGCCACCATCGCGCACTACCGCGCCGAGGGGCTGACGCTGGTGCCGGGCTCGGGGCTGCTGGCCACGGTGGTGCCCGGGGCGTTCGATGCCTGGATGCTGATGCTGCGCGATCACGGGCGGCTGGCACTGCGCGACGTGCTGGAACCGGCGATCCACTACGCTCGGCACGGCCATCCCCTGCTGCCACGGGTCGCCGCGACGATTGCCGGGCTGGCCACGTTCTTTCGCACCGAATGGCCCAGTTCGCACGAGACCTGGCTGCCCGGCGGTGCCGCCCCCGCGCCGCATGACCCGTTCCGCAACCCGGTGCTGGCCGACTGCTGGGACAGGCTGCTGGCCGAGGCCGAGACGGCACAAACCCGGGTGGCACAGATCGACGCCGCGCGCCGCGCCTTTGCCCAGGGCTTTGTCGCCGAGGCCGTGGATGCCTGGATGCGCGAGGCCTGCGTGATGGACGCCGCGGGCGGGCGGCGCAAGGGGGTGCTGCGCGGCCAGGACATGGCGGAATGGCAGGCCTGCTATGAGACCCCGCTCTGCGTCGACTACGGCGGCTGGACGGTGTGGAAATGCGGGGTCTGGAGCCAGGGGCCCAGCCTGCTGCAGGCCCTGCGCCTGCTTGACGGCAGCGGCATCGCCGGGGACGATCCCGCCGGCGCCGGGTTTGTCCACCGTGTCACCGAGACGCTGAAACTGTCCCTTGCCGACCGCGAGGCCTATTACGGCGACCCGGCGCACACTGCCATCCCGGTGGAAACGCTTCTGTCACCCGCCTATGCGCAGGACCGCCGTGCCCTTCTGGGCGCGCAGGCCTCGCACCTGTTGCAGCCCGGTCGGATTGCCGGATACGAGGCCTGGGCCGAGGCCGCCATCGTCCGGGCGCGGACCGAAACCGACGCCGGCCCGGGCATCGGCGCGGGCGAGCCCACCATGGCGCATCTGACGGAACACCGCGGCGACACGGTGCATGTCGACGTGATCGACCGGTGGGGCAACGCGGTATCCGCCACGCCCTCGGGCGGCTGGCTGCAATCCTCGCCGGTGGTGCCGGGGCTGGGCATGCCGCTGAACACGCGGGCACAGATGTTCTGGCTGGACGAAGACGTGCCCGGCGCGCTGGCCCCCGGACGCCGCCCGCGCACCACGCTTTCGCCGTCGATGGCGCGGGCACCCGACGGCACATGGCACGCCTTCGGCACGCCGGGCGGCGACCAGCAGGACCAGTGGCAGCTGATCTTCCTTCTGCGGCTGGTGCATGGCGGGGCGAACCTGCAGGAAGCCATCGACGCCCCGCTGTTCCATACCGGCCATCTGCAGGCCTCGTTCTATCCGCGCGACATCCGGCCCGGCCACCTGATGATCGAGCCCGCCTTCGGCCCCGGGGTGATCGACGATCTGACCGGGCGCGGGCACAAGCTGGAGGTGGCAGACCCCTGGAGCGTGGGCCGCCTGACCGCGGCCAGCCGCCGCGCCGACGGGCTGTTGCGGGCGGCGGCAACGCCGCGGCTGATGCAGGCCTATGCCGTGGGCCGCTGATCCCCGGCCCCGGCCCCGCGCCGCAGACGCGCAAAGCTCATCGAGATATGGGCCCGCCGCAACAGCGCGGCGGACGACCTGTCGCCCAGGTCCAGCGCCGCAACGATGTCCTCGACCTCCTTGCAGAACACCTCGATCTCGACCGCCAGATCGACCCGCGACGCAAAGACCGATTTCAGCCAGATGCGCGAGGTGGCGTAATACAGCCGCTCGCTGATGGCGCGCAGATGTTCGTTTTCGGTCAGCAGCAGCAGCGCGTGAAAGAAATCGCGGTTGATCCGGGTGAATTCGCGCGGCGAGCCGTTGCGGCGCAGCCCGTCGCAGCGCGGCACGAAGGCGCGAAAACTGTCCAGCAGCGCCGGCGTCAGCGGCGCAGGGTCAAGCCGCGCCATCATCTCGGCCAGTTCCATCCGCAGCGAATAGACCTGCGCCAGTTCCTCGATGTCCACATCGGTCACCAGCGTGCCCACCCCCTGCACCACCCGCACCAGGCCTTCGTCCTCCAGCCGCGCCAGGGCGCGGCGCAACGGCGTGCGGCTGATGCCGAATTCCTCGGCCAGTGCCTCTTCGGACAGCCGGGTGCCCGGTTCGTAATCGAGAAAGCAGATCCGGTCGCGCAACTCGGCATGCAGCCAGGTCAGCCGGTCGCGCGCCGAGGCGGGCAGCGGCAGCGCGCGGCTCATGCCGCCGCCAGCTTGCCGCCCAGCCGTTCCAGCATGTCGACGCAGGCCGACAGCTGCGCGATCTCGAGGAACTCGTCGGGCTTGTGCGCCTGCTCGATGGAGCCGGGCCCGCAGACCACCACATCCATGCCCAGCGACTGGAACAGCCCCGCCTCGGTGCCGAAGGCCACCAGGTCGGCGGTGTTCGCCCCGGTCAGTTCCGCCACGATGCGGCGCGCCTCGTTGGTTTCGGTGGGTTCCAGCCCGTCGACCTCGCCCATCACCTCGGTATGGATCGTTGCCTCCGGCCAGACCGCCTGCATCGCCGGCAGCAGCGCGTCATACACATAGGCGCGCAGGTCCTCGCGCACAAAGGCCGCGTCGTCGGCCTGCACCGGGCGCATTTCCCATTCCACCGAGGCGTGATCGGCGATCACGTTATGCGCAATCCCGCCATGGACCGATCCGGTGTTGATCGTCGTCCAGGGCGGATCGAACCGGCTGTCGGCAGGGGCGCGCCGCTTGAGCTGCTCGCGCAGCTCCATCAGGCGGCTGACGTAGCGCACGGCAAACTCCACCGCGTTCACGCCGCGATCGGGGGCCGAGCCGTGGCCCGCCAGCCCTTCGAACCGGGTGGTGTATTCGCAACAGCCCTTGTGCCCTTCGATGATCCGCATCGAGGTCGGCTCTCCGATGATCGCCGCCGACGGGCGCAGGCCACGGGCGCGCAGCGAATCCACCAGCGCCTGGGCGCCGACGCAGCCGATCTCTTCGTCATAGGTAAAGGCGAAATGCACCGGGCGGCGTGGCCCGAGCTGGGCAAAGGCCGGGGCCATGGTCACCGCGGCGGCGATAAAGCCCTTCATGTCGCAGGTGCCGCGACCATACAGCTTGCCGTCGCGGCGGATCATGTCGAACGGATCGTTGGTCCAGTCCTGGTCGGTGACCGGCACCACGTCGGAATGGCCCGACAGCACGATGCCACCATCGGTCTCGGGACCGATGGTGGCAAACAGGTTGGCCTTGGCCCCGGTCTCGTCATGAAACAGATCGACCCGCGCGCCGGCATCCTCCAGCCAGTTGGCCAGGTTCTCGATCATCGCCAGATTGCTGTCGGACGACACCGTCGGAAAGGCAACGAGTTCGTTCAGCAGCGCGATGCTGTCTTCCAGCCGGCTCATGCCGTCAGTCCTTGACGAACAGCTTGCGCGGCACGTTGCACAGCGCCTCGGCCGGGCCGGTGTCGCGGATCAGGATGGTTTCGGTGGTCTCCAGCCCCCAATCCTCCATCCACAAACCGGGCATGAAGTGGAAGGTCATGCCCGGCACCAGCACGGTTTCATCGGTGCTGCGCAGGCTGACGGTGCGCTCGCCCCAGTCGGGCGGATAGCTCAGGCCGATGGGATAGCCGCAGCGCGCGCCGCGCTCGATCCCCGCGCGGGCCAGTTCGGCCCCCAGCGCGTTGGCGATGTCGCAGGCGCGGTTGCCTGCGCGCGCCGCCTCCAGCCCGGCCTCCAGCCCGGCGGTCAGGGCCTCGGAGGCGTCCAGCATCTTCTGCGGGGCCGGGCCCAGATGCACCGACCGGCACAGCGGCGCGTGGTAACGGCGATAACAGCCCGACAGTTCAAAGAACGTCGCCTCGCCGCGGCGCATCTCGTCGCCGTTCCAGGTCAGGTGCGGGGCCGAGGCATCGGCACCCGACGGGGTCAGCGGCACGATTGCGGCGTAATCGCCCCAGATGTCGTCCACGCCGTAGCAGGCCGCCTGCAGGATGTCGCCCACCAGTTCGTTCTTGCGCATGCCCGGCTCGGCCCGTTCGATGGCCAGCGTCGCGATATGCTCCGAAATCCGCGCGGCGCGGCGGATGAAGGTGATCTCTTCCTCGGATTTCGGCCCGCGCTGCCAGTTGACCAGCGCCGTGGCGTCGACAAACGTCGCTGCCGGCATCTCTTCGCACAGCACCGCATGGGCCTTGGCAGAGTAATAGTAGTTCTCCATCTCGACGCCGATCCGCGCCCGTTCGAAGCCCCGCGCCTTGAGATGGCCTGCAAGGTCCTGCATCGGGTGGCAGCTGTCGGACTGCACATAGCTGTCGGCATAGCCCAGGATGTCGTCGGGCGTCATCCAGACCGTGCGGCGCGCACCGTTGGCATCCTGGAACCGGCCCCACCAGACCGGCGCGCCCTCCTGCGCCAGGATCACCCCCTGATGCACGTAGAACGACCAGCCGTCATAGCCGGTCAGCCAGGCCTGGTTCGAGGGGTCCACGGTGAACAGGACGTCGATGCCGCGTCGGGCCATCTCGGCCCGGGTGATGGCAATCCGCCGGTCGTATTCGGCGGCGCTGAAAGGCGCGTTTCCAGCAGGCATGTTTTCCTCAATGTGTACAGCATGGAAGGCACCGCCGACCAAGATCCGGTCAACCCCCGATTTTCCGGTGAAAAACCGGTGGTGTTTCCTTGACAGAATCTCTGGCCGCGTGGTGCTGTACACAACATAGACGTCGCACACGACGACGCGTCAACAGAAATCCAACCGGGAGACCTGCCATGACCATCAAATCCATCCTTCTTGGCGCCAGCGCCGCGCTGGCGCTGAGCGCCGCGGCTGCCGTGGCCGGGCCGCTGCAGGAGCGCATCGACGCGGGCGAGACGATCCGCATCGGCTTTGCCAACGAGGTGCCCTGGGCCTATCCCGGCGAAGGCAACGCGCCGCTGGGCTTTGTCAACGCCCACGTGCTGGGCGTGCTGTCCGAAATGGGCCATGACAACATCGAACCCGTCGTAACCGACTGGGGTGGTCTGATCCCGGGCCTGAAGGCGGGCCGCTTCGACATCATCACCGGCGGCATGTACATCCTCAAGGAGCGCTGCGAAAACGTCGCGTTCTCGGACCCGATGGCCAAGGTGGGCGACATCCTCATCGTGCCTGCGGGCAACGAAAAGGGCCTGCACAACATGGACGACATCGCCGCCGCCGGGGCGACGCTGGTCACCGGCGCGGGCTACAACTCGATCAAGGTCGCCAGGGAGGCGGGTGTCGAGAACATCATGGAAGTGCCCGGCCCCACCGAAATCCTGGCCGCCGTTCGGGCCAACCGTGCCGATGCCGGGGCGGTGACCTATTTCACCGGCGCCAACCTGGTGGCCGGGCTTGACGACGTGGAACTGTCCGACGCGGCCAAGCAGCCGGTGGACGGGGCCAACTGGGTCGGCATCGGCTTCCGCGACGCCGACACCGATTTCCGCGACGCCTTCAACGCCGCGCAGGCCGAGTATCTCGGCTCCGAGGCGATGCTCGCCTCGGTGGCGGAATACGGTTACGGCGAAGGTGCCCTGCCCGACGACAAGACCACCGCGTGGGTCTGCGAAAACCGCTGACCCCTGCCTTGCGGGGCGGGCCGCGCCGGCCTGCCCCCTTTTTCTGACCCAGACAGACAGGCGGGACGATGTCCTATTGGGAATTCCTGGCCGAACATGGCGGCCGGTTCCTTGACGGCACGCTGATCACGGCGGGCCAGTTCTTTCTCTCCGCCGCGCTCGCCATCGCCATCGCGCTGGTGGCGGGGCTGATGAAGCTGTCGGACAATGCGCTGATCCGCACGCCGGCGGTGGTCTATATCGAGATCTTCCGCGGCACCTCGCTGCTGGTCCAGTTGTACTGGATCTTCTTCGTCCTGCCCCTTTTCGGGATCACGCTGGAAAAATTCACCGCCGGGTTCGTCGCGGTGGGCATGAATCTCGGGGCCTATGGCGCAGAGCTGGTGCGCGGCGGCATCCAGTCGGTGCCCAAGGGCCAGTGGGAGGCCGCCTATGCGCTGTCGATGTCCCCGGCCAGGCGAATGTGGCGGATCATCCTGCCGCAGGCGCTGGTCAACATGCTGCCGCCCTGGGGCAACCTGCTGATCGAACTGCTCAAGGGCACGGCCCTCGTGTCGCTGATCTCGGTGGCGGACCTGATGTTCGAGGCCAAGCAGATCAACGGCTCCACCTTCCTGTCGGCGCAGGCCTTCGGGACGGCGCTGATCATCTACTACATCTTCGCCCGCCTGATCGTGACGCCGTTCATGCGCTGGCTTGAAACGGTGATGGCACGCAAGATCGGAAAGGCCTGAACCATGTTCGACTGGAAATGGGACTTTGCCTTCGAAATCCTGCCGCGGCTGGGATGGGCCACGCTGAACACGCTGATGGCCGCAGGCGGCGGCTATGCCATCGCCATCGTGCTGGGCCTTGTGCTGGCGCTGGCACAGCGCACGCCGCTGCGCCTGCTTACCTTCGTGGTGCGCGAATTCGTCGAGTTCATCCGCTCCACCCCGCTGGTGCTGCAGATCTTCTTCGTGTTCTACGTCGCGCCGCAATTCGGCATCCGTCTCAGCCCCTGGACCAGCGGCATGATCGCCATCGGGCTGCACTATGCCGCCTATCTCTCCGAGGTCTATCGCGGCGGGATCGAAAGCGTGCCCAAAGGCCAGTGGGAGGCCTGCCGTTCGCTCAGCATGTCCACCCGCGACACCTATGTCCGGGTGATCATCCCGCAGGCCCTGCCCCCGGCGCTGGCAGGCATGGGCAACTACCTTGTGGGCATCTTCAAGGACACGCCGATGCTGTCGGTGATCGGCGTGGCCGAACTGATGCATGCCGCCAACGCCATCGGGTCCGAGCATTACCGCTTTCTCGAACCCTACACGCTGGTCGGGCTGATCTTCCTGGCCATTTCGCTGCCTTCGGCGGCTCTGATCCGGGTGTTCGAAACCTGGGTGCGCAAGAAACTGGGGCTGTCCTGATGGAAGACCTTTCGCAATTCCCGCTGGAACTGGACGGGGCCGACCGGCCCATGGTGTCGTTCCGCAAAGTGACCAAGCGCTACGGATCGCTGACCGTGCTGGACAATCTCGATCTTGACGTGGCCGAGGGCGAGATGGTGTCGATCATCGGCCCGTCGGGATCGGGCAAGACCACCGTGTTGCGCATGCTGATGCTGGAGCGCATCCAGGGCGGGGTGATCTATGTCGACGGCCAGCCGCTGACCCACGAGGTGCGGGACGGTGCGCTGGTGCCCGCGTCCGAACGCTATCTGCGCCGCGCCCGCGAACCCATCGGGATGTGTTTCCAGCACTTCAACCTCTTTCCCCACATGACCGCGCTGCAGAACTGCATGGAGGGCCCGGTCCAGGTGCTGGGCCTGTCGCGGCAGGAGGCGCGCGCGCGCTCAGAGGAACTGCTGGACATGGTGGGCCTGATCGACAAGAAGGACCAGCACCCCTCGCGCCTGTCGGGCGGCCAGCAGCAGCGCGTGGCCATCGCCCGGGCGCTGGCGATGCGGCCCAAGGTCATGCTGCTGGACGAAGTGACCTCGGCGCTGGATCCCGAGGTGATCGGCGAGGTGACCGAGGTGATCCGCAAACTGGTGCGCGAACACCGCCTGACCATCATGATGGTGACGCACCAGATGGGCTTTGCCGCCGACATCTCGGACCGGGTGTGCTTTTTCTACGGCGGCCGGATCGAGGAACAGGGCCCGCCTTCCGAACTGTTCGGCAACCCGCAGAAGGACCGCACAAGGCAGTTCCTCAGCGCCGTGAAATCGGCGGATTGACGCATGGGACTGGCGCTGAGCGACATTCTGGCGGCGCGGCGCGTGATCCGCGGCGTGGCCGACGCCACACCTTTCGTGCCCTCGCCCTACATGAGCGGCGTGTGCGGGCAGGATTTCCTGCTCAAGCTCGAAAACATGCAGCCCATCGGCGCGTTCAAGCTGCGCGGGGCGTATAACGCCGTGATGGGCCTGCCCGCGGGCAGCGCCGGAGTCACCTGCTGCTCGACCGGCAATCACGGGCGCGGCGTGGCCTATGCCGCCCGGCGCCGCGGGCTGCGGGCGGTGATCTGCATGTCCTCTTTGGTGCCGCAGGCCAAGATCGACGGCATCCGCGCGCTGGGGGCCGAGATCCGCATCTGCGGCACCTGCCAGGACGACGCGCTGGCCGAAAGCCAGCGGCTGGTGGCGGCCGAGGGGCTGGCCGAGATCTCGCCCTTCGACGATCCGCTGGTGATCGCGGGACAGGGCACCATCGGGCTGGAAATGCTCGAAGCGCGACCCGACCTGCACACCCTGCTGGTGCCGTTGTCGGGCGGCGGGCTGGCCGCGGGCGTGGCGGTGGCGGCCAAGGCGATCAACCCCGCGATCCGGGTCATCGGCATCACCATGGAGCGCGGCGCGGCCATGCATGCATCGCTTGTGGCCGGCCACCCGGTCGAGGTGGACGAGGTGCCCAGCCTCGCCGATTCGCTGGGCGGCGGGATCGGGCTGCAGAACCGGCTGTCCTTCCCGCTGTGCCGCGACTTGCTGGACGACATCGTGCTGGTCAGCGAAGAGGAGATCCGCGACGCCATGCAGGTGCTGTTCTACGAAGACCGCATCGTCGCCGAAGGCGCCTGCGTCGTGGGGCTGGCGGCCACGCTGGCAGGCAAGCTGCCAGCGCCCGCGGGCCCGGTGGGCACCATCATCACCGGGCGCAATCTCGACATGGCGATGTTTCACAAGATCATGGCGGGCGAAGACATCCGCCTGGGCGACACGGTTGTGAAAGGCAGACGCTATGGCACATGACATCCGCATCGTCACCGAGGCCGATCTGCGCCGGACCGTGGGGCTGGACCTGACCGCGGTGGACGTGGTGGAACGGGCCTTTGCCGCGCTGGCCGATGGCGGCGTGGTGATGCCGCCGATCCTGTCCATGGACCTGCCGCAGGCGAATGGCGAGGTCGACGTCAAGACCGCCTATATCCCCGGCCTTGACGGCTTTGCCATCAAGGTCAGCCCGGGTTTCTTCGACAATCCCAGGCTGGGCCTGCCCAGCCTGAACGGGCTGATGATCCTGTTTTCCGCCCGCACCGGCATGGTCGAGGCGGTGTTTCTCGACAACGGCTATCTGACCGATATCCGCACCGCCGCCGCCGGGGCCGTCGCCGCGCGCCACCTCGCCCCGGACGAGGTCACCACCGCGGGCGTGATCGGCACCGGGGTGCAGGCGCGGCTGCAGGTGCAGGCGGCGCATCTGGTGCGGCCCTTCGACCGGGTGCTGGTGCACGGGCGCGACCCGCAGCGCGCCGCGCGCTGCGCCGCCGATCTGGCCGCCACCCTGGGGATCGAGGCCGAGGTGACCACCGATGCCGAAACGCTGGTGCAACGCAGCCAGCTGGTCATCACCACCACCCCGGCACGCGCGCCCGTTCTGCAGGCCGAATGGCTGCATCCCGGGCTGCACATCACCGCCATGGGCTCGGACCAGGCCGGCAAGACCGAGATCGCGCCGCAGGCCCTGGTGCGCGCCGATCTCTATGTATGCGACCGGGTCAGCCAGTGCGCCGTGTCCGGCGAACTGGAAGCGGCGCGCGCAGCCGGTCTGCTCACCGATGTCACGCCGCCGGAACTGGGCGAGATCGTCACCGGCCGCCATCCCGGTCGCCGCAGCCAGAGCGACATCACGCTGTGCGACCTGACCGGCACCGGCGCGCAGGACACCGCCATCGCCACCCATGCCCTGGCCGTGTCGGGCTCTGCCGGGCACCGGATCACGGTATGAGACTGGGCGTGTTCCAGGCCGATGCGGCGGGGCTGACACTGGCCGAGCGCATCGCCCCGTGGCCCGCGCGCGCGACCGTCTGCCCTGTCTGCCCTTGTCCTCCACCCTGTGAACCGGAGCCCCGATGCACGCCAATCCCTTTTCCGATGCCGAGCTTGCGCGGCGTGTCATAGCCGTCCGGGCCGAGATGGCCCTGCGCGGTCTCGACCTGCTGGCGCTGTCCTCGCCCGAGAACATCTTTTACCTGATCGGGCTGGATCACTGGGGATATTTCGCGCCGCACCTGCTGCTGGTGCCCGCAGCGGGCGATCTGGTGCTGATCACCCGCGCGATGGAGCGGGTCACCATCGAAAACCAGGTGCGCAACGCGCGTTTCGAAGGCCACAGCGACAGCGAAACCGCCGCCGATCTGGCCAACCCGCATCTGCGCGCCCAGACCGGGCGCATCGGGCTGGAGACCTGGTCCGCCGGGCTGGCGCACGGGTTTGCCGCCGTGCTGACGGACGGTGTGCCGGGGGAAATCGTGGACGCCACCGGGCTGGTGGACACCCTGCGCCTGGTCAAGAGCACCGAGGAACGGGCGCTGATGCGCCGCGCCGCGCGGGCCGCGGATGCCGGCACGCAGGCCGCCATCGCCGCGCTGCATGACGGCGCGCAAGAGGCCGATGTCGCGGCAGAATGCCTGGCCGCCATGACCCGCGCGGGCGGCACGCCGCCGGGCTTCGGCCCGTTCATCCGCCCCGAGGCGCGCATCGCCGAAGAGCATACCAGCTGGGGCGACGGGACTTATCGCGCGGGCGAGAAGGTGATGCTCGAAGTGGCGGGCTGCGTCGCGCGCTACAACGCCCCGATGGGACGCTTCGTGCATCTGGGCCATATCCGCGACGAAGACGCCGCGATGGCGGACCTGGCGCAACGCGCCTTTGCCGGCCTGCTGGACGGGCTGAAACCGGGCGCACGCGCCCGCGACGTCTATGCCGCCTGGCAGGCGGTGGTGGACGCGGAGGGCATGCCGCACTATCGCCGCCACCATTGCGGCTATCTGGTGGGCATCGGCTTTCCCCCGTCCTGGACCGGCGGCAACAGGGTGACGGGCCTGCGCCATGACAGCGACCTTGAGATCCTCGAGGGCATGACCTTTCACGCCATGTCCTGGTTCACCGAAACCGGGCGCGGCGATTGCTTTGTCTCGAACTGCGTGCTGCTGGGCGCGGACGGCCCCGAGGTGCTGACAACCACGCCGATGGGCCCCACGGTGCTGTGACGCCCCGCCCCGCCGCATCGGCACTGGCCATTGCGCGGGTTTTGCGATATGCGCGTCGCACCCAGGCAATAAAGGCATTGCGCGCTGCTGTTTGGGAGAGCGGAGCTTGCCCGTTCGGCCGGTCCCGGCCACCGCGCCCCAGGCTTCGCCACACCGCAACCGGCGGCGCGCCCGCGCCCATGACAATAGGTGAGCCATGCTCAGAAACGACCAGCTTGACGCCTGGGATCGCGAAACGTTCTTTCATCCCTCCACCCATCTGGCCCAGCACGCCCGCGGCGACAGCCCCAACCGCATCGTCGCGCGCGGCCAGGGCTGCCATATCGAGGATCGCAACGGCACCCGCCTGCTGGACGCCTTTGCCGGGCTCTACTGCGTGAATGTGGGCTATGGCCGACCGGAAATCGCCGAGGCGATCGCCGCGCAGGCGCGTGAACTGGCCTATTACCACGCCTATGTCGGGCACGGCACCGAAGCCTCGATCACGCTGGCGAAGATGGTGCTGGACCGTGCGCCCGCGCATATGAGCAAGGTCTATTTCGGCCTCTCGGGCTCGGACGCGAACGAGACCAACATCAAGCTGGTCTGGTATTACAACAACATCCTGGGCCGCCCGGAAAAGAAGAAGATCATCTCGCGCTGGCGCGGCTATCACGGCTCGGGCCTGATGACCGGTTCGCTGACCGGGCTGGAGCTGTTCCACAAGAAGTTCGACCTGCCGCTGGCGCAGGTGCTTCACACCGAAGCGCCCTATTACTACCGCCGCGCCGACACGGCGCAATCCGAGGCTCAGTTCGTCGCCCATTGCGTGGCCGAGCTTGAGGCGCTGATCGCCCGCGAGGGGGCCGACACCATCGCCGCCTTCATCGGGGAACCGGCACTGGGCACCGGCGGGCTGGTGCCGCCGCCCGCGGGTTACTGGGCCGCCATCCAGGAGGTGCTGGCGCGCCACGACATCCTGCTGATCGCCGACGAGGTGGTCACCGGCTTCGGGCGTCTGGGCAGCATGTTCGGCTCGGACCACTACGGCATCGCGCCGGACATCATCACCATCGCCAAGGGCCTCACATCGGCCTATGCGCCGCTGTCGGGCAGCATCGTGGGCGACAAGGTCTGGGCGGTGCTGGAACAGGGCACCGACGAGAACGGGCCCATCGGACATGGCTGGACCTATTCCGCCCATCCCGTGGGGGCCGCGGCCGGGGTGGCCAACCTGAAACTGATCGACGACCTGAAGCTGATCGACAATGCCGGCGCTGTCGGTGCCTATTTCAAGGCCGCCCTGCAGGACGCCGTGGGCGCACACGCCCATGTCGGCGAGGTGCGCGGCGAGGGGCTGCTTTGCGCCGTCGAGTTTGTCGCCGACCGCGACAACCGCGTGTTCTTCGATCCGGCAGACAAGGTCGGCCCGCGGCTGGCCGCGGCCCTGCTGGAGCGCGGCGTGATCGCCCGGGCCATGCCCCAGGGCGACATCCTGGGCTTTGCCCCGCCATTCTGCCTGACCCGCGCCGAGGCCGACGAGATCGCCGGCAAGCTGCAGGCGGCGGTGACCGAGGTGCTGGGCGCGGGCTGACGCGCCCGCGTGCCCTTGGGGCTGCCATGGCAAGGGCGGCCCTGCATGGCCCGAGGCTCAGGCGGCGATGGTCATGGCGGCGCGTGGTCCGGTGCCGATGAAGGCCGCGTGCAGGCAGCGGATCACCTCGGGCAGGTCGTTCCGCGCCACCACGATCTGGGTGTCGACATTGCGCGGGCCCTGGGTGGCCCCCAGCACGTCGAGCCCGGCCTCGCCCAGCGCCTGCAGCCCGCGGGACAGCGTGCCCAGCCCGGACAGGTCGCGGCCCAGAACCGACACCAGCGCCAGCTTGCGCAGGTGGATCTGCGCCTGCGGATAGCGCTGCACCAGATCCGCCTCGACCCGGCGCAGCGCTTTCAGCGAGGCGTCGACGTAATGCGTGACGGTATTGGCGTTGGACACTTTCGAGACGATGCGCACGTCGTGCCGTGTCAGCGCCTCCAGGATCGCCGCGTCATAGCCCTTGACCCCCACCATGTCCTGCTCGAACAGTTCAAAGGCGATCACGTCAAGACCGGTCACGATCTCCACCGCCGGGGCCTCGGCGGGCCGGTCGTCGATCACGGTGCCCGGATCGTCGGGTTCGAAAGCGTTGGTGACGCGCAGCGGCACACCGGCCTGGCGCAGCGTCTTGGCGGCCGAGGGGTGGATCGCCTCCATCCCCAGATTGGCCATCTGGTCGGCCACGTCGTAATTGGTGTGGCCCAGCTTGCGCACCTCGTCCGCTCCCACCAGGTTCGGATCGGCCGAGGACAGGTGGAATTCCTTGTGGATGATCGCCTCGCGCGCGCCGGTCAGCGCCGCCAGCTGCGAAAAGGTCACTTCGGAATAGCCGCGGTCATAGGCCCGCATCAGCCCCTCGCGGCACTGCGCATAGCCGGTGACGATGGGCATTTCCTCGGCCGGGTCGATGCCCTGCATGGCGCCCAGGATGCGCTCTTCCAGCGTCAATTCGGTCTCGTCGCGCCAGCCCGACAGATCGACGGCACGGGCGTTCACCCCGGCACGCTGCAGCATCAGCGTGGCCACCAGCGCCGAATGCGCCTCGCCCAGTCCCGACAGCAGTTCGCGGATCTGCAGCAAGTGCGCGCTCAGGCGGAAATGCCCGTAGGAGCACAGCCTCTGCAGGTCGATCAGGCAGTTGCGCGCGCCCTCGATGCGCTCCTGCACGAAGGCGGTGGCCTGTTCGACGTCGCCGGGATGGTCCAGCACCGCTTCATGCGCCGCGATCATGGCGCTGGCGGTGCGGCTGAGCGCCTCGTGCCAGCCATGATCGTCATCGGCATTGGCAAAGCGGGCATATACCCCGGCCTCACCCGTCTTCTTGTGCTCCAGCAGCAGGTTGGTGATGCCGCCAAAGGCCGACACGACAAACACCCGCCCATAGCGCGGCGTGCCGCCATCGGTGAACAGGGTGTCGCGCAATTCGTCGAGGCGGGACATGGACGTCCCGCCGATCTTTTCCACGGTATGGGTCATGGGTCAGGCCTCTGCATCCTCGGGCGCGGCGTAAGAGCCGTCCGCGCGGTGCACCTCGCGCCCTGTCACCGGCGGGTTGAAACAACAGGCCATCACCAGCTCTTCGTCGGCCCGCAGGGTGTGGCGGTCGTGCTTGTCGAGCGCGTACATCACGCCGGGGCGGATGGCATGGGTTTTCCCGGTTGCCAGATCGGTGATCGAACCGGTGCCCTGCATGCAGTAGACGCTCTCGAAATGGTTCTTGTACTCGAACGTGTGTTCGGAGCCGGCTTCGAGAAAGGTGATGTGAAACGAAAACCCCATCCCGTCCTCGGCCAGCAACATCCGCACGCTGGACCATTGCGCGTCGGACACGACGCGCTCCGGGTCGTTGCGGGTGATCTCATCAAAGTCGCGCACGATCATCGGGATTACTCCGCTGCCAGGCGCGCCGCGCCGGTGGCCTCGCGCGCGGCGGCGATCAGGATGTCCAGCCCCTGCTGCAACAGCGCGTCGGGCGTCGTCAGCGGGGCGAGGATCTTGACCACCTCGTCCTCTGGGCCCGAGGTCTCGACGATCAGGCCGCGGGCAAAGGCGCGCGCGCAGATGTCGCCAGCCAGCGCGCCCGAGCCGACATCGACCCCGCGCATCATCCCGCGCCCCTTCAGCCGCGCGCCCGGCACCATCGCCGCGATCTGGCGCAGCCCGGCCTCCACCATCCCGGCCCGGCGGGCGATGTCGGCCTCGAACCCCGGTTCGGCCCAGAACTTCTCGATCGCCACGCGGGCGGTGACAAAGGCATGGGTGTTGCCGCGAAAGGTGCCGTTGTGCTCGGCCGGGCCCATCACGTCATGGTCGGGCCGCACCAGCACCAGCGCCATCGGCAGGCCAAAGCCCGACACCGATTTCGCCAGCGTCACGATATCGGGAACAAAGCCCATCTTCTCGAAGGAAAAGAACGTCCCCGTCCGGCCACAGCCGGCCTGGATGTCATCGACGATCAACAGCGCGCCATGCGCATGGGCCAGGTCGGCCACCCGGCGCAGCCATTCGGCCCGCGCCGCGTTCAGCCCGCCTTCGCCCTGCACCGTCTCGACCAGGATGGCCGCCGGCGCGTCAAGGCCCGACGACGCATCGCCCAGCATCGCCGCAAGCAGATCCGCGGTGTCGGTGTCGGTGCCCATGTAGCCGTCGAAAGGCAGCCGGGTCACGCCGCTCAGCGCCATGCCGGCGCCGCCGCGGTGATAGCCATTGCCGGTGGCGGCCAGCGCGCCCTGGGTCACGCCGTGAAACCCGTTGGTAAAGGCGATCACGTTCTGGCGGCCGGTGACCTTGCGGGCGATCTTCATCGCCGCCTCCACCGCGTTGGCACCGGTGGGGCCGGTGAACATCAGCCGGTGATCCATTCCGCGCGGCTGAAGGATGTGCCGCTCGAACGCGTCGAGAAAGGCCGCCTTGGCCCCGGTGTGCAGGTCCAGCCCGTGGGCGATCCCGTCCTCGGCCAGATGCGCCATCAGCGCGGCCTTCATGTCGGGATCGTTGTGCCCGTAGTTCAGCGAGGAACAGCCGGCCAGAAAGTCGATTTGGGTGCGGCCGGACTCATCGGTCATTTCCGAGCCGCGGGCCGAGGTAAAGACCGTGTCGAAGCCGCGGCAATAGCTGCGCGCCTCGGATTCGCGGCGTGTGAAAATGGCGGTGCGGGAGGTGTTCGTAGACATACGACCTCTTCATCTGTTCAGGGTGTGGGGGAAAGGGAGGCGGCGGGGCCGCCCGGCAGGGCGGCCTCTCGGGCCGGTTCAGGCCAGCTCTGCGGGCCGGAAAGGGGCCGGTGCCGGGCGGCTCAGGCCGCCACGCGCTGCAGCGCCGTGCGCAGCGGAATGGTCACGAGATTTTCCGTCTTGTGGCGGTTATGGAAGTGCAGCGATTGCGTGTAGTACGGCTGGACGTCCAGCGCACTGCCCTGGATGCGGCCGAACTTGCGGAACAGCGCCCACGAGGCCTCGTTGTCGCTGGTGATCGTGGTCTGCACGCGGCGCACGTCGCGGCAGGCCGGACGGGCCAGGATGCTTTGCAGCATCAGTGCGCCCAGCCCCAGCCCGCGCGCCTTGCGGTCCACCGCCACCTGCCAGACAAACAGCGTTTCGGGATCGTTCGGCATGACATAGGCCGACACCCAGCCCACCGCCTGCCCGTTCTGCTCGGCAATCACGCAGGTTTCGGCAAAGTGGTCGCACTGGATCAGGTTGCAATACATCGAGTTCTCGTCGAGCGGCTTGCACGCGCGCACCAGCTCCCAGATGGCGGCTCCGTCCGCGCTGCGCGGCTTGCGCAGGCTGGGCACGGCGGCTCTGGCGATGTCGCGGGGATGTTGCATGGATCGGCGCTCCTTGATTGCTTCGAGAGGCGATATAACGCAGCACCACGGAAATTTCAACAGGCTAAACAAATATCCAACACATCACGTCGCAATCGCGCCCATTCGCCGCATGGAGGCCGAAAAACGACAAAGATTAACTTTGATTACCGAAGCAAGCGGTGCTTGCGTTTTTCCACAACATCACATATGCTTAGTCATCCGAAGCATCGTCTTCCCAGCCCGGACCCAGCCATGGACCGTGTCGACAGCAGCCTGATCGCCCTGCGCCGCATCCTGCGCGCCACCGACCTGTTCGGGCGCGAGCTGAAGCAGACCGCCGGGGTGACGGCGGTGCAGTTTCGGGTCCTGCAGATCATCGGTGAAACCGGTCAGGCCACCGCCAAGGCAATCTCGCAACGCATGCGGGTGTCGCAGGCCACGGTGACCTCGCTGGTGGACAAGCTGGTGCGCGACGGCATGGTGCTGCGCGAGAAATCCGCGCTGGACCGGCGTCAGACCAACATCCACATCACCGCCCGCGGCCGCGACACGCTCGACACCGCGCCCGACCCGCTGCAGCAACGCTTTGTGCGCAAGTTCTCGGCGATGCAGGACTGGGAACAGGCGATGCTGGTGGCCAGCCTGGAACGCGTGGCCGCCATGCTGGATGCCGAGGACATGGACGCAGCCCCGGTGCTGGACGGCGGCGACATCCAGCGCGCCACCGAACGCCAGGGATAGCGCCAGCCGTTCAGGATCAGGTGTTGAACAGGAAGTGCAGCACGTCGCCGTCCTGCACCTCGTAGCCCTTGCCTTCGGCGCGCATCTTGCCCGCCTCTTTCGCCGCGGTCTCGCTGCCTGCGGCGATGTAATCGTCAAAGGCGATGGTTTCGGCCCGGATAAAGCCCTTTTCGAAATCGCCGTGGATCACCCCGGCCGCCTGCGGCGCCAGCGTGCCCTTGCGGATCGTCCAGGCGCGCGCCTCCTTGGGGCCCACGGTGAAATAGGTCTGCAGGCCCAACAGCGCGTAGCCCGCCTTGATCAACCGGTCCAGCCCGGCCTCGTCCAGCCCCAGCTCGCCCAGGAACTCGGCGGCCTCGTCGGCGTCAAGCTGGCTGATCTCTTCCTCTATCCGCGCCGAAATCACGACATGCGAATTGCCCTCGGCCGCGGCCATCTCGGCCACCTTGCGCGACAGCGCGTTGCCTTCGGCCGCGTCGCCCTCGTCGACATTGCAGACATACAGCACCGGCTTCGACGTCAGCAGCTGCAGCATCTTCCACTGCTTGAGGTCCTCGGCATCCACCTCGACCACGCGGGCGGGCCTGCCCTCTTCCAGGGCGGCCAGCGCGGCCTTCATCAGGCGTTCCTGCTGCACCGCCTCCTTGTCGCCGCCGCGCACCTTGCGGACGATGTTCTGCAGGCGCTTTTCCAGGCTTTCCATGTCGGCGATGATCAGCTCGGTCTCGATGGTTTCGGCATCGGCCACCGGATCGACACGACCGTCCACATGGGTCACGTCGTCATCCTCGAAACAGCGCAGCACATGGGCGATGGCGTCGACCTCGCGGATATTGGCCAGGAACTGGTTGCCCAGCCCCTCGCCCTTGGAGGCACCCTTGACCAGCCCGGCGATGTCCACAAAGGTCATCCGCGTCGGGATCACCTGCGCCGATTTCGCCAGAACCGCCAGCCGGTCCAGCCGCGGATCCGGCACAGCCACATCGCCCACATTGGGCTCGATCGTGCAGAACGGGAAATTCGCCGCCTGCGCCGCCGCCGTCCGCGTCAGCGCGTTGAACAGCGTCGACTTGCCCACATTGGGCAGCCCCACGATCCCCATCCGAAAGCCCATTGCCGTGCTCCTCGATCCATGACGCGCCGCTTCTAGTCGGCAGGCGACGGGGGCGCAAGGACGTGTTAGGCTCTGCCGGCAAGAGGGAGCCCCGCGATGAAGCTGAACCCGTACCTGACCTTTGACGGCCAATGCGCCGAGGCGATGGCGTTTTACCAATCCGTCCTGGGCGGAGACCTGACGATGATGACGTTCGGCGACATGCCCGACACGTCCATGGTGCCCGACGGCCTGGGCGACCGCGTGGCCCATGCCCGCCTGGTCACCGCCGGGGTGGCGCTGCAGGCCTCGGACAGCATGGGCGGTGCTCCGGCGGGTCGCTTCGAGGGGTTCAACCTGCAGCTGGAACCCGGCGACGTGGCGTCGGGCCGGACGCTGTTCGACCGGCTGAGCGAAGGCGGCACCGTGGTGATGGCCTTCGAACCCACCTTCTGGTCCGCGGGCTTCGGCATCTGCCGCGACCGCTTTGGCGTGCCCTGGATGGTCAACTGCGAATGACGGCCGGTGCGGTCAGCAGGGCCGGGATGGCATGCCGCCAGAGCCGCCAGGCAAGCAGCCCCGCCGCCGCGGCCAGCCCCAGCACCAGCCCGAACCAGACCCCCATGCCGCCGAAACCCAGCGTGAAGCCAAAGAGATAGGCGGCGGGCATGCCGATGCCCCAATAGGAAATCGCGGCAATGATCATCGGCACGCGGGTGTCCTGCAGCCCGCGCAGGATCCCCAGATGGATGACCTGCGCGGCATCCACCAGCTGGAACAGCGCCGCCATCATCAACAGCCCGCGCCCGGCGGCCAGGATGTCGTCGCGCGCGGGCTCGTCCGGGTCGATGAACAACCCCAGCAGGGTTTCGGGAAACACCAGAAAGGCAAAGATCGACGCCGCCACCGCCACGCCGCCCAGCGCGACCACCACCCGCGCGCCATGGGCCAGCAGGACACCGTCGCGCCGCCCATAGGCCGTGCCGGCCCGCACCGTGGCCGCGTTGGACAGGCCCAGCTGCACCATGAAGGTCGCGCTGGCGATCTGCAGCGCGATCCCGTGCGCCGCAAGCGGCACCGTGCCCAGCCAGCCCATCAGCAGCGCCGTGCCGGCGAACAGCGCCACCTCTGCCAGCGTGGTCAGACCAATGGGCAGGCCCAGCCGGAACACGTGGCCGAACATCTCCCAGTCGGGTTTCCAGAACCGCACCAGGATCTGGTGCTGCGGCAGGCGGCGCAGCGCATAGACCACCACCGCCCCCAGCGTGAACAGATGCGACAGGACCGAGGCCCAGGCCGCCCCGGCAATGCCCATCTCGGGCGCGCCCCAATTGCCGAAGACCAGCGCGTAATTGGCCAGCGCGTTGGCCACCGCGGCAGCAATGGTGACCCACAGCACGACGCGGGTGTATTCCAGACCGGCCAGGTAGTTCTTGAACGTCATCACGCCCAGCGCGGGCAGCAATCCGAAACCGGCGATGCGCAGGTAGGTCTGCCCCAGCTGCACCACGCTTTCGGTCTGCCCCAGCGCGCGGAAGATCGGTCCGCTGAACCACAAGAGCGGCAGGGCAAACGCGAAGAACAGCAGTGACAGCCACAGCCCCATGCGCGTTGCGCGGCGGATCCGGGTGTCGTCCTCCTGGGTGGCAAAGCTGGCCACCATGGGCATGATCGCCCAGGCAAAGCCGGACCCCAGAAGGAACAGGGTAAAGAAATACGACCCCGCCAGCGTCAGCGCCGCCAGTTCCTCGACCCCGTACCATCCCATCATGACGGTGTCGGTCAGCCCGATGGCAAACTGCGCCACATGGCCGCCGATCAGCGGCAGGCCAAGCGTCAGCACGGCGCGGACGTGCTCGCGTGTGGTCATCTCGGAGGCAGACATGCGCCGCGCTTAGGCAGGGGCTTGCCGGGTTGCAAGGATTCGTTCAGCCCCCTCACACCTCGCCGCCAAACGTGGTAGACTGCACACCAGTGGTTGATCCCCGCCCTTCGGAGACACAAATGGTTGAGCCTGTCGATCCCAGCCGGCTTCTGGCCGACTCGCGTGCCTTTCTGAGCGAACTGGCCGCCAACAACAGCCGCGAATGGTTTCAGGCCAACAAGGGCCGCTATGACGCACGGCTGAAACGCCCGGCAGAGCGGCTGCTGGCGGATGTCGGCGACTGGCTGGCCGGGCAGGTTGGCACCGCACCGCGGCGCAAGCTGTTCCGCCCGCATCGCGACCTGCGCTTTTCCGAGGACAAGACCCCCTACCACACCCACCTGCACATGATGTGGTCGCTGCCCGACGGGCGCGCGTGGATGCTGGGCATCTCGACCGACTATGCCACCGCCGGGGCCGGGGTGATGCAGTTCGACGGCCGCCAGCTGGAGTTGTGGCGCCAAGCGGTGTCCGGCCCCGAAGGCGCCAACCTGGCGGCGCTGGTGGCGCAGAACGGCTGGCGCGTGGACGACCCGGCGCTCAAACGCGTGCCTGCCCCCTACCCCGCCGACCACCCGCAAGAAGAGCTGTTGCGGCGCAAGGGGTTCGTCGCCTGGCAGGACGGGCTGGAAACCGAGCTGTCCACCGATCCGCAGACCGCGCTCACCACCCGGTTCCAGGCCTTTGCCCCACTGATGGACCTGTTAGGCCGGTGCCTCTGATCCCGCCGCAGGTCCGGTCTCGGGCCCGTTTTCCGGTTCGGGCTCCGGCGCGGCCTTGCGCGTGTCGGGATGCAGCGCGGTGCCCAGGATATGATCCGAACGGTGGATCACATGCCCGGCCCCGCCGACGATCAGCGGATCGGGGGCCTTGGCGATCCTGGAATCCTTGCCCGGATAATCCAGCGTCGCCAGGAAATGCCGCATGCAGTTGAGCCGCGCGCGCTTCTTGTCATCGGATTTCACCACCACCCAGGGCGCATCGGCGGTGTCGGTGTAAAAGAACATCGCCTCCTTGGCCTCGGTGTAATCGTCCCATTTCGACAGGCTCGCCTTGTCGATGGGGCTGAGCTTCCACTGTTTCAGCGGATCGGTCTCGCGCGCGTCAAAGCGGCGTTTCTGTTCGTCCTGCGTGACCGAAAACCAGTATTTGTAAAGCCTGATGCCCGCACGGACCAGCATCCGTTCAAGCTCGGGCGTCTGACGCATGAATTCCAGGTAGTCGTTGGGCTCGCAAAACCCCATGACCCGCTCGACACCCGCGCGGTTGTACCACGACCGGTCGTAAAGCACGATCTCGCCCCCGGTGGGCAGGTGTTCGACATAGCGCTGGAAATACCATTGCCCGCGCTCCTGTTCGGTGGGCTTGTTCAGCGCCACCACCCGCGCCGTGCGGGGATTGAGATGTTCGGTAAAGCGCTTGATCGTGCCGCCCTTGCCGGCCGCGTCGCGACCTTCGAACAACAGGACGAATTTCTGCCCCGTCTCCTGCGCCCAAAGCTGCACCTTGAGCAGTTCGGCCTGCAACTGCGCCTTCTGGCGTTCATAGGTGCGGCGCGACAGGCGGCGTTCATAAGGGTACTGGCCGGTTTCAAAGGCACGGCGGATCTCGGCCGGGGTGGGCGCGGCGCGGCGCGGCTTTGGGCTGGCCGGGGCAAGGGCCCCGGCGGTCATCAATGTATCGGGCATTGGCACTCCTGTCGCGGTTCGATCCCGACAGGATAGCGCAGCGGGCACAACCGCACCCTGATTCATGTCAAGAAACTGTCACAAATCCCCATCGAGCACGTCCCGCCAACTGTGCCTTGGCTGGAATCCCAGCATCCGCCTGGCCTTGGCATTGGCATAGAACGTCTCGGCATCGCCCATCTCGCGCCGGACCGGCACGCCGTCATAGAACTGCGCGCGCACCTCCGGGTTCGACAGCCCCACCGACAGATCGTCGTTCGAGACGTTGAACACCTCGTAGCCCAGCCCGTCGGTCTCAAGACAGCACTGCACCATCTGCCCCAGATCGCGCACGTCGATATAGGCAAAGATGTTGCGGCGGCGCAGCCCGGCATCGGCCATGTAGGCCGGGAACGCCTCGGCATATTCATGCGGCTCTATGACGTTGTTGATGCGCAACCCGTAGATGTCATACCCGGTGCGCGCCTGAAAGCTGCGCGCCGTCACCTCGTTGCAGACCTTGGACATGGCATAGGCGTCCTCGGGCACCGTCGGGTGGTCTTCATCCACCGGCAGATAGTCCGGCTGGCGCAGCCCGTCGGCAAAGCAGACCCCGTAGGTCGTTTCGGACGAGGCAAAGACGATCTTGCGAATGCCGAATTTCACCGCCGCTTCCATGACGTTGTAGGTCGACAGCGTGTTCACCCGGAAGGTTTCGCAATCCGGACGGATCAGGATTCGCGGGACGGCGGCGAAATGCACCACCGCGTCAAAAGCCGGCACACCGGTGCCGGGCTCCAGCTCGGCAAAGTTGCGATAGCTCAGCATCGCGCTGAACACCTGGCCGGGATCGGTCAGATCGACGATCAGCGTGTCGACGCCCGGCACGTCCAGCGGCACGAGGTCGAGGTTCAGCACCTCGTGCCCCTGCGCCATCAGCCAGGGCACCACGTGCCGCCCCGCCTTGCCGCTGCCTCCCGTGAACAGAATCCGCATGTCACCTCCTCCGTGTGCCGTTGCCAAACCGCTTTTTCCCACCGCCCCCGCATGGCATTGAGTTTCCCGGACCGATCCGGCAAAACCGCCAGAGCCTTCATCAGGGGACACGCCATGACTCGTATCGACGCCACCTTCGCCCGGCTCAGCGCGGAAGGAAAGAAAGCCTTTGTCGCCTATATCATGGCGGGGGATCCGGACATGGCCACGTCGCTGGACGTGATGCGGGGTCTGCCCGCGGCAGGGGTCGACGTGATCGAACTGGGCCTGCCCTTCACCGATCCCATGGCCGACGGCCCGACGATCCAGCTGGCCGGCCAGCGCGCGCTGGAAGCGGGCATGACGCTGGAAAAGACGCTGGAGATGGTCCGCGCCTTCCGCGAGGGCGACAGCGACACGCCGATCGTGCTGATGGGCTATTACAACCCGATCTACGCACGCGGCGTCGACCGGTTCCTGGCCGAGGCGCAGGACGCCGGCATCGACGGGCTGATCGTGGTGGACCTGCCGCCCGAAGAGGACGCCGAACTGTGCCTGCCCGCGCAGGCCGCCGGGCTGAACTTCATCCGCCTCGCCACGCCCACCACCGATGACAAGCGCCTGCCCAAGGTGCTGCAGAACACCTCGGGCTTTGTCTACTACGTCTCGATCACGGGGATCACCGGGGCCGCCGCGGCACAGGCCGCCGACGTCGCCCCAGAAGTGGCGCGCATCAAGGCGCAGACCGACCTGCCGGTGATCGTGGGCTTCGGCATCCGCTCGCCCGAGTCCGCCGAAAGCATTGCCTCGGTCGCCGATGGCTGCGTCGTGGGCTCGGCCATCGTGGCCGAACTGGGCGCGGGCAAGCCCCCCGCCGATGTGCTCGCCTTCGTCAAATCCCTCGCCGACGGGGCCCACAGCGCCTGAGACCGCCCCCCGCTTTGTCTCGGAGCCGACCCTCGCCTGAGCCCGGACGGACAGAGGGGCCGCAGCGGGACAAGCGAAATCGCCGAGGGGCCCCATGCAATGGGGAGACGGCTATTTCGCTTGTCCCGATGTGGGCGCTCTGTCAGGCAAGGCTCCGGTGAGGGTCGGGCCGAGGCAAAGCGGCTTTGTCTTGGTGAGTCCTGAAGCCGCCGCCCCAGGCCCCGCACGTCCCGAAGCGGAGCGTCACGTCGACACTGGCAGGATGAAAGCGCGCGGAAGCGCTCATCTGGATCTGCCTACGCCTCGCGCGTGCGGAAGATATGCGTTGACGTGTAGGTCATCACCCGCGTGCCGTCCGCGGTCAGCACGTCGGTTCGGATCTTGGTGAACCCGCGGTCGGGCTTCGATTGCGACACCCGCGCCTCCAGCACCTCGGCCTCGACATGCAGCACGTCGCCGGGGCGCACCGGGCGCAGCCAGAGCAGTTCGTCCATCCCGGGCGAACCCATGGAGGCCCCGGCCCAGCCGCCTTCGGCCAGCGTCTTCTTGAACGCCTCGATCAGCGTGTGGAACCCGCTGGCGATGATCCCGCCATAAGGTCCGTCCGCCGCGGCGTCGGGGTCGATATGGAAGGGCTGCGGATCGTTTTCACGCGCAAAGGCGATGATCTCGTCCTGGCTGAGGGAAAACGCCGAGGTGGCATAGCGGTGCCCGACGGGAAAATCTTCGAAATACATGCCTGTCTCCTGCTGATCTGCCCCACAGGCGCGACAAAACGCAGCCCTGCGTCAAGGCCAATTGCCGCAAGCCCGGCAAATTGGTAATTAAGTTTTACCAAAACACGCGAAAGGCCGCGCCATGCCCGTCATCACCGAAATCGCCGATCTCAAGCGCATCTACCAAAGACGCGTGCCCCGGATGTTCTACGACTATTGCGAGTCGGGCAGCTGGACCGAACAGACCTTCCGCGAGAACACCACCGATTTCGACAGGCTCCACCTGCGCCAGCGCGTGGCCATCGACATGGCCGGCCGGTCCACCAGAACGCAGATGATCGGGCAGGACGTGGCGATGCCGGTGGCGCTCGCCCCGGTGGGGCTGACCGGCATGCAGCATTACGACGGCGAGATCTTTGCCGCCCGCGCCGCCGAGGCGTTCGGCGTGCCGTTCACACTGTCGACCATGTCGATCTGCTCGATCGAGGATGTGGCGGAAAACACCTCCAAACCCTTCTGGATGCAGGTCTACACGCTCAAGGATGACGACTTCATGCAGCGCCTGTTCGACCGCGCCAAGGCGGCGAACTGCTCGGCCGCGGTGATCACGGTGGACCTGCAATTGCTGGGCCAGCGCCACAAGGACCTCAAGAACGGCCTTTCGGCCCCGCCGAAACTGACCCCGGCCTCGGTGGCGAACATGATGACCAAGGTGCAATGGGGCCTGGGCATGCTGCAGACCAAACGGCGGTTCTTCGGCAATATCGTGGGCCATGCCAAGGGTGTGACGGATGCCTCCTCGCTGACGACCTGGACCGCGGAAAGTTTTGACCAGTCGCTCGACTGGGACCGGATCCGGCAATTCCGCAAGATGTGGGACGGCCCGCTGATCATCAAGGGCATCATCGACCCGCGCGACGCGGCTGAGGCCTGCAATGTCGGGGCCGACGCCATCGTCGTGTCGAACCATGGCGGGCGGCAGCTGGATGGCGCGCTCAGCTCGATCCGGGCGCTTCCGGCGATCATGGATGCGGTGGGCGACAGGATCGAAGTGCATTTCGACAGCGGCATCCGCTCTGGCCAGGACGTGCTCAAGGCCGTGGCCCTTGGCGCCAAGGGAACCTATATCGGGCGGGCCTGGGTCTATGGCCTGGGTGCCATGGGCCAGGCCGGGGTGACCCGCGCGCTTGAGGTGATCCACAAGGAACTGGACATGTCCATGGCGCTGTGCGGGCATACCGACATCACCAGGGTCAACCGCGATATCCTGATGATCCCAAGGGATTTCTCCGACGCCTGGCTCTAGGCACGGCAGGTCCCTCCCCCCGGGCGGGGCGGGGGCCGCTCAGCCCCGCGCCGCCCGCCGTCCCTGCCACGGCACCAACAGCACCGGCACCGCCAGCAACACCAGCGCCATGGCGCTGAACGAGGCGTGCAGGCCAAAGCCTTCGGACAGGAACCCCATGATCGGCGGGCCGACGAAGAACCCGGCATAGCCCAGAATCGCGACGCGGCTGATCGCAAGCGCCTTGTGCTCCACCGCCACAAGGCGTCCGACCCAGGCAAAGGCCATGGGCGCCACCACCGACACCCCCAGCCCCAGCATGGCAAAGCCCGCATAGGCCAGGCCCAGGACCGGCGCCCAGGCCGCCAGAAGCGCGCCCGCGGCCGACAGGGCCGCCGCCAGCCGCAGCACCTGCGCTTCGGAGAACCGCTGCACCGCCGCCTGCCCCGACAACCGGCCCACCGCCATGGTCGCGCCCAGGATGGCCGGGCCAAACGCGCCCTCGGCCGCGCCGGCCCCCAGATTGCGCTCCAGATGCAGCGCCGACCAGCCTTCGGTCGCCTGTTCCGCCATGAAGGCCACCAGGATGATCAATCCGCCCGGCAGCAGCAGCGCCCAGCCCAGCGCCGGCGGGTCCGGCGCATCCGGCGCGCGTTCGGGGTCGTGCACGGGCGCGGCCAGCACCTGCAGGACCAGCAGCCCCGTCAATCCCGCCACCACGCCATAGATCGCCACCGGAGACGCCCCCAGTTCGCGGGCAAACCCCGCCCCCAGCGCGGCCACCGCGTAAGCGACCGAGAACATGCCATGCGCCAGGTTCATCAGCGGCCGTCCCGAGCGCCCCTCGAGCACCGACACCCGGGCGTTCATCGCCACGTCCAGCGATCCCGATCCCATGGCGCAGAACATCATCGCCAGGGCAAACGCCACGCCGTTGGCGGTCAGCCCCGGCACCAGGAAGGCCAGCGCGGTATACCCTGCCAGAATCGGCACCGCACGCACACCAAAGCGGCGCTCGAACCAGGGGGCCAGCCACATCGCGCCGAACGCCCCAACCGCAGCCACCAGCATCGCCAGCCCGAATCCCGCATCACTCAGCCCGGCCTGCGGCTTGAGTACCGGCACCAGCGCGGCAAACGCGCCCCAGAACAGCCCCTGGGCGACAAAGGCCGCCACCGGGCCGCGGGAAAGATGAAGATCGGACAGCATGCCGGTCGAGTGCCACGCCCACCGGTCCCGGTCCAGCGCAAAACCGGCCGCCCGGGGCGAATCCGCTTGCCAAACCGGGCCGTGCCGTCTATGCGGCCCATCTCATGCGGGGTGACAGCCTTGGAGGTACCCCGCCCCAACACTGGAGAAAAAGATGGCTGGTGAGATTCCTGATCTCGTAGCCTCGGAACGGACGGGGACAGGCAAGGGCGCCGCTCGTCAAAGCCGTCGCGACGGCATGGTTCCGGGGATCGTATTTGGTGGCGAAAAAGACCCGCTGCCGATCAACATTCCGTTCAACGAGTTGCTCAAGCGCCTGAAGGCAGGCCGCTTCAAGTCGACGCTGTTCAACCTCAAGGTCGAAGGCCATGACGATGTCCGCGTGATCTGCCGTGACGTGCAGCGCGACGTGGTCAAGGACCTGCCGACGCATGTGGACTTCCTGCGCCTGCGCCGCACGACCAAGGTGAACCTGTTCATCCCGGTGGAATTCATCAACGAAGACGCCGCCCCCGGCATCAAGCGCGGCGGCATGCTGACCGTGGTCCGCCCCGAGGTGGAACTGATCGTGACCGCGGGCGACATCCCCGAAAAGGTCACGGTGGACCTGACCGGGCTCAAGATCGGCGACATCGTGCACATCAACGACGTCCCGCTGCCCGAAGGCAGCAAGCCCACCATCGACCGGAACTTCGTGATCGCCAATATCTCGGCCCCGTCGGGTCTGGCAGCCAGCGACGACGAAGCCGAAGAGGGCGGCGAGGAATAATCTCCCCGTGCTGTCGCGGCGAAAGCCCCGCCACAAGCGGGGCTTTTTCGTTTGCGGCCTGCAGACCGACCTGCCCATCCCGCGCAACGCGCCCCCTCCGCCTTGCAAGGGAAAGGTTGGGGAGGCAGGCGGGCCGCCAGGGCGGAAAACCCGCGTGCCTCAGGCCGTCAGCACCTGCACCGCCTCGAAGATCTCCAGATCCGGCGGGGCCAGGTACATGTGGCCCGACGATTTCGCCCCGCCATGCGCTGCGCGGAACGCCTCCGACTTTGTCCAGGCAGTGAAACTGGCCTCGTCCGCCCAGATCGTGTGTGAAGCGTACAGGACATGATCCTCTGCCTCCGGCCCCTTCATCAGCGCAAACGACACAAAGCCAGGCACGTCCCCAAGATGGCTGTCCCGCGTCTTCCACAGTTCTTCAAACGCCGCCGCCTCGGCCTTGACCACCTTGAACCGGTTCATCGTCAGATACATCGCGCTCTCCCGTTGTGCCCGCGCCCCCGGACGGCCTAGATAGGCCGCAAGGACAGGCTTCGGAGGGTACGGTGCAGATATTCGTAGGTCTCGGCAATCCCGGCGCGAAATATGCGGCGAACCGCCACAATATCGGCTTCATGGCGCTGGACAGGATCGCCGCCGATCACGGCTTTGGCCCGTGGAAGTCGAAATTCCAGGGTCAGATCGCCGAGGGGCGGCTGGGCGCCGACAAGGTGCTGCTGCTGAAACCCGAAACCTACATGAACAAGTCCGGCCAAAGCGTTGGCGAAGCGATGCGCTTTTACAAGCTGGAGCCGGGCGACATCACCGTGTTCCATGACGAGTTGGACCTCGCGCCGGGCAATTGCCGGGTCAAGATGGGCGGCGGACATGCCGGCCATAACGGGCTGCGCTCGATCCACCAGCACATCACCGAAAACTACCGCCGCATCCGTCTGGGCATCGGCCATCCCGGCCGCAAGGAGCTGGTGGCGGCCTATGTGCTGCACGATTTCCACAAGATGGACCAGGACTGGCTGGACGATCTGCTGCGCGGGTTGTCCGACGGTGCGGCCCATCTGGCCGATGGCGACACCGGAAAGTTCCAGAACGCCGTGGCGCTGCGCACCGCCCCGCCGCGCTCTTCGAAATCCGGCAATGCGACGGCGCCCCAGCCGGTTGCACCGGACAGCGAAAGCCCTGCCGCAACCGACAGCCGCAGCCCCTTGCAAAAGCTGATGGACAAGTTCCGCTAGGCCCGCGCACGCGGCGTGCCAGACACCGACCAGGAGGCAAGATCATGCGGGTTCTCAAATACATGCTGGGTGCTCTTGTGATCCTGTCTGCGCTGGCGCTGTGGAAACGCGAAGAGCTGATGCGCCTGCACGCCGTTGTCACCCTGTTTGACGAAGGCCGGATCGTGCAGAATTTCAGCCGGATGGACAGGCTGTTCGAAACCGCCCCCATCCCGGTTTCGGGCGAGGTCACGCGCCTGCCGGAGGGCCCTCCGCTGGACCTGCCCGCCGATTGGCAGGACTGGCTGGACCGCCGCGCCGTGACGGCCGTGCTGATCTTGCGCGACGGGCGCGTTGTGCACGAGGCCTATCACAGGGGCACCGGAGCCGATGACCAGCGCATTTCCTGGTCCATCGCCAAGTCCTATTTGTCGGGGCTTTTCGGGGTGATGGTGGCCAAGGGTCATGTGGATAACCTCGATGCGCCGGTCACCGACCATGTGCCGGCGCTGAAGGGCACCGCCTATGACGGCGTGACGATCCGCAATGTCCTGCAGATGTCCTCGGGCGTGACCTTTGACGAGGATTACCTGGATTTCTGGAGCGACATCAACAAGATGGGGCGCATCCTTGCGCTGGGAGGCTCGATGGACGGGTTTGCCGCTGACCTGCAGGACCGCGACCGCCCGGCTGGCGAGGTGTGGGACTATGTCTCCATCGACACCCATGTGCTGGGCATGGTGCTGCGCAGCGCCACCGGCCAGAGCCTGCCCGACCTTCTGGGCGAACACATCCTTGGTCCCCTGGGGACAACCGGAAACCCCTCTTACATCACAGACGGTTACGGGGTGGCCTTCGCATTGGGCGGGCTGAACCTGACCTTGCGCGATTACGCCCGGATGGGCGAGATGTTCCGGCAGGATGGCCGGTTCCGGGGGCGCCAGATCGTCCCCGCCGCCTGGGTGGCGGAAAGCACGACGCCCTCCGCCCGCACCGCACCGGGACAGTTGCAATACGGATACCAGTGGTGGATGCCCGCGGATGCGCGCGACGGCGAGTTCCTCGCCCGTGGCATTTACGGACAATATGTCTATATCGACAAGCAATCGGGCACCGTTGTCGCCGTCACCGGCGCGGACCTGACCTTTCGCGAATCCGGCGCGTTTGACGACAGCCTGCAGATGTTTCGCGTGATCGCAGCTATGAACGAGGAAGCGCCATGATGGACAAGGACCCTGAAATCAATGTCCTGGGCGGTATGCTTGAAGCATGCTCTCAGGATCCGCTGACCGGCTTCTTCCGCGACGGGCACTGCAATACTTGCGCCGCCGATCAGGGCAGCCACACGGTCTGCGCCGTGATGACCGCCGAATTCCTGGCCTTTTCGAAATACGTGGGCAACGATCTCAGCACGCCCCGCCCGGAATTCCGCTTTCCCGGCCTGAACCCGGGCGACAAATGGTGCCTGTGCGCGGCGCGCTTCCTGCAGGCCCATGACGAAGGCTGCGCCCCGAGGGTGTCGCTGGCCGCGACGCACAAACGTGCGCTCGACATCGTTCCGCTGGACGTGCTCGAAACCCACAGCGACGGATGAGGCCGCTCAGGCCGCCTCCTCGCGCGGCGGGACGGGCAGCGGGCCCTCCATCAACTCGTCGATGAACAGGCTCAGCAATTGCGGACGGCCTGACACGCCGGCCTTGCGGTAGATCGCGTTGGTCTGCGCCTTGACGGTGCCTTCGGACGTGTTGCGGGCCTGCGCGATCTCGGCAGTCGACAGGCCCTTGATCGAGAACAGCGCCACGTCCCGTTCCGCCGGAGTCAGAGCCCAATCGTCGAACCGCTCTTCGAGCACAGCCAGGAATGCGCCCGAGGCAAGCCGAAGGCTGGCCTCGGCGCGGCGCTGACGCGACAGCGACCGCCAGAGCATCGAGGCGCTGACCGCCATGCCCAGCAGCAGACCCAGGACCGCGCCGATCTCGATCAGTTCATAAAGCGCCCATGAAATCGGCGCGCTCGTCAGGCCCAGCAGCGATGTCAGGATGTCCCACAGCAGAAACGCGCCGCAGATCAGTTGCAGCGCCGAGAGGATGGCAAAGGCGGCAAGCCCCTTCACAAGCCCGCAGACCGAAAGCGGTCAGTCATCATCGTCGTCGTCATCGTCGTCATCGTCGTCATCGCGATCATCGTCGTCCCGGTCATCTTCATCGTCATCGTCATCCCGATCGTCGTCATCCCGGTCGTCGTCATCCCGGTCGGCATCGGAGCCTCCGCTCCTGCCGCGGCCCCGGCGGTCGTCCTCGTCCTCGTCGTCATCATCGTCATCATCGTCGCGGTCGAAGTAGTCGCGCAAGACGGCACCGGTGGAGGGGTTGAGGATGATTTCCCGTTCGCCGGCAGTCCCTTCTGCGACGATCCTCACGCGCCCCAGGAAGGTTCGCTGGACGACGATCTGCGAATACCCTTCCGCCTTCAGCCGCCGGACGATATCGTCCGCCGCCGTCTGCGCCCCGGCAGGCATCGCCTGTGACATCAGCGTCACCACAAGCCCAACCACGAAGATCCGCCGCTTCATTCCGTTCTCCTGCTGGCCCCCGCCCGGTCGGGCGGGGGCGCCTGCACTGCTCAATACAGGCCCGCCTGTGCGTTTCAACGCGTTTTTCGCGACGCCGGCAGGTCAGTCGTCATCATCATCATCATCATCGTCGTCATCGTCGTCATCGTCATCGTCATCGTCATCGTCGTCACGGCCACCGCGATCATCGTCGTCGTCATCGTCGCGGTCCCGGTCGCGGCCACGATCGTCATCGTCATCCTCACGACCGTCATCGTCGTCGCGCTCGCCGACGAAATCGCGATTGCGGTTGCGCACCGAGACGCCCGGAGCGGTATCGTCGTCGCCATCGACGGTTTCCACCTCGCGCTCGAGAACGCGGCCGGAGTCGCGGTCAAAGACCAGTTCCAGCTTCTCGGTGCCGCGGATCGCCTCGACCTTGGTCTGCGAAATGCCGTTCTTGATCTCGATCCGCGTGTATCCTTCGGCGCTGAGATCCGACACGATCTGGTCGGTCAGCGCGTCGGCAAACGCCATGCTGCCCGCGAAAAGCGTGGCGGTCAGAAGGGGAATCAGTTTCGTCATGGTCTGTCCTTTCGGATGGCCGGGCAGCGCCCGGGAGGGTTGCAGTGCCTCCCGAAAAGCCACCGATCCGAGGTCGGGAACAGATACCAGCGGTTTACGCCGCGGGCCATAAACCCCATGACAACGGGCATAAACCTGAGTTTAGGCCAGCCCCCGGACGGAACAACCGGCCCGGGCTTTCCCGGACCGGCCTGTTTCAGTCGCGCAGGCGCACGATGTCGTCCATCAGGCCCGCCGTCCCGTTATGCACGGTCAGGCGTTCGACCTTGCCGGCGATCGTTTCCAGCGCCTCCAGCTCTTTCAGCCGCAGCATGACGGGGTTTTCCGCCATCACCTTGGCCGTGTTCAGAAGCGACCGCGTGGCGTTCGTTTCTTCCCGGCGCCGGATCACGTTGGCCTCGGCCTCTTTCTCGGCCGCGACCACGCGGTTCAGGATCTCGCGCATCTCGCCGGGCAGGATGACGTCTTTCAGCGCCACCTCCCGCAGTTCGATGCCGATCTCGGCCATCGCCACGCGGACCTCGGGCAGGTCCTCGGCCTCGCCCTTCTCGGCCAGCAGCCGGTCCAGGGTCAGCGCCCCCACCTTGCGGCGGAAGGCCAGCGACAGGGCGCGGTGCAGCGCCTCGTCAAAGTCCTTGACGGCCGTGACGGCGCGTTCCGCATCCACCACCCGGTAGGTGGCCGACAGGTTGACCCGCAGCGTCACGCGGTCCTTGGTCAGCACCTCGTGGCCGGTCACGTCATGGGTCCGCATCCGCAGATCCACCACGCGCAGCGCCACATGCCGGGGCACCGTCCAGAAGGCATGCACCCCGGGGGCCATGCGGCCCTCCAGCACACCGTCGAGGAACAGCATCCCCACATGCCCGTCGGGCACCGCGAACTCGGTGGCCATCCGGGTCAGCCCCGCCAGGGTCAGACGCCGCATCAGCGCGGGCGGCACCGTCAGCGATTCCGTCAGGTCGAAACGTTCCACCGTGAACGGCCCCGCATCGGTCCAGAACACCGCCCGCGCCTCGGGCTTCAGCACCTCGACCGGCACGCCCTCGCGCAGGACGACGGCGACCTCGTCGGGCCCGGTCCGGACCTCGGTCAGGTGGGCTTCGGCCAGGTCCAGACGGCTGCGGAACAGCGCCCGGTCATAGGCCGAGGCAAAGCGGAGACGGTCGAGGCTGTGCCCCTCGCGCACGGTATGGTGACGCTTGATCCGGTGCTCGCCGGGGCCGAGGAGCGCGGTAAAGCGGCCCCGGGTCAGAACGAGCATCCGTTCGGTTTCAAGCAGGGTCACACGCTCGTAGCCGGTGAGCGTGTCCCAGAGATGGGTCAGCATATGTGTCATTCTTCGTCTCCTTCTTCACATGCCTATCGTCGTCGCAAGATGCGTTCCTTCTTGGTTTCAAGGGGTTGGAGGCAGAGTGCCCCGCAGGTATTGCAGTGGCGAACCCGAGGCCCCCTCAGGCCGAAGCCCGTGACGGGAGACCGGCGAGAGGGGGTGCAGAACCCGGGCGCTTTGCATCGCTGCAAAAGACCCGGACCCGGCAGACCCGTCATCCGGCGCTCCGGCCAAAGGCCAGAGCGGGGCAAACCGTTGCCGGTCCGACAGGGCGGGGCCAGGCCGGGGGCGCGGGCCTGCCACGCAGAGCAGACCCCGGGTTCTGTGTTCAGTCCGCGTGGGAGGCGGAAGGGGGAGTCGAACCCCCGGCTTTTCAGGCCGTTCCCAGTGATGGCCGGAGTCGAACCGGCTACACCTCGATTAACAGTCGAGTGCTCTACCAGATGAGCTACATCATGAAGCACAGAGGGGACTTGAACCCCCGCGGACAGGTTTCACCCTTGCCCGCCGTTCCGGTTGCACTGCGCCAAACCAACCGCTCGGACCCGGCCCTGGCATACGCGACCCGGCAAAGCCGTGCGCACCGGGGGAGTGATCACCTCCGCCCGCTAGGGTCCGGACCGTCCCGGCCGGGCCTGTCGAATAGCCGGGAGAGGCCGAGTCGTTCAACCAGGCGGTTAAGTGTCCGATACGACCGTGACCGTCGCGCAACAAAATTGCGACCTTACGCAATAAATGAAAAGGCGCGCGCAGTGTTCTGCGCGCGCCCTTCCATGCAAATCGCTTTGGGTTTTCCGGAAACTGCCGAAAATCAAAGGCCGCAAGCCGCCCCGACTGCCATCCGTTCCAACGCAGTCCCGGACCTGATCCGGGACCTCCCGGGTCTCAGGCGTGGAGGTCCCGGATCAGGTCCGGGACTGCGTTGGCAACAGCGACTTGGGTCAGTCCATCACCCGGCCTTCGCCGCCCGCCATGTCCACGCCCAGATGTTTGGCGACGGTAAAGATGTCCTTGTCGCCGCGGCCGCACATGTTCATGCAGATGATATGATCCGCGGGCAGCTCCGGTGCGATCTTCATCACATGGGCCAGCGCGTGGGACGGCTCCAGCGCGGGGATGATGCCTTCGGTCTCGCAGCACAGCTGGAACGCCTCCAGCGCTTCCTTGTCGGTGATCGACACATATTGCGCACGCCCGATCTCGTGCAGCCAGGCATGTTCCGGGCCGATGCCCGGATAATCGAGCCCCGCCGAGATGCTGAAGCCTTCGAGGATCTGTCCGTCCTCGTCCTGCAACAGGTAGGTGCGGTTGCCATGCAGCACGCCGGGACGCCCACCCGTCAGCGACGCGCAATGTTCCATCTTGGCGTTCACGCCCTTGCCGCCCGCTTCGACGCCGATGATGTTCACGGCCTTGTCGTCAAGGAACGGGTAGAACAGGCCCATGGCGTTCGACCCGCCGCCAATGGCGGCGATCAGCGTGTCGGGCAGACGGCCTTCGGCCTCGTGCATCTGCTCTTTTGCTTCCTTGCCGATGATCGACTGGAAGTCGCGCACCATGGCCGGGTACGGATGCGGGCCCGCGACGGTCCCGATGCAGTAGAACGTGTCGCGCACATTGGTCACCCAGTCACGCAGCGCGTCGTTCATGGCGTCCTTGAGCGTGCCGCGCCCCGAGGTCACCGGCACCACCTCGGCGCCCAGCAGTTTCATGCGGAAGACGTTCGGGGCCTGACGCTCCACGTCATGCGCGCCCATGTAGACCACGCATTTCAGGCCGAACTTTGCGCAGACGGTGGCGGTGGCCAC
The DNA here is from genome assembly GCA_030425925.1 of Alphaproteobacteria bacterium. Classification (GTDB taxonomy): domain Bacteria; phylum Pseudomonadota; class Alphaproteobacteria; order Rhodobacterales; family Rhodobacteraceae; genus JAUHZO01. The sequence continues at coordinate 292,167 of JAUHZO010000002.1, read as the reverse complement.
CCCGTGCTGGCCCGCGCCGGTTTCGGCGATGATGCGGGTCTTGCCCATGCGGCGCGCCAGGATGATCTGGCCCAGCACGTTGTTGATCTTGTGCGCGCCGGTGTGGTTCAACTCGTCACGCTTCATGTAGACCTTGGCCCCGCCCAGCCGGTCAGTCAGCCGTTCGGCGAAGTAGAGCGGCGAGGGGCGGCCCACATAGTGCTTCCAGAGGAAATCCATTTCCGCCCAGAAACTGTCATCGGTCTTGGCGCGCTCGTACTGTTCCTCCAGTTCGAGGATCAGCGGCATCAGCGTCTCGGACACGAACCGCCCGCCGAAGATGCCGAAACGGCCCTGTTCATCCGGGCCGGTCATGAAGCTGTTGGCCAAGTCGTTCATCGCATCCCCTCCGTCATCACGAAGGACGTTGTAGTGAAGGGCGCGGGGGGTTTCCAGCCGGAAACGCGGTCAGCCGGCGGTCAGATGATGCCGGACGATGGCGGCAAGCTGCGCGGCGGGGCCAGAGCCGGGGGTCTGCAGCGCCGCAAGGTCCGGGTGGGTCTCGGACAGCCATTTGCAGAACACCGGGGCCTGGGCGTCGGCAAGTTCGGACAGGGCGTCCAGCGATGCGATCCGCGCCACCTGGCCCCCGGCGCCTTCCGGGGCAAAGGCCGCGCCCTGCCGGGCCTCCGCCCAGGCGATGTCCTCGGCCTGGCGGGTCAGCAGCGGGCGCAGCAGGCGCTGACCAAAGCGCAGGCGCAGGTTGCCGAAGCCCTTGAGCATAAAGACCGTCTTGTTCTCGGCCCGCACCAGCCCCGGTGCCGCCGCGGGGCGCAGGTCGGACAGGCGGTAGGCATGGAGCAGCGCCACCGCCTCGGCCGACAGCGATTCGTTGGCGCGGCGCGCCGTCCGGGGCAGCGTGTCGGGCGCAAGCCCGGCATGCCGGGCGAAATCGGTCAGCAGGTCGCCGCCGGCAAAGGCCGCGCGGGCAAAGGGCCGCACCGTGACCCGTTCTGCCCCCAGCACCGCGTCCCACGGGGCAATCCGCGCACGGTAGTCGGGCCAGAGCCGGGCCAGCGCGCGGGGCGGCGGGCGCTGTTTCAGGACCTGCTGGAAAACGCTGACCAGATAGGGCTCGGGCGCGCGCAGGTAGACCAGCGCGCGCACCTCGTCCACATGCGCAAAGAGGGCCGCGCACAGGGCAGAGATATCGGCGGGATCGCGGAAATCCGACAGGAATTCCGACGACAGGATCACCGATTTGCCGGTGGCCCCCAGGGCGCGGTCCAGCGCCGCGCGGGCGTCGCGGCATTCCTGTGCCCGGGCCTCGGCCCCGCTGACCCCGTGCAACTGCGCCGGGGGCGGGTGGCGGAACGGCAGGCAGACCAGCTGCGTATGGCTGAAGGGCGGGGCCTGCAGCCAGGTGATCCCCGGCGCGTCATAGGCTCGGAACGCCACCTGCAGCGTGGTCGAACCGGCCTTGTTCATGCCCAGATGCAGCAGCGCCGTGCGGGTCATGACACGGGCCTTGCCCCCGACGCCGCACGTTCCAGCGCCGGATAGCGCAGGGCCAGGGTCACCCCCCGCGCCAGGAACGAGACGTGCAGCGCCAGCCACAGCCCGTGATTCTGCATGGGCTCGACCAGCACCCAGAGTGCAGCCAGGTAAATCGCGGCGGAAACCGCCATCATGTTGCGCATGTCGGCCGACCTTGTGGCGCCGATGAAGATGCCGTCGAACATCACCAAAGCCAACTGCATGACCGGGGCCGCGATCATCCACGGCATGTAGCGCCGCGCCTCGGCCTGCACCTCCGGATCCTTGGCCATCAGGTCGATCAGCGGCGGGCCGGCGATCCAGAAGACCAGCGCCAGCGCCAGCGCAAAGATCCCGCCCCAGAGCGAGGTCATCACCGCGCCGCGCCTCAGCTGCTGCACGGCCCCTGCCCCGAACGCCTTGCCCACCAGCGCCTCGGCGGCGAACGCAAAGCCGTCCAGCGCATAGCCGGTGATGTGCAGGAATTGCAGCAGCACCTGGTTGGCGGCCAGCGTGGCATCCCCGAACCGCCCGCCCAGAAGCAGGAAGGAGACAAAGATCGCCTGCAACAGCATGGAGCGGATCAGGATGTCGGTGTTGACGATGGCCATGCGCTTCAGCCGGACCCGGTCGAACACGCGCGGCCAGTCGCGCCAGGACGGGTGCCGGAAGGCCGCGCGGCACAGCCAGAGCCCCATGGCCAGCCCCGACCATTCGGCGATGAAGGTGGCAAAGGCCACGCCGTTCACGCCCCAGCCAAGCCCCAGCACGAACCACAGGTCCAGCGCCACGTTCACGCCGTTCATCCAGAGCTGCAAAAGCAGCACGCCCCGCGTGCGCTCTTGCGCGATGAGCCAGCCGGTGATGCCATAGATGGCGATGGCCGCAGGGGCCGACCAGATGCGGATCCGCATGTAGTCGCGGGCAAGGCTTTCGACCTCGGCCGAGGCGGGCGAGACCTGGAACGCACCGCCAAAGACCAGCGGCTGCAGCAGGATCAGCGCCAGCCCGCCGGCCAGGCCGATCATCAGCGCGCGGGTCAGCAGGGCCGCGACTTCGGGCGCGTTGTTTTCACCGGCCGCCTGCGCGGTGAGGCCCACTGTGCCCATGCGCAGAAAGCCGAAGATCCAGTAGATCGCCGACAGGATGATCGCGCCGACGCCCACCGCGGCGATGGGCTCGGCCTCGGGGATCTGGCCCACCACGCCGGTATCGACCGCGCCCAGGATCGGCACGGTGATATTGGCCAGCAGGATCGGAATCGCGATCTTCAGCACGCGGGCATGGGTGATCGGGGTCGTGTCGCTCATCGCGCTCTTGCGTGCGCGCCTCGCTGTGGCGAAGGCGCGCTCAGCCCTCCTTGCGCGGCATGAGGAAATGCGCAGTGGCCTGCGCAAAGGGCCGGTCGCGGTTGTCCTGCCAGGCCTCGGCCTGCACCGAGCCATAGCGCCGCCCCGACCGCGTGACGCGGGCGCGGGCATAGGCGTCGCGCGGCAGGCCGGAGCGCAGGTAATCCACGGTGAAATCGATGGTCTTGGGCAGGCGCGGCAATTGCCCGGCCTCCAGCGCGTCAAGATCCAGGGCACCGGATTCCAGATCCGCCCAGATCCAGCTCCAGCTGAGGGTGATCATTGCGGTGATCTCGAGAAAGGCCGCCGTTACCCCGCCATGGATGGCCGGCAGGAACGGGTTGCCGATCAGCTTTTCGTCATACGGCAGGATCGCGGTCAGCTCGTCCCCGCGCCGGTCGAAGCTGACGCCGAGATACTGGATATACGGCACCCCGCCTGCCAGGGCGCGCAAGGCGATGTCGCGGCGCTGCTTGACCACCTGCACCGGTTCCGGCGTGGCGCGGGCCATCACACCCCCTCCACGGTAAAGGCCCCGGTGGCGGTGGCGACGGGACGATCGGCGTCGTCGTCGAAGGCGGTGGCGCGCACGAAGGCGACCGAGCGGGTGATATGGTGGCAGACCGCGCGTGCCGTGATCGCCTGACCCGGCGTGGCCGCGCGCATGTAGTCGATGCGCAGGTCGATGGTGGCGGTGCCCGCCGGGCTCTTGGGATGGCTCATCACCGCAGCACCGCCGCAGGTGTCCATCAGCGCCGACACCGCGCCGCCATGGATCACGCCGGTTTCCGGATCGCCCACGAAGCGCGCATCATACGGCATGCGGATCACCGCCACGCCATCGCCGATCTCGGTCACCTCCATGCCCAGCGCCTTCGAATGCGGAATGGTCTCGATGAACTGCCGCGCGATGCGGGCCTTGTTTGCGGACGTGTCTGCGGTCATGCACGCTCTCCTTCGCTGCCTTTATGAGCCGCGCCCCGAAGCACCGCAAGTCGCCCGGCACCTTGCCCCCGAACCCCGTGCGGCCTAACCTGCCCTGAGGGGAGAGATCGCGATGTCGGACCAGAAGCTCAGCTTCAAGGAGATGTGCGCGCGTTTCGACGTGACGCCGCGCACCTTGCGCTATTACGAATACATCGAGTTGCTGTCACCCGAACGCGACGGCCGCGCCCGCTGGTACGGTGCCCGGGAAGTGGCGCGCATGACGCTGATCCTGCGCGGGCGCAAATGGGGCTTTCCGCTGGAGGACATCCGGCAATGGCTGCTGATCTACGAAAAGGAAGGCAGCGAGGCGCAGATGCGCGCCTGGATCGCGCTGGCCGACCGCCAGCTGAGCGAACTGGCAGACCAGCGCCGCCAGCTGGACGAGGCCATCGACGAGCTGCGCAGGATGCGGGACGACACGGCAAACACGCTCGGCGTGTAGCGACTCGCCGGATTGATGCATCCGCAAGGCGGGTAAGGAATACCTGACCCGACCCTCAAAGCGCTTTGAAACAAGATTTCGTGCGTCAAAGGTTTCCCTTGCCGGATGTTACGTCACCTTCAAAGTGACGTGGCGTATGAGTTACGTAAACGAAAATTCCCATTGTAGGATGAGGCCAGAATCCGCACCTGACGCCGTACGTTTACCCCAGGTGAGGATACCCGATATGAGTGACGACCAACTGATGACGATCCGCGAGATGTGCGACATGTTCGACGTGACCCCGCGCACCCTGCGGTTCTACGAGGCCAAGGAGTTGCTGTTTCCCAGGCGTGAAGGACAAAAACGCCTGTTCACGCGCCGCGACCGCGCCCGGCTGAAACTGATCCTGCGCGGCAAGCGCTTTGGCTTCAGCCTCGAAGAAATCCGTCAACTGCTGGACCTCTACTATGTGGGCGACCAGCAGCAGACACAGATCCGGCAGACTTACGAGATTGCCCAGCAGCGGCTCGCCGACATGATTCGCGAACGTGACGAGCTGAACGAGGCCATCGACGATCTGCAGGAGCAGCTTAAGTGGGGCGAAAAGATGCTCGCCTCTGTGACGCAAGCCCAACGCGCCGCCGGATAAGGCGGTCACACGACCTCAGGGAGACCTTGATGCCCAGCTATACCGCGCCTGTCAAAGACCAGATGTTTGTCCTGCATGACATGCTGAATGTCAGCGCGTCCGACATTGTCGGCTATGAAGACCTCGACCGCGACACCACCGAGGCGATCCTCGCCGAGGCGGCCAAGCTGGCGCAGAACGTGCTGGCCCCGCTGAATCCGGTGGGCGATACCGAGGGCTGCGTGCTGGAAAACGGCGTCGTGCGCACGCCCAGGGGCTTCAAGGCGGCGTTCGACCAGATGCGCGAGGGCGGCTGGACGGCGCTCGACTGCGATCCCGAGTATGGCGGCCAGGGCCTGCCCTACGTGATGAACACCGCGGTGGTGGAGCAATTCTCTGCCGCGAACATGGCCTTCAGCATGTATCCCGGCCTGACGCATGGCGCGTATTCGGCGATCCATGCCCATGGCTCGGACGACCAGAAGGCCACTTACCTGCCCAGGATGGTCACCTGCGAATGGACCGGCACCATGAACCTGACGGAGCCGCATTGCGGCACCGATCTGGGCCTGATGCGCACCAAGGCCGTTCCGCAGGAGGACGGCACTTATAAGGTGACGGGGCAGAAGATCTTCATCTCGGCCGGCGATCACGACATGTCCGAAAACGTCATCCACCTGGTGCTGGCCAAGATCCCCGGCGGGCCTGACGGCATCAAGGGCGTGTCGCTGTTCATCGTGCCGAAATTCATGGTCAACGAGGACGGCTCTCTGGGCGCGCGCAATGCGGTGTCGGTCGGCAAGATCGAGGAAAAGATGGGCATCCACGGCAACTCGACCTGCGTGATGAACTATGACGAGGCCACCGGCTTTCTCGTCGGCGAGGCGCACAAGGGCATGCGCGCCATGTTCACCATGATGAACGAAGCGCGCCTTGGCGTGGGCCTGCAGGGCTATGCCCAGGCCGAGGTCGCGTTCCAGAACGCGCTCGACTACGCCAAGGACCGGCTGCAGGGCCGCGACGTGACCGGCGTCAAGAACCCCGACGGCCCGGCCGATCCGCTGATCGTGCATCCCGACATCCGCCGCAACCTGATGGACCAGAAAAGCTTTGTCGAAGGCGCGCGGGCCTTTGTCTACTGGGGCGCGCAGATGATCGACCGCGCGCATCGCCAGGGCGACAAGGACGCCGACGGCATGATTTCCCTGCTGACCCCGGTCATCAAGGGGTTCCTGACCGACAAGGGCTTTGAATACGCCACCGCGGCACAGCAGGTCTATGGCGGGCACGGCTATATCGAGGAATGGGGCATGTCGCAATTCGCCCGCGACGCCCGGATCGCGATGATCTACGAAGGCGCGAACGGCGTGCAGGCGCTGGATCTGGTGGGCCGGAAGCTGGCGCAGGACGGCGGCAAGCACGTCATGGCGTTTTTCGAGATGGTCAAGGGCTTTGCCGCCGAGAACAAGGGCGACGAGGCGTTCGAGCGCGACTTCCTTGCGCCGCTCAAGGCCGCCTCGAAGGACCTGCAGGCGGCGGGGACGTACTTCATGCAGAACGGCATGAAGACCCCCAACAACGCGCTGGCCGGGTCCTATGACTTCATGCACCTCTTCGGTCATGTCTGCCTGGGCCTCATGTGGTCGAAAATGGCGCTGGCCGCACAGGCACGGCTGGACGCGGGCGACGGCGATGCCGAGTTCTACCGCACCAAGATCGCCACGGGGCGCTATTACATGGCGCGGCAACTGCCGATGACCGCCACTCATCTGGCGCGGATCCAGTCCGGTGCCGACACGGTCATGGCGCTGGACGCGGCACAGTTCTGATGGGAGGGTGGGTCAGACGACCCACCCTACGCCGGAGCCGCCCATGCCCAAACGCTTTCGTCTGACGCGACGTTTTCCTGTGGCGATGACCGAAGACGGTTATCGTAACCTCAAACGGTTCGCGCAGGAGGCCGGCCTTGACGAGGGCGAGGCGCTGTCCTTCCTGTTCGAGCATTTCGACAGCGTCACCGACAGCGAGGCGCTGGCGCATCACCTGCGCCGCTTCAACGCCGAGCTTGACGCGCGCAAGAGCTGAAGGAGACCGGGATGCCCCGCGATTGGATGACAGAAGACCACGTCATGCTGTCCGAGATGACGCGCAAGTTCATCGAAACCGAATGGACACCGCATTACGACCGCTGGCGCAAGCAGGGCCAGATGGACCCGGAGATCTGGCAGCAGGCGGGCGAACTGGGCCTGCTCTGCCCGTCCATCCCCGAGGAGTATGGCGGCGCGGGCGGCGATTTCGGCCATGAGGCGGTGATCTGCGAGGCCGCCGGCTATTGCAACCTGGCAAGCTGGGGCTTCTCGATCCATTCCACCATCGTCGCGCATTACATCCTCGCCTACGGCACCGAGGAGCAGAAGGCGCGCTGGCTGCCGAAGATGGTGACCGGAGAGCTGGTGGGCGCGCTGGCGATGACAGAGCCTTCGGGCGGGTCGGACGTGCAGCGGCTGAAGACGAAGGCCGTGCGCGAGGGCAATGTGTACCGTCTGTCGGGGCAGAAGACCTTCATCACCAATGGCCAGCATGCCAACCTGATCATTGTGGCGGCCAAGACCGACCCGACGCAGGGCTCGAAGGGCGTGTCGCTGATGGTGGTGGAGACCGAAGGGGCCGACGGCTTTGCCCGCGGCCGCAATCTGGAAAAGATCGGCTGCCACGCGGCGGACACGTCCGAGCTGTTCTTCGACAATGTCGCCCTGCCGCCCGAGAACCTTCTGGGCGGCGAGGAGGGCCAGGGCTTCTACCAGATGATGAAGCAGCTCCCGCAGGAGCGGCTGGTGATCGGCTGCGGCGCGGTGGGTGCCATGGAAGGCGCGGTTGCGCGCACCATCGCCTATTGCAAGGAACGCGAGGCCTTTGGCGGCCCGCTGACCCAGTTCCAGAACACCCGGTTCAAGCTGGCGGAATGCCAGACCCGCACCGCCGTCGCGCGCGCCTTCCTTGACGAATGCATCCGCGAGCACCTGCAGGGCGCGCTGACCGTCGAAAAGGCGGCGATGGCGAAATACTGGTTGTCGGACACGCAGGGCGAGGTGCTGGACGACTGCGTGCAGCTGCATGGCGGCTACGGCTTCATGCAGGAATACGCGGTGGCCGAGATGTGGGCCGATGCGCGGGTACAGCGGATCTATGGCGGCACCAACGAGATCATGAAGGAGCTGATCGCGCGCAGTTTGTGACCCGCGCACCGGCTGGTCAGGTCTTTTTGGGGTATTTTCACCAAGAAGAAGATGCAGGGAGGCGGTATCGGACCCGGCTTTCGGGCTGCAAACGGCCCCCCTGCGATGCCGGAGCGCTTTGCATGGCAGCCGGACTTCTCCTTGGGCGGTCATCGGCTCCCCAGCCTGTACCGCAGGACCATCAAAGCGCATCGAGGTTAATTGATCGTTTCGAACTGGCGCGATCTGTGCTTCTTCTTGGCGGAAATACACCCGGGGGTGTGGGGGCTGGCCCCCACTTCCGGACCAACCGGATGCGCCACGGGAGGGCTGCGCCATGACGATGAAACTCTATTGCTTCGGCGAATCGGGCAGTGCCTACAAGGCGGCGCTGGCGCTGCAGATGTCCGGGCTGGACTGGGAACCGGTGAAGGTGGATTTCTTCAACGGGGAAACCCGAACCCCCGAATACCGCCGCGACATCAACGAGATGGGCGAAGCGCCGGTGCTGGTGGACGGCGATGTGAAGCTGACGCAATCCGGCGTGATCCAGATGTATGTCTCGGAAAAGACCGGCCGATTTGGCGGGGCCACGCCGGACGAGGCGCGCGAGGTGCTGCGCTGGGTGTTCTGGGACAACCACAAGCTCAGCTCCATGGCCGGGGTGACGCGCTTTCTTGCGAATTTCCTGCCCGAGGAGAAGCGCCCCGCCGAGGTGATCGCCTTCAACAAGGGCCGGCTGCACAACGCCTACCAGGTGCTGGACGGGCATCTGCAGGGGCGCGACTGGATCGTGGGCGACGCCCCCACCAATGCCGATTTCTCGTGCTGCGGCTATCTCTTCTATCCCGAACCCTTCGGGTTCGACCGTGCCGACTGGCCCGGGATCGATCGCTGGCTGTCGAACCTGCAGGCGCTGGACGGATGGAAACACCCCTATGACCTGATGCCCGGCAGCCCCGCGGACCGGGCCTGAACCGGACCTGACCCGGAGCACGAGACCTCTGGGTGACGTGACAGGCCGCCACGTCACTCTTGATCCGACGGCTCCGCTCGGCCAAGTCGGACCCAGCACGCGACACCTGCAAAGGAAGCCTCTCATGACCGAAGCCTATATCTATGACGCCGTCCGCACCCCCCGCGGCAAGGGCCGCGCAGACGGCAGCCTGCACGAAGTGACCTCGGTGCGCCTGTCGGCGCAGGTGCTGACCGCGCTGAAGGCGCGCAACGATCTGGAAGGGCACGCGGTCGAGGACGTGATCTGGGGCAATGTCACCCAGGTGGGCGAACAGGGCGGGTGCCTGGCGCGCTCGGCGGTGCTGGCCTCGGAGCTTGACCAGTCCATCCCCGGCCTTGCCATCAACCGCTTCTGCGCCTCGGGCATGGAGGCGGTGAACCTTGCCGCCAACCAGGTGCGCGGCGGCGCGGGGGCCGCCTATATCGCCGGCGGGGTCGAGATGATGGGCCGTGTCGCCATGGGGTCGGACGGGGCGGCGATTGCCGTCGATCCAAGCCTGGCGATGGAGACCTATTTCGTGCCGCAGGGCATCTCGGCCGACATCATCGCCACCGAATACGGCTTTTCCCGCGACGATGCCGATGCGCTGGCGGTGGAAAGCCAGAAGCGCGCGGCGGCGGCCTGGGAGGACAAGCGCTTTGCCCGCTCCATCGTCGAGGTCACCGACATCAACGGGCTGACCATCCTGGACCACGACGAATACATGCGCCCCGGCACCGACATGCAGGGGCTGGGCGCACTCAAGCCGTCCTTCAGGGACATGGGCGAGGTCATGCCCGGCTTCGACAGGATCGCGCTGATGAAGTACCCGCATCTGGAACGGATCAACCACATCCACCACGCGGGCAACTCCAGCGGAATCGTGGACGGCGCGGCGGGCGTGCTGATCGGCAACAAGGCCTTTGGCGAGGCGCACGGCCTTACGCCGCGCGCGCGCATCAAGGCCACCGCCAAGATCGGCACCGATCCCACCATCATGCTGACCGGTCCCGTGCCGGTGACCGAAAAGATCCTCGCCGAGAGCGGGATGAGCATTTCCGACATCGACCTGTTCGAGGTGAACGAGGCCTTTGCCAGCGTGGTCCTGCGCTTCATGCAGGCCTTTGACGTCGATAGCGACAAGGTCAATGTCAATGGCGGCTCCATCGCCATGGGGCACCCGCTGGGTGCCACCGGGGCGATCATCATCGGCACCCTGCTGGACGAACTGGAGCGGACCGGCAAGGGCACCGGGCTTGCCACGCTCTGCATCGCCAGCGGCATGGGCGCGGCCACCATCATCGAACGCGTCTGAGCCCCCGCCCGGCCCCCGGGCCGGGCCATCCGCCGGAGCCACCCCCGCCATGTCCGACAGCGAAGCCAAGGACCTCTACCAGCGCCATCTCGACGCCGTCACCCGGGCCTTCTGGCAAAAGGACTGGGACGGCCTTGTCCGCCATCTGGGGGTTCCCGCGCTGATCCGGACGCTGGACGCCGAAGTCTTCGTGCGCGACGAAGGTGCCATGCGGCGCAGCCTGCTGGACCAGCGCACCAACCTGGACCGGCTGGGGGCGCAGGATTACCAGCGGCTGTGCGTGAACGCACGGTTCCAGCCGGGAAATGCCGACATGATCCATGGCGAACACGAGACCTTTATCCTGCGCGGCGGCAGCTTTGTGCTTGAACCCTATCGCAGCGAGATGACGCTGCATTGCGAGGACGGCATCTGGCGCGCCTACGGCTTTACCGCGCGGATGCGCAATGTCGATTACACCGTGGTCAGTCCGACCCTGTGGCAGCAAGACACCCCCAGCGGGGAGAAAGCAGGCTGATGCCCAAGATCGATCTCGACGCCCTGCCGGAGCGCACCGGCTCGTCCTACCCGGCCCCGCATGATGCCGCCATGGCCGGGCGCCGCCAGAAACGGCTGGGCGATGCCGCCGGGCTGACCCAGTTCGGCGCAAACCTCGTCACGCTGGCCCCCGGGGCCATGTCCTCGTTGCGCCACTGGCACGAACAGCAGGACGAGTTCCTGGTGGTGACCGAGGGCACGCTGGTCCTGGTGGACGATTTCGGTGCAACCCCGCTGGGACCCGGCGATTGCTGCGCGTTCCCGGCCGGGGACGCCAACGGGCACCACATCGTCAACCGCTCGGACGCGCCGGGGGCGTTTGTCGTGGTGGGCACCCGCACCCAGAGCGAAACCGGATGGTATTCGGATGTCGACATGAAGGTCAGCGTCAGCGATGGCCATATGGCGTTCAGCCGGCGCGACGGCAGCCCGCTGGAGACGGCCCCCGCCTTCGATTTCGATCTGTTCAGCGAACGCCTGACCCGCGCCCTGCTCGAACCCGATTTCGAGGAATACCGCCAGCTTTTCATGCTGCCGCATGACGTCGTGCCGCGCAACGGCACGGCCTACCGCCTGGCCGACATGGACGCCCTGCGCGAGGATTTCGACCTGTACCGCACGGCGCTGACCGTGAACGGCGTCACCGATATCTACCGGATCCAGCGACGTCTCAGCGCCATCGACACCAACGAATACCACCTGACCGTGGAAACCCACGTGATGGCCCAGGGCAACCGGATCGTGGAACCCTTCGAGACCTGTTTCCGCCTCCTGCGCGACATCGACGGTGCCTGGCGCATCGCGCGCGTGGAAAGTTCGCTGGGCCATATCAACTGGACCCGCGGCCTTGCCCATATCACCGAAGACCAGCGCTTTGACACCAACTGACCCCGCCGGACCGCCTTGCCCGGCCCGGCCCCACGCAAACCTGCGGAGAAGAACATGACCGATTTCACGATGGCAACCGACAGCGACGGCGTCGCGGTGATCACCTGGGACTGCAAGGACCGGTCCATGAACGTCATGACGCTGGAGGCCTGGGACGAGCTTGATGCGCTGGTCGATCAGGCGCTGGCGGATGACGCGGTCAAGGGCGTGGTCATCACCTCGGGCAAGGACAGCTTTGCCGGCGGGATGGACCTGAACGTCATCGCCAGGATGAAGGAGATGGCCGGCGACAATCCGGCCAAGGGGCTTTTCGACGGGATCATGAACGCCCACCGCATCCTGCGCAAGATCGAGCGCGCGGGCATGGACCCAAAGAGCCTCAAGGGCGGCAAGCCGATTGCCGCCGCCCTGCCCGGCACGGCACTTGGCATCGGTCTGGAAATCCCGCTCGCCACCCACCGCATCTTTGCCGCCAACACTCCCAAGGCCAAGATCGGCCTGCCCGAGATCATGGTCGGCATCTTCCCCGGCGCGGGCGGCACCACGCGGCTGGTGCGCAAGATGGGCGCCATGGCCGCCTCGCCCCTGCTGCTGGAAGGCAAGCTGAACGATCCAAGGGGCGCAAAGGCCGCTGGCGTGATCGACGAGGTGGTCGACGATCCTCTGGCCGCGGCCAAGGCCTGGGTGCTCAGCGCCAAGGATGCCGACATCGTCAAGCCGTGGGACGCCAAGGGCTACAAGATGCCCGGCGGCGCGCCGTATCACCCGGCAGGCTTCATGACCTTTGTCGGCGCGTCCGCCATGGTCAACGGCAAGACGCAAGGCGTGTATCCGGCGGCCAAGGCCCTGCTTTCGGCGGCCTACGAGGGCGCTCTGGTCCCCTTCGACACCGCGCTCAGGATCGAGGCGCGCTGGTTCACCAATGTCCTGATGAACCCGTCCTCCGGCGCGATGATCCGCTCGCTCTTCATCAACAAGGAAGCGCTGGAGAAAGGTGCCGTGCGCCCTGCGGATGTGCCGGACCAGAAGGTCCGCAAGGTCGGCGTGCTGGGCGCAGGCATGATGGGCGCGGGCATCGCGCTGGTTTCGGCCCAGGCGGGCATCGAGGTGGTCCTGCTCGACCGAGATCAGGCGGCGGCGGACAAGGGCAAGGCCTACACCGCCGACTATGCGGCCAAGGGCGTGTCGCGCAAGAAGATCACCCAGGACAAGGCCGACGCCATGCTGGGCCTGATCACGGCAACCACCTCCTATGACGATCTGAAAGGCTGCGACCTGATCGTCGAGGCGGTGTTCGAAGACCCCAGGATCAAGGCCGAGGTCACGGCCCAGGTCGACGTCGTCACCGGGGACGGGACGATCTTTGCCACCAACACCTCCACCCTGCCCATCACCGACCTCGCCCAGGCCTCGAAGAACGCGGAGAACTTCATCGGCATCCACTTCTTCAGCCCCGTGGAAAAGATGATGCTGGTAGAGATCATCAAGGGCAAACAGACCGGCGACCGCGCCGTGGCCAAGGCGCTCGACTACGTGCGCCAGATCCGCAAGACGCCCATCGTGGTGAACGACGCGCGCTTCTTCTACGCCAACCGCTGCATCATCCCCTATATCAACGAAGGCATAAGGATGGTGAAGGAAGGCGTGGCCCCCGCCCTGATCGAAAACGCCGCCCGCATGGTCGGCATGCCGCTGGGCCCGCTGCAACTGGTGGACGAAACCTCCATCGACCTCGGTGCCAAGATCGCCCGCGCGACCAAGGCCGCGATGGGCGACGCCTACCCCGATGGCGAGGTGGACGAGGTCATCTTCTGGATGGAAGCCGAGGGCCGTCTGGGCCGCAAGGCCAGGGCGGGCTTCTACGACTACGACGACAAGGGCAAGCGCCAGGGCCTGTCGCAAACCGTCGCCGCACAGTATCCGCAGGCCGGCGCACAGCCCGACCTCACCGAGGTCCAGCACCGCCTGCTCTTCGTGCAATCGCTCGAAGCGGTGCGCGCGCTGGAGGACGGCGTGCTGATGGACATCCGCGAAGGCGATGTGGGCGCGATCCTCGGCTGGGGCTTTGCGCCCTGGTCCGGCGGCCCGCTCAGCTGGCTCGACATGATCGGCGCACCCTACGCGGCCGAACGCTGCGATGCCCTCGCCGCCAAACACGGCCCCCGCTTCGCCTGCCCGCCGCTCCTGCGCGAGATGGCCGGGCAGGACCAGAGCTTCTATGGCCGCTTCGCCACCCCGGCCCTGGCCGCCGAATAACGCGCCGCCCTGCCGCTTCTTCTTGGCGAAAATACCCCAAAAACCGCGCGGGGGCGGCCAGCCCCCGCGCGCCGCCCCCGCCACGGGCCGCAAACCCGGGCAAAGGCGTCACGCCGCCACGCGCGCCGAGGCCCCGGGCCCTCCCCGGGGCCAAGACATCCTGCGCGGGCCAAAGGCCCGCACCGTTCGGAAGATCCTCAGCGCCAGATCGGGTTGGACCAGGCCCGCCTGCCCGCCCGGTCCACCACCGTCACCCGGATCCATGGCGAGTCGGCAAACCGGTCCAGCGCGATGCGGCCCCGCGTCATCGCCGCACCGTGCTGCGCCACCGCCGCCGTGCCCTGCCCCTGCACGATGATCGCGGTCACCGCCGAACAGCGCACCTCCACCGCCTTCGCCTCCAGCGCGATACCGTGCAACTCCGGCCCCTGCGAGGCATAGTACCGCCCCGCCTTCAGCGCCTCCAGCAGCGCCTCCGGCGTCAACGCCTCCGCCTTCACCATCACCCAGCCGCCGAAATGATCCGGCTCGCTGAAATGCGCGTCATCCGTCGCCACCAGGCCCAGCTTGCGCCCCTCGCTCAGCAGCAGATCGAGAATGTGGAACCCGTCGGGCCGGTCACACCCCACCGCGCAGCCGTGATTGTAGACCTCCACCGCATGCGCCGCGGCGACAGAGCGCGCATCCGCCTCCGTCAGCCCCGACCATTGCGGATGCGCAATCGCCACAAACGCCCCCGCCGCGCGCGCCCGCGCGGCCAGCTCCGGCCCGCTTTCCTGGTCCGCCACCGGCAGGAAATGCGGCGCGTTGGGCGGCGGGAAATCCGCCGGCAGCCCCACCGCCAGGATATGCCACAGCTCGCCGTTCTGCATCGCGCCGGAATGCAGCTCGGCCCCGCGGATCGTGACAAAGCCCGCATCGTGAAACCCGGTTGTGTCGGCCAGAGGATAGCCGAACAACCCCACCATGTGATCGGTGAGCGAAATGAAGTCATAGCCTTCGGCCTTGTACCGGCGGCAGACCTCGGCGGGGTCCAGAACGCCGTCGGACAGGGTGGAATGGGTGTGCAGGTTGCCGCGCCAGAACCGGCCGGGGCTGTCGAACGGGGGGATCATCGCTGTCTCCTGGGGGGATTCCTCTCGCCCCTTCATCCGCGTCCCCCCGCGCCGGGGCAAGAGCCCCGGCCGCGCCGCGGCTGCAAAACCGCCGGAAAATTCCGCATCCCGCGAAAATTTTACCATTTGATAAAATTCACGGCTGTGGCAGACTTTCCCGCAACCGGATTCCGGACCAGGGAGAGATCATGGCCAACCCGCAGACCCCGGGCATCGCGTCGGCCCGGCTCGACGCCGCGACGCTGTCAGAAAACTTCGCCGACCTGCACCCGCCGCTGTCGGCGCACGAGGCCGCCGTCGCCGCCGATCGCTGCTATTTCTGCCACGACGCGCCCTGCATCACCGCCTGCCCGACGGATATCGACATCCCGCTCTTCATCCGCCAGATCGCCACCGGCTTCCCCGAGGCGGCGGCCAGAACCATCTTCGACCAGAACATCCTCGGCGGCATGTGCGCCCGGGTCTGCCCGACCGAGACGCTCTGCGAAGAGGCCTGCGTGCGCGAGGCCGCCGAGGGCAAACCGGTCGAGATCGGCCGCCTGCAGCGCCACGCCACCGATGCCGCCATGGCACGCCAGGGCCATCCCTATGCCCGCGCGCCCGAAACGGGCAAGCGCGTGGCGGTCGTCGGGGCCGGGCCCGCGGGGCTCGCCTGCGCCCACCGGCTGGCCATGTACGGCCATGCCGTCACGATCTACGAGGCCCGCCCCAGGCCCGGCGGCCTGAACGAATACGGCATCGCCAGCTACAAGAGCGTCGACAACTTCGCCGCGCGCGAGGTGGACTGGCTGCTGGGCATCGGCGGGATCTCGCTGGAACATGGCCGCAGCCTCGGCACCGACCTGTCGCTGGAAGAGCTGCGGGCAGACCACGACGCGGTCTTCCTCGGCATCGGCCTGGGCGGGGTGAACGCGCTCGGGGCCGCAGGCGACGACCGGGACGGCGTGACCGACGCCGTGACTTTCATCGCCGACCTGCGCCAGACACGGGACCTGACCACCCTGCCCGTGGGCCGCCACGTCGTGGTGATCGGCGGCGGCATGACGGCGGTGGACGCCGCCGTGCAGGCCAAGCTGCTGGGCGCGCAGGACGTCACTATCGCCTATCGCCGCGACCAGGACGCCATGCCGGCCAGCCGCTACGAACAGGATCTCGCCACCGCACGGGGCGTGCGCATCCTGTCCAACGTCATGCCGAAGGCGATCCTTGGCAACGGCACCGCGGCCGGGATAGAACTGGAATACACCACCGTCACCGATGGCCGCGTCACCGGCACCGGCGAAACCCTGCACCTGCCCGCCGACATGATCCTGCGCGCCATCGGCCAGAGACTGGTGCCGGTGGACGGGCTTGAAATGGCTGGCGGCAAGATCGCCGTCACCGGCCCGGGCCGCACCTCGGTGCCCGGCCTCTGGGCGGGCGGAGACTGCACCCCGGGCGAAGACCTCACCGTGGTCGCCGTTGCCGAAGGCCGCGACGCCGCCGAAGACATCCATGCCGCGCTGACCGGAGCCGGATGATGCCGAATGCAGCTTCTTCTTGGTCAAAATACCCCAAGGCAGCGGTCGCCACGGTTGCGGCGCTGGGGGTTCTCGCCACATCCGCCAGCGCCGAGATCACCCGCGAA
Organism: Alphaproteobacteria bacterium; assembly: GCA_030425925.1. Lineage (GTDB taxonomy): Bacteria > Pseudomonadota > Alphaproteobacteria > Rhodobacterales > Rhodobacteraceae > JAUHZO01. The sequence goes on along the minus strand of JAUHZO010000002.1, from coordinate 275,314 downwards.
ACCGAACGCTTCGAACGCAAGCGCATCTCGGCGGGCGAAGAGGTCAGCCGCGAACTGGCCTGCCCGCGCGGCACAAACCTCACCGGCGGCGGCTTTGCGCTCTACAACCTGCCCGATGACGCGGCCCCCTTCGTGGTGACCGCAAGCTACCCGCTCGACAGCGCGTGGCGGGTCGAGATCCGCAACGTCTCGGACGCGCCGGAACCGCTGGCCTTCCGCATCTACGCGCTCTGCAGCGACCAATAAGGAGGACGACATGGCCGATCTGACGACGACCTTCCTGGGCATCTCCTCGCCCAACCCGTTCTGGCTGGCCTCGGCCCCGCCGACTGACAAGGAATACAACGTCCGCCGCGCCTTCGAGGCCGGCTGGGGCGGCGTGGTCTGGAAGACGCTGGGCGAATCCGGCCCGCCCATCGTGAACGTGAACGGCCCGCGCTACGGCGTCGTCCACGGGGCCGACCGCCGGGTGCTGGCGCTGAACAATATCGAACTGATCACCGACCGCCCGCTGGAGGTGAACCTCGAGGAAATGGCCCGCGTCAAGGCCGACTGGCCCGACCGCGCGCTCATCGCCTCCATCATGGTGCCCTGCGACGAAGCCTCGTGGAAGGCGATCCTGCCGCGCGTGGCGGAAACCGGCTGCGACGGGATCGAGCTGAATTTCGGCTGCCCGCACGGCATGTCCGAACGCGGCATGGGCTCGGCCGTAGGCCAGGTTCCCGAGTATATCGAGATGGTCACCCGCTGGTGCAAGACCTATTACGACAAGCCGGTGATCGTGAAGCTGACGCCCAACATCACCGATATCCGCTATCCGGCGCGCGCCGCCAAAAACGGCGGGGCGGACGCGGTGTCGCTGATCAACACGGTCTCGTCCATCACCTCGGTCAATCTCGACACGCTGTCGCCCGAACCCTCCATCGACGGCAAGGGCAGCCATGGCGGGCTGTGCGGCCCGGCAGTCAAGCCCATCGCGCTGAACATGGTGGCCGAGATCGCCCGCGATCCCGAAACCCGGGGCCTGCCCATCAGCGGAATCGGCGGCGTGACCACCTGGCGCGATGCGGCCGAGTTCATGGTGCTGGGCGCGGGCAACGTACAGGTCTGCACCGCCGCCATGACCTACGGGTTCAAGGTGGTGCAGGAGATGATCACCGGGCTGGCGATGTGGATGGACGAAAAGGGATATCGCGCGACGTCCGATTTCATCGGACAGGCGGTGCCGAACGTCACCGACTGGCAGTATCTCAACCTCAACTACGTCACCAAGGCGCGGATCGACCAGGACGCCTGCATCAAGTGCGGGCGCTGCTATGCCGCCTGCGAGGACACCTCGCACCAGGCGATCTGGATGCATGAGGGCCGTGTGTTCGAGGTGAACGACGCCGAATGCGTGGCCTGCAATCTCTGCGTCGATGTCTGCCCGGTGGAGAACTGCATCACCATGGAGCGCCTGCCCGCCGGCAGCGTCGATCCGCGCACCGGCAAGGTGGTGTCGGACGACTATGCCAACTGGACGCAGCATCCCAACAACCCCGCCTCGCAGGCGGCAGAGTAAGGCGCGGACCGCGGGGCCGGGGGTGGAAAAGTTCTCGTCGAGAACTTTTCCACGGCCAAAGACTTTTCGACGAAAAGTCTTTGGCGCCCCGCTCACAGATGCACCACAAGGTCGCTGTCGCGGCAGACGATGATGAACTGGTCGCCGCATTCGATCAGGTGATAGCCGCGCCGGGCAACTTCCTGCATCAGGCGGGCGCGGCCCACCTCGGCCTCCACATCCGCCACGGCGCGGCGCACCACGCCGCCCTTGGACACCGCCTTGGCGGCAAAGATCTGGGCCAGCCAGGCCTCGTTCGGGCGCAAGGGGGTGAGTCGGACGGCGTGCATGGCGCAACCCTGCCTTGACCTCGGTTAACCCGCGGTAAATCCTGCCGGCATCACCGCCACCGCCAGAGGACCGCCCATGCCGCTGACCATCGTTGCCCATATCCACGCCGAACCCGGCCACGAAGACCTTGTCCACGCCGCGCTGGAAAAGCTGGTACCGCCCACCCGCGCCGAACCGGGCTGCCTGCAATACGACCTGCATCGCGACAACGCGGATCCGGCGCATTTCCTGTTCTTCGAGACCTGGGAAAACCGCGCGCTCTGGCAGGACCACATGAACGCGCCGCATCTCAAGGCCCATGCCGAGGCCACAAGCGGCGCGGTGGCGCGGGTCGATCTTTTCGAGATGACCCGGACCGCCTGAGCGCCCGGGCGCGCGGCGGCCTGCAGACAGGTCAGACAGGGGGACTACAGGTGCTTTTAAACATCACGCGATGGCCTGCCCTGCTGGTCTTTTGCCTCGCCGGGCTGGCGGCGGCCTGTTTCGCCTTTGTCTCGGTCAACCTGTTCACGCAGGCGATGGGCAGTATCCGCTTTCTGCGCGAACACGGGCTGGTCGCCATCCGCCATGGCGCGCTGCTGCAGATCGCGCAGCTGGTGCTTTTGGGCGGGCTGACGCTGGGCGCCTGGCTGGTCTTCAAGGTCTGCGAACACGACCTGGAAGACCGCTATCTCGTCTGGGCCCGGGCCCAGCGCCGCAAGGCCCGGGCGGCGCGGCGCGGGCGCTGACACCGCATTGTCCGCGCCTGCGAAACCGGCCCGTCTGCGAATCCTTTGTATAGCACGAACCCTGATTGCCCTTGCGTCACCCGCGCTGTGCCCCGGCGCGAAACAGTGCCGCCGCACTCTGCGGCAATGTATTAAAATGCAAGGCTAATTTGCCGATATTGCATTCGGTTCCGCCCCATTTTGGCCATCAAGAACCGTCATAAACAGGGTCCTGTAATTGGTGAAGCTGTTCTCGGCAGATCGGCCGAAGAAAGGCGTTCGGGATGAAAAAGTACGACAAAGAGAAAACAATGCGCGGTATGAACAATTCAGGAACCGGCGGGTGGCTTGGGCGCTTCTGGCGCGACCAGCGGGGCAGCATGTCCTATTTTGCCGTTGCCGGCTCAATGGTGATGATCGTCTTTGGCGGCATCGGGGTTGACCTGATCCTGGCCGAACTGAAACGCAACAAGATCCAGAACACGCTGGACCGCGCCGTGCTGGCCGCGGCGTCGCTGGAAAACAACATGGACCCGACCTTTGTGGTGCAGGAATATTTCCGCGCCATGGACATGGCCGATGCGCTGCAATCGGTCGAGGTGTCGGGGGGCCAGACTGCCAAACGTGTCGCCGCGCAGGCGCGCGAGACGATGCCGTCGAATTTCATGAGCCTCCTGGGTATCGACACGCTGCAGGCCGAAGGCGGTGCCACGGCGGCAAACGCGGTGGCCAACCTCGAGATCTCGATGGTGCTGGACATCTCGGGCTCCATGGGCGGCAGCAAGATCGAAGACCTCAAGACCGCCGCCAAGAGCTTTGTGTCGGACATGGTGGGCAGCGAAGACACGACCACGACGATCTCGATCGTGCCCTACAACGCCACCGTGAACCTGGGCGAAAGCATGGAGGGCTATTTCGCCCTCGAAGACCTGCACGAGTTTTCCTATTGCGGGGCCTTCACCACGGCCGAGTTCGCCTCCACGTCGGTCACGCCCGACCAGTTCATCGAACAGCTGGGCCATTTCGACCCGGTGTCGACCAGCCAGACCGAGGGTGAGACGAACTATACCTGGTGCCACGAAGGCGACACCGCCGCCGTGCTGCCGCTCAGCTCGGACGTGAACGCGCTGAACACGCGGATCGATTCCTTTACGGCCTGGGGCAACACCGCCATCGACCTTGGCGTGAAATGGGGGGCGGCGCTGCTGGATCCCGCCATGCGGCCCGCCGTCGACGAGATGATCTCCGACGGGTTTGTCGGCGGGGTGGCGGCCGGGCGTCCGGCGGCGTTTGATGCCACCGACACGATGAAGTTCCTGATCGTGATGACCGACGGGGCCAACACCACGCAATACGACCTGCCGCGCGACATGAAGGACGGCACCCGCAAGACCGGCGTCTGGCTGGCGGACATGGGCAGCGAAACGATGTCGGACGACAAGTATTCGGTGCTGGTGCAGGACAATCCGGGCACCGACAACGACGTATATTACTGGACGCGCTTCGCCAGCAACGCGAACGAGCGCTACCAGACCGGCATCGACTTTGCCGACGACCCGCAGCACGCCGCGCGCGAGCTGACCTTCAACGAGCTTTATGACCGCTGGGGCACCCAGGGGGCGGCGGACGCGCTGTACGCTCAGCCGGAAAGCGACGGCTACGACGTGTGGGCGATGCGCAACCAGATCGCCTATCCGCACCAGGTCACCGTCAACTGGCAGCAGGCCGACAGCAACCTGTCGACGATCTGCAGCGCGGCCAAGGCCCAGGGCATCCAGATCTACGCCATCGGCGTCGAGGCCCCGAGCCACGGTCTGGCCGCAATGCAGGACTGCGCCAGTTCCCCGGCCCACTATTTTGACATCGACATGAGCGAGCTGAACGCCACCTTCGCGTCGATCGGCCGTGTCGTTACCGCACTGAGGCTGACCCAATGACCCGTACAGTTAAAAAGTTCCTAAAATCCTTCGCGAAGGACGAAACCGGTTCGGCTGTCGTTCCCTTCGCGCTCTGGACCCCGGTGTTTCTTGGCCTGATCCTGTCGGCCATCGAGATGGGCACCGTCACGATCCGCCACACCGCGCTGGAACGCGCGCTGGACCAGACGGTGCGGGAAATCCGCATCGGCCAGGGCGATCTGAACAGCCACGCCGCACTGAAAGAGCGGATCTGCCAGGCCGCCGCCGTGCTGCCGTCGTGCACCGAGATGCTGCATCTCGAAATGATCCGGCTGGACATGCGCAACTGGTCGGGTCCGCAGAACCGAGCCGATTGCGTCGACACCTCGGAAGAGGTCACGCCCAACCGCACCTTTGAACATGCCACGGAAAACCAGACGATGTTCCTGCGCGCCTGTTTCAAGTACCGCCCGATCACCCCGGCCGGGACGCTCAGCTCGAGCCTGCAGAAAGACGATGCAGGCTATACCGCGCTGATCTCCACCTCGGCCTTCGTGACCGAACCCAGCTGAGGATCGGATGATGTTTGTACCCGTCAACACCACCCTGCGCCGCTTCCGCGCCGAGACCAAGGGCTATATCACGCTGGAAGCGATCATCGTGATGCCCGCCCTGCTCTGGCTGTTCGCCATCGGCTGGGTCTATTTCGACGTGTTCCGCCAGCAAAGCGTGAACCAGAAGGCCAACTACACCATCGGCGACATGCTGTCGCGCGAAACCGATGCCGTGGACGACCAGTACATCACCAACACCCGCAGGCTGCTGCGCAAGCTGACCCGGACAAAGGGCAGCGACAGCGATCTGCGCGTGACCGTGGTGGAGTACAATGTCGACACCGCCGCGTGGGAGGTCGTCTGGTCGGAAAAGCGCGGCAACCAGCCGGTGCTGCGCGCCTCGGACATGGCGGATTACGCCGCCCGTCTGCCGGAAGCCAATGCGCAGGACCAGCTGATCATCGTCGAGACGTGGGAGCTGTACCAACCCACATTCGACGTCGGGCTGGATCCGTTCGAGATCAAGACCTACAGCTTCACCCGACCGCGCTATGCGCCGCAGCTGGTGTTCGACGCAGGCGCCGTCTGAGCCGGCCTTGCCCCTGACGCGACAGGACGGCCGCCCCTGCCCGGGCGGCCGTTTGCCGTGACAGGCCCGGGGTCAGGGCTGTTCGCGGCGCTCGGCGATCTTCATCGCGATGATGTCGGCCACCGGGCGGGTCTGCGATCCGGCCGTCACGCCGCCCACCGCCACCTTGCGCCCCAGCCGCCACCACAGCCCCGGCCGCCAGGCGCGCGGCGCGCGGGTCTTCAGCACCAGCGCAAAGCCGTTCGACGGCTTGGCCGCCAGCATCCCGCGTTCGATCCGCACGATGTCGTCGATCCGCGCGATCACCTCGCCGCCGGATTCGGTCAGCGCCGTGTCGGTCAGGATCAGCTCGGCCTCGGTGGCGCGCCAGAGCAGGCGCGCCGTCCACAGGCTGAGCCCGCCCAGCCCGATCATGAAAACCTGCCAGAGCGGCTGTGGCGGGGCGGACAGCGCCAGATAGATCAGCAGCGCACCCAGGCTCAGCAGCATGGCAAAGCCCAGCGCGCGGCGCGGCGGCGAGGCGCTGATGCGGGCAAGTTCCGTATCGGGCATGGCAGCGGGTCCTTTCGGGGGGTGACCGGTCAGACCCGGCCTTAGCGCATCGCGGGGCAAAGCGGAACGGGGCTCAGATCAGCAGCCCCGCCGCCCCCTCGTGGCGCAAGAGCCAGACCTTGGTCTCGATGCCGGTGCCGCCGGAAAAGCCGCCCAGCCCGTTGCGGCCCAGCACCCGGTGGCAGGGGATCACGATGGGCAACGGGTTGCCGCCACAGCCCTGCCCCACCGCCTGCGGCGACAGGCCCAGCGCGCGCGCCAGATCGCCATAGGTCCGCGTCTCGCCAAAGGGGATGGCGGCGATGGCGGCGCAGACCGCCTGCTGCGTCGCACTGCCGTCGATCCGCAGCGGCAGGTCGAAGGCGCGGGACTGCCCGGCGAAATAGGCCTTCAGCTGCGCCGTGGCGCGGCGCAGCAGCGGCGTGTCGGCGCCGCCCGGCGCCTCCCCGCCCCAGCGCAGCGCGCTCAGCGCGCCGCCGGTTTCGGTCAGCGTCAGCAGGCCCAGCGGCCCGGGCACGCAGCACTCAGCCACGCGGCCACCACGCGGACGGCCGCACCCGCCGGCCATGCCCGCGCGCCAGCCACAGCGCCACGCGGCGCAGCGGCGACAGCGCCAGCCGCAGCCAGAGCCGGTGCCTGAGGCGCGAGAAGTCGCGGTTGAACGGGCAGACCCGCAGGCAGATCGCGCAATCCGACGCAAGCCTGGCCCAGAAGCCAAAGCATTTCTCGGCATCCGACGTCCATTTCCGCACCCCCCTGATGGCCGAGCGGTTGGGCCGGTCGGTCGAGGGCGGACCATAGGGCAGCGCCTTGACGGGGCAGGCATCGGCGCAGGCGGTGCAGATGTCGCAAAACGCCGCAACCCCCAGCTTGCGCGGCGTATCAAAGGCAAGCGGCAGGTTGGTGAAGACCTTGGAAAAGCGCAGGCGCGGGCCGTATTCGGGGGTGATCACCAGCTGGTTGCGGGCATATTCCCCCAGCCCCGCCTTCAGCGCATAGGGGATGACAAGGCCGGTATCGTTCATCGAGGCCACCGCCTCGTATCCCAGGTTGCGGATATAGGCGGCCAGCTGCATGGAAATCGCGGCCTCGTGGCTGTAGGCCAGCCCCGTCGCCGCCCCGGCCAATGCCGAGGGGTAGGTATCGACCAGGTCCGCGGGCATCTCGTGGCCCAGCACGATCACGCCGGTCAGCCCCTCGGGCAGGTCGTGCGGGGCCTCGGACATGTCGCGGGTGTCGACGCGGGCGGCATAGACCCAGCGGGTATCGAAATCGGTGACGCCGCAAAGCGAGGCCCCGAACAGCCGCGCCACCTGCCTGATCTCGGCGGTCATTGCGGCGGGGTCGTCCACCTCCTGCCGCTCGGCCGCCACCGGCGTGTCGGCAGAGAGCGGGGCCTGAAAGCCTTCGCGCCGACCCTGCGCGGCAAAGCGGTCGGTCATGATGTCGGAAATCAGCCAGGCGGCGTTGCGCAGGGCGAAATCGCGCCGTGTAAAGCCGTCGCCGCGCCGCGGCGCGGCCTCCATCCGGTAGGAGGCAAAGAACGCATCGCTCCGGGCGCTGCGGACGCTGTCATCCCAGAACGCGCGGGTGAACACGTCGTCGCGCTGCGAGAACCGCTCGAACGCGTCGGTCACCTCGATCCCGGCCTCGGCATCGCCAGGCCGCCGCGGGCTGTTGGCGGGCCATGTCATGCGCGCGAGGCTAGGCCCGTGACTGACGCTGTGCAACGGGGGATGTCGCAAACGGAAGGGACAGCGCAGGGGCGGCCCCTAGCGTGGCGCGCGAAACGGGACAGGGAGACTGACATGACCACGGGTTTCATCGGGCTGGGTGCAGTGGGCGCAAAGCTGGCCGGCAATCTGATGCGCAACGGCGAGGCGCTGAACGTGCACGATCTGGATGCAGATCGCGTGGCGCGCTTTGTCGCCGACGGGGCCACCGCCGGGGGCTCTGCCGCGGCCATCATGCGCGATTGCGCTGTGGTGATCACCTCGCTGCCCAGCCCCGCCGCCTCCGAGGCGGTGCTGACCGAGATGCTGCCCGCCATGGGGCCGGGCAAGATCTGGATCGAGATGTCCACCACCGATCCCGACATGATCGTCGATCAGGCGGCGCGGGTGGCGCAGACCGGCGCGGTGCTGGTGGAGGCCCCGGTTTCGGGCGGCTGCCACCGCGCGGCGACGGGCAATATCTCGGTCTTTGCCGGCGGCGACCGGGCGGCGTTCGAGACAGTGCTGCCGCTGCTGACCATCCTTGGCCGCCAGGTGCTGCACACCGGTGCGGTGGGCACGGCGTCGAAGCTGAAGGTGATGACCAACTACCTGGCCACCGCCAACCTGCTGACGATCTGCGAGGCGCTGACGACGATGGCGGCGGCGGGGCTGGACCTGGCGACCACCTACGAGGCGATCCGGATCTCCTCGGGCACCTCCTTCGTGCACGAGACCGAAAGCCAGCTGATCCTGTCGGGCTCGCGCGATGTGGATTTCACCATGGACCTGGTGCTCAAGGACATCGGCCTGTTCCAGGCGCTGGCCGACGCGCATGGCGTACCGCTTGAGATCAGCCCGCAGATCATCGCGCTGATGAAGGACGGTCAGGCGCGCTATGGCGACCGGGCGCAGTCCGACCGGATGATCGAACGGCTGGAAGAGGCGACGGGGCTGAAGATCCTGGCCGACGGCTTCCCGCAGGAACTGGTGGACGACCAGCCGCCCGCCCGCGGTGCCGAGGTGGTGGTGCGGCGCTGAGCGGTTTCAGCCGCGGCGGGGATCGCGCGGGTAGACGCCCAGGATCTCCAGCATGTCGGTGAAGTAATCCAGCTCTTCCAGGGCCCGCCTGACCGGCGGGTCCTCGGGATGGCCCTCGATATCGGCATAGAACTGCGTCGCGGTGAACGACCCGCCCACCATGTAGCTTTCCAGCTTGGTCATGTTCACGCCATTGGTGGCAAAGCCGCCCATGGCCTTGTAAAGCGCCGCGGGGATGTTGCGCACCTGGAAGACAAAGGTGGTCATCATGCCCGCGCTGCCGCGGCGCGACAGATCGGGGGCGCGGCCCATGATCAGAAAGCGCGTGGTGTTGTGGGCGTGGTCCTCGATATGACGGGCCAGGATGTGCAGGCCGTTGATCTCGGCCGCCAGGTCCGACGCCAGCGCGCCGGTCCGACGATCCCTGGTCTGGGCGATCTCGGCCGCCGCCCCTGCGCTGTCCGCCGCCGCCTCGCCGCGGATGCCATAGCTTTGCAGAAAGCTGGCCGCCTGCGGCAGAAGCACCAGATGCGCGCGCACCACCTCAAGCTCTTCCAGCGTCACGCCGGGCAGGGCCATGAGGCTGATATGCACGCGCACAAAGGCCTCGTCCACGATCCGCAGACCGCTTTCGGGCAGCAGGCGGTGGATGTCGGCAACCCGGCCATAGGTGGTGTTTTCCACCGGCAGCATGGCCAGATCGGCGCGTCCGTCGCGCACGGCGGCGATCACGTCCTCGAAGGTGCGGCAGGGCAGCGCCTCCATGTCGGGGCGCGCGTCGCGGCAGGCTTCGTGCGAATAGGCCCCCAGTTCCCCCTGAAAGGCGATACGTCCGGTCATGTGCCCCTCCGTCGCGGCGTGGTCACGCCCGGTGGCCCGGGCGTTTGGTCGCGCCTTCTAGCGCTTGCCATGGCGGAGGGAAAGCAATAGCTAGCTGCGCGAACACGCCAATTCTGACGAACAGGGCCCCCTATCATGGACACGATGACTTTCACCAAGGTTCTGGGCGGCGTCTGCGGGACGCTGCTGATCTTCCTGCTGGGCAAATGGGCGGGGGAAAGCCTTTACCATGTCGGCGGACACGGCCACGGCGACGATCATCACGCAGCCTATGTGATCGAAACCGGCGAAGGTGAAGCACAGGAAGACGTGGTCGAGGTCAGCTTTGCCGATCTGTTCGCCGCCGCCGATGCCGGCGCGGGCGAGAAGGTGTTCGGCAAGTGCCGCGCCTGCCACAAGCTGGAAGACGGCGCAAACGCCACCGGCCCGCATCTTTACGGTGTGGTCGACCGCGCTGTAGGCACCGTGGACGGGTTCAATTATTCCGGCAACCTTTCGGCCGCCGCCGATGTCTGGACGCCGGAGAACCTCAACGCCTTCCTGGAAAATCCCAAGGGCTTTGCCGCGGGCACCTCGATGAGCTTTGCAGGTCTGAAAAAGCCCGAAGACCGCGCCGACCTGATCGCCTATCTGCAGACGATCGGCGGCTGATCGCGCCTTTGCCACGCCATGCCGAAGGGGCCGCCCGCTGCCGGGCGGCCTTTTACGTCTGTGGTCATGGCCTGCTGCGGGCAGGTCTGAAAACGGCGGCCGCCCGGGGCGCGTGGCCCCGCTGGATCGGATCGCAGCCCGGGGATGCCATCCCCCGGCCCTGTCGGGGCGTCGCCCCGCGTCATGCGCGCATCACGGGCCCCCGACAGGGGTCATGATCCGGTTTTCAGTGGTACCGCGGGGCAGATTGGCGTGGATTTGTTAACCCTTTCCTGCCCCGGCGCACGCCGGACAGGCCCAAAGCGCCTTGGCGACCGCGATCACCGGCGACTCACGTAATCTCAACTTGAATGTGGCAGGGCGTCGCTCCTAACTTATCTCAACGCGCAGAGGACTGCCGCAAGAGAGGGAAGAGCATGTTGAACCGTCCCGCCATTACCGCCCGCGCCAAGGCGCAGCACCAGACCCTGGCACCCGCCCCCTGGGCGGTGGCCCTTGGCACCCTGGCCCTGGCCTTTGGCGCCACGCTGGCGCTGGCCCAGGACGACGTGATCGTCTCGCACGGGTACAGCAATTTCGGCGAGCTGAAATACGGCCCCGACCTCCCGCATCTGGATTACGTGAACCCCGACGCCCCCAAGGGCGGCGAGATCAGCCAGTGGGCCTCGGGCGCGTTCGACAGCTTCAACCGTTATTCGCGCAAGGGCGTCTCGGCGGCGCTGACGGAACTGATGCATGAACGGCTGATGGTCAGCACGGCCGACGACGCCTACGGCACCTACTGCTACATCTGCACCACCATCGAATACCCGCAAAGCCGCGACTGGGTGATCTTCAACCTGCGCGAGGACGTGACCTTCTGGGACGGCACGGCGATGACCGCCGAAGACATCAAGTTCACGCATGAGTTGTTCATGGAACAGGGCCTTGCGGAATACGTGAACGTGGTTAAGGGCTTTGTGTCCGAGGTCGAGGTGCTGGGGCCGCACAAGGTCAAGTTCACCTTCACCGACGACGCCCCGCGGCGCGAGACGATCCCCTTTGCCGGGTCCTCCATCGTGTTTTCCAAGGCCTGGTTCGAGGAAACCGGTGCCCGGATCGACGAAAGCACACTGGAGCCCTTCATGGGCACCGGCCCCTACCTGATCGAGGACTTCGATGTGGGCCGCCGCATCGTCTATGGCCGGAACGAGAATTTCTGGGCCGCCGATCACCCGTTCAACGTGGGCCAGAACAATTTCGACCGAATCCGCGTGGAATATTTTGCCGACAGCTCTGCCGCGTTCGAGGCGTTCAAGGCGGGTGAATACACCTTCCGCAACGAAAACAGCTCCAAGGACTGGGCGACGGGTTATGATTTTCCCGGCATCCGCGACGGTTATGTGCGGCGCGAGGAGTTGCCCGACGGCACCATCGGGTCGGCGCAGTCGTGGATCTTCAACCTCGACCGCCCCGAATGGCAGGACGAACGTGTGCGCGAGGCCGTCCGGCTGATGTTCAACTTCGAATGGTCGAACACGTCGCTGTTCTTTGGCCTCTACGAGCGGGTGAATTCGTTCTGGGAAAACTCCGATCTCGAAGCCACCGGCACGCCCTCGGATGCCGAACTGGCGCTGTTGCAGCCGCTGGTCGACGAGGGGCTGCTGGACGCCTCCATCCTGACCGACGAGGTGGTGATGGCACCGGCCAACGAGGCCGCCGAAAACCTGCCCGACCGCCGCACCCGCCGCAACGCCCTGCGCCTGATGACCGAGGCGGGGTATACCGTGAACGATCAGGGCATCCTCGCCAGGGACGGCGAACCGCTGGACCTGGTGATCCTGTCCTTCAGCCCCGCGTTTGACCGGATCATCAACCCCTATGTGGAAAACCTGAAATCGCTGGGCATCGACGCCAAGCTCGAACGGGTGGACGTGTCGCAATACATCCGCCGCCGCGAGGATGGCGATTTCGACATGACCACGCACACCTTTTCCATGGGGTTCGAGCCGGGCTTTGGTCTGCGCCAGTGGTACGGCTCGGAAACCGCCGACAACAGCTCGCGCAACCTGATGCGCCTGCGCAACCCGGCCATCGACCGGCTGATCACCCACGTGACCGAGGCCGAGACGCTGGAGGACCTGACCACCGCGACCCACGCGCTGGACCGCGCGCTGCGCACGCTCGGCTTCTGGGTGCCGCAATGGTACAAGAACGTGCACACGGTCGCCTATTACGACATGTACCGCTATCCCGACCCGCTGCCGCCCTATGCGCTGGGGAACCTGTCCTTCTGGTGGTACGACGCCGAGGCCGGGCAGCGCCTGATCGACGCCGGGGCGCTGTAAAGCCTTATGGGAGCGTATATTCTTCGACGGCTGTTGCTGATCATTCCCACGCTTCTGGGGATCATGATCATCAACTTCACGCTGGTGCAGTTCGTCCCCGGCGGGCCCATCGAGCAGATCATCGCCCAGATCGAGGGCGAGGGAGATGTGTTCGAGGGCATCTCGGGCGGGGGCAGCGAACTTGCCTCCAGCGCCGAGGACAGCATCGGCCGCCGCGGCCTGCCGCAGGAATTCATCGAGGAACTGGAACGCGAGTTCGGCTTTGACAAGCCGCCGCTGGAACGCTTCCTGAACATGCTGTGGAACTACGTGCGGCTGGATTTCGGAGAGAGCTATTTCCGCTCGATCAGCGTGATCGACCTGGTGCTGGAAAAGATGCCGGTCTCGATCTCGCTGGGGCTGTGGTCCACGCTGATCGCCTATCTTGTGTCGATCCCGCTGGGCATCCGCAAGGCCGTCAAGGACGGCACGTCGTTCGACACCTGGACCTCGGGCGCGATCATCGTGGCCTACGCGATCCCCGGCTTTCTCTTCGCGATCCTGTTGCTGGTCCTGTTCGCGGGCGGGTCGTACCTGCAGATCTTCCCGCTGCGCGGCCTGACCTCGGACAACTGGGACGAGCTGAGCGCCTGGGGCAAGGTGGTGGACTATTTCTGGCACATCACGCTGCCGGTGCTCGCCTCCACCATCAGTGCCTTTGCCACGCTGACCCTGCTGACCAAGAACAGCTTTCTGGACGAGATCAAGAAGCAATACGTCATGACCGCCCGCGCCAAGGGGCTGAAGGAAAGCCGCGTGCTGTACGGCCACGTGTTCCGCAACGCCATGCTGATCGTGATCGCGGGCTTTCCGGCGGTGTTCATCGGCGTGTTCTTCTCGGGCTCGCTGATCATCGAGACGATCTTTTCGCTCGATGGCCTCGGCCGGCTCGGGTTCGAGGCGGCGGTGGCGCGCGATTACCCGGTGATCTTCGGCACGCTCTTCATCTTCGGCCTGATCGGTCTGGTGGTGGGCATCCTGTCGGACCTGATGTACGTGATTGTCGATCCCCGGATCGACTTCGAAAAACGGGAGGGCTGAGCCATGGCAACACAACCCGACCCGAACCGCCCCGTCCGCCCGGTGGCGATGCCGGGCCAGATGCCCGGCCTGCCACCGCAGGTCCCGCCCACGCGGCGCGGTGTCTTCACGCTGTCGCCGCTGAACAAGCGGCGCTGGAACAATTTCCGCAAGAACCGCCGCGCCTACTGGTCGCTCTGGATCTTCCTCGCGATGTTCGTGATCTCGCTCTTTGCCGAGTTCCTGGCCAATGACAAGCCGATCCTTGTCAGCTATCGCGGCGAGCTGCGCACGCCCATCTTCACCTTCTACCCCGAAACCGCCTATGGCGGCGACTTCCCGACCGAGGCCGCCTATGGCGATCCGGAAGTGAAATGCCTGATCCGCACCGGCGGGCTTGACGCCTGTTTCGACGATCCCGACGGGCTGATCGCACAGGTCGACCAAGGCATGGTGCTGGAGGGCGATTTCCAGAAAGGCTGGATGCTCTGGCCCCTGATCCCCTACAGCTACCGCACACCCGTCGATCGCCCCGGGGCCGCCCCCCTGCCGCCCAACGGCCAGAACTGGCTGGGCACGGATGACACCAAACGCGACGTGGTGGCCCGGGTGCTCTACGGCTTCCGCCTGTCGATCCTGTTCACCCTGATCGTGACGGTCTGCGCCAGCGTCATCGGCATCATCGCCGGCGCGATCCAGGGCTATTTCGGCGGCTGGCTCGACCTCATCTTCCAGCGCATCATCGAGATCTGGTCGGCCACGCCGTCACTGTATGTGATCATAATCCTTTTCGCCATTCTGGGCCGAAGTTTCTGGCTGCTGGTCTTCCTGACGGTGCTGTTTGGCTGGGTTGCCCTGGTGGGTGTGGTACGGGCCGAGTTCCTGCGCGCCCGCAACCTCGAATACGTGCGCGCGGCCAAGGCGCTGGGCGTGTCGAACTGGAAGATCATGTTCCGCCACATGCTGCCCAACGCCATGGTGGCCACCGTCACCATGCTGCCCTTCATCGTCACCGGCACGATCTCCACCCTCGCGGGGCTCGACTTCCTGGGCTTCGGCCTGCCCTCCTCCGCCCCCTCCCTGGGCGAGCTGACGCTGCAGGCCAAACAGAACCTGCAGGCGCCCTGGCTGGGCTTCACCGCCTTCTTCGTCTTCGCGATCATGCTGTCCCTGCTCGTGTTCATCTTCGAAGGCGTGCGCGACGCGTTTGACCCCAGAAAGACCTTTTCATGAGCGCGATCCTGCAAGTCCGCGACCTGACCGTCAGCTTCAACCAGGACGGCACCACCACGCAGGCCGTCAAGGGCGTGTCCTTCGACATCGCGCGTGGCGAGACGGTGGCGCTGGTGGGCGAATCCGGATCGGGCAAATCGGTCACCGCGCTGTCGACCGTGTCACTTCTGGGCGAGTCCGCACGGGTCGGCGGCTCGGTCCTCTATAACGGATCCGAGATGATCGGCGCCTCCGACGCGCAATTGCGCAAGGTGCGCGGCAACGACATCAGCTTCATCTTCCAGGAGCCGATGACCTCGCTCAACCCGCTGCACACGCTGGAAAAACAGCTGAGCGAAAGCCTTGCCCTGCATCAGGGACTGGTGGGCGAGGCCGCCCGCACCCGCATCCTCGACCTGCTGACCAAGGTGGGCATCCGCGACCCCGAAACCCGGCTGGGGGCCTTTCCGCACCAGCTCTCGGGCGGGCAGCGCCAGCGCGTGATGATCGCCATGGCGCTGGCCAACGGGCCGGACCTGCTGATCGCCGATGAGCCGACCACCGCTCTGGACGTGACAATCCAGGCGCAGATCCTCGAACTGCTGGCCGATCTGAAACGGGCCGAGGACATGAGCCTGCTCTTCATCACCCACGATCTGGGCATCGTGCGCAAATTCGCTGACCACGTCTGCGTGATGAAAGACGGCGAGATCGTCGAAAAGGGCCGCACGCGCGACATCTTCGACGCGCCGCAACATCCCTACACCCAGATGCTGCTCTCTGCCGAAAGCACCGGCGTGCCAGACCCGGTGGACCCCGGTGCCGAAGAGATCGCCCGCACCGACAATCTCAGGATCTGGTTCCCGATCCAGAAAGGCCTGATGCGCCGCACCGTGGGCTACGTGAAGGCGGTCAACGATGCCAGCATCGCGGTGCGCGCGGGCGAAACCGTGGGCATCGTGGGCGAAAGCGGGTCCGGCAAGACCACGCTGGCACTGGCGATCATGCGGCTGATCGCCTCCGAAGGTCGCATCACCTTCCGCGGTCAGGACGTGCGCGCCTGGTCCACGCGCGAGCTGCGCCGCCTGCGCTCGGACATGCAGATCGTGTTCCAGGACCCCTATGGCTCGCTCTCCCCCCGCATGACCTGCGCGCAGATCATCGCCGAAGGGCTCGGGGTGCACGGCGCGCCGGACGGACGGTCAGAGCATGAGCTGGTCACCGAAGTGATGACCGAGGTCGGCCTCGACCCCGCCACCATGCACCGCTACCCGCACGAGTTTTCCGGCGGCCAGCGCCAGCGCATCGCCATCGCGCGGGCCATGGTGCTGCGCCCGCGTCTGGTGGTGCTGGACGAGCCGACCTCGGCGCTGGACATGACGGTGCAGGTGCAGATCGTCAGCCTGTTGCGCGACCTGCAGCGCAAACACAACCTCGCCTATCTCTTCATCAGCCACGACCTCAAGGTGGTGCGCGCCATGAGCCACAAGGTCATCGTGATGAAACAGGGCGATGTGGTGGAATATGGCGAGGCGCAGCAGATCTTCGACGCCCCCCAGACCGACTACACCCGCACGCTGCTGTCGGCCGCCTTCGACCTCGCCGGGTAGAAGCCTTCGTTCCGGAGCCGTCCGTCGCCTGAGCATGGACGGACAGGGGCGGTTGACCGGGCCAAGGGAAATCGCCGAGGGGCCCCACGCAGTGGGGAGACGGCTATTTCCCTTGGCGCGGGCGGGCGACCCTGTCAGGCAAGGCTCGGGCGACGGACGGCTTTGGCACGAAGGTCTTCGTTCTGGTGAGTCCCCGAGCGGGCCAACCCGCTCTCCCCCCGGCGCAACGCAAGGCGGGATGGCGGGCGGGGCGATGTTCCGGCCAAAGGCCGGAACGAGCGCCGTACCGCCCTCCCGACAATCCGTTCAGATCGCCGAGGAATGCCCCGCCTTCGAAAGGTCATAGGCGTCGAAGGCCCGGGCGATCATGCGCGTCAGGGGCCGGGCTTCGGGCGGGATGAACAGCCCGTGGTCGGAGATGTCCAGAAGCCCGTCAAAGGCACGGTCGACGTCCTCCAGCATTCCGCGCAGCACCTCGCGCGACAGCCCGTAGTCGCGGCGAATCTCCGCCGCGTCGATGCGGAAATCGCACATCACCATCTCGATCAACCGGGCGCGCAAGAGGTCCTCGCCGGCAAAGGCATGGCCGCGCGACGTGGCAAACCGGCCGTCGCGCACCGCCGCCGTATAGGCCGAGGTGCCCGAGGCGTTCTGCGCATAGCCTTGCGGAAACCGCGAGATCGACGACGCCCCCAGCCCGATCAGCGCCTGTTCGGTGTCGTCGGTATAACCCTGGAAATTCCGCCGCAGCCGGCCTTCGGATTGCGCCACCGACAGCCCGTCGCCGGGCACCGCGAAATGGTCGATGCCGATCTCGGAATAGCCGTCCCACAGGAACAGCCGCCGGGCGGTGTCGAACAGGTCCAGCCGCTCCTGCGGCGTGGGCAGCGCGTCCGAAGGGATCATCTGCTGCCGCTTGGCCATCCAGGGCACATGCGCATACCCGTAAAGCGCCACCCGGTCGGGATCGAGCGTCAGAAGCTTCTGCACCGTCTCGGTGATGCGCGCCCGCGACTGATGCGGCAGGCCGAACAGGATGTCGGCATTCAGGCTCTGCACGCCGCGGGCCCGGATCATCTCCACCGCGTCGCGGGTGATCTCGTAGCCCTGCGGGCGTCCGATGGTTTCCTGGATCTGGTCGTCGAAATCCTGCACCCCGATCGAGGCGCGGTTCATGCCGCCCGCGGCCAGCGCGTCCAGCCGCGCCTCGTCCACCTCGTTGGGGTCGATCTCGACCGAGAACTCGGCCCCCTCGGCAAACTCTGCCACCTCGCGGATCGCGCCGATCAGGTCGGTCATCAGATCCGGGGTCAGCAGCGTGGGCGTGCCGCCGCCCCAGTGCAGCCGCGACAGGCGCACGCCGCGCGGCAGATGCCGCCTCAGCAGTGCCAGCTCGTCCTTGAGCACCTGCACATAGGCCGCCACCGGCGCCGCCGTGGCGGTGCCCTGCGTGCGGCAGGCGCAGAACCAGCACAGCCTGCGGCAAAAAGGAACATGCAAATAGAGCGATATGTTACCATCTTCTGGAAGAGCTTCGATCCATTGGGCGAATCTCTCCGGCCCCACGTCCGAACCGAAATGCGGTGCCGTGGGATAGGATGTGTAACGCGGCACTTTCGCGTCGAATAGACCCAGTCGGGTGAGTTGAGTTCGTGTGACCATGGTCCTAGAGTTAACGTGAGCGGGGACGGAAAACATTGACGCAGATCAACAGCGAGGCACCGGGAATGCTAAATGAACGCAGTCTGGCCGTGCACCAGGATTGCAGCGATTGCCCGATCCGCCATCGGGCCGTGTGCGCGCGGTGCGAAACGGACGAACTTCAGCGGCTCGAGGAAATCAAGTATTACCGCCGTTACGAGGCCGGCAGCCACGTGATCTGGTCCGGCGACCGGATGGATTTCGTGGGCTCGGTGGTCTCGGGCATCGCCACGCTGACCCAGACGATGGAAGACGGGCGCACCCAGATGGTGGGTCTGCTGCTGCCATCGGATTTTGTCGGCCGCCCGGGCCGCGATACGGCGGCCTATGACGTGGTGGCGACCACCGATATCGTCATGTGCTGCTTTCGCAAGAAACCGTTCGAAGACATGATGGTCCGCACCCCGCATATCGCGCAGCGCCTGCTCGAGATGACGCTGGACGAACTGGACGCGGCGCGGGAATGGATGCTGGTGCTGGGGCGCAAGACGGCGCGGGAAAAGATCGCCTCGCTGCTGTCGATCATTGCCCGGCGCGATGCGACGCTGAACATGCGTGGCACCGAAGGCCAGATCGTGTTCGACCTGCCGCTGACGCGCGAGGCGATGGCGGATTATCTGGGTCTGACGCTGGAAACCGTGTCGCGCCAGATCTCGGCCCTGCGCAAGGACGGGGTGATCGAACTGGAAGGCAAGCGCCATGTCACGATCCCCGACATGGGCCGCCTGATGGAAGAGGCCGGGGACGATGCCGATGGCGGCCTGCTGATCTGATCTCAGGCGCGCAGGCGCCGGACGTCCCGGCGCGGCAGCATCAGTGCCGCGGCGGCGCGGCTCGCCTCGGGCCGGGCCAGCGCAAAGGCCGCGTCCGATCCGTCGCACCAGGGCGAAAGGGCGGCGCGCAGCCCGGCCGGGCCCGCCCGCAGCATGCGACGCCCGGGGTTGAAGCTTTCGCTCCACAGACCATTGGCGCAGATCACCTCGTGCCTGTCGAACAGCAGGTGCACATAGGTCACCGCCCGCCCGTCCTCGATGCAGCGGATGGCCTGCCCGTCCACCAGGTGACGCGCGCGCACCAGGACCTCGGCCTGTCCGGATGCCAGTTCCGTCCGCCAGCCCGTCAGCAGAAGCCGGTGCTGCGGCGAGACGAGGAGCGCAGGATGCCCGCCGAACAGCCCCGCCGCCACCCGGACCGGCGCATGTGCGCCGCGCGCAAAGCTGCGGAACTGCCCGGACCAGCGCAGGCGCATCACCCCGTTGTCGCGGGTCTGCACCGGATCGCCCGGGCGCAGGTCCTCGACCCGCCGTTCGCCGCCGGGCGTGGTGATCCGGGTGCCCGCAACGAAACAGGGCACCTCTTCGGTGATGGAGACAAAACCGGTATCGCTGTGCCCGTCCCCGTCGGTGACGAGATAGGTGAAGACGGTGGGGTTCTCGGTGCTGGTGCCGTCGGAAATGGCGGTGATGGTGCCATCGCCATTGACCTGGATCTGCAGCCCCGTGGACAGGGTCACCACGCTGCCCGCGGTAACCGGCTGGCCGTTGATCTGGCTCAGCGTCAGGCTGCCGCCGTCCTTGTGCACCGTGTCATTGGCCAGAAGGTCAAAGGTCTTTGATTCGCCTTCGAACATCGACAGGTCGTCATCCCCGGCCACCACCGCCGTCTGCACCGATCCGCCGGCGATCAGCAGGTTGCTGTCATAGCTGGAATCCCCCGCATCGGCGATCCCGATGGTTATGGTGTTCACCTCGCCGGGATTGACCGGGGCCTTGAGCGTCAGCGTGAGGGTCAGCCCGTCCATTTCGGTATTGAACTGCTCGGCATTGGCGGGGTTGTCGAGATAGAGGTTGGAATTCGCGACGTCGTTGATGTTGTCGATCGAGATGTCGCCATCCCCCACCGTCAGTTCGGCGCGCACGCCGTTCACGATGACGGCCACGGCGTCGTTATAGCCGGAATTGACGAAATCCAGGTATTCCTCGGACCCGAACTGCACCTGCATGGTCAGGGTGTTGCCGTCGGGGATGAAGGTCGCGTTGAAGATCGCGCCGTCAAAGGTCTGCATGCCGGCGACGGCATTCAGATCGGCATTGCCGTCAACGCCCGCCGTGTTGGTGGTGGTGCTGGCCGAAACATTGGCGTCGCCGGAACTGTTGGTATAGTCCTGCGCGTGGCCGGTGGACAGGATCACCCCGGTATCGCCGGGGGTGGCCCCGGGGGCCACGGCATCGCCATTGCTGTAGATGCCCGATGACAGCGCGTCGCCGACATAGCTGGCCGATTGCACGCTGACGCCGGCGCCAAAGATGGCGTCGGCCATCTGCAGCGCCGTGGCCGAGGTGTCGATGGGCAGTTCGCTGGCAACCGGCATGGCCCCACTCCATTCCGCTGTAACGCGGCGCAGTGTGGCGCAATCCGATTAACAAAGTGCGGATGCGGGACGGCGGGCGGGGCGATGTCCCGGCCATGGGCCGGGACGAGCGCCGTACCGCCGTCCGCACAGGGGGGTCAGTGCGCCATGAACACGGCCACCCGGGCCTGTTCCAGCATGTTGCGGGTGGCCCCGCCCATGATCGCCTCGCGAAAGCGCGAATGGCCATAGGCCCCCATCACCACCATGTCGGCGTTCACGCCCGCGATGTGCCGGATCATCACGTCCGACACCCGCGGCAGCGTCTTGGACAGCACGTCGATCTCGGCATTGACGCCGTGGCGGGCAAGGAACTGCGACAGGTGCCCGCCCGGATCGGAGCGGTTGGGCCCGTGCTGCGGCGGGTCGATCACCACGACATGCACCACGTCGGCCCCCATCAGCAGGGGCATTGCCGCCCGAATGGCGCGCAGCGCCTCGTTGCTTTCGTTCCAGCCGATCACGATCCGGCCCGGCTGCACCGGCGGGGTCACCGCGTCGGGCACCACCATCACCGGCACCTGGCCTTCGAACAGCGCGCCTTCGACCACCGGTTCCAGTTCGACCCCGCGGCCCTCGCCATAGGGCAGCGGCAGCACCGCCAGGTCGGTAAAGCGCGCCCGGGCCGCCACATGGCGGCCGATATCGGCCAGCTGCGCCACGCCCGGCTCGACCGACCAGCGCGTGTCGCCCTTTTCCAGGATGTCGCGCACGGTCTTGTCCAGCGCATCCGCATCGCCCTGCGCCCGGGCCAGGGTTTCCTGCAGGATCATCGCGTTCGCCCCGGCATAGTAATAGCCGGTCTGGGTCCGGTCGACGCCCAGGCACAGCACGTCCAGATGGGCGTCAAAGCCCGATGCCAGGCTTGCCGCATGGTCGACGGTGCTGGATGCCAGCGCCTCGTCGGTCACCACGGTCAGGACAGATTTGAAGGCCATTTCCATTCTCCTTCCCTTTCACTGCACCAAGGCTAGGGGCGAGCGGATCGTCGCACCTTGACCGGGGTCAAGCCATGCCGGGCAATCCATTGATGCAGATCAAGGTCAGCTTTCGCCAAACCCCGCATCTACGGTTCAGTCTGAAACCGCCCCGCGGCGGGTGCGAGTCGTGCGGGGAAGACAAAGGGACAAGGAATGTTGAATTATCTCAAGCTCATCGTGCTGGGGGTGATCGTGGTTCTTGCCATGATCGCGGCCAGCAACGGACGGGACTTGGCCTACCAGGTGCATGCTCTGCTGATCATGCTCGTGGCTGCCGGTCTGTTCGTCTGGACATTGCGGAACACCGACGAACCGGTCGCCGCCACGGGCTCGCTCGAGCACGAATACATGGACGGCGTCGTCCGCTACGGGGTGATCGCCACCGCCTTCTGGGGTGTGGTGGGCTTTCTCGCGGGCACCTTCATCGCCTTTCAGCTGGCCTTTCCGGTGCTGAACTTCGACTGGGCCCAGGGCTACATGAACTTCGGCCGGCTGCGCCCGCTGCACACCTCGGCGGTGATCTTCGCCTTTGGCGGCAACGCGCTGATCGCGACCTCGTTCTACGTGGTGCAACGCACCAGCGCGGCGCGGCTCTGGGGCGGCGATCTGGCCTGGTTCGTGTTCTGGGGCTACCAGCTGGTGATCGTGCTGGCCGCCACCGGCTATCTGCTGGGCGCCACGCATGCCAAGGAATACGCCGAACCCGAATGGTATGTGGACTGGCTGCTGACCATCGTCTGGGTCGCCTATTTCGCCGTCTTCGTCGGCACCATCGTGAAGCGGAAAGAGCCCCACATCTACGTGGCCAACTGGTTCTACCTGTCCTTCATCGTCACCGTCGCGATGCTGCACATCTTCAACAACCTCGCCATCCCGGTGTCGATCTACGGTTCGAAATCGGTGCAGGTCTTCTCGGGCGTGCAGGACGCCATGGTGCAGTGGTGGTACGGCCACAACGCCGTGGGCTTCTTCCTGACCGCGGGCTTCCTGGGCATGATGTACTACTTCATCCCCAAGCAGGCCGAAAAGCCGGTGTTCAGCTACAAGCTGTCGATCATCCACTTCTGGGCGCTGATCTTCATCTACATCTGGGCCGGTCCGCACCACCTGCACTATACCGCGCTGCCCGACTGGGCCTCGACGCTGGGCATGGTGTTCTCGGTCGTGCTGTGGATGCCGTCCTGGGGCGGCATGATCAACGGCCTGATGACGCTCTCGGGCGCCTGGGACAAGCTGCGCACCGACCCGGTGATCCGGATGATGGTGATCTCGGTGGGCTTCTACGGCATGTCGACCTTCGAAGGGCCGATGATGTCGATCCGCGCGGTGAACTCGCTGTCGCATTACACCGACTGGACCATCGGTCACGTCCACTCCGGCGCTCTGGGCTGGAACGGCATGATCACCTTCGGCGCGCTCTACTTCCTGGTGCCCAAACTGTGGAACCGCGAGCGGCTCTATTCGCTCTCCATGGTCTCCTGGCACTTCTGGCTCGCCACCATCGGCATCGTGCTCTACGCCTCGTCGATGTGGGTGACCGGCATCATGGAAGGCCTGATGTGGCGTGAAGTGGATGCCAACGGCTTCCTGGTGAACTCCTTCGCCGACACCGTGGCCGCCAAGCTGCCGATGTACGTGGTGCGTGCTCTGGGCGGGGTGATGTATGTCACCGGTGCCGTGATCATGTGCTACAACCTGTGGATGACCGTGAAAAAGGCCCCGGCTGTCGAAGCCAGCGCCGCCACGGCCCACGCCACCCCGGCCGAATAAGGAGACCGGACATGGCTATTCTTGAAAAGCACAAGGTTCTCGAAAAGAACATCACCCTGCTGACGATCTTCGCCTTTCTCGCGGTGACGATCGGGGGGATCGTCCAGATCGTGCCGCTCTTCTACCTCGACAACACCATCGAGAAGGTCGAAGGCATGCGCCCCTACACCCCGCTGGAACTGGCGGGCAAGGAGGTCTATCTGCGCGAAGGCTGCTATGTCTGCCACAGCCAGATGGTCCGCCCGATGCGGGACGAGGTGGAACGGTACGGGCATTACAGCCTTGCGGCCGAAAGCCAGTACGACCACCCGTTCCAGTGGGGCTCCAAGCGCACCGGGCCGGATCTGGCCCGCGTTGGCGGCCGCTATTCCGACGAATGGCATGTCGACCACCTGCGCAACCCGCAATCGGTGGTGCCGGAATCGGTGATGCCGAAATACGGATACCTCGAACGGCGCATGCTGGATGCCAATGTCCGCAAGGTTTCGGGCATGATCGGCACAAACGGCATCGGCGAGATCATGGCCGCCAACGCGCTGGTGGGGGTGCCCTATACCTCTGACATGATCGAGGCGGCCCGGGCAGACTTTGTCGCCCAGGCCGACCCGGACGCCGATACCGACGGCCTGCTGGAGCGCTATGGCGACAACGTCAACATCCGCAACTTCGACGGCCAGCCGGGCGTTTCGGAAGCGGACGCGCTGATCGCCTACCTGCAGATGCTGGGCACGCTGGTCGACTTCTCGACCTTCACGCCCGACGCAAGCCGGTAAGGAGGAGCAGAGATGGAAACCTATACCTTCCTGCGTCAACTGGCCGACAGCTGGGCGCTTCTGGCGATGTGCGCCTTCTTTCTCGGCATCGTGATCTGGGCCTTCCGGCCCGGATCCTCCGCCATCCACGCCGACACGGCCAACATCCCGTTCCGGCACGAAGACAAACCCGCAGCCGATGAAGAGGAGGCCGGGAGATGAGCGACAACGACACGTCCAAGATGGACATCAAGCCGGGGCATGATTACGAGACCACCGGCCATACCTGGGACGGCATCGAGGAATACAACAAGCCCCTGCCCAAGTGGTGGCTGTACATCTTCTATGCCTGTATCGTCTGGGGTGTGGGCTATACCATCGCCTACCCCGCCTGGCCCGGCATCAAGTCGGCGACGGCCGGTGTGATCGGCTTTTCCACCCGCGGCAACCTGGCCGACGACCTGGCCGAGCACGAGGCAAAGCTGGCCCCCATAAACGCCCGCCTGGTCGAAGCCGAGCTGACCGCCATCTCCGAGGATGACGAGCTTCTGAACTATGCCCAGAACGCGGGGGCCGCGGTGTTCCGCAGCTGGTGCGCGCAGTGCCACGGCTCGGGCGCGGCGGGTTCCAGCCAGGCCGGCTGGGCCGCGGGCTATCCGAACCTGCTGGACGATGACTGGCTCTGGGGCGGCACGATCGAGGATATCCACACCACGATCAGCGTCGGAATCCGGCAGGAAAGCGACGAGGACTGGCTGCGCCAGTCGGAAATGCCCGCCTTCGGCCGCGACGAACTGCTGAGCGAAGAGGAAATCGCCCAGGTGGCCAATTTCGTGATGTCGCTGTCGGGCACGCCGCAGGATGCCGCGCTGGCCGAGGCCGGGGCCGAGGTCTACGAGTACAACTGTGCCTCGTGCCATGGAGAACAGGGCGGCGGCGACACCTTCCAGGGCGCGCCGAACCTGGCGGATGCGATCTGGCTTTACGGCGGCGATTACGACACCGTCTATCAGACCGTCTACAATGCGCGGTATGGCCAGATGCCGGCCTGGAACGAGCGTCTGAGCGAAGCCGAGATCCGCGCCGTGGCCACCTATGTCCACAGCCTTGGCGGCGGCGAATAACCCTTCGTCCCCACAAGACATCCCAACGAACCCCCGCCGGTCCCGGCGGGGGTTTCTTCATGCCGCTATAGGCGCGTTTTTCTGCAAACCGCGGCCCTGTCAGCCCCCGGCTTGACGCAAATCAAGGCCCCGCGACCGCCGCGCTGGCATTGTGTTCAGGACAGCGCCGGAGCGTGCTCCGGCCCAGACTTCCCTGCCACAAGCGGGGTCAGCGCCGGTGTCCCGTCCTGTTCGCGCGTTTCCTGGGGCACCGGCGCCCTTTTCCTGTCAGGTCAGCTGCCCCGCCGACGCGTCCTGCGCGGACGCTTCGGCATCCAGCGAAAGTTCAGATCGGGGCGAAAGACGATGGGATCAATCATGGCGCGCGCTCCGGAACGGGGGTGCGCTGAACGTCGGCAGATCGTCCTTCGTCCAATGCGCCGGGGCATCCCAGCGACGGTGTTCGGACCTGCTCTGCCGCGTCGCGGTCATGAAAGCGGCGTTGTAAATGCCAAGCATGGCTGTCTCCTAAAGCATGTGACTTCGTGTTCAAAAACATGGGCCATGTCGCCAAAATCTGCGACACAGGGATTCCTACCACATGTAAGCAGGGCTTTACCGTGAACTGGCTCACTCTTCCCCCCATCGCGGCGCTGCGCGCCTTTGCCGCCTATGCCGAGACCGGATCGGTGGCCGCCGCCGGGGCCGCGCTGAATGTCAGCCATGCCGCCATCAGCCAGCAATTGCGCGCGCTGGAAAGCCATATGGGCGTGGCGCTGCTGGACCGCTCTGCGCGGCAGATGGCGCTGACGCCCGAAGGTGCTGCGCTGGCCAGGACGCTTGGCGAGGCGTTCGGACGGATCTCGGAAACCGTCGAGGCGCTGACCGGGGCCGAGGAGGCGCGCCCGCTGCACATCGCCTGCACACCCAGCTTTGCCGCCAGCTGGCTGATGCCGCGCCTGTCCGGGTTTCGCGCCGATGTCCCGGGCCTGGAACTGGTGATCCAGCCCTCGCCCGCGCTGACGGACCCGGCCCCGGGCGGCATCGACGTCGCACTGCGCTATGGCTGCGGCCATTGGCCGGGGCTGGAGAGCGAACCGCTGCTGCCCGCCTCTCTGGTGGTGGTGGGCGCGCCCGCGCTTTTCCCCGACGGCCCGCCCGAGACGCCCGAGGCGCTGGCCCGCGTGCCATGGCTGCAGGAACTGGGCACCACCGAGGCCACGCGCTGGCTGGAGCGCCACGGCGTGATCCGGGACCGCCGCGGCACGGTGGTACACGTGCCCGGCAACCTGATGCTGGACGGCGTGCGGCAGGGTCAGGGCGTGGCCGTGATGACGCGTCTTTCCGTTGCGGCAGAACTGGCGGCGGGACAGGTTCTGGCGATGTTCGAAGATACCGGCGACGCGGGCTATCACATCGTCACCCGCCCCGGTGTGCAGCGCCCGCCGCTGAGGGCCTTCCTGCGGTGGCTGCGGCGCGAGGCGGCAAAAACCTGAATATCAGATTCCGTTTTTGACACAGGTCAAGGATACCCGCCCCCTTCCGGTCCAGAACGCCATCAAGGATACATCTTTGACCGGAGCGATTCCCGTGGCCGAAACCCCCTCCCCCGCCCCCAGCCTCTATGCCGCGCGCGAGCCGATCTTTCCGCGCCGCGTCAGCGGGAAATTCCGCAATCTCAAATGGGTGCTGATGATCGTGATGCTGGGCATCTACTATATCACACCCTGGATCCGCTGGGACCGCGGCCCGAACCTGCCCGATCAGGCGGTTCTGGTGGACATGGCCAATCGCCGCTTCTTCTTCTTCTGGATCGAGATCTGGCCGCACGAGTTCTACTTTGTCGCGGGCCTGTTGATCATGGCCGGGCTGGGGCTGTTCCTGTTCACCTCGGCGCTGGGACGGGTCTGGTGCGGCTATGCCTGCCCGCAGACCGTCTGGACCGATCTCTACATCCTGGTGGAACGCTGGATCGAGGGCGACCGCAACGCGCGCCTGCGCCTGCACCGGCAAAAGGAGTGGGATCTGCGCAAGGCGCGGCTGCGGCTGACGAAATGGGTGGTCTGGTTCCTGATCGGCCTGGCCACCGGCGGGGCCTGGGTGTTCTACTTTGCCGATGCGCCCACGCTGGCCGTGGACCTTGTGACCGGGCAGGCCCATCCCGTCGCCTACACGACGATGCTGATCCTCACCGGCACGACGTTCTTCTTTGGCGGTTTCGCGCGCGAGCAGATCTGCATCTATGCCTGCCCCTGGCCGCGCATCCAGGCCGCGATGATGGACGAAGAGACCCTGACCATCGGCTATCGCGACTGGCGGGGCGAGCCGCGCGGCAAGCACCGCAAGGGCGAAGGTGCCGAGAACCTGGGCGATTGCATCGACTGCATGGCCTGCGTGAATGTCTGCCCCATGGGCATCGACATCCGCGACGGCCAGCAGCTGGGCTGCATCACCTGCGGCCTGTGCATCGACGCCTGCGACGACATCATGGCCAAGATCGGCAAGGAGCGCGGGCTGGTGGACTACCTCGCCCTGTCGGATGAACCCCGCGAACGGGCCGGGGGCAAGCCGCGGCCGATCTGGCACCACGTCTTTCGCGTGCGCACCATGATGTATACCGGGCTCTGGGCGCTGGTGGGGATCGGGCTGGTCTTTGCCCTGTTCATCCGGCCCGAGATCGAGATGACGGTGGCCCCGGTGCGCAACCCGACCTTTGTCACCCTTTCGGATGGCTCGATCCGCAACACCTATGACGTGCGGCTGCTGAACAAGCATGGCGAGGACCGGCCGTTCCGCATGACCCTGACCGGGAACGAGTTCCTGCGGGTCCAGCTGGAAGGCACGCCCTACGAGACGGTGACCGTGCCCGCCAACGAAACCCTTCTGCAGCGGGTCTATGTGGTCGCCCCCGGCGCCTCGGTCCCCGCCAATGACGAACGGACGGCGTTCCGGTTCTGGGTCGAGGACCTGACCAACGGGGACCGCGCCTACAAGGACAGCATCTTCAACGGGAGAACGAACTGATGACCGAAACACGCAAGCTGACCGGCTGGCACGCGCTGGCGATCTTTGGCGGTGCCTTTGCCCTGATCATCGGCGTGAACCTGTTCATGGCCTTTTCCGCGATCAGCACCTTTCCGGGGGTCGAGACCAGGAACGCCTATATCGCCAGCCAGACCTTCGACAAACGCCGCGCCGCGCAAGAGGCGCTGGGCTGGAAGGTGGCGGCACGGCACACCGGCGGGCTTCTGGTGCTGTCGATCATGGACGATGCGGGCCGCGCGGTCCGGGTGGACGAGATGCAGGCGATCCTGGGCCGTCCGACCCATGTCAAGGATGACCGCAGCCCGGACTTCGTCTTTGACGGGCGCGCCTATGTGGCGCATGAGGAACTGGCCCCCGGCAACTGGAACATCCGCCTGAAGGCGCTGGCCGCGGACGGCACCCCGTTCGAACAGCGCGTGGTGTTCCACGTCAGGGGCTGAGGCCCGACATCCAGGAGGCCCCGGGTCACGCCCGGGGCAAGCCCCGGGTCAAGCCCGGGGCAAGCCCCGGACCCCGGTCCGGCTTGCGCGCCATAGAGACCCCAAGGCCCCGTCATGACCGCCACGCTGCGCCCTTCTCCCTCTGCCTGCCCCGCCTGCGCCGCCGCGCCCGCCGCCGAGGCGCTGGCCCTGCAGGCCCCCAAGGACGCCACGATCACGCTCTCGCTGCCGACGATCCACTGCGCCGCCTGCATGTCGGCGGTGGAACGCGCGCTGAACGCCGCACCGGGTGTGCGCACGGCGCGGGTCAACCTGACGCAAAAGCGCGTGAGCATCGCCGCAGCACCCGACGTCACCGCCGAGGCACTGATCCCGGTGGTCGAGGCCGCGGGCTACGAGGCGCACGAGCTTGACGCCACCGCCCTCGCCGCCACCCAGACCGACCGCGCGGGCCGCGACCTCTTGATGCGGCTCGCCGTGGCGGGTTTTGCCGCGATGAACGTCATGCTGCTGTCCATCGCCGTCTGGTCCGGGGCCGAAGGGGCCACGCGCGACCTGTTCCACTGGATCTCCGCCGCCATCGTCCTGCCGGCCGTGGCGTTCTCGGCCCAGCCGTTCTTTCGCAACGCCTGGACGGCGCTGCGCGCCGCGCGGCTGAACATGGATGTGCCGATCTCGCTGGCGATCCTGCTCGCTGTCGGCACGTCGCTGTGGGAAACCTCGCTGTCGGGCGAACACGCCTATTTCGACGCCGCGATCGCGCTGACCTTCTTTCTGCTGACAGGCCGCTACCTCGATCACCGCACCCGCGCCATCGCGCGCTCAGCCGCCGAGGAACTGGCCGCGCTGGAGGTGCCCCGCGCCTGGCGGCTGAGCGGCGACACCGAGGCGCAGGTGCCCGTGGCCGACCTGGCCGTGGGCGACCTGGTCCGCGTACGCCCCGGCGGGCGGATGCCGGTGGACGGTGTGATCGAGGACGGCGTGTCGGAACTCGACCGCTCGCTCCTGACCGGCGAGACGCTGCCGGTGCAGGCCTTGCCGGGCCGCGTCGTCAGCGCGGGCGAGGTCAACCTGACCGGCCCGCTGACCGTGCGCGCCACCGCCGTGGGCCGCGACAGCTCGCTGGCACGGATGGCAGAGCTGGTGGCGGTGGCCGAGTCGGGCCGCTCGCGCTACACCTCGCTCGCCGACCGGGCCGCGAAACTCTATGCGCCGGGCGTGCACATCCTGTCGGCGCTCGCCTTCGCGGGCTGGTATCTCTACACCGGCGACCTGCGCATCGCGCTGAACATCGCGGCCGCCGTGCTGATCATCACCTGCCCCTGCGCGCTGGGGCTGGCCGTGCCGGCGGTGACAACCGCCGCCTCCGGGCGGCTGTTCCGGCAGGGGCTGCTGATCAAGAACGCCACCGCGCTCGAACGGCTGGCCGAGGTCGACACGGTGGTGTTCGACAAGACCGGCACGCTGACCGCCGGCGTGCCGGTGCTCACGAATATCGACGATTTCACCCGCTGCGACCTGGAGATTGCGCTGGCGCTGGCCGAGGCCTCGGCCCACCCTTTGTCGCGCGCCCTAACGCAGGCTGCGCGCAATGCGGGCATCGCGCCTGCCGATGTCACCGGCCTGACCGAGGTGCCCGGACACGGCACCGAAGGTCTGTGGCGCGGACGTCGCGTACGGCTGGGCCGCGCCGACTGGGTCGGCGGTGGCGCGTCCGAGGACACGGCGGCCTGGCTGAGCATCGGCGACGGTGCGGCACAGGCCTTCACCTTCACCGACCGTCTGCGCGACGGCGCCGAAGAGACGGTTGCCGCCTTCCTGGCCCAGGGCAAGCGGGTGATCCTGCTCTCCGGCGACGCCCCCCGCCCGGTGGAGCGGCTGGCCCAGAGGCTCGGGATCGACGCCTGGATGGCCGAGGCCCGCCCCGAGGACAAGGCCGCCCGCGTCGCCGCGCTGACGCAGGACGGCGCGCGCGTGCTGATGGTGGGCGACGGGCTGAACGACACCGCCGCACTTGCAGGCGCGCATGTCTCGATCTCGCCCGCCTCCGCGCTGGACGCGGCGCGCGTGGCCTCGGACATCGTGCTTCTGGGCAACACGCTTGCCCCTCTGCCCGAGGCGGCGCGCACGGCGCAAAAGGCCGTGGGCCGCATCCGCGAGAATTTCGCCATTGCCAGCTGGTACAACGTGATCGCGGTGCCGCTGGCGGTGGCGGGGCTTTGCTCGCCGCTGATTGCCGCATTGGCGATGTCGGCCTCGTCGATTACCGTGTCCCTCAATGCGTTGCGCGTGAGGTGAGCCGATGACTGTTCTGACCTACCTGATCCCGATCTCGCTGGTTCTGGGCGGCATGGGGCTCTTGTTCTTCGTGTTCACGATCCGGTCGAACCAGTACGACGATCCCGAAGGCGACGCGCAGCGCATCCTGTCGGGCGAATACGACGACCGACCCAAGCAGGACTGACGGCGGAACCGAATTTTCGTCGAAAATTCGGGGCCCTTGCGGTCAACCCCGCATGCGTTCGTAAAGCACGCCGTCCGGGCCACCATTGCCGTCATCCAGCGCGTTGAACTCGCGCCGCGTCACGCGGTTGTCGCCATTGCCATCGAAAGTGGCCAGCACGTCGCGGGTGGCGGGGCCGAACACCGCCTCGATCTCGTGCTTTTCCCAGCAATTGTTGCGGTTGCGGTCGATCGCACGGAACGAAATCACCCGCGCTCCCTTGGGCACCTCGCCCCGCAGCCCGTGCTCATAGGCCTTGAGCGGGGTGCTGCGGAAGATCAGCGGCTCTGTCAGGGTCTCGTCGGCAAGGGCGGGCGCGGCGAGGAGCAGCAGGACGGGGACAAGGCGCATCGAACAATCCTTTCACTGTCGATCAAGGATCATGTCCGCCGCCTTCTCGGCGATCATGATCGTGGGAGAATTGGTGTTGCCGCTGGTGATCGTCGGCATGACGCTGGCATCGACGACGCGCAGGTTGCCCACGCCGCGCAGGCGCAGCGCGCCGTCCAGCGGGGCCGCGTCGTCCATGCCCATGCGCACGGTCGAAACGGGGTGGAAGATCGTCGTCCCGATCCGGCCCGCCGCCTCGGCGAGGTCCGCGTCGGTGTCGGCCCCGTCGCCGGGGCGCAGTTCCTGCGGCCGGTAGCGGGCCAAGGGCGATTGCGCCATGATGCGCCGGGTCAGGCGGATGGCGTCGGCAGCAACGCGGCGGTCGCCCTCGGTCGACAGGTAGTTCGGCGCGATCCTGGGCGCATCGCGGAAATCCGCAGAGCGCAGCGTGACGCTGCCCCGGCTTTCGGGGCGCAGATGGCAGACGCTGGCAGTGATCGCCGGGAAATCGTCCAGCGGCTCGCCAAAGGCGTTCAGCGACAGGGGCTGGACGTGGTATTCCAGATCCGCCGTCGCCAGCCCCTCGCGCGACTTGGCGAACGCGCCAAGCTGTGAGGGCGACATGGACATCGGGCCAGAGCGGAAAAGCGCGTATTCCAGCCCGATCCGCGCCTTGCCCCAAAGCGAATTGGCCAGTGTGTTCAGCGTCTTGGCCCCCGTCAGCCGCCAGGCGCAGCGCAATTGCAGGTGGTCCTGCAGGTTCGCGCCCACGCCGGGCGCGTCCAGGCGCACGTCGATCCCGTGCGCGGCCAGGTCCGCCGCCGGCCCGATGCCCGACAGTTGCAGCAGGTGCGGCGAGCCGATGGCCCCGGCCGACAGGATCACGTCGCCCGAACAGCGCGCCTCGCGTGTCTGCCCGCCCTGGTCATAGGCCACGCCCACCGCGCGCCCGTTTTCGAACAGCAGGTGCCGGACCTGCGCGTGGGTCTCGACTTTCAGCCGGTCATTCCGCGTGGTCCGCAGGAAGGCGCGGGCAGTGTTCATCCGCCAGCCGTTGCGCTGGTTGACCTTGAAATAGCCCACGCCCTCGTTGTCGCCGGTATTGAAATCGTCGCGCCGGGGAAGACCCGCCGCCTCGGCCGCCGCCATCCAGGCATCCAGCAGATCCCAGTGCAGGCGCTGGTTTTCCACCCGCCATTCGCCGCCCGCGCCATGCAGATCGGACGGGCCGTCGACATAATCCTCCGAGCGCTTGAAATAGGGCAGCACGTCGTCCCAGCCCCAGCCGGTCAGCCCCGTCTGCCGCCAGCCGTCGTAATCCGCCGCCTGGCCGCGCAGGTAGAGCATGCCGTTGATCGACGAACAGCCGCCCAGCACCTTGCCGCGCGGATAGAGCAGCGCGCGCCCGCCCAGACCCGGCTCTGCCTCGGTGCGGAAACACCAGTCGGTGCGGGGGTTGCCGATGCAATAGAGGTAGCCCATTGGGATATGCACCCAATGGTAGGTGTCCTTGCCGCCCGCTTCCAGCAGCAGCACGCGACGGCCCGCCTCGCTCAGCCGTTTGGCCAGGACGCAACCCGCGCTGCCCGCGCCCACGATGATGTGATCCCAGGTCATGGGCGGACTGTTGCGCAGCCCGCCCGACTTGGCAAGCCGGTCAGACCGGCTGCAGCCAATGGCTGTGGACGTAGCCCGTCACGTCGTCCTGACCGTTCAGCACCTCGGCCACCAGCCACCAGACACCGCTGCGCCCGATCACGTGCACGACGGTGCCATCGGCCAGGTTCTTCAGCGGCGCGTGTACCAGATCCGGGGTGCGGCGCATGTTCAGGCCGCTGTCCGACCGGACCTTGAACAGGATGTCGTCCCATTCGTCCTCGGACCGGCCAAAGACCAGCGCACGGAAATCGTCCATCCGGAAGGCCGGGCCGGGATCGACCTTGCGGATCGGCGAGATGTCGTCATGGCCCACCACGTCCCAGGGCTGGATGTCGTATTCCTCGACAATCGCCTGCGCCGCAGCGACGGTGGCCATGAACTGCGACTCGTCGAACATCTCCCAGCCGCGGGTCACGCCGGGGCTGTGCTTGTGCTCGGCCAGCACAACCCGGCTGGAGGGCACCGACCGACCGGTCCAGGACACCCAGTCGCCATTGGCGTTCTGGTTCAGCACGCCGAAATTGGCGATCTCGATCCCCACGGAATGGCTGTTGAGCCCCTTGACGTTCTTCCAGCGCGACTCGCCCGCGTGCCAGCCCACGGTGTCGAAGGGCAGCATCTGCGTGATCTCGCCGTCATGGTCGATGACCAGATGGGCCGATGTGTTGGCCTTCGGTTTGCGCGAGAACCAGCTGATCGCTCCGGCGGCACTGGCCCCGGCGGTGTAGTGGATGACCAGGAAGCGCGGCTTGCCCCCGGTCAGTGCACCACCGGTGGTGGTGGCCTTGACGAAGGGGACATTGCGGTTGTCGTCACCGACAAGCTTGTGGTTTCTGATTTTCATGATGGTCTCAATTCTGCAATAAGGCTTGATTTTCAGTGGCTTTGTGAAATCACCCAGGTGCATGGGCTATAATGGACTCGGGCAATAACAACCCAGAGTGTAACAAGCGTGTCGGATTCAGGCAATAGACGTCAGACCGGCAGTGCGGTGGTCTTGAACACCGTTCGCAGCGCGAAACTGGACTGCATCTGTGCCACGCCGGGCAGGCGGGTCAGGTATTGACGGTGGATGCGGGCAAAATCCTCGGTATTTTCGGCCACGACCTTGAGGATGTAGTCCGCCGTCCCCGCCATAAGGTGGCATTCCAGCACGTCCGGCACCCGCGCCACCGCCTTTTCGAACGCCTCCAGCACCTCGTCGGCCTGCCGGGTCAGGGTGATTTCCACAAAGACCGTGGTGGGCAGGCCCATCCGGCGGGCATCCAGAAGGGCCACGTAATCGCGGATGATCCCCGCCGTTTCCAGCCGCTGCACCCGGCGATGGCAGGCCGAGGGCGACAGGTGCACCTCTTCGGACAGTTCCGCATTGGAGATCCGGCCGCGCCGCTGCAGCACGCGCAGAATCCGCCGATCCGTCTCGTCCAGGTGCATCTGACGCAGAACCTCCGACATGTATCGCCAAAACCGGCGAATTCTTCGCCATTTCCCGATCCACACGCTGCATCTTTGCACTGAAATTGCAAGCCTGCAGGGCCATCCTGCCGCCAGAGCGCAAGGATCAAAGCGCAAGGAGGAGTGCCATGAAGATCGGATGCCCGACCGAAATCAAGCCGCAGGAATTCCGCGTCGGTCTGACGCCCAACGCCGCACACGAGGCCGTGGTCCATGGCCACGAGGTGATCGTGCAGGCCGGGGCCGGTCTGGGCGCGGGCTTTGCCGATTCCGATTACACCGCCGCCGGGGCGCGGCTGGTCGACAACGCCGAGGCGGTGTTTGCCGAGGCCGACATGATCGTGAAGGTCAAGGAACCCCAGGCCGGTGAACGCGCCATGCTGCGCGCCGGGCAGTTGCTGTTCACCTATCTGCACCTCGCCCCCGATCCCGAGCAGACACATGACCTGCTGGCCTCGGGCGCGACCTGCATCGCGTACGAGACGGTGACGGACGATCGCGGCGGGCTGCCGCTGCTGGCGCCGATGTCCGAAGTGGCCGGGCGGCTGGCCCCGCAGATGGGGGCCTGGGCGCTGCAGAAGGCCAATGGCGGGCGCGGCGTGCTGATGGGCGGCGTGCCGGGCGTGGGCCCGGCGCAGGTGGTGGTGATCGGCGGCGGTGTCGTGGGCACCCATGCCGCGCGGGTCGCCGCGGGCATGGGGGCCGATGTCACCGTGCTGGACCGCTCGCTGACGCGGATGCGCTATCTGGACGATGTCTTTGGCGGCGACTTCAAGACCCGCTTTGCCAGCGCCGGCAACACCGCAGACCTGGTGGCCGAGGCCGACATGGTGATCGGCGCGGTGCTGATCCCCGGGGCCGCCGCGCCCAAGCTGGTCAGCCGTGCGCAGCTGAAGGACATGAAGCCCGGCGCGGTGGTGGTGGACGTGGCCATCGACCAGGGCGGCTGTTTCGAAACCTCGCGTGCCACCACCCACCAGGATCCGATCTACGAGGTCGACGGAATCGTGCATTACTGCGTGGCCAACATGCCGGGGGCCGTGGCGCGCACTTCGACACTGGCGCTGTCGAACGCCACGATGCCCTTCATGCTGGCGCTGGCGGACAAGGGCTGGCAGCAGGCCTGCCTGGACGATCCGCACCTGCTGAACGGGCTGAACGTGCATGCGGGCAAGCTGACCAACTACGAGGTCGGCAAGGCGCTGGCGCTGGACGTGACCTCGCCGCAGGTGGCGGTCAAGGGCTGACCGTCACCTGCGGCACGGCAAGGACAGCGGGCGTGGCCCCGAGTTCGCTTTGACCCGGGTGGTTCGCTGTCGCGATACCTTGCCCTTCGTCATCCCTGCGAGCTTCGGGCGCTGATCACCCCGCGGACATCGTTCTGTGTCAGGTGCTCTTGAGAGCTCGCCTGCAGGCACGCCTTGGCCTGCGGAAAGGGGGGGCGGGCCGCCCTGCCCCCCGGCTTGCTGGCCGCAAAGGCTCAGGCGTCGCGCTTGAGCGCGTCGCGGATTTCCATCAGGATGTCCAGTTCGGTCGGGCCCGCGGGCTCTTCCGGGGCGACCTCTTCCTCGGACGTGGCGGCGTCCTTGATGCGGTTGACCATCTTGACCAGCAGGAACACCACGAAGGCGATGATCAGGAAATTGATCACGGCCATGATGAAATTGCCGATGGCAAAGACCGGCACGCCGGCATCGGTACAGGCCGTCACCGAAGCGCATTCGCTTTCCGCGAGCCGGTAGAACCAGCCGGAAAAGTCGATCCCGCCGGTGAACAGGCCGATGATCGGGTTGATCAGGTCGCCCACCATCGACGACACGATGGCGGTAAAGGCCGCCCCCACGATGATGCCAACGGCCATGTCCATGACATTGCCCTTGGCGATGAAATCCCGGAATTCCTGGATCATAGTTCAACTCCCCACTCGTTGCGCGCCCCGATCCGCCGGGGCTGTGCATCCATTAACATGCGAACCGCGCCTTCGCACAGCCGGCGTTCTGTGAAACCGGGAATTGATCCTTACGTTTCCCCGGTCACTCAAAACGAAAGGCCTCTGGCGCATGTTCGATCTTGTCTCCCACCCGGTTGCCGCCCGCTGGCCCGCGGCGCATCCCGACCGCATCCAGCTCTATTCCTTCCCCACCCCCAACGGCGTGAAGGTCTCCATCGCGCTGGAAGAGATGGGCCTGCCTTACGAGGCGCACCGCGTGACGCTGTCGGATGCCGATGTCAAAAGCGACGCGTTCCTCAGCCTGAACCCCAACAACAAGATCCCCGCGATCATCGACCCGGACGGACCGGACGGCGCGCCGCTGGCGCTGTTCGAATCCGGCGCGATCCTGGTCTACCTGGCCGAAAAGTCGGGCAGGTTCATGGGGCGGACGGCGGCCGAGAAGGCGCAGGTCCTGCAATGGCTGATGTTCCAGATGGGCGGCGTGGGCCCGATGTTCGGGCAACTGGGCTTTTTCTGGAAGTTCGCCGGAAAGGAGATCGAGGACCCGCGCCCGCGCGACCGCTATGTCGCCGAGGCCAAGCGCCTGCTGAACGTGGTCGAGACGCAGCTGGACGGGCGCGACTGGATTGCCGGAGAGTATTCCATCGCCGACATGGCGCTGGCCCCCTGGCTGAGGGCGCTGGATTTCTACGGCGCACGCGACGTTGTGGGCTGGGAGGCGCACCCGCGCGCCGTCGCCTATCTGGAGCGGTTCCTGGCGCGCCCCGCCGTGCAGACCGGCCTCAACACCCCGCCGCGCGAGAGGTGATGCAGGGCGCGCTGCAGCGCACCTGCCCCAACACCCCGCCGCGCGAGGGATGATGTAGGGTGCGCTACAGCGCACCTGCCCTGACCTGCCTCAATACCCCGCCGCGCGATCGACGAGGTGCAGGAACGGCTCACCCGATTCGCCGCGGCGGATGTTTTCGGCAATGACCCGCGCCGCGCTGTCGGGGCGGGTCTCGGAGGCGATATGCGGGCAGACCGTCACCTTGGGATGCGCCCAGAACGGGTGATCCTGCGGCAGGGGCTCTACCCGGAACACATCAAGCGTGGCGTGCGAGACCTGCCCGCTGTCCAGCGCGGCCAGCAGCGCGTCATCGTCGATCAGCGGCCCGCGGCCCGGGTTCAGGACCACCGCCCCCGGTGCCAGAAGGCTCAGGCGGCGCGCGTCCAGCACGTTTCTCGTCGCCTCGGTCAGGGGCAGCAGCAGCACCACGATCTGCGCCCCGGCCAGCGCCGTGTCCAGCGTGTCGTCGCCGCCCAGCGTGCGCACCCCCGGCACGTCCTTGGCGCTGCGGGCCCAGCCCGTGACCTCAAAGCCCAGCCCGGCCAGCGCACGTCCGCAGGCCTGCCCCAGCGTGCCGAAGCCCAGGATCGTCACCGGCCGGTCGCGCGCCAGCGGCGGCGCGACCGGCACCCAGCGGCGATCGGGGTTCACGATATGCGCGTCCATGCCCAGATGGTGGCGCAGCACGTGGCCCGTGACCCATTCCACCATGCCCTGGGTCAGGCCCTCGTCGTCCACCATCCGGGCCAGCGGGATCGTCAGCGTGGGATTGTTGACCACGTTCTCCACCCCCGCCCAGAGGTTCAGCACCGCCCTGGCCCTTGGAAACAGGCTGAAATCGTCATGGCCGCTGTTGGGCGCGTAGACGATGTACTCCACCTGCGCCGGGTCCATCTCGGGCGACAGCACATAGTCCAGCCCCAGCGCATCCAGCGCGCGGGTCAGGGGGTGTTCGTATTGCGCCCAGCGGTCGGGCGCGGCGGCAAAGAGGATGTGGATCATCAGCGGGGCCTGTGGATATGGGCGCTTTGCACCAGTCCGAACGCCACCATGAGCACCAGCATGGCCGAACCGCCATAGCTGACCAGCGGCAGCGGCACGCCCACCACCGGGGCAAGCCCCATGACCATGGACATGTTCACGGCGAAATACAGAAAGAACGTCACCCCGATCCCCAGGATCAGAAGCGAGGAATAGCGGTCGCGGTTCTGCACCGCCGAGAGGATGCAGAACAGCAGGATCAGCACGTAGAGGATCAGCAGGGAGAAGCCGCCGACAAAGCCGAATTCCTCGGCCAGGGTGTTGAAGATGAAGTCGGTGTGCTTTTCCGGCAGGAAGTTCAGCCGCGATTGCGTGCCCTGCATGTAGCCCTTGCCGGTCCATCCGCCCGACCCCATGGCGATCTTGGCCTGGGTGATGTGATAGCCCGCGCCCAGCGGGTCCGACGTGGGATCGACAAAGGTTTCGATCCGCTTGTAATGGTAATCGCCCAGCAGCTGCCAGTCGGTGCCCTTGCTTTCGAACACGGCCAGCACCAGCCCGCCGCCCAGCGCGATCACCGCCGCGAAATAGGCCCAGTGCACCCCCGCCAGGAACATCATCAGCCCGCCGCCCATCAGGATCAGCAGCGCCGTGCCCAGATCGGGCTGTTCGAACACCAGCCCGGCGGGCAGCAGGATCAGCAGCACCGGCAGGATCACCCAGAGCGGGCGCGACGTCTTTTTCAGCGGAAGCCAGTCGTAATAGGCGGCCAGCAGCATCACCAGCGTGACCTTCATCAGTTCGGAGGGCTGCAGGCGCATGAAGCCCAGGTCGATCCAGCGCTGCGACCCGCCCGCGGCGGTGCCGAAGAACGTCACGAAGACCAGCAGCGCCAGCGCCACAAGGTAGGCGACAAAGGACAGGTTGCGCCAGAACCAGATCGGCACCATGGCCACCACCGCCATCAGCGCAAGCCCCATGGCAAAGCGTTTCATCTGCGGCTCGGCCCAGGGGCGGAACGATCCGCCGGCCACGGAATAGAGCATCAGGAACCCGACCCCGGCCACCGCGCTCAGCAACAGGATCAGCGGCCAGTTCAGGAACAGGACCTTGCGCCAGCCGGCGGGGACGGATTTGACCTTGTGCTCGAGATAGGTCATGCGCGGCTCTGGCCTTCGGCGTCGCGGATGCGGCGTTCGCGCGCCAGCCTGTCCTGCTGCGCCTTGATGCGCGACCGGTCGCTGCTGGGATAGGCCTCCAGCGGCGGGTCCTCGCCGTAAAGCGCCTGCAGCGTCACGTCGCGCGCAATCGGGGCCGCCGCGGCAGAGCCGCCGCCGCCATGTTCCACCACCACCGAAACCGCGATCCGGGGCGTGTCATGCGGGGCGAAGTTGACAAAGAGCGCGTGGTCGCGCTGCTCCCACGGGACGGAATTGTTGTCGACCACGTTCGAGCTGACCTGCGCGGTGCCGGTCTTGCCCGACATGCGCAGCCCGTCCGCCACGATGCGCGAGGCAAAGGCGGTGCCCCGGCGCGAATTCGACACGGCGTACATCGCATTGCGCACCTGGCGCAGATGCGCCTCGTTCAGGCCCAGGCTCTGCCCGGCGCGCGACGGAGTCTCGACCCCGTCCACCGACTTGATCAGCCGGGGAGAGATGTCCCGTCCGGTGGCGATGCGTGCGCACATGACCGCCAGTTGCAGCGGCGAGGACAGCACGAAGCCCTGCCCGATGGACGCGTTCACGCTGTCGCCGATCACCCATTCAGAGCCGCGTTCGCGCAGCTTCCACGCCTTGTCGGGCATCAGCCCGCTGGTGACCGCCGACATCGGCACGTCATGCGCCACGCCCAGGCCCAGGCGGCGGCCCATCTCGGCAATGCGCTCGATCCCCACCTTCAGCGCGAGGTCGTAGTAGTAGACATCGCAGCTTTCGCGCAGGGATTGTTCGAGGTTCATGTGCCCGTGGCCCACGCGTTTCCAGCAGTGGAACCGGCGCGAGCCGATCTCCATATGGCCCGGGCACCAGACGGTTTCGTCGGGGGCCACCAGGCCGGCATCCAGCGCCGCCAGCGCGGTGACCATCTTGAAGGTCGATCCCGGCGGATAGGCGTCCTGCACCGTCTTGGACGCCAGCGGGCGGTGATCGTCATCCAGCAGAACCTTGAAATCCTTGCTGGAAATGCCGTGCACGAACTTGTTGGGATCGTAGGAGGGCGAAGAGCCGATGGCCAGCAGGTCGCCCTTTTCCAGGTCCATCACCACCACGGATGCCGATTCCGCGCCCAGCCGGGCATGGATGTAATCCTGCAGCGCGCTGTCCACGGTCAGCTGGATATCGGCACCGGCCTCGCCCTCGCGGCGGTCCAGTTCGCGCATCACCCGGCCTGCGGCGTTGACCTCGACCCGCTTGGTGCCCGCCTCGCCGCGCAACAGGTTCTCCATCCGGGCCTCGACCCCCACCTGCCCGTGCTGGAAGCCGGGCACGCGCAGCACCGCCGGCGGGTCTTCGTAAAGCGCCAGGTTGCGGTCCTGCACCCGCTGCACATAGCCCGCCACATGGGCAAACAGATCGCCCTGCGGGTAGACCCGGCTGAGCCCCACCTCGGGCGTCACGCCGGGCAGCGCCGGGGCGTTGACGGCGACGCGGCTGATGTCTTCCCAATCGACGCGGTCGGCCACGGTGACGGGAAAGAAAGGCGCGGTGCGCTTCATTTCGGCCAGGGCTCGGTTCAGCGCGTCCTCTTCCAGTTCCACCAGTTGCGACAGCCGGGCGATGACGGCATCCACGTCGCCAGCATCCTCGCGCACGATGGTGATGCGGTAGGTCTGTTCGTTCTCGGCGATCACCCGGCCTTCGCGGTCGAAGATGCGGCCGCGGGCGGGCGGGATCAGCCGGATGTTGATGCGGTTTTCCTCGGCCAGCAGGCGGAATTCGTCGGCCTGGTCCACCTGCAGGTGGCGCATGCGCAACGCCAGCGTGGCGGCAAAGCCAAGCTGCAGCCCGCCCAGGATCAGCCCCCGGCGGGTGACGCGCACGGCGCTTTCGGCGGTTTCGCGTGGCGTTCGTCTCATGAGCGGCGTCCCATCGGATCGTATTCGCCCGGCGCGATGCGCCGGACCCCGAACAGCAGATGCGTCAGCAGTGCCGCCACGGGGTAGAAGATCACCGTCATGGCAAACTGCATCACAGCCAGAAAAAGCGTTCCCGGCGCAACAATCAAGACCCCCAGCACCAGCCGGTAAAGCAGGCTGATCACCAGCACCAGCACCGCCACGCTGAGCCATTCCTCGACAAAGGTGCCGGCGCTGAGACGGCGGTCATGCGCCTTGAGCCATTCCGCCGCGATCAGCACCAGCGCGGCCCACAGCCCCGGCGGGCGTTGCAGCAACAGGTCGGCCAGCAGCATCACACCCGCAATCGCCACCGCGGGGACGTAATCGGGGCGGCGCAGCGCCCAGGCAAAGGTGAAGATCACCAGAAGGTCGGGGCCTGCCAGCCGCCGTGGCATGGTCTCCAGCGGGATCAGGTGGGCAAAGAGCACCAGCAGGCTGAGCCCGACATAGGCCGCGCGCATGGCCCAGAGATGGGGCGCGCCGCGCTCAGCCATCGGCGTTGTCCGCGGCGGCCGCTGCGTCGTCGGC
The DNA here is from genome assembly GCA_030425925.1 of Alphaproteobacteria bacterium. Lineage (GTDB taxonomy): Bacteria > Pseudomonadota > Alphaproteobacteria > Rhodobacterales > Rhodobacteraceae > JAUHZO01. Next base: position 233,113 of record JAUHZO010000002.1, on the reverse strand, counting down.
GTCGCTGCCTGGTGCCGCGTCGGGCAGCACCAGCGCGCTGGGGGCATCCACCCGGCGCGCGCCGTGGTCGCGCAGAACGCGCAGGAATTCCAGCCGCTCGTAATCCGCTGCCAGCCGCACCCGCAGCCGCCCGCCCGGGTCTTCGGCCACCTCGCCGATGAGCAGGCCCGGCGGGAACACGTCGCCATCGCCCGAGGTCACGATCCGGTCGCCCGGGCGCACCAGTTCGCGGTTTTCCAGAAAGTCGATGGGCGGTGCCGCGCTGTTGTCGCCCACCACATGCGCCTGCTGCCCCGAGGGCTGGATCAGCGCGGGAATGCGCGAGGCCGGGTCGGTCAGCAGCAGCACGCGCGAGGTGTTCGCCCCGACGCTGGAGATCCGGCCCACCAGCCCGATCCCGTCCATCGTGGCCCAGCCGTCGACGATGCCATCGCGCGAACCCACGTTGATCAGCACCGTCTGGCGGAAGGGAGAGCCGGAATCCGCCATCACCACCCCGGTGATGTAGGTCAGACGCGGGTCAAGCTTGACATTGTTGAGATCGCGCAGCCGGGCGTTTTCCTGTTCCAGCTGCAGCGCCGCCTCTTTCCAGGCGGTCATGCGGCGCAGTTCGCGGCGGAGTTCCTGGTTCTGTTCATAGATGCGCTGATAGCTCTGGAAATCGCGCACCAGGCGCACCGTCGCGGTCACTGGCGCCATGGCCCAGTCCATCCGCGGCACCACGGCATCCACCACCTGGGCGCGGAACCGTTCGACGCGGGGGCTGTCGATGCGCCACAGCAGGAACAGCCCCAGCAGGCACGCCACCAGGATCGCCAGCAGCAGACGCCTGAGCGGGCCGGTGAAATCTTCGCTGTGACGGTCGCTGGCCATCGTGATCCTGTCCGGGGCTTTGGCAGGGTTTAGCGAAATCCGGCGGGTTTCGCCAGTGATGCGGCGTCGCCCCGCCGATACGGACCGGCAGCGTTCAGCTGTCGTAGTCGATGGCGTGGCGCAGCTGCTTTTCGTATTCCAGCGCCTTGCCGGTGCCCAGCGCCACGCAGTTCAGGCTTTCGTCCGCGATCGACACCGCCAGACCGGTCTGTTCCCGCAGCGCAAGATCCAGATCGCCCAATAGCGCGCCGCCGCCGGTCAGCATCACGCCGCGGTCCACGATATCGGCGGCAAGGTCCGGCGGGGTGGCTTCCAGCGCCACCATCACCGCCTCGCAGATCGCCTGCACCGGTTCGGCCAGCGCCTCGGCCACCTGGGCCTGGCTGATCTCGGTCTCCTTGGGCACGCCGTTCAGAAGGTCGCGCCCGCGGATCTGCATGGACGAGCCGCGCCCGTCATCGGGCATCCGCGCCGTACCGATGGAGGTCTTGATCCGCTCGGCCGTCGATTCGCCCACCAGCAGGTTCTGCTGGCGGCGCAGGTAGTTGATGATCGCCTCGTCCATCCGGTCGCCGCCGACACGGACCGAACGGGCATAGACGATGTCACCCAGGGACAGAACCGCCACCTCGGTGGTGCCGCCGCCGATATCGACCACCATGTTGCCGGTGGGATCGGTGATCGGCATGCCCGCGCCGATGGCCGCCGCGATGGGTTCGGCGATCAGCCCCGCCTTGCGCGCGCCCGCCGACAGGACCGATTGCCGGATCGCCCGCTTTTCCACCGGGGTTGCGCCATGCGGCACGCAGACGATGACCTTGGGTTTGGAAAAGGTCGACCGCTTGTGCACCTTGCGGATGAATTCCTTGATCATCGCCTCGGCGGTGTCAAAGTCGGCGATCACCCCTTCGCGCATCGGGCGGATCGCCTCGATGCTGCCGGGCGTGCGGCCCAGCATCAGCTTGGCGTCCTCGCCCACGGCCAGCACCTTTTTCTGGCCGTCCTTGACGTGGTAGGCCACCACCGAAGGTTCGGAGAGGATGATCCCCTTGCCCTTGACGTAGACCAGCGTATTCGCCGTGCCGAGATCGATGGCCATGTCCGCTGCGAACAAGCCAAGGAAGCCGTCAAGTCCAAACATCTGCGCCCTGCCCCATTGCCTCATGGTTCCGCGACTCTGGCGCGCGGGACCGCGAGCCCTTATAGGACTGCATGCGCCAAGGTGAAAGAGGCCCGCCAAGAAAGATCAGCGGGGAATCGCCGCAACGTTTTTGGAAACAATTGGCCCGGAAATGCCACAATTCCGCCACGGGACAGCCTCCATCACGTGCTTTTGTCTTAACATCACACGGATACGGTGAGTGGGATGATCAGGACCTTTATGATTGCAGGCGCCACCCTTGCGGTTGCCCTGCTTTGTCTGGGCAGCTTCGACTATGCCCGCCAGGCGCGCGCCGCCGGGCAGTCGCTGTCGGAGTTCGGCCTTTCGGGCTGGGCCAACAGCTATGCCGCGCGCGGCCATGCCGCCGGTCTGCGCACCTATATCCGCCGAAGCGGCGGGCCGGTGGAACTCAGCGACGTGCAGATCGTGCGTTCGGACACACAGTTCGCGCCCGAAGACGGCGCGCCAGAGGGCCCGCAATTGCGGGCGTATTTCCCGCAACAGGCCAGCATCTATCAGCGGACCGACTGGACAGCGGCGCATGACTACCTGTTTTTCGGCGACGAAACCGGCCTGACCGATGCCCAGCTGATGGCCCTGGGCCGCGAGGGCGAGTTGAGCCCGGCAGACCGGTTCCTGGTGCTGACGCAGCTTGATCCGAAACGCTCGCGCCCCGAACTGGACGGTCAACGCGTCGTTTACCAATTTGGCCGGCTGGCCGTGGGGGTGACCGTCGTGGTCCGCCCGGCCCTGTTCGGATCGCGGCTTTTCGGTGCCAAGGAAGAAGAAGCCGAGGGCCTGCTGCACAGCGTGCATCACGGCGTCGCCTTCCGCGACATCACCCGCCCCACCGCCGCGCATTCCGTGCGCCTGTTCAAGGCCGCGATCGGTGACCAGATCGAGATCTACGTGCGCGCCAACACCTCGGATACGGACCTGAAGCGGGTGCTGTCGCAACTGGATTACGCCGGTCTCAACGCGCTGCAGAAACATCCCGTGGAGGGCATCGGCGAAGGTGCCGACCCGACGCGGCACCTCGCCCTTCTCGAAGCCCTGCGCAGCGACCGCCCGGCAGTGGTGGCCCTGGCCGAGTCGCGCCGCGACCTGATGGAACGCCGCCTGTTCCGCCTGACCCGCGACGCCCGCGAACGCGGCTGGCTGGGCCAGCAGGTCTGCGTGGATTTCGACGGCGAGAAACTGTGCAAGCTGGTGCAGGACCTCGAAACAGAGCAGTTCGAGGCGCTCAGGGCCGAACAGGCCGCCCGCGACATCTGACACGACCCCGCCCGTGCAAGCCGGACGCCGCCTTCGGGCGGCGTCTTGCGTCTGGCAGGTCGTTTTCCGTCTCAAACGCGTCGGGCAGGATCGGCGCATCCGTCTTGCCCGCGCTATGCCGGAGGCCAAACCTGTGGGAGTGAGACTCATGAAGACGCATGTCAAAGCCCTGGTCGTTGGCGGCGGTGCCGTCGGGACCTCGATTGCCTATCACCTGGCCAAGGCGGGCTGGGACGATGTGATGCTCCTCGAACGCGACGAGCTGACCTCTGGCTCGACCTGGCATGCCGCGGGCCTTCTGCCCTATTTCAACATGTCCTACGCGACGACCCATATCCACGACTATTCCATCAAGTATTACAAGACGCTGGAGGAAGAGACGGGGCTGAATGCCGGGTTCTTCGTCGTCGGCAACCTGCGCATGGCACAGACGCAGGACCGCATGGACGAATACATGCTCTATGCCTCCACCGCCGAGACCTGTGGTGTGCCCTACGAATGGATGACGCCCGCGCAGATCAAGGACCGCTGGCCGCTGGTGCGCACCGAGGATCTGAAGGGCGCGATCTACCATCCCACCGATGGCTACATCAACCCGGCCGACGTCACCATGGCCATGGCCAAGGGCGCGCGCCAGCGCGGCGTGCTGATCGAGCGCAGGTGGCAGGTGGACGGCTATGCCTGGACCGGCGACCACTGGGACGTCACCGTGACCAAGATGGTCGAAAAGGGCGGCAACCTCGTGGCCTCGGACGAGACCGTGGTGATCCACGCCGAACACGTTGTCACTGCCACCGGCAACCACGCCCAGCGCACCGCGAAACTGCTGGGCATCAAGATCCCCGCGATCCCGGTCGAACATCAGTATATCGTCACCGAACCCGACCCGGCGCTGGTGGAGTACCGCAAGACCAACGGCGAACACCCCGTCCTGCGCGATGCCGACGCCAAATGGTACGTGCGCGAGGAACGCGGCGGCTGGATCCTTGGCCCCTATGAACGGAACGCCCCGGCGCGTTTCGAATACGGTGTGCCGGACAGCTTCCGCGCCGATCTCTTCCCGCTCGATCTCGAACGGATCGAAGCGGAATACATGTCGATGATCCACCGCATTCCGTCCTCGGAAACCGTGGGGCTCAAGGACGACTACAACGGCCCGATCTGCTACACGCCCGATGGCAACCCGCTTTTGGGGCCCGCTCCGGGCCTGCGCAACATGTGGCTGGCCGAGGGCTTTTCCTTCGGCATCACCGCCGCCGGCGGCACCGGGCATTACCTGGCGCAGTTGATGGTCGAAGGCGAGGCCGAAATCGACATGGCCTCGCTCGACCCACGCCGCTACGGATCGTGGATGACCACCGAATACGCCGCGCGCAAGAACGAAGAGGCGTATGAGCACGTCTACATCCTGCATCACCCGGATGAAGAGCGCCCCGCCTGCCGCCCGCTGCGCACCGCGCCGGCCTATGACCGGCAAAAGGCGTTGGGCGCGCAGTTCGGCTGCGTGAACGGCTGGGAGCGGCCGAATTATTACGGGCCTCTGGACGCAGACGAGACGTTCGACCACGACGCCCGCAGCTTCCGCCGTGGCGGCTGGTGGCAGCATGCCGTGGACGAGGCCAAGGCGATCCGGACAGGTGTCGGCCTGATCGACGCAACCGCCTTTACCAAGCATATCGTCGAAGGCCCCGGCGCCACGCAATTCCTTGACTGGTTCACCTGCAACAAGCTGCCACGCGTTGGCCGCATCAACCTGACCTACGCGCTGACCGATCACGGCACCACGCGCACCGAATACACCATCGTGCGGCTGGCCGAGGACAAGTACTACCTGGTCTCCGCCGGGGCCTGGGCGGCCTATGACAGCGATTTCCTGATGAAGGCCATCGAGGACAAGCGCGCCGAGTTCGGCTGGATCAGCGCTTATGACGTGACCGCGCAATGGGGTGTCTTTGCCATTGCCGGGCCAAAGTCCCGCGACGTGCTGCGCGCCGTCATCAAGGATGCCGAGCCGGAGACGGCGCTTTCGAACAAGCGTTTCCCCTGGCTTTCGGCGCGTCAGATCGAACTGGGCATGTGCCCGCTCAACGCCATCCGCGTCGCCTATACCGGCGAGCTGGGCTGGGAATTGCACCACCCGATCGAGATGCAGACTTACCTCTGGGATCTGCTGACGGGCGCGGGTGCGGCGCACGGAATGAAACTGGTGGGCGCGCGCGCGCAGAACTGGCTGCGGCAGGAGAAATCCTACCGCGCCTTCGGCAACGAACTGGGCCGCGACGCCACGCCGCTCGAGGCCGATCTGCCGCGCTTTGTCGACCTCACCAAGGAGTTCCACGGCAAGGCCCGGCTGGAAGAAACCGGCGTGCGCGTGAAATGCTGCACCCTGCTGATCGACGGGCCGGAAGACGCCGATCCCTGGGGCCGCGAGGCGCTTTATACCCCCGAAGGCACCCGCGTTGGGCGTCTGACTTCGGGCGGCTATTCGGTGCATTTCGGCCAAAGCATCGGCATGGGCTATGTCACCCCCGACCTTGCCGTCGAAGGCACAAAGCTGAAAGTCAAGATGCAGGACAGGCTCTGGGACGCCACCGTCACCTGCGACAGCCCTTACGACCCGAAAAACGAGACCATCCGCAAGGACGGTTGATCCGATGCGCCGCGCGCTGATGATCCTCGCGGCCTGCCTGGCGTTGGCGGCGGCGGCGTTCTACCCGGCCAACCCGGTCACGCGCAGCGCGCAGACCTATGCCGGCACGGTCGCCGCCGCCAGCGGCGGCGTCTACCTGACGCTCCGCTCGCTCAACGCGATCCTGTCCACCGCGCAAGAGGTGGAAGTGGGCGGGGCGTTTGTCGTGCAAGGCTCGGCCCAGCCCTTCAAGGTGCTGGAACCGGTGGACGACACCGTCGAGCGCGTCGCGCAACTGGTGTTCTACGTCATGGTCGTCACCGGGGTGCTGGCCGTTGCCATGGGGCCGGTGACGGGGATCGGCTTTGCCATGGCGGCCCTTGCGCTGACGGCAGGCGCATTTGCCCGCGCAGGATCTTCCGGCGCGCTTGGCACGCTGGCGCGGCGGCTGGGCTTGTACGGCGCGTTCCTGGGCCTCGCGCTGCCGCTGTCCTTCCTGCTGTCCTCGCTGGTCGCCGATCGCATGACACAGGCGATCTGGGACAAACACAGCACCGTCGTGGCCGAGATCACCGCCAATGTGGCGCCCGATATCGCGCCCGGTATCGCCGCCGAAGAACCCTCCTCCGGCGTGCTCTCGGTCCTGCAGGGCGCACGCGACAACCTTGACCGCTACAGCGACCTGGCGGCCAACATCTACGCCCGCGCCGACGAGCTTGCGACAAGCCTCGTGGCGCTCTTGTCGGTGTTCCTGTTCAAGGTGCTGATCCTGCCCGGCCTGATCCTGGGCGGCTTCTTCGTGTCGGTCCGGGTCTTTGCCCATGACCGGCCCGCCGAACCACCACGGACGCCAGGGACCTGACGCTTGCAATCGCCGCCCGTGCGGTTACCTCTCCGGTCACAGCCATGACAGCGAAAGGAACCCCCATGGGCCTCAACGTCTATCTCTCCGGCGAGATTCACACCGACTGGCGCGACCAGATCATTGCAGGCGCGCAGGGCCTCGACATCACCTTTTCGGGTCCGGTGACCGATCACGCCGCCAGCGACGATTGCGGCGTGGCGATCCTGGGCACAGAGCCCGACAAGTACTGGCACGACCACAAGGGCGCGATGGTCAACGCGATCCGCACCCGCAAGGGGATTGAGGAGGCCGACGTGGTGGTGGTCCGCTTCGGCGAGAAATACAAGCAGTGGAACGCGGCCTTCGACGCGGGCTTTGCCGCCGCCCTGGGCAAGTCGCTGATCATCCTGCAGCAACCCGAACACGACCACGCGCTGAAAGAGGTAGACGCCGCAGCCCTTGCCATGACGCGCACGCCAGGCCAGGTGGTCGACATCCTGCGCTACGTCCTGACCGGACGCCTGCCCGGCTGAGCCGTCCCGGGAAATCTCTTCGCCGAAGAGATTTCCCGCGTGAAGCGTTTTCGCAGAAAACGCTTCACCCCCCGCTGCGATAGCGAAAGACGCCGGCGCCCTTGGCGATCAGCTCACCCGTTTCGTCATGGATCACCGCTTCGGCAAAGAAGGTCGACCGCCCGCCGCCGGTCTTCCAGCCTTCGGCGATGAACACCCCGCCCCTGGGGCGCGACAGGTACTGCACGTTCAGGCTCAGCGTCAGGCAGGTCTGCGGCCGCTCCGGATCGCCGGTCCAGCACCCGGCATAGCCCATCACCGTATCCAGCAGAGAGGCATGGCACCCGCCATGCGGGTTGCCATGCCGGTTGCCGTGAAACGCCGCCAGCGGCATCTCGAACCGGGCCCGCCCCTCCGACCAGTCCAGCATGCGCATGTCCAGATGCGCCGCATAGGGGTAGGGCGGCTCGCGCAAGCGCTCATCCATGGGCATGACGCGCCTCCAGTCCCAGTTCGGCAAAACGTGGCACGAACGCCCCCAGCCGACGCGCCTTTTCGGGATTCGAGGCATTGCCGTCCAGCGCGCGCTTCTTCACCCCCTGCAGGATCGCCGCCATCCGGAAAAACGCGAAGGCCACGTAAAAACCGAACCCCGCGATCCCGTCGATCCCGCGCCGCGCGCAATAGGCCTCGACAAAGGCCGCGTCCGACGGCAGGCCCAGCGCTGCCCGATCCACCCCCGCCAGGCCGCGCCCTTCGGGGCCGGGCGGCAGCTGCCATTGCATGAGCACACCGGCCAGATCGGCATAGGGATGGCCCAGCGTCGACAATTCCCAGTCGAGCACCGCAAGGCACGCGGCGCCGTCCGGCGCAAAAAGCATGTTGTCGATCCGGTAATCCCCGTGCACCAGCGTGCGCTGCCCGTCATCGGGCGGCATGTTGGCCCCCAGCCAGTCCACGAGGCGCTCCATCGCCGCGATCTCCCCGGTTTCCGAGGCGCGGTATTGCTTGACCCAGCGCGCCAGTTGCCGCTCGTAGTAATTCCCCGGCGGGCCAAAATCGCCAAGCCCCGCCGCCTCCACGTCGACGCCATGGATGGCCGCCAGCACACGGCCCATCTCGTCCACGATCGCGCCGCGCAGGGCGGGCGCAACCCCATGCATCGTGGGATCGACAAAGCTGCGCCCGTCCACATGCCCCATCACGTAGAACATGGCCCCGACAACGCTCTCGTCCTCGCACAGCGCCAGCATCTCCGGCACCGGCACGGCACTGCCCGCCAGCGCCGCCTGCACGCGAAATTCCCGGTCCACCGCATGGGCGGATTTCAGCAGCACCCCGTCGGGCTTGCGCCGCAAGACATAAGAGCCCGACGGAGACTCCAGCCGGTAGGTCGGGTTGGACTGCCCAACCTCGAACTTCCGCGCCGACAAGGGCCCCTCGAACCCCGCCACATGCATCGCCATCCAGCCAGCCAAAGCCTCAAGATCCACGCCACCCCCTGTCTTTGCTTCATGTCTTCTTCTTGGTCGAAATACCCCGGCAACACCCGCCGTCAGGCGCTGTCATTGGCGTATTTGCGCAATTCCGCCCGGGCCACCTGACGGCGATGCACCGCATCGGGCCCGTCGGCAAAGCGCAGGGTGCGGATATGGGTCCACATCGACGCCAGATCGTAATCCTGGCTGATCCCGCCCGCGCCGTGCATCTGCATCGCCTCGTCCACCACCTTGCCGGCCATCAGCGGGGCCACCACCTTGATCTTGGAGATCCAGGGCTGCGCCGCGCGCACGCCGGCCGTGTCCATCATCCAGGCGGCCTTCAGACACAAGAGCCGCGCCATCTCGATCTCCATCCGGGCATTGGCGATGATGTCGTGATTGGCCCCCAGCTCGCTGATCCGCCGGCCAAAGGCCTCGCGGCCCAGCCCGCGCCGGCACATCATCTCCAGCGCCTTTTCCGCCTGCCCGATGGCGCGCATGCAATGGTGGATCCGTCCCGGCCCCAGCCGGCCCTGCGCCACCTCGAATCCGCGCCCCTCGCCGAGAACCACATGCGTCGCCGGAACCCGCACATCGGTAAAGCGGAGATGCATATGCCCGTGCGGCGCGTCGTCCTGGCCAAAGACCTGCATCGGCCGCAGAACCTCGATCCCCGGCAGGTCCGGGTCCATCACGAACATCGTGTGGCGGGCATGTCTGGCCGCCTGCGGATCGGTGCAGGCCATCAGGATGTAAAGCCCGCAACGCGGATCGCCCGCACCCGAGATCCACCATTTCTCGCCATTGAGCACAAAATCGTCGCCGTCGCGCCGGGCCTCGAAGGCCAGCTGCGCCGCATCCGAAGAGGCCACGTCCGGTTCGGTCATCACATAGGCCGAGCGGATGTCGCCGTTCAGCAGCGGCGCGAGCCAGCGCGCCTTCATCCAGTCGGCGCCATAGCGCTCCAGCACCTCCATGTTGCCGGTGTCCGGCGCGTTGCAGTTGAACACCTCGGCGGCGATGCCGACCTTGCCCATCTCTTCGGCCAGATAGGCATATTCCACCGTCGTCAGACCGTAGCCGCGGTCGCTGTCGGTCAACCAGAAGTTCCACAACCCGCGCTCTTTCGCGCTCGCCTTCAACCCGTTCAGGATGTCCAGCTGCCGGTCGGTGTGAAAGAACCGCCCGCCCGGATGCCGACCCACCTCGGCGTGAAATTCCCTGTCCAGCGGCGCGATCTCGTCCTCGATCATGCGCCGCACCTGCTCCACCAGCGGTTTCACCCGCTGGGTCATGCCAAGATCCATCTTCTTCCCCTCTCCCGTCCACCGCGCGGCCGCCCGTCAGGGCGGACAAGCGGCTAGTCCAGATATATCCGCGTGATCCAGTTGGCGACCAGCGCCGGGCGCTCCGCCCCCTCGATCTCGATCTCCACATCCCAGTGCACGTCCAGCGCCCCGGCGCGCTCGTCGACACCGGCCACGGCGAACCGACCCCGAACCCGCGCCCCCACCCGCACCGGGCTGACAAAGCGGATGCGGTCAAAGCCGTAATTGACGCTCGACGCCACCCCTGTCAGCCCCTCGGTCACCCGGTAGGACATCGCCGACAGCATCGACAGCGTCAGGAACCCGTGCGCCACCGCACCGCCGAACGGCGTCTCGGCCGCGGCACGCGCCTCGTCGAGATGGATGAACTGCCAGTCCTCCGTGGCATCGGCAAAGGCGCGCACGCGGGCCGCATCCAGCGTGAACCATTCGGTCACGCAGGGCGGCATGTCGCGCAGATCGTCAACCCGCATCGGGCAGCACGTAGCCGTCAAAGCGCTGGCGCAGCGTCAGTTTCGACACCTTGCCGGTGGCGGTCAGCGGCAGGTCCTCCACGCATTCCATCGCGTCGGGCAATTGCCACCGGGCCACGTGCTCCAGCATCATGGCATGGATCTCGGCCAGATCCGGCGGATCGCCCGCGTCTCTGGGCACCACCACCAGCAGCGGACGTTCGTCCCATTTCGGATGCGGGATGGCGATCACCGCGCAATTGGCCACCTTGGGATGCGCCATGGCGATGTTTTCCAGATCGATCGAGGAAATCCATTCGCCGCCCGACTTGATCAGGTCCTTGGACCGGTCCTGGATGTACAGAAACCCCTGTGCATCGATGCTGGCCACATCGCCGGTGCCGAACCAGCCCTCGGCATCCATGGCCTTTTCCGTCGCCTCCGCGTTCTGGTAATAGCCCGAGATGATCGTGTTGCCGCGCACGAAAAGCTCGCCCACCGCCTTGCCGTCATGCGGCTGGCGGGTGCCGTCTTCCCCGGTGATCTTCAGCTCGACCCCGAAGACCCGGCGGCCCTGCTTGGATTTCAGCGCCATCTGGCGGTCGAACGGCTCTGACTGCATCGACCGGGACAGCTGCCCATGGGTGCCCACCGGGCTCATTTCGGTCATGCCCCAGGCGTGGCAGACATCCACCCCCCGGCCTTCGAAGAACTCGATCATCGCGCGCGGCGCAGCCGAACCGCCGATCACCACCTGGTCCAGCGCCGCAGGCTTGCCGCCGCGGTTCTCCATCTCGGCCCGCAGCCCCAGCCAGACCGTGGGCACCCCCCAGCTGGCGGTGACGGCTTCGGCCTCCATCAGGTCAAAGAGCGACGCGCCGTCCAGCCGGCCGCCCGGCATCACCAGCGAGGCCCCCACCAGCGGCGCGGCATAGGGCAGACCCCAGGAATTGACGTGGAACATCGGCACCACGGGCAGGATGCGCGCGCCTTCATGCAGGCTGCGCGGCACGGCAATCGACAGGAACAACGCATGCAGCACGGTGGAGCGATGGGTGTACAGCGCGCCCTTGGGATGGCCCGTGGTGCCTGAGGTGTAGCAAAGCCCCGCCGCCGTGTCTTCCGGCAGTTCGGGCCAGGCATAGGCGGTATGCTGCCCGGCCAGCAGGTCCTCGTAACACAGGAAATCCACCGCGCTCTCGGGCATGTGTGCGCGGTCGGTCATCAGCACCAGCTTCAGACCGCCGGGCAGCTTGTCCGCCAGCGCCTCGATCAACGGAACGAAGGTCAGGTCGAGACACAGCACGCTGTCGCCCGCGTGGCCGATGATATAGAGCATCTGCTCCGCCGACAGGCGGGGGTTGATGGTGTGGCACACCGCCCCCATGCCCGAGACGGCGTAATACAGTTCGAAATGCCGGTACCCGTTCCAGGCCAGCGTCGCCACCCGGTCGCCCGGGCCCACCCCCAGACCGGCCAGCCCATGCGCCAGCTGCCCGGCGCGCGCATAGGCCTCGGCATAGCTTTCGCGGTGCAGATCGCCTTCGGTCCGGACCGAGACGATCCCGGCCCCCGGATGCGACTCGGCAGCAAAGCGCAATATCTCGATGATCGACAGCGGCACATGCATCATCTGGCCTTGCATCGGCACCTCCTCCCCTTGCGGATCGTTCTTGTGGTTGGTTGTTGTGCAGGTAGACTGACCAAGTTGTCGCACAAGGCGCAAGCCGTTTCGGACATCAGACCACGAAGGACCTTCCATGACCCAGACCCTGCGCCGCATCGCGCTGGCCCGCCGCCCCTCCGGCCTGCCGGTGCCAGAGGATTTCGCGCTGAAGACCGACCCGCTGCCCGGCCCCGGCGCGGGCGAGGTGCTGGTGGCCGTCCGGCACCTGTCGCTCGACCCGTACATGCGGGGCCGGATGGACGCCGTGAAAAGCTATGCGCCCTCGGTCGCGATCGGCGGCACGATGACCGGGCAGGGCACGGGCCGCGTGCTGGTCTCCCGGGCGGAAGGCTTTGCCGAGGGTGACCTGGTCACCGGCATGACCGGCTGGGCGAGCCACGCGGTGCTGCAAGGCACCGAGTTGCGCAAGCTCGACGCGGCGCTGCCCGACACCACGGCGCTTGGCGTGCTGGGCATGCCGGGCTTCACCGCCTGGGTGGGGCTGAAGCTCTACGCCGATCTGAAGGCCGGCGAAACGCTGGCGGTGGCAGCGGCCACGGGGCCGGTGGGGTCGATGGTGGGGCAACTGGCCCGCGCCGCAGGCCTGCGCACCGTCGCCATTGCGGGCGGTGCCGAAAAGACCCGGCTGGCGCGGGACACCTTCGGCTTTGACGCAGCACTCGACCACCGCGCCTTCGAGGACGCACGCAGCCTGCGCACGGCGCTCGGCACCGCCGCCCCCGACGGGATCGACGTCTACTGGGAGAATGTGGGCGGCAAGGTGCTGGATGCCGTGCTGCCCCTGATGAACACCCATGGCCGCATTCCGCTCTGTGGCACCATCGCGATGTATTCCGGTGCCGACATCTCGGCACCCGACAAGCTGCCAGCGCTGTGGCGGTCGATCCTGGTCAAACGCCTGCGCATCTCCGGGCTGATCGTCTTCGACCACTGGGCGCAGTTCGACGACTTCCTTACCGAAGTCACACCGATGGTCTCCGATGGCCGCATCGCCTATCTCGAAGACATCGCCGACGGGCTGGAGAACGCACCCGCCGCCTTCATCGCGATGCTGACGGGCGGCAATACCGGCAAGCAGATCGTGCGGGTGTCTGCGTAGGATGGGTGATATCACCCATCCTACCCCAACACTCACCCCCGCCCGATATAGGGCATCGTCGTCGCCATCACCGTCATGAACTGCACATTGGCGTCCAGAGGCCGGGTCGCCATGAACATCAGCGCATCGCTGACGTTCTGCACATCCATCGACGGATCGGGCGTGCGCCCATCGGCCAGCGTCCGCTCGGTCTGTGCCGCCACCATCGGCGTGCGCGCATTGCCGATGTCGATCTGCCCGCAGGCGATGTTGAACGCACGCCCATCAAGGCTCAGCGTGCGCGTCAGCCCGGTCACCGCGTGTTTCGTCGTGGTATAGCAGACCGAGCCGTCCCGCGGCACATGCGCGCTGATCGAGCCGTTGTTGATGATCCGCCCGCCCTGCGGATCCTGCCGCCGCATCCGGCCAAAGGCCGCGCGGGCGCACAAGAACATGCCGTTCAGGTTCAGGTCCACCACCGCGCGCCAGGTGTCGAGGTCGATCTCGTCGATGGGCCCCGCCTTGCCGAACATGCCCGCATTGTTGAAGAGCACGTCGATCCGCCCGAAACGCCCGGTAAAGGCGTCGAACCCGGCTTCCACCGCCGCGGCATCGGTCACGTCCACCGGCAGCACCAACGCCCCGGCATGGCCCGCCGCCACCTCCTCCATCGGCTCCGCCCGCCGGGCCATCAGGCCCACCTCCCAGCCCTGCTCCAGAAAGAACCGCGCCGCGGCGGCCCCGATGCCCGAACTTGCACCCGTGATCAGAATGTTCATTGTCCCTCTCCCTCCAGTTCCAGCGGGGCGGGCACGCCCCCCAGGTCGTCCACCCGCAAGGGCCCCGTGGGACGCGCCAGCCGGTTCCGCACCACCCACAACAGCCGCGATTGCGCCCGCGTGATCGCCACATAGGCCAGCCGCTTCCACAAGGGCTGGCCTGCCTCGCTGCGCCCCATCCGCGCGGCGGCGTAAAGGTCGGGCGCAAAGACCTGCACATCCTCCCATTGCGAGCCCTGCGCCTTGTGGATCGTCACCGCCGCGCCATGCAGAAAGGTCGCCCCCATGCGTGCAGCATAGGGAATGAACGGCTCTTCCGCGTCGGGTTTCTCGATCTTGACGATGGAGGCGGCGGACACCTGCGGCTCCTGCGCCCCCACAACGTAAAGCTTTGAAAACCCCGGCTTGCGCCCCGGCCCCAGATAGATCGCCTGCGCGCCCTTGATCAGCCCGCGTGCCTCCAGGTCCAGCCGCTTCTTGCGGTGCTTGAGCGGCAGTTCGATCCCGTCGCAGATCAGCGGCTCACCGGGCAGAAGCTCGGTCTCCGGCGCGTCATGAACCGCGCGAAAGGCGTTGATCAGCCGGATTCGCGTGGCATTGCGCCAGACCAGGACGGGCGAGCGCGCCATCAGGTCCACCTCCACCCGCTGCGCCCAGACGACACGGTCATCGCTGCGGGCGCGGTCCTCGACCATGCGCTCGAAATCCTCGAAGCCCAGTCCGGGATCCGACAGCGCATGGGCGAGGTCAAGGATCGGGTTGTCCGCGGCCTGCCGGTGGATGCGGCTCAGCTCCAGCTTCTGCGAGGCTTTCAGCGCGTCGAACACCATCTTGCCGGACTGGTTCACCGGTGCCAGCTGCGCCGGATCGCCAAACAGCAGAAGGTTGGGAAAGATCTCCTGCAGGTCCTCGAACTGCCGGTCGTCCAGCATCGACGCCTCGTCCACCAGCCCGATATCCAGCGGCTCCTCGCGCCGTTTCCAGCCGGTGATGAAATCGCTGCCCCTCAGCCCCGCCGCCGCCAGGGCGGCCGGCACGGATTTGTGCACCTCATAGCTGGCCCTCGCCCGTTCCAGCGCCGCATCGGTCAGCGCCTCGATCTCGGGCTTCTCGCCATTGCCGGCCAGCCATTCGGCGACACGTTCGTATTCCGGGTCATAGACCGGCGTATACAGGATACGGTGGATCGTCGTCGCGGGCACGCCGCGAAAGCGCAGGACACTGGCCGCCTTGTTGGTAGGGGCCAGAATGGCCAGCGTGCGCCGGTCCTTGCGCCGCCGGCCTTCCCAGTCACCCGACACCGTCTCGACCCCTGCCGCCTCCAGCGCCTTGACCAGTTCGGCCAGAAGCATCGTCTTGCCGCTGCCCGCCTTGCCCATCACGGCCAGCACCCGGGTCTTGCCCTCGACCGGCGGCAACACAAGCCCGTCCTCAAGATCGACGCCAGCCCCTTTCAGCATCTCGGCGACGCTGTCATAGGCAAAGGCCTGATCTTCAGAGAACTGGATGGCGGGCACGGACATGCCGCGCAACCTATCCAAGCCGCAGCGCGCTCACCAGAACAAAGCGACATCAAGACCACGCGCCCCTGGTCTTCTTCTTGGTGAAAATACCCCGGGGAGTCGCAGCTTGCTGCGACGGGGCAGCGCCCCGGGGGGTTTTGGGGGGCCTGCCCCCCAAATGCCTGCGTGGCATGAACGCAACCCAACCAGCGCGGCCCCGCCGCGCCGCAGGATCAGGCCGCGGCCCGCTCGGCCACAACCGCCGGTGCAAACGACGCCTCGAACCAGCCCGTCACCGTCTTGGGGGCGATGCCGGCGCGCGCCGCCACCCGGGCCTGCGCCTCGGCCGTGAACGCCCACAGGCCCACGCTGATCTGCGCCCGACCCTCCCCTTCTCTGCCCAGCACCTCCGGAGACGATCCGATCCGGCGATAGATCCGCACCATGCGCGCGTCGAAGACGCCCACATAATGCTGCACCCCGAACTGGCGCATCACCTCGCCGCCGGCCAGCATCAGCGCCGCCGCCACGCCGGGGGCCGCCCCGCGTGCCAGGCAGAACCGCGTGCATTCCCAGATCAGCGGGCTTTCGATGCGCACGCCGTCGGTCAGATGGACAAAGTGATCGTTGACCATGGTCCGCCCCACCGTGGGCAACAGCCGCATGGAACCGCCATGGCTGCCGTCGGCGTTTTCCCAGATCACGTAGAGCGGGTTTTCATCGTCATAGCGGTCGCGTTCAAAACCCTGCGCGTCCACCTCCACTTCCCAGCCGAGGCGTGTCTTGAACTGGTCGGCGCGGTCGCGGAACATGCTGTGCGCCAGGCGCGGAAAGCGGTGCAGATCGTGGCCGTAGATGTAGCGGATCATGAGATTTCCCCCTTGGTGTCGGAACCTGGGGAAAGCCTGTCCCTGCCCGCGTTAACGGGCCCCGAAGCCGCCGCGCGCCCGGGTCATTGCGGCTTAAGCCGGATCTGCCTCACACCACGATCAGCCCGCGCGACAGCGCCCGTGCCACGGCGTGGGTGGTGTTCATCGCCCCCAGCTTGAAGCGGGCGCTTTCGACATAGACGCGCAATGTATGCTCGGAAATCGACAGCGTTTCCGCCGCCTGCGCGCGGCTGTAGCCGATGGCCAGCAGCGTCATCGCCTCAAGCTCCCGCGGCGACAGCGGCTGCACCGGATCGGGGGTGCGGCCCGGTTCGAATTCCAGCGCCTTCTGGTTGAAGAAATGGGCCACCAGAATCAGGTCTCTGCGGTTTTCGTCGGTAAAACGCGCCCAATCCTCGTCGGGCCCGCTATGGCTGAGCGTGAACAGCGCGAACTGCCCGTTCGGGCCACGGATGGGGATCGAAAAGCCCTGGTTGCCGATACCATGCGCGATGGCATCCTGCAGAAAGGCCCGGGCGGCCTTGCCGCTCCAGTCCAGCCGCTTCCAGTCGACCGGGTGAAAGCGCTGGTAGCAGCCCTGGATGACCGGGTCGATGCGCAGATACCCCATTTCCAGATACCGGTTGACCCATTCCATCGGGTAGGTGCCGCAGCCATATTGCTGGCCGCTGGCGGCAACCCAGTGATAGACGATGTGATCGACGCCATAGCGGTCGCGCAGTTCTTCGATCAGCAGTTGCAGATCTTCCAGGCCTTCAGCTGATTCCAGCCGTTCGATCAAGCCGTCCAGGCGCGGCGTGTTTGCCAGGTATCCCAAAGGTCTTCCCCTCGACAGGGGACGCGATCTCGGCCTCGGCCACCAGCGCGGTGTCGTCCAGCTGCACCGCCAGCGCGGGCAGCCCGTTCATCTGCGCATAGGTCTTCAGGTCGGTCAGTACGTCCAGTATCCAGTCATGTCCCATGGCAAACCTCTCTTGCGGGTGGTTAACAAGTCCTTAACTCAACTATAGCATGCGCCGAAAAGGATTAATATTCACGGAAATCCACTCCCCAAAAACTGCGAGGGGGGCGGGATTCAATCGATTGAATTTGAACGACCGGGGCTGAAACGGCAAACCGCCCGCGCTGGCAAGGGCCGATTCGCGGGCGGTTCCAGAGCGGGCGGGACGCCCGGTCGCTTACTTGCGCGCGTCCAGCGCGTCTTCCAGCGTGCGCAGACCGGTGGTGGGAGCCTGCACCAGCACCGACATGTTGCCGGGCTTGTGTTCGTTGTTCATCATCTTCGTATGTGCCGCCGGGATCTCGTTCCAGGGGAACACCTCGGACATGCAGGGATCGAGACGCCGTTCGATCATCAGCCGGTTCGCCGCGCCAGCCTGCTTGAGATGGGCAAAATGGCTGCCCTGCAGGCGCTTCTGGTGCATCCACATGTAGCGCACGTCAAAGGTACAGTTGAACCCCGAGGTGCCCGCGCAGATCACGACCATGCCGCCCTTCTTGACCACGAAGGTCGAGACAGGAAAGGTCGCCTCGCCCGGGTGTTCGAACACCATGTCGACATTCACGCCCTTGCCGGTGATGTCCCAGATCGCCTTGCCGAACTTGCGCGCCTCGGCGAACCATGCCTTGTATTCCGGTGTATTGACGGTGGGCAGCTGACCCCAGCAGTTGAAATCCTTGCGGTTGATGACGCCCTTGGCGCCCTGGTCGAGCACGAACTGGCGCTTGGATTCGTCCGAGATCACGCCGATCGCGTTTGCGCCCGCGGTGTTGGCCAGCTGGATCGCGTAGGAGCCAAGACCGCCCGACGCGCCCCAGACCAGCACGTTCTGGCCCGGCCGCAGCTCGTGCGGCTGGTGGCCGAACAGCATCCGGTAGGCGGTGGCCAGCGTCAGCGTGTAGCAGGCGCTTTCCTCCCAGGTCAGGTGCTTGGGCCGCGGCATCAGCTGCTGCGCCTGCACCCGGGTGAACTGCGCGAAAGAGCCGTCGCCGGTCTCGTAGCCCCAGATGCGCTGGGTCGGCGAGAACATCGGGTCGCCGCCATTGCATTCCTCGTCGTCGCCATCGTCCTGGTTGCAGTGGATCACGACCTCGTCGCCCACCTTCCAGTTCTTGACCTTGTCGCCCACGGCCCAGACGATGCCCGACGCGTCCGAACCGGCGATGTGGTAGTCCTGACCATGCACGTCAAAAGGCGAGATCGGCTCGCCGCGACCGGCCCAGATGCCGTTGTAGTTCACGCCCGCGGCCATCACCAGGACCAGAACCTCGTGGCTGTCGATCTGCCAGGTGTCCACCACCTCGACCTCAAAGCTCTTTTCCGGCGCACCGTGACGGTCGCGGCGGATGGCCCAAGCGTACATCTTCTTGGGCACATACCCCATGGGCGGCATTTCACCGATTTCGTAGAGGTCCTTTTCGGGTGCGTCGTACTGGGCGATCCCGGTTTGCTGGTCCAGTGCCATGGTGGCCTCCTGTCTGGTCTGTCTCGTGTGGTCTGTCACGCTGTCCTGAGCCGCTCTGCACTGCAGAATCGCGGCGTTGACACCCGGGATACGCCGCGCCACGCAACATTGCAACACCGTTGCGGTAGATTTTGTAATTTTATAACCGAGCAGCCGCAGAAATCCGGTATGCGCGCGCAGAATGCTGCCCCGGGAGCCGGACCGCATCGGCGAGAAACCGGCAAAACCCGCACCTGCCCCATTCAACCCGGTCGCGCGTCAGCCTATGCTGCGTCTGCTCGCGCCGCGCCGCGGCGAATTGACAGAGACACAATCTTTCGCTTACACGTTTCCAAACGAAAGAAGATTGCCCCGATTTCCGCCCCATGGAGGCCCCGATGACCGAGACCCAGACCCGCCCCGCCGACAAGCCCTGGCTGATCCGCACCTATGCCGGCCACTCGACCGCTGCCGCCTCCAACGCGCTGTATCGCAGGAACCTCGCCAAGGGACAGACCGGGCTTTCGGTGGCCTTCGACCTGCCCACCCAGACCGGTTATGACAGCGACCACATCCTGGCGCGCGGCGAGGTGGGCAAGGTGGGGGTACCGGTCTGCCATCTGGGCGACATGCGCACGCTGTTCCAGGACATCCCGCTGGACCAGATGAACACCTCGATGACCATCAACGCCACCGCGCCCTGGCTGCTGGCGCTTTACATCGCGGTGGCCGAGGAACAGGGCGCGGATGTCGCGCAGCTTCAGGGCACCGTGCAGAACGACCTGATCAAGGAATATCTCAGCCGCGGCACCTATATCTGCCCGCCAAAGCCGTCTTTGAAGATGATCGGGGACGTTGCGGAATACTGCTATACCAACGTGCCGAAATGGAACCCGATGAACGTGTGTTCCTATCACCTGCAAGAGGCCGGCGCGACACCGGAACAGGAACTGGCCTTTGCCCTGGCCACCGCGGTTGCGGTGCTGGACGAATTGAAACCCCGGGTTCCGGCAAAGGATTTCCCGCGCCTGGCCGGACGGATTTCGTTTTTCGTCAATGCCGGGATCCGTTTCGTGACCGAGATGTGCAAGATGCGCGCCTTTGTGGACCTGTGGGACGAAATCCTTTTGACGCGCTATGGCGTCGAGGATGCGAAATTCCGCCGCTTCCGCTACGGCGTCCAGGTGAACTCGCTGGGGCTGACCGAACAGCAGCCGGAAAACAACGTCTACCGGATCCTGATCGAAATGCTGGCGGTGACGCTGTCGAAAAGGGCCCGCGCGCGCGCCGTGCAATTGCCCGCCTGGAACGAGGCGCTGGGCCTGCCGCGGCCCTGGGATCAGCAATGGTCGATGCGGATGCAGCAAATCCTCGCCTATGAGACCGACCTCCTGGAATATGACGACCTCTTTGACGGCAACCCGGCAGTGGACCGCAAGGTGGAAGAGCTGAAGGACGGCGCGCGGGCGGAACTGGCCAATATCGACGCCATGGGCGGGGCGATCGGCGCCATCGACTACATGAAAGGCCGTCTGGTCGAATCGAATGCCGACCGCGTGGGCCGGATCGAGCGGGAAGAAACCGTTGTGGTCGGCGTGAACCGCTACGTGGAAACCGAACCCTCGCCGCTGATGGGCGAGGATGGCGGCATCATGGTGGTGGACCCGGCGGTGGAACAGGACCAGATCGGCCGGCTGGAGGCCTGGCGTGCAGAGCGGGACGATACCGCCGTGTCCGCGGCGCTGGAGGCGCTGCGCAGTGCGGCGGCAGAGGGGCGCAACGTCATGGAGGCCTCGATCATCGCCGCCAAGGCCGGGGTGACCACGGGGGAATGGGCCGGGGCCATGCGCGCCCTGCACGGCGAATACCGCGCGCCCACCGGCGTCTCGGGTGCCGTGTCGAACCGCACCGAAGGGCTTGACGACATCCGCGCCCAGGTGGATGCGGTCAGCGACCGTCTGGGCCGCCGCCTGCGGTTCCTCGTGGGCAAGCCGGGCCTGGACGGGCATTCCAACGGTGCCGAGCAGATCGCCTTTCGCGCCCGCGATTGCGGCATGGACATCGAATACGAGGGCATCCGCCTGACACCTGAACAGATCGTCGCCGCTGCACAGAACGGGGCGCATGTGGTGGGCCTGTCGATCCTGTCGGGCAGCCACCTGCCGCTGGTCGAAGACGTGATGCAGCGCATGCGCACTGCCGGGCTGGGCCATGTCCCGGTGATCGTGGGCGGCATCATCCCCGACGAGGACGCGGCCCGCCTGCGCGCCATGGGGGTGGCCAAGGTCTATACGCCCAAGGATTTCGAATTGAATGCGATCATGCGCGATATCGTGACCCTTGCCGATCCCGAAGCGGTGGCGGCCGAGTAGACCGCCCCGCGATAATTGCATTTCACACAATTCGCAAACCTCTAAGTAGGCAGCTTTTCGCTATCAAGCGTCAGCTGCCACAAATTCCCTGTTTTTTCCTCTTGTCATTTGCTGCATCCTTCGTGAATAAAACGTGAAACAAAGGAGTCGGGCATGCAAATAGACCTCGATAAGCTTTCGCGCGAAGACCTCAAGCAACTGATCAACGACGCACAAAAGGCGCTGAAAACCGTGGACACGCGCCGCCGGGCCGAGGCGAAACGCGCCGCGGAACAGGCGGTAAAGGAATTCGGCTACTCGCTGGACGAAGTCGTGACCGCCAGCGGCAAGGGCAGCAAGGGTGTTGCGAAATACGCCAATCCTGCCGATCCCAGCCAGACCTGGACGGGCCGCGGACGCAAGCCGAACTGGGTGCTGGATGCGCTCAAGGCCGGCAAGTCGCTTGACGACATGATGCTCTGAAATGACCATCCATATCGGGGCCGAACCGGGGCAGATTGCCGAAACGGTGTTATTGCCCGGTGATCCCCTGCGGGCGGAATGGGCGGCAAAGACCTTTCTGGACGGCGCCGAATGCGTGAACCGCGTGCGGGGCATGCTGGGCTTTACCGGCCTTTGGAATGGCCACCGGGTCACCATTCACGGCTCGGGCATGGGAATGCCCAGCCTGTCGATCTATGCCAACGAACTGATCCGCGATTACGGCGCAAGAACGCTGATCCGCATCGGCTCGTGCGGGGCGATGCAGGGGGATGTGGGCATTCGCGACGTCATTCTGGCGATGACAGCCTCGACCCTGTCGACCCCGTCGCGCGGCATCTTCCGCGAGTTGAACTTTGCGCCTTGCGCCGATTTCGGTCTGTTGCGCGCCGCGGCCGATGCTGCGGCGTCCCGCGGGCTGCCGCACCATGTGGGCGGCATCTATTCGTCGGATGTCTTCTATGACGAACGCCCCGATCTGAACGAACAGATGACCCGGCACGGCATCCTGGGCGTCGAGATGGAGGCGGCAGAGCTTTACATCCTCGCCGCCCGTCACAAGGCCCGTGCGCTGGCCGTGCTGACGGTGTCGGACCACCTGCTCACCCACGAGGCGCTGCCTGCCGAGGCGCGGCAATCCTCGTTCGGCGACATGGTCGAAATTGCGCTGACAGCCGCCTTCGCCTGACCGGACAAGGCCCACGAGACCTGGACAAGGAGCGCGCCATGCTCGCACATCGCCCATGGATGCCGGACCGGGCCCAGGCCCGGGTCGCCGAGATCCTGCAGGCCGCTTCCCGTCGGGAGGCCAGCGCGCTGACACAGCGGATCGAGGCCCTGGCCGAACGGTCCCGCGTCATCCACGAACGGGACTGCTTCAACCTCAACCCCGCCGCCAACGTGATGAATCCGCGGGCCGAGGCGCTGTTGTCCTCGGGTCTGGGCATGCGCCCGTCGCTGGGCTATCCCGGCGACAAATACGAAACCGGGCTGGAGGCCATCGAAGAGATCGAGGTGCTGGCCGCGGCGCTGGCCGCCGAGATCTTTCACGCCCGGTTTGCCGAGATCCGCGTGCCCTCGGGCGCAATGGCCAATCTTTATGCCTTCATGGCGCTGGCCCGGCCCGGCGACACGATCCTGGTGCCCCCGGCCGAGATCGGCGGCCATGTCACCCATCACGCCGCAGGCTGTGCCGGCCTTTACGGGCTGCACTCGGTCGGCATGGCGGTCGATGCGGATGGCTACACGCCGGACATTGATGCCGTGCGCGCGCAGGCCCAGCGGTTGCGGCCCAAGGTGATCACGGTGGGCGGATCGCTGAACCTCTGGCCACACGACGTTGCCGGCCTGCGCACGATTGCCGACGAGGTCGGCGCCGCGCTGCTGTTCGACGCGGCGCATCAATGCGGCGTCATCGCCGGTGGCGTCTGGCCCGATCCGCTGGCGCAGGGCGCGCATGTGATGACCATGAGCACCTACAAGTCGCTGGGTGGACCGCCTGCGGGCCTGGTGCTGACCAATGACGCCGACCTGGCGCACCGGATCGAGGCCATCGCCTTCCCCGGCATGACCGCCAATTTCGACGCCGCCAAAAGCGCCGCACTGGCGGTGTCGTTGCTGGACTGGCGCGATTTCGGCAGCGCCTACGCGCAAGAGATGGTGGCGGCGGCACAAGCGCTGGCGCAGGGCCTTGCCGATGAAGGCCTGCCGGTCTTTGGCGCTGCGCGCGGTTACACGGGATCACACCAGTTCGCGCTGGACGCGGCGTGCCTTGGCGGCGGTCAGGCGGCTTCGGCCCGGCTGCGGCGGGCGGGCATCCTGGCCTGCGGGATCGGCCTGCCGCTGGCCCCGGTCGACGGCGACCTGAACGGTCTGCGGCTCGGCACGCCCGAGATGGTGCGCTGGGGCATGACGGCGCAGGACATGCCGCGCCTGGCGCACCTCATCGCCGAGGCGCTGCGCCGCAACGACCCGGAGGCCCTGGCCCCCGAGGTGGCGGCCTGGCGCCAGCGCTTTGACCAGGTGCATTTCGTGCACGGCGCGGCGGGGTAAACCCCGCCCTACGCCCCGTGGCTGCCGTCATATCCATTGCGCGCAGGCGGTGCCCATCCGTCCAGCGCCCCCGGTTCGGGCGTCAGCACCTCGACCCGCAGGGGGAAACAGGGCGCGGTGTCGGAACTGTGTTCGGCCCCGCAATCGCCCCCCGGACAGGCGCTGAGCGCGCCCAGCAGGTCGATCTCGGCAAACAGCGTCAGATGATCGCCGGGCCGCACCGGAGAGGCCTTCATGAAATACTGACCCGTGTCGCGGGTAAAGCCGGTGCACATGAAGACGTTCAGCACGTCATGCACCTGCGCCTCCGCCGTGTGCAGGGGCAGGCCGGTGGCCCGGGCCAGCGCGCGGGTCAGGTTGGA
Organism: Alphaproteobacteria bacterium; assembly: GCA_030425925.1. Lineage (GTDB taxonomy): Bacteria > Pseudomonadota > Alphaproteobacteria > Rhodobacterales > Rhodobacteraceae > JAUHZO01. The sequence goes on along the minus strand of JAUHZO010000002.1, from coordinate 208,911 downwards.
ATGGCAGCAATGATGGTACTGCGTGCCCGACAGCAGGTTGCCCGTGTAGGGATCGCAACGGGTCCCGATCACGTCATGCACCGCACCGCCGAAATCGTCGATGCCGTACCAGTCCAGACTGTCCGCCACGATCGTGGCCATGGGGCGCAGATGCGGAAAGCAGGACCACAGCCGGTCGCCGGTGCTGACATGGGTGCCGTGCAGCGCGCGGGTCTTGCCGGAATAGAACCGTTCCGACAGGTCCCCGGCGTTCCAGAGGTTCAGATCCCCCACCTGCGGCCCGTCGACGCTGACGATGCGGAAGAATTGGCCCGCCGGCACCCGAAAGGTGCAGGCCTCCCGCGGCGGGGCGCCAACGGTGTCGGTGATCCGGGCGGTGTCGAGGGCGGCGCGGAACAGCGCCAGATCGGGCTGCGGCAGGGTGTCGGTGGGATAGCAGATCACTGGCGCAACGGCGCGACGGGCCCGGGCATCGGCAGGTTCGGTCATGGCGGCTCCTGTTTTGCGTCAGACTGCGCGGGCAAGGCCGCCCTTGGCAAGGCCCGCCACAGCGCCGCGTCGCGGATCAGGCGGGGTCGGCCGGCCACGGGCTGCCTCCCCCCGGCGCGGCGGGGGGAGGACAGGAGGGGGGCTGGCGGGACCTGTCTTGCGCCCGCAAGCCCGCTGGATCAGATCTCCACCACGTCCAGCGGCGGGAAGCCGTTGAACCCGACCGAGGCATAGGTCGAGGTATAGGCCCCGCAATTGCGGATCACGATCCGGTCGCCGGCGCCAAGGCCCAGCGGCAGCTCGACCGGGCGCTTTTCATACAGCACATCGGCGCTGTCGCAGGACGGCCCCGCCAGGATGCAGGGGCCGGTGGGCTCGTGATCGCGGCCGGTCAGGAACTGGTAGCGGATCGCCTCGTCCATGGTTTCGGCCAGACCGGAGAACTTGCCGATATCCAGATAGACCCAGCGGTGCAGGTCGTTGTCCGACTTGCGCGACACCAGCAGAACCTCGGCAGAGATCGCCCCGGCTTCGGCCACAAGGCCGCGCCCGGGCTCGGCCATCACATGCACCACCGGACCGAACCGCTCGGTGACAAGCGCCATGACCTCGGCGGCATACAGCGCCGGTGGCTGCACGTCCTGGCCGTAGAAGGCCGGAAAGCCACCGCCGATGTTCAACAACGACAGATCGTGGCCCGCAGCGCGCGCGGCGTGCCAGATTGCCGCCACCTGGTCCAGAACCGGCGCCCACATCGTGGCGCGGCGGGTCTGCGAGCCGACGTGAAAGCTCAGCCCCACCGGCTCAAGCCCGCAGGCCGCGGCATGGGCCATCACGTCCAGCGCCTTGTCGCGGGACACGCCGAACTTGCGCGTCAGCGGCCAGTCGGCTTCGGAATTCTCGACGATCACGCGGATATAGACGCGCGCGCCCGGGGCGTGATGCGCGATCTTGTCCAGTTCTTCCTCGGCATCGGCGGCGAACAGGGTCAGCCCCGCCTGGTGCGCCCAGGCGATGTCGGCGGGCTTCTTCACCGTTTTGCCGAACGAGATCTGGTCCGGCGTCGCACCGGCGGCCAGGCAGGCCTCGATCTCGGCGCGCGAGGCGGCATCAAAGCAGGACCCCAGCCGCACCAGCGTGCGCAGGATGCCCGCGGCCGGGTTCGCCTTGACGGCATAATGGATGCGGGCCCGGCCCAGGCCCTGCGCCAGCTGCGCGTACTGGCGCGCCACGGCGTCGGTGTCGATCACCAGTGTGGGGCGGTCATAGCGGTGCGTCAGGATATGTGCCTCGGCGCGCGTCAGCGACAGGTCATCGCGGGCCACAAGCCCGGTTACGAAAGCGTTCATTGGTCATCTCCAGTCAGACCCGGCCATGTCCGGCTTCCCGGCATGAGACCGCTCAGTTCCAAGGGAGACGTTACCGTCGCTACGTAACCGCGTGGGAAAAGCCCACCTCGCCAGAGGTGCGTGCGTTGGCGTCTGTGAGCGCGCATATGGGGCCAGTCCGCGAGTCGATCAAGCGGATTTTTCCGCGCGATTCAGAAAGTTCTTCACGACCCTCCGCCGTTGTCGCGATGACACATGTCCGGGGCTTGTCCCCGCGGGCCGCGGGTTTCGGCACCGCACATCACGCAACTCCACCGGCTGTCCAAGGGGCCGGGATATTCCCGCCACCGGCAGCCCCGCGTGGCCCGGTTCGAAAACAGCACGACCAGCACAAAGGCGATGACAAGGCCAAGCACAACCAGCATGGGGCGGGGGTAGCCCCCCGCCCCGCGTCGCGCAAGCGCGATCAGAACTTGCCGTTGTCGTGGGCGAATTCTGACGGAATAGCCTGGATCACGTCCCAGTGTTCCGCCACCTTGTCGTCCTCGATCCGGAACAGGTCATAGAAGGCGGTGTGCTGGTCGCCGAACCAGCCTTCGGACGCGGTCAGCACGAAATTGCCCTCGGCGATGGTCATGTGAACCTTGTCGTAGGCAAAGGGCGTGCCCGCTTTGTTCAGCGCCTGCAGGGCCGCCCCCAGCCCGTCCAGACCGTCCGCGATCTGGGGATTGTGCTGGTGGTAGCTTTCGGTCGAGATGTAATCGGCCGCCTTTTCGGCCTGCCCGCCGATCAGGACGTCGGTCACAAGGCCCAGCGCCAGCGCGCGGTTCGCCTCTGTCTGGTCGCGGTCGGTGATCTCGGTGGGGCCGTCCGTCATGCTGCGCCCCGAGGGGTTCGGCCCGGCCAGCGGTTGCAGGTTGTCCCAATGTTCGGCCACCTTGCCGTCCTCGACGCGGAAGATGTCGAAGCCCACCAGCGTCTGACCGCCAAAAATCTGGGCGTTGTCGTAGGTGACATGCAGGGCCACAAGGTCGTCTTCGGCGATCACCCGGTGGATCGTGGCGTCAAGGCCGCTCTCCTCCAGCATCGGGATGATCTGCAGCACCGGGGCCGCACCGCTGGGCACGGCAGGATTGTGCTGGATGTAATCGGGCGCCAGCAGCCCCTGTGCCGCGTCGGCATCGAAGTCAGAAAAGATTGCGGCAAAGGCCGCAAGAACGAGTTCGGTCGGGGTCATTGGGGTCTCCTTCCGGGTTGACTGCAGCAATAGGTATTCAATAGATACCTGGTGTCAATTAGGCACCAAAACACAACCAGATAAGGTGAGACAGACAAGGTATGCTCAACGATACCGTCCCCCGCGACGACAAGGACACGCCCTGCCCCGTGCGCCTCGTGCTGGCCAGCGCCACCGGCAAGTGGCAGATCCTGATCCTGGTCGGCCTGCTGATCCATGGGCCGATGCGCTTCAACGCCCTGCGCCGCAGCGTCGGCGACGTCACCCAGCGCGTGCTGACCGAGAACCTGCGCGGGCTGGAGCGTGACGGCTATCTGACCCGCAGCGTCGATCCCGGCCCGCCGGTGGCGGTGACCTATGCGCTGACACCGCTGGGCGAGGCCCTGGCAGACCGGCTGAAGGCGCTGGTGGGATGGGCGATGGAGAACCTCACCCGTGTCAAGGAGGCGCGCAGCCGCTACGACGCCCGCGTCTGACGCGCGCGCCACAAGCCCGGCATGCGGGCCAAAGCGTCGCCTCTCCACGCGCGCCGAGGACGGCGCCGAAGGCGCAAGGACGAGACGAAAAGAGCGGGCCCACAGGCCCGCCCCTTTGGATCACGGCGCTGTGCCGGACTGTCAGACCGCCCGTTCCACCATCATCTTCTTGATCTCGGCAATTGCCTTGGCCGGGTTCAGCCCCTTGGGGCAGGTCTTGGCGCAGTTCATGATCGTGTGGCAGCGGTACAGCTTGAACGGATCCTCCAGATCGTCCAGCCGCGCGCCCGTCGCCTCGTCGCGCGAATCGATGATCCAGCGATAGGCGTGCAACAGCGCGGCGGGCCCGAGATAGCGGTCGCCGTTCCACCAGTAGGACGGGCAGGAGGTGGAGCAGGACGCGCACATCACGCATTCATAAAGGCCATCCAGCTTCTTGCGGTCCTCGATGGACTGCCTCCATTCTTTCGCGGGCCGGTTGGTCTTGGTCTCGAGCCAGGGCATGATCGACGCGTGCTGTGCATAGAAATGCGTCAGGTCGGGGATCAGGTCCTTGACCACCGGCATGTGCGGCAGCGGGTAGATCTTCACATCGCCCTTGATCTCGTCCAGCCCGTAGATGCAGGCCAGCGTGTTGATCCCGTCGATGTTCATCGCACACGACCCGCAGATCCCCTCGCGGCAGGACCGGCGGAAAGTCAGCGTGGGGTCGATTTCGTTCTTGATCTTGATCAGCGCGTCCAGAACCATCGGGCCGCAGCTGTCCATGTCGACCCAATAGGTGTCGACCCGCGGGTTTTCACCGTCATCGGGGTTCCAGCGATAGATCTGGAACTTGCGCAGGCGCGTCGCCCCCTCGGGCTTGGGCCAGGTCTTGCCGGTGCGGATCGTGGAGTTCCTGGGCAGGGTGAATTGAACCATGTCGAAACCTCAGCGGGTTGGGGCGGCGCGCCGCCCTGGGCGCGGAAAGGGGGGCCTCAGGCGGGCACCCCGACGAAGTCGTGGAAATGACGGGAATTGGCGCGCTGCATGTTCAGCAGGTCGCGCAGACGGTCGGCGCCGTAATCGTCGATGCTCATGTCCATGAAGCGGGCGACCAGGTCGTCGTATTTCTCTTCCAGAACGGTGCTGGAGGGATCGAGACGGGTGATCACCCCCAGCCCTGTGGGGCGACAATTGGCAACGCGGAAATCCAGATCGGGACGCGTTTCCTTGAGGATCACCGCCACCTTCCAGACGTCGCCCGTCCACAGCTTGGTGCGCGCCTTGTCCCAGTCGCGTTCCGCCGCGACATAGGTGGGCGGCACAAGATCGTGCAGGACGATCACGCTGTCCCGGGCGCACAGTTTTTCGGCGTTGATGAAGTCGCGCAGCAGGTATTCGAACAGGTGCATGCCGTCGAGAAACGCAAGATCGACCCGGTCGGTCAGCTGGCCCGCGCGGCCGCTGGCAAAGAAATCGTCGCTTGTCATCTCGAAGAGATGGGTTTCCGGCCGCTTGCCCAGATTGTCCTGCAGGATCTGAAAGCGCGGATCGACGGCGATGGTGTTCGAGGTTGACAGCTTCAGGCTTGCGCCCTGTGCCGTGCCCACTTCGAGATACCAGTCCGGCTGCAGATGCAGGTGCAGGTTCTTGAGAAACCGCAGATAGGGCTGGCCTTCGGCCTTGGGGAAGGGGGACTGGTCGGATGCGGTGGAAACGGTCATGGCAGGCCCTCCCTCTGGCCTGGTCTTCACGGCCTTGAGGCCAGATTTCACTTTGTTGCGCAGGCGGCTCATCATGTGAGACCTCCCAGAAGCGCAGGCAATCCCCGTTCCGCCAGGCAGGCCAGCGTTTCGGGCCGCGCCACGATGTCCGACACGATCTCGACCGTGCTTTCGGTGGGGCCCAGCACCGCATCCGCCGCCAGCGCGCGGATCTGCGCGGCGCTGGCATTGTCGATGATGCAGTCGATCGCAGGCTCCACCGGAAGGCCGGGAAAGCGCTCTGTCACCACCGGCGTGATGGCCGACCGTGCCGCCTCGCGGGCAATCTGATCCTGCGCCTGCGGCGAGCAGGCCGCAACGGACAGCGCACAGGCCAGCACGAGACCGCGCATCAGAACGTCCGCTTCTTGGGCGCGATGCGGGTCAGTTCGATGCCGCCTTCGGCCTCGGAGGTCAGCGGCGTCTCGATCACCGGGCGGTAGGACAGCGTGACCTTCGGACCGTCGACCCGGGCGATGCTGTGCACGCGCCAGTTTTCGTCGTCCCTTTCGGTGTGATCCTCGTGCGCATGTGCGCCGCGGCTTTCGGTGCGCGCCTCGGCCGAAACGATGGTGGTCAGCGCGTTCGGCATCAGGTTGGTCAACTCGAGGCTTTCCATCAGGTCCGAATTCCAGATCAGCGAACGGTCGGTGACCTTCAGATCGTCCATCTTGCCGGCGATGGCGGTCATCTTGACCACGCCTTCGGCCATCGTCTTGGCGGTGCGGAAGACGGCGGCGTCGTCCTGCATGCATTTCTGCATCTCAAGCCGCAGTTCGGCCGTGGGGACGCTGCCCGACGCGTTGCGGATGCCGTCGAACCGGTCGAAGGCCTTGTCGATCTGGTCCTTCGGCGCGCTGGGCACGGCGCTTTCGGCATCCACCACCTTGCCCGCGCGAATCGCGGCGGCGCGGCCGAACACCACGAGGTCGATCAGCGAGTTCGAGCCCAGGCGGTTCGCCCCGTGGACCGAGGCACAGCCTGCCTCGCCCACGGCCATCAGGCCGGGCACGACGCGGTTGGGATCGTCCTCTGTCGGGTCCAGCACCTCGCCCCAGTAGTTCGTGGGGATGCCGCCCATGTTGTAGTGGACGGTGGGCAGGACCGGGATCGGTTCCTTGGTCACGTCGACACCGGCAAAGATCCTGGCCGATTCCGAGATTCCCGGCAGCCGTTCTGCCAGCGCCTCCTTGGGCAGGTGCGACAGGTTCAGATGGATGTGGTCGCCATTCTTGCCCACGCCGCGCCCTTCGCGGATCTCCATGGTCATCGAGCGGCTGACATAGTCGCGCGGTGCAAGATCCTTGTAGGTGGGGGCATAGCGCTCCATGAAGCGTTCGCCCTCGGAATTGGTCAGGTAGCCGCCTTCGCCGCGCGCGCCTTCGGTGATCAGGCAGCCCGAGCCGTAGATGCCGGTGGGGTGAAACTGCACGAATTCCATGTCCTGCAGCGGCAGGCCCGCGCGCGCCACCATACCGCCGCCATCGCCGGTGCAGGTATGCGCCGACGTCGCGCTGAAATAGGCGCGGCCATAGCCGCCGGTGGCCAGCACGACCATCTTCGCGTTGAAGACATGCATGCTGCCATCGTCCAGCTTCCAGCACAGCACGCCCACGCAGGCCCCGTCCTGCATCAGCAGGTCGATGGCGAAATACTCGACATAGAACTCTGCATTGTTCTTGAGCGACTGGCCGTACAGCGTGTGCAGGATGGCGTGGCCGGTGCGGTCGGCGGCGGCGCAGGTGCGCTGCACCGGCGGGCCTTCGCCAAACTCGGTGGTGTGGCCGCCAAAGGGGCGCTGGTAGATCTTGCCCTCTTCGGTGCGGCTGAACGGGACGCCGTAATGCTCCAGCTCGTATACCGCCTTGGGCGCTTCGCGGGCAAGGTACTCCATCGCGTCGGTATCGCCCAGCCAGTCAGAGCCCTTGACGGTGTCGTACATGTGCCACTGCCAGTTGTCCGGGCCCATGTTCGACAGCGACGCAGCGATGCCGCCCTGCGCCGCCACCGTGTGCGAACGCGTCGGGAAGACCTTGGTCACGCAGGCGGTGCGCAGACCCTGTTCGGCCATGCCCAGCGTGGCGCGCAGTCCCGCGCCGCCCGCGCCCACGACCACGACGTCATAATCATGCGTCTCGTATTCGTATGCAGCCATGAGGAGTACCTTCTTGTCCTTCGGTTCAGCCCGCCGCGCCGATCAGCGCGCCACAGGCAGAGAGATCGTGTTCAATCAGCGGATGGGCCAGGATCGCCCTGCCCTCCAGATCGCCCAGCGCCGCGGCATAGGCAGCATGGGGCAACTCCGGTGCCAGCACGACATCGCCGCGCTGGCTGGCGGACATGAAGACCATGGTCTCGCGCGCCCGGATCATCACGGTGTCGTCGGTGCGGTCCGCGGGCGACATCAGCCCGTTGTCCTTCAGCGTCTGCACCAGCGCCACGCAGCGCACCAGCGCATTGACGAAACCGGCCTCGTCACCGGCCTCGGCATAGCTGTCATAAGAGGGCAGCGGGGCCATCTCCTGGGCCAGGGCCGGGCAGGCCGCGCAGAGCGCAAGGGCGGTCAGTCCGGCGCGCATCGGGGTCAGAGCGCCAGCCGGGCGATGGCGAACAGCCCCACGGACGCGGCCCCGTAGCTGACGCAGGTCATCACGAGGATCAGCACCTTTTCCCAGATGCCGTGCACATAATCCTCGATCAGCACCTGCACGCCCATGTTGAAGTGGTGAAAGCCCACCAGAAGGGTCAGCGCCGCGACGATGGCCGGGAACGGCCGGCTGTAATAGGCGCGCACCTCGTCATAGCCGCCGCCCAGCGCCGCGCCAAAGGTGAAGACGAACAGCGGCACGAGGATCAGCAGCGCAAAGGACGATTTCTTCATTGCCCAGAAATGCGCGGTGCCGGATTTGGCAGAGCCCCAGCCCACGGCGCGCTTGCGGTCGGTCAGAAAGGCCATGGCGGTCTCCTTCAGATGATGATGACGGTAAGCAGGGTCAGCACGACAGAGCCGCCGACCACCGCCCAGCCGAGTTTCTCGGCGGTCTCAAGCTCCAGCCCGACGGCATAGTCCCAGACCAGATGCCGCAGGCCCGCAAGGCTGTGATACCACAGCGCCCAGAGCGAGCCGAACAGCACCAGATCGCCGAACCACGAGGTCAGCACCGCGTTTGCGGTGGCGAAATACGTCTCGGACGTGGCGGCGGCAAGCAGCCACCAGACCACCATCAGCGCGCCGACGATCAGGGCATTGCCGGTGATCCGGGTCAGGATGGAGGTCACAGAGGTCAGCTGCGGGCGGTAGATCTGCAGATGCGGAGACAGCGGGCGATTGCCCCGGTTCACGTCGGCCATCGGGTCATGTCCTCGTCGGGTTGTCCTGACCCTGTTCTACTGCTTTTTCCTGCGCTGTCACGCCGACCGGCCGCAATCATCCGCGGTTTTTTGGCGCAATCGGGGGATTTTTCGGGAAACGTGATCACAGCGCGGGCAAGTGTGATCACGTTTTTCGCAAAGCGATTCTGCACAGCAGCATCGCGGCGGGTGATCGCCTGTTCAGTCCGGAAAGCCCAGCCGCCGCAAGGCAAGCTGGCTGCGCGACCGCGCCCGGGGATCGCCGGATTGCAGATCGGCATGGATCTTGCGCATCAGCGGCGACATGACCTGAGCCCGCCACATCTCGCGGATGACATCGGGAATTCGGTCCTGCGGAATGTCCAGCACATCCGCAGGTTTCCTGGGTAGGTCAAGTAAGCTCACGCCTGGCAGCCCCCTGTCTCACGACGAATCTCCTCCCCGTGCAACAGTGTAACAAATCCGTCACGAGATGCACCTGGAAACCCGCGCCAGCAGGATCAGGCCAGCGCGCATCGCGGGCTCATTTCGGGATGAGCACCCAGTGGTCGAGATCCAGCAGGACATGCGGCAGGTATTTCCCGTCCTCCCCCCGCAGGGTGAACGGATGCCGCCCTTGGTGGCCACCAGGCGCAGCCGCAGGGCACCGACGCCCGGCGCGGGCGTTTCGGCCTTGTCCAGCACCTCGGTCCAGGCCTTGACCGTATCGCCCGCAAAGCAGGGATTGGCATGGGCACCGCCATTCAGCCCGACGATCATCTGCGCATTCGCTAGCCCGTTGAAGCTGAGCGTGCGGGCCAGAGAAATCACGTGCCCGCCATAGATCAGGCGGCCTTCGGGGCGGAAGGTCAGGTCGAAATGCACCTTGGCGGTGTTCTGCCACAGCCGCGTGGCCATCATGTGCTCGGCCTCTTCGATGGTCACGCCGTCCACATGGTCGATGGTCTCGCCGATGGAATAATCGTCCCAGCGATGCGGTTCTCCGGCCAGGGTGAAATCGTAGTTCGAAAAGTCCAGCCCTTCGGGAATGGTCAGGTCTTCAGGGGCGAGAGCCGTTCTCAGCTTGGGGACAACCGTCTCCGGGGCGGGGGCGTCCAGATCGCGCTTGCGCACCATGACCCAGCGCACATAGTCCAGAACGGCCTCGTCGCGCTGGTTCAGGCCGGTGGTCCGGACGTAGACCACGCCGGTCTTGCTGTTGGAGTTCTGTTTCAGACCAATGACTTCGGATGTCGCGCGCAGCGTGTCTCCGGGATAGACCGGCTGCCGCCAGCGGCCTTCGGCATAGCCCAGATTGGCCACGGCGTTCAGCGACACATCGGGAACGGTTTTCCCGAAAACGAGATGAAACGCCGCCAGATCGTCGATCGGGGCCTGCGGCAAACCGCAGTCCCGGGCAAAGGCATCCGACGAATACAGCGCGTGCCGCGCCGGGTAGAGTGCGTGGTACAGCGCCCTCTCGCCCCCCGACACCGTCCGGGGCACCGCGTGATGGATCACCTGGCCCAGCCGGTAATCCTCGAAAAAGCGCCCCGGGTTCGTCTTCATCATCGCTCTCCTTCCGCGCGCCCTGCCCTTGTCAGGCGCGGGTCACTGCTCACCGAGTTTCATGTCGGGCGAATAGGTGCCTTCGGCTTCTTTCACCACGGCCTGCCCGCAGCGCATCACGCCGTTGGCCGCGTCGAACGCATAGGTCGGATCGCCATACAGCTCCCACCCCGCATCCAGCGCGGCGGTGACCTTGTGGCAAAACGCGGAACTGTCGTCGCCGGTCAGAAAGCGGTATAGTTTCATGCGCTTACCCAAAGGCCGGATAGCCAAGCAGGCCGTGGACATAGCCCAGCACCACCGTCAGCACCACCGACGCCCCCAGAAAGATCGCGTCTTTCGAAATCGGCCCGGGGGTGCGCGGCGTCCAGTCCGGCTCGGCCCGGTTGATGACGACCATCGACGCCACCGCCCAGGCCAGCAGCCCGCCAAACAGGATGAAGGACGGCAGATCACCGTTCACCAGCAGGTGGGCAAAGGCCCAGAGCGCAAAGCCGGTCAGCATCGGATGCCGCATCCCGGCCAGAAGCTTGCCCTTCTTTGGCGCCGGGCTCATCATGTAGATCGCCACCACGATCAGCAGGTTGTTGATCCCCACCGTGGCCGGGTGCCGCCCCCAGAAGAACGCGCCATCGGCCATGCGATAGCCGAAGATCATCAGCAGGATGCTGACGGCGATGGCAATGGCGACAAAGCCCTTGCCCTTGTCGCCCAGGGACGCACGGGCGTCCGGAGCAAGGCGTTTGAAGAAATGCGCGCCTGCCCAAAGCAGGACCCCGAGAATCAGAAGCAGCATGGCAGTCTCCCTGGCTGTGCTGGCGCGAGCCTGTCGTTATTCGGCCAGCGCCGCAATGGCTTCGGCCCGGGCAAGCGTTTCGCGCGCGGTGACCACGTGCAGGTTCTCGACGATCTTGCCGTCCACCACGGCAACCCCCTGCCCCTCGGTCGCGGCGGCGTCAAAGGCGGCGATCTGGCGGCGGGCGAGGTCGATCTCGTCCTCCGACGGGGCAAAGGCCGCATTGGCGATGTCGACCTGGGCGGGGTGGATCAGCGTCTTGCCATCCATGCCCATGTCGCGGCCCTGAGCGCATTCCGCCCGCAGGCCATCCTCGTCCTTGAAGGCGTTGTAGACACCGTCCACGATCACCACGCCATGCGTCTTGGCCGCCAGAAGGCACAGGCCCAGCCCGGTCATCATCGGCAGGCGGTCGGGGCGAAAGCGGGTGTTCAGGTCCTTGGCGAGGTCGTTGGTGCCCATGACCATGCCGGCCAGCCGCGGATGCGCGGCGATCTCGGCCGCCGCCAGCATGGCACGGGGCGTTTCCATCATCGCCCAGAGCGGCTTGTCGGTCAGCGCCGCCAGCGCGTCGAGATGCGCGGTGCTTTCGACCTTGGGCAGCAGGATCGCGTCGCAGTCCATCCTGTCCGCCGCCGCGGCATCCGCCGCACCCCATTCGGTTTCCAGCGCGTTGATCCGCACGATCCGCGTCCGCCGGCCATATGAGGTGGCCAGAGCCGCCGCGAGGGTGTCGCGCGCGGCGGCCTTTTCCGCCGGGGCCACCGCGTCTTCGAGATCGAAGATGATCGCATCGACCGGCAGGCCACGCGCCTTCTCCAGCGCCCGGTCCCTGGAGCCGGGAATGTAGAGAACCGAACGGTAAGGGCGCGCGCGCATGTCCATGTGAGTCTCCGATGCGTAATTTTGTTGCGCGGCACAGGGGCATTTCCGGACGGAAAGTTCAAGACCCCGCCTGCCGCAATGCAGCATTTTTGTGCTGCACCGGGGTGTATTGGTGCCAATCAGAGGCAACGCCCGGCGCGTTAACCAGATCGGAAGGGTTTTGACCGGAAGTTGTCGGACATGGCCGGGACATCCGGTGCCGGGGCAAAGCCCCGACACGGCGAGGGGACGTCAACGGGCAAGGGGCACGCGGGGAAGGGCCGCGGCGGTCGCTTGTGGAACCGAAAGGGCAAGACGATGACGGAAAGACTGGTACAGAAGATGGTGCTGTCGGCGGGCTTCCTGCTGGGCGCCGCCTCGCTGGTGGACGCCCAGACACTGCAACATTGCGCACCGCGCGATCAGGTGGTGGCGCGGCTGGCCGAGAAATACGGCGAAACCCGGCAAAGCATGGGCCTTGGCAGCAACAACGCCGTGATGGAGGTGTTCGCCTCCCCGGAATCGGGGTCGTGGACGATCACCGTGACCATGGCGACCGGCCTGACCTGCCTTGTGGCCAGCGGCCAGGCGTTCGAGGAAATGGCCGAGGCGCTGCCGCCCCGGGGCGACGACGCATGAGGCTTCGCCGCCTCTGCCTGCTGCCGCGGCGCGGCACAAGCAGAGCGGCGATCCTTCAGGTCCGGTTCGGGTGCAGGATCGGGCCGCTTTGCCGGCCGGTCAGGCTCCGGCCAGCGCGTCGTGGATCAGCTTCAGCCCCGTCAGGCCGAGCGCCACATAGGTAAAGCCGAAGAACGCCCGCTCTGACACCAGGTGATGCGCACGGATGCCGATCCAGGTGCCCAGCGCCGCCGCCGGGGCAAGCGCGGCGCAGAACATCAGCGTGTCGCGGTCGAACAGCCCCAGCCCGCCATAGGCCACCAGCTTGAACAGGTTCAGGGCCCAGAACACAAAGACTGTGGTCGCCTGATAGCTTGTCTTGTCGAGCCGCTGGCGCAGCATGTAGATCGCCGCCACCGGCCCCCCGGCATGGCTGACGAAGGTGGTAAAGCCCATCACGGCCCCGGCCAGCCCGCCCTGCCAGGCGGGGGCGCGCGTTTCGGGCAGACGGATCAGGCGCAGTTGCGCCGCGCCCTGCCAGGCCACGAACAGCAGACAGATCACACCGATCAGCAGCCGGATCGCATCGGCATCGGCGCGGGCCAGGAACAGGATCCCCAGCGCGGCCCCGGGCACGCCGCCCATCAGCAGCACCCGCACCTCGCGCGCGCTCCATTTGCGCCAGTAGGCCGGCAGGCTGCCGCAATCGATCAGCAACAGCAGCGGCAGCATGATGGCCAGCGCCTGCGCGGGCGGCAGCACCAGGGCGAGAATCGACGCGCTGGCAAACGAGATGCCGGAGCCGAAGCCCGCCTTGGACACGCCGGCAAAGATCACCGCCGGAACGGCCAGAACAAGCACGGGCCAGGTCAGCAGGTCCATGTCGGCGTCTCCGGAAAATCTCGCTACGGCAAACCCTTACCTGCAAGCCTGCGGGCTCTGCAAGCGGTGCGCGGTGCTGCGCCGCAGCGCACCGCCCTTGCGCGGGGCGGCGCGAACGCTTACGCAGACCGGCAAATCCACGAAGGACCGGAGATCAAATCCATGGCCAGACCGAAGATCGCCCTCATCGGCGCGGGACAGATCGGGGGCACGCTTGCCCATCTCGCTGCAATGAAGGAACTGGGCGATGTCGTCCTGTTCGACATCGCCGAGGGCACGCCCGAAGGCAAGGCGCTCGACATCGCCGAATCCGGCCCCTCCGAAGGCTTTGACGCAAAGCTGCGCGGCACACAGGATTACGCCGACATCGCGGGTGCCGATGTGTGCATCGTGACCGCGGGCGTGCCGCGCAAGCCGGGCATGAGCCGCGACGATCTTCTGGGCATCAACCTCAAGGTCATGAAGGCCGTGGGCGAAGGTATCCGCGACAACGCGCCAAACGCCTTTGTCATCTGCATCACCAACCCGCTGGACGCCATGGTCTGGGCGCTGCGGGAATTCTCGGGCCTGCCGCACAACATGGTCTGCGGCATGGCGGGCGTGCTCGACTCGGCACGCTTCCGCCATTTCCTGAGCCTCGAATTCGACGTCTCGATGCGCGACGTCACGGCCTTTGTGCTTGGCGGGCATGGTGACACCATGGTGCCGTTGACCCGCTATTCCACCGTCGCCGGCATCCCCCTGCCCGATCTGGTGGACATGGGCTGGACCACGCAGGACCGTCTGGACGCCATCGTGCAGCGCACCCGCGACGGCGGGGCCGAGATCGTCGGCCTGCTCAAGACCGGTTCGGCCTTCTATGCGCCGGCGACCTCGGCCATCGAGATGGCCGAAGCCTATCTCAAGGACCAGAAGCGCCTGCTGCCCTGCGCCGCCCATGTGGACGGGGCGCTGGGGCTGGACGGCATGTATGTCGGCGTGCCCACGATCATCGGCGCCGGCGGGGTCGAAAAGGTGGTCAACATCAAGCTGACCAAGGACGAACAGGCGATGTTCGACAATTCGGTCAACGCCGTGAAGGGCCTTGTCGACGCCTGCAAGGGCATCGACCCGTCCCTGGCCTGATCCTTCGGCGGACGGGGTGCGCGCCCATGTGCGCGCCCCGTCCCCGCGCGAGGAACCATGTGGTTCAATCCCAAACCCACCGACGCGGCGTTTGGCCCGCGTGCGCTCGACCGCCTGCGGCGCGTCGACGACATGGCCGCCTTGCTGGCCTCGGATGACGACGCGATCTTTCTGCCCGATTACAGCGCCGACAAGTCCCGCCCGAAACGCGGCTGGATGGATCCCTTCGGCACGCCGTATGTGATTGCGCTGAGAAACGCGGTCTTCTACCCGCAACACGCGCTGGAACAGCGCCAGCCGCCGCCGCGCGACGTTCCCGAACGCGGGCTTGGGCGCGGACAGCTGGGGCTGGTGGTGGCGCAGGACGGCGCGGTCTATCCCGACGGGCTGGGCAAGTCCTACCTGATCCATTCCTGCATCGACATGCCCGATCCCGCCAGCCGGTGGGAGGCCGCGCTGCCGCCGGTGCGCCAGACCCTGACGGGCACACATCTGTTTGCCGAACTGTTCTACGCCCATTTCGGCCATTGCCTCACCGACATGCCCGCGCGGCTCTGGCCGCTGCACGAGGGCCTGCTGTCGCTGGACCAGATCGACAGCGTGCTGGGCATGGGTCTGCTGGGGACCGGGCGGCGCGGCGAACGCCTGCCGGGCTATGCCGCCGACCTGCTGCGCGCCTATGGCGCGCCCAAGCGGCGCTGCACCTTTGCAGCCAAGCCGGTGCGGGTCGAGCGGCTGATCCTGCCCCGCCGCCTGTCGCCCTATTCCGGGCTGATGCATCCCGCCTTTGCCCGCACCATGCGCCGCGCCGGGGATGTTCTGGCACAAGCGGCAGAGCCGCGGGACCGACCGAAACGGCTGTTTCTGAGCCGCTCGCGGCTGAAGGACGATCCGCGCGCCGGGGACGGGATGGACCTGCTGGACGCCCTGTTCGAACGCAAGGGATTTGCTGTGATCCACCCGCAGGACCATCCGCTGGCGGAACAGGCGGCCCTGTTGCAGGGGGCCACGCATGTGGCCGGCAGCGTGGGCTCTCAGGTGCATCTCTGCGCCTTTGCCCGCACGCCGGGCGTCAAGGTGCTGACCATCGGACCGGGCTATTTCAAGCTCGACATCAATGAAAAGCTGATCGCCGATCTGGGCGGGGAAGAGACCCATTTCCTGATCGACCTGCCGCGCCCGCCCGGTCCGCGCCACCGCGGACGCTGGGATTTCGAGGCCGCGATGGTGCCCGAGCTTGAAGCGGTGATCGACGGCTGGGTCTGAGCCCCGGCGCTCGCCCCCGGAGGCACGCCGCATCCGCCTGCGGCAGGGTGCAGGAGCGCCAAGGATCGCAGCACAAAGGTGGTGCTGTCCGAGCGGCGGCTGTAGCCGCGCGTCGCGGTGCGAGACAGGCCGTCAGTTCTGCCAGCTTCGGATTTCCTGCGCCTGCGCCGAACCTTCCGACCGGTGCCGCGTGGTCTGGATTTCGCCATGTCCCCAGACATGAGAGAACGGGATGCCGTAGAGATCGCAAAGCAGCCAGACCAGCGAGAACACCGCATCCGTCTGCGCCTGGGTCGGGCGCGAGCCGACCGTGCGGTCGCCGGACACCAGCCCGGCCTCGGAACAGGTGATGCCGATGGCGTTGGTGTTGTTGGCAAAGCGCCCGATGCTGCGCCGCACCCGGTTGTCGCCCGAGACGTGGTTGGTCCGCTTGGTCATGGGCGCGCCCTGGATGATCCGCCCGTCCGGCGCGACATAGATGTGATAACCGAAATGGTGCCCGCCGCGGCCCGGATCGCCGTCGATCTGGTATTGCACATACCAGTCCGTGGTGTGCACCGGGCTGTTGTGATGCAGCACGATGGCGGCAAAGGCCGCGCGGTTGTTGGTGGCGGTGACGCCATAGGGGCAGGCATCGTCGCCGCGATACGCGATTGTTAGCCCGCCAGACGGCAGAAGCCGCTTGCCGTCGCCCGACAGCGCCAGCCCGCCGCCGCTGACCAGTGTGGTATGCCCGCCGCTGTCTCCCGGATCGCCGGTGGCAAAGACCCCGTCCTCGAGCCCCGCCTCGTTGGTCAGGGCACCGGCCCCGGCCAGCAGGCCGCGCGCTTCCTCTTCCAGCCCCAGCACCTTGTCTGCATAGGCCTCGTCCTCGGCCCAGATCGGCCCGACAAAGCGGATGAAGGCCGCCGGATCGGCCGCCCGGTCGCGCCAGCCGTCATAGGGCGACCGGTCCAGAAAGGCCCAGAAGCCGCGCAGGAAATCCTCGAGCGAGTTGAACTCGGTGTAATACCCGTCGCCGTCATGCGCCTCGTAGTTCACCCGCTTGCCATAGGGCTTCATCTCGGTGCGCCATTTCATCCCGGCGAAATTGCGGTGCTCGCTGGCCAGTTGCGACGCGCCGCGGGCGGATTCCAGGATCCACATGGCCAGGGTGACGGGTTTGAGATCGCTGAATTCCACCGGTTCGGCGGCGTAGAGCGACACGAGGGTCATGAAGGATGGGGTGTATTCCATGGGAAAACTCGCCTTTGGGTTAATCAATTCCCTCTTAACACGAAACACCGCAGCAATTCATGCGAATTTTACAAATCTCGGGTTAACGCTCGCGGAAAAGGGAGAGTGACCGATGCGTGCCGTCCTCATGGCGCTGCTGCTGGCCGGGCTGGCCGGGGCAGCATGTGCCGAAACCATCCGCGCGCGGTTTGCCCCGGGCGCGCCGGTGGCGATTGTCGCGCACCGCGCCAACGGGTTCGGCGCGCCGGAAAACAGCCTGGCCGGGATCGAGGGCGCGATTGCGGCGGGCATCGACATGGTGGAACTGGACGTGCGCGTCACCGCCGACGGCGTGCATATCCTGATGCATGACAGCACGTTCGAGCGCACCACCAACGCGGCAGAGCGCTTTCCCGACGGCCCGCCCGTACCGCCCGGCCCCTTTGCCGTGATCAGCCATATCGTGGCACTGTATCCGATGGAGCAGGTCCGGGCGCTGCGCCTGAAGGGTGCCGCCGATGATACTCGGGAACACGTGGTGCCGACGCTGGAAGAGGCCCTGCGCCTGGCGCAGGGGCGCATCCTGATCGATCTGGATGTCAAGGAACACCGGATGGACACCCTCGCCCCGCTGATTGACCGCTATGGCGCGGACAACCTGCTGGTCCGGCATCCGCAGGCGGCTGTCGTGGCCCGGCTGGCCGAGGGCACCGGGGCTGCGCCGCTGTTCCATCTTGACGGCAACGATCCGGTGGCAAGGCTGGACGCGCTGTGGCGCAGCCATGGCGAGCGGCTGCACGTCGTCTCTGTCGCGCCGTCGCGCATCACCCCGGCCCTGCGCAAGGCGGCGGCGGACAAGGGTGTGCGGCTCTGGGTCAACGGTCTGGGCGCGCCCGACCGGGCCCTGGCCCAGGGTGACGACGCGCCCTGGCAGGCGGTTCTGTCCAGCCGCGCCGGGGCTTACCAGACCGACCATCCGCTGCCGCTTCGCGCGCTTCTGGAGGCCGGTCGCTGACACGCGCGGGGTGATTCCCCGCGGTCCCTTCGCCAGCGCAAGACTTTGTGATCACAGCTCGGAATACTGTGATCACAAATGTCGGAATGTGCGCGGAATTTCGCAGGTGCGGCAAGTTTGCGCTTAATCCCTTCTCAACCGCGGGCCTATACCTGAGGCAACCGCAAGCGAAGATGGGACTGTGTTTCGATGAACATCCATGAATACCAGGCGAAAGCGCTTCTGCGCAGCTACGGCGCGCCGGTCTCCGATGGCCGCGTGGTTCTGAAGGCCGAAGACGCGAAAACCGCCGCAGGCGCACTGGACGGGCCCCTTTGGGTGGTCAAGGCGCAGATTCACGCCGGCGGCCGCGGCAAGGGCAGCTTCAAGGAGGCCGATGCCGGCGAAAAGGGCGGCGTCCGGCTGGCCAAATCGGTGGAAGAGGCCGAGATGGAAGCCAAGCGCATGCTGGGCCGCACGCTGGTGACCAAGCAGACCGGCGACGCCGGCAAGCAGGTCAACCGCATCTATATCGAGGACGGCTCGGACATCGAGAAGGAGTTCTACCTGGCCCTTCTGGTGGATCGCCAGACCAGCCGCATCTCCTTTGTCGCCTCCACCGAAGGCGGGATGGACATCGAGGAAGTGGCCGAAAGCACGCCCGACAAGATCCTGTCGTTCAGCGTCGATCCGGCCACCGGGTACCAGCCGTTCCATGGCCGCCGCATCGGCTTCATGCTGGGCCTCGAAGGCAAGGCGCTGAAGCAATGCGTGGCGCTGATGGGCACGCTCTACAAGCTCTTCACCGAAAAAGACATGGAGATGCTGGAGATCAACCCGCTGATCCTGACCGACAGCGGCGATCTGAAATGCCTCGATGCCAAGATGGGCTTTGACGGCAACGCGATCTACCGCCACGCCGACATCGCCGAACTGCGCGACGAGACGGAAGAAGACCCCAAGGAACTGGCTGCCTCGAAATACGACCTGAACTACATCGCCCTGGACGGTGAAATCGGCTGCATGGTGAACGGCGCGGGCCTGGCCATGGCGACGATGGACATCATCAAGCTCTATGGCGCGGAGCCTGCCAACTTCCTCGACGTGGGCGGCGGCGCGACCAAGGAAAAGGTCACCGAAGCGTTCAAGATCATCACCTCGGACCCGAACGTCAAGGGCATCCTGGTGAACATCTTCGGCGGCATCATGCGCTGCGACGTCATCGCCGAGGGCGTGATCGCCGCGGTGAAGGAGGTCGGCCTGAAGGTCCCGCTGGTGGTGCGTCTGGAAGGCACCAATGTGGAACAGGGCAAGGAGATCATCAGCAATTCCGGGCTGGACGTGATCGCGGCGGACGACCTCAAGGACGGGGCCGAGAAGATCGTGAAGGCGGTGAAGGGGTGAGCGCCGATCCGGGGCGCATGCCCCGGCAAACGCTCCTTCGGAGCGTTTGAGGCGCGAACGGGCGGAGCCCCGGACCAGTCAAGACGCCGAAAGATCCGCCAACCGTAGGGTGCGTGCCTGCACGCACCTCCCCGCCACCGAAACCGCGTGCAAGCTCGCGCCACACCCCTGACAACCAGAACGGATCCGAAACGTGACCGCCCCCGCCGCCAACCGCACCGCCATCGTGCATATCGGGCTGAACAAGACCGGCTCGACCACGCTGCAGCGCTGGTTGCAGGTGAACCGCGCGGCGCTGCGGGAGAGGGGCGTCTGGTTCGACGATCTGCCGCCGCATGGCGGGCCCGAGCTGTCCACGGCCATGGGCTGGTCGATCTTTGCCGCCAGCGAAAACCCGCTCTGGCAGCCCGGCCCCTGGCAGGCGCAGGCCTACCGAATCGACGATCGCGCCGACCTGGACGCGCGCGTCGCCACGTTTCTCGACCGGGTGGAGGCGAGCCTGCCACAGGCGGACGGCCTCTATGTCACCTCGTCCGAACATATCGGCACCGCGCTGCGCAAGCCCGAACAGATCGCCCGGCTGCATGGCTGGTTCGCGGCGCGGTTCGAAACGGTGCGGTATGTCGTCTACATCCGCGACCAGGCCGACTGGGTGGCCAGCGCCTATGTGCAGGCGATCCGCTCGGGCGCGGCCATGGGGCTTGACGATTTCATCGCGAAACAGGGCCGCAACGATTACCACGCGCTGGCAAGGCTGTGGTGGGAGACGGCCGGGCCGGACGCCCTGATCGTGCGCCGTCTCGATCCGGCGGCGCTGGTCCAGGGCGACCTGATCGCCGATTTCGCCGCCCAGCTGGGCGTGTCGCCCGACGGCCTGCAGCGGCCCGAGCGGCAGAACGAAAGCATGACCGCCTTCCGGCTGCGGCTGACGCGGCGGGTGTCGCAGCATCTGGGCCCGGCGATGGAACGGCTGCGCCTGCTGCCCCTGCAGCGGCAGCTGTATTCCACCCCGCTGCCCAACCCTCTGGGGCTGAAGAAGATGCGCCTGAGCGCGACACAGGCGGCCCGGGTCCGGCGCATGAACCTTGCCGGGAACGAAGCGTTGCGCGCCGCGCTCTGTCCGGACGAGACGGCGCTCTTTCCCTCCAGCGCCCCGACCGCCACCGCCCGCCCCCTGACCCCGGACGAGGCCGCGCAGCACTACGGGCGGCACAAGGCGGTGGTGCATATCGGCATGCCCAAGACCGGCACCGGCACGATCCAGGCCTGGCTGGACAGCAACCGCGGCGCGCTGGCGACGCAGGGCTTTGCCTTTCCCGCCTTCGACGACTTGCGCGGCACCGGCACACGGCACCAGTTCGCCTTTGCCCTGATGGCCGTGCACAGCTGCGGCACGCTGGCCCCCGACGCGCATATGCGCCG
Organism: Alphaproteobacteria bacterium; assembly: GCA_030425925.1. Classification (GTDB taxonomy): domain Bacteria; phylum Pseudomonadota; class Alphaproteobacteria; order Rhodobacterales; family Rhodobacteraceae; genus JAUHZO01. The sequence goes on along the minus strand of JAUHZO010000002.1, from coordinate 188,151 downwards.
ACTGCTGGGCATCGCCACGCTGCAGGACCAGGCCGCGCTTGTGGAAACGCTTTGCGCGCGGCTCGATGCCGAACTGGCGCGCGAGGCACCCACGACCTTCCTGATCTCGTCCGAATGGCTGTCGGCCTGGCTGAACACCGAAGAGCGCGTACGCGCCTTCCACGCCTTCCTGACCACCCGCTTTGCCGAGGCGCGCTATATCGTCTACCTGCGCGACCAGGTCAGCTGGTTCCCCAGCGCCTATGCGCAGCAGGTCAAGGTGGGCGAGACGGCAACGCTGGACGAATTCATCGCCCGGCGGCCTGAACGCGACTACCTGCGGGTCTGCAACATCTGGCAGCGCGGCACCGACCGGCGGCTGGACATCCGCCTGCTGGAGCGGGATTTCCTGACCGATGGCGATCTGCTGGCCGATTATGCCGCACGGATCGGCGCGCGGCTGGACGCCACGCGGCGCATCGACCCGCGCAACACAGCCTTCAGCCGCCGCTCGGTGCGGCTCTGGCGCTGGATCAATGCCCGCGCGCAGAAACGCGGGGCCGACGACAGGGTGCGGCGCTGGCGCAACCTATATGCCCGCCTGCCGCTGGCGCGGATGGGGGCCCGGCTGGACCTGCCGCCCCAGACCGCCCGACAGGTCGCGCGGCTGAATGCCGACAAGAACGCCGTGCTGCAGCAGCGCTACTTCCCCGACCGCCCCTATCTCTTTGCCCGCGCGCACCAGCTGCTGGCCGAGACGCAGGCGGGCAGCGGGGCAACGCAGGACCAGGTGGCATGACGGATCAACAACGGCCCGCCGGGCCGCAAAGGACAAAGGCAAGGGGCCATCCCCTGCCGCGAATGTGAAGGAAAGGGCACAACATGGCCGTACTCATCGACGAAAACACCAAAGTGATCTGCCAGGGTCTCACCGGCTCGCAGGGCACGTTCCACACCGAACAGGCGCAGGCCTACGGCACGAAGATGGTCGGCGGCGTGACCCCCGGCAAGGGCGGGATGACGCATCTGGGGCTGCCGGTCTTCGACAGCGTGCACGAGGCGCGGCACGCCACCGAGGCGAATGCCAGCGTGATCTACGTGCCGCCGCCCTTTGCCGCGGATTCGATCCTCGAAGCCATCGACGCAGGCATGGAACTGATCGTCTGCATCACCGAGGGCATCCCGGTGCTGGACATGATGAAGGTCAAGCGCGCGCTTGAGACCTCGGACAGCGTGCTGATCGGCCCGAACTGCCCGGGCGTCATCACGCCGGATGCCTGCAAGATCGGCATCATGCCGGGCCATATCCACAAGCGCGGCAAGGTGGGCGTGGTGTCGCGCTCGGGCACTTTGACCTATGAGGCGGTCAAGCAGACCACCGATGTGGGTCTGGGCCAGTCGACCTGTGTCGGCATCGGCGGCGACCCGATCAAGGGGACGGAGCATATCGACGTGCTGGAATGGTTCCTGGCCGATGACGAGACCGAGGCGATCATCATGATCGGCGAGATCGGCGGCTCGGCCGAGGAAGAGGCGGCGCAATTCCTGGCCGACGAAAAGAAAAAGGGCCGCTGGAAGCCCACCGCCGGCTTCATCGCCGGACGCACCGCGCCTCCGGGCCGCCGCATGGGCCACGCGGGTGCCATCGTCGCCGGCGGCAAGGGCGGTGCCGAGGACAAGATCGAAGCGATGCAGGCGGCCGGCATCGTGGTCGCCGACAGCCCTGCCCAGTTGGGTGAGGCGGTGATGGAAGCGATCCAGAAGGGGTGAATTTCCCGGGGCGGGCTTGATATGGCCCGCCCCGCCACAAGCTTCATGACAGCGGGCCGGACGCGGCCCCCTCTCCTGACGCTTGACTATGAGTGAAGGCAGAATGCGAACGACGGCGGCACATGCACTGAGGGCAGCGACCGACCGCGGGTGGGTGCGAAGCGCCCGCCCGGGGGGGCGGTCGGGCGCTGCCCGGCGTTGCCGCCGGGCGGGGGGCTCAATGTTGGCAAAGACAGCCAAAAGGCTTTTGCCGATCATCGCTCTGACCCCGCCTGCGATCGCATTGGCTGATGTGCAAGACCTTGCGACATGCACGCAGAACTTGCCTACATCGGAGAGAATAGAAGTTTTCCGTTCCCTGGATTGGAGTACCGCATCCGAGTACGAAACAGTATCTGCCGCAGCGATATTCTTGGGAAACGTCGACAATGAAGCGAGTTCCTCCGATGCTTTGGAAACGATGGAATGGGCGAATGGACTGGTTGAGGGAATCGACTTCGGTACGCTCCTCGCCAATGGTCCGACATTTGTGTTCCTCAAGGAAAACGGAGCGGGACAGGCGACCTGTCTTGTTGTGTCGAAAGAGCCGAAAATCAATGCAGACATTTTGAAGGTACTGCTTGATGACTTGCGCAAATCGAATGGCCTCTGGCGCGCCCAGGGCATTACCGAGCGAACCCGCATTAGAGTTTCTCTCGCCCTCAACGACTTCGAAAAGCAGGTCGGCATGACCTTGCCTTTCAGGATGACGGCTTCATTCGTCACCCAATAGCCTTGGAGCAAACAAATGACCGACCAAAGCCCCAACGACCTCTTCCACGCCTCCTCCTTCATGCAGGGGCACAACGCCGAGTACCTCGAACAGATGTACGCGCGGTACGCTGCCGATCCCAATGCGGTCGACCAGGCCTGGCAGGCGTTCTTCCGGCAGCTGGGCGATGACGAGGTGAGCGTCAAGCGCGAGGCGCAGGGCCCGTCCTGGGCGCGCGCCGACTGGCCGCCGCTGCCCGCCGACGATCTGACCGCGGCGCTGACCGGCGAATGGCCGGTGCCCGTCGCCCCGAAAGAGGCCAAGGGCGCAGGTGACAAGATCAAGGCCCGGGCCGCCGAGGCGGGCGTGTCGCTGACCGACGACCAGATCCAGCGCGCCGTGCTGGACAGCATCCGCGCCCTGATGATCATCCGCGCCTACCGCATCCGCGGCCACCTGGCCGCCGATCTCGACCCGCTGGGCCTGCGCGACGTCTCGAACCACCCCGAGCTTGACCCGAAATCCTACGGCTTCACCGAGGCCGACATGGACCGCCCGATCTTCATCGACAACGTGCTGGGCCTGCAGATCGCCTCGATGCGCGAGATCCTGTCGATCGTCAAACGCACCTATTGCGGCACCTTCGCGCTGCAATACATGCACATCTCGGACCCCGAACAGGCCTCATGGCTCAAGGAGCGGATCGAGGGCTTTGGCAAGGAGGTCAAGTTCACCCGCGAGGGCCGCAAGGCCATCCTGAACAAGATGGTCGAGGCCGAAGGGTTCGAGAAGTTCCTGCATGTCAAGTACATGGGCACCAAGCGGTTCGGTCTTGACGGCGGCGAAAGCCTGATCCCCGCGATGGAGCAGATCATCAAGCGCGGCGGCGCGCTGGGGGTGCGCGAGATCGTCATCGGCATGCCGCATCGCGGCCGCCTGTCGGTTCTGGCCAACGTGATGGGCAAGCCCTATCGCGCCATCTTCAACGAATTCCAGGGCGGCAGCTTCAAGCCTGAGGACGTGGACGGCTCGGGGGATGTGAAATACCACCTCGGTGCTTCCAGCGACCGGGAATTCGACGGCAATACCGTGCATCTCAGCCTGACCGCCAATCCCAGCCACCTTGAGGCGGTGAACCCCGTGGTTCTGGGCAAGGTCCGCGCCAAGCAGGACCAGCTGAGCGACGCCGACCGCACCGGCGTGATGCCGGTGCTGCTGCATGGCGACGCGGCCTTTGCCGGCCAGGGCATCGTGGCGGAATGCTTTGCACTGTCGGGCCTGCGCGGCCACCGCACCGGCGGCACCATCCATATCGTGGTGAACAACCAGATCGGCTTTACCACCGCGCCGCATTTCAGCCGCTCCTCGCCCTACCCCACCGACAACGCGCTGGTGGTCGAAGCGCCGATCTTCCACGTCAACGGCGACGATCCCGAGGCCGTGGTCCACGCCGCCAAGGTCGCCACCGAGTTCCGCCAGAAATTCGGCAAGGACGTGGTCATCGACATGTTCTGCTATCGCCGCTTCGGCCATAACGAAGGCGACGAGCCGATGTTCACCAACCCGGTGATGTATACCAAGATCAAGCGCCAGAAGACGACACTGTCGCTGTATACCGAACGGCTGGTCAAGGACGGGCTGATCCCCGAGGGCGAGATCGAGGACATGAAGGCCGCCTTCCAGGCCCACCTGAACGAAGAGTTCGAATCCGGCAAGGAATACCGCCCCAACAAGGCCGACTGGCTCGACGGACGGTGGAGTCACCTCGACAAGCAGAAAGAGGGCAAGTACCAGCGCGGCAAGACCGCCATTGCCGAAGACACGCTGCGCCAGGTCGGCCAGGCCATGACCCGCGTGCCCGACGGCTTCCCCCTGCACAAGACCGTGGGCCGCCTTGTCGAGGCTCGCGCGAAGATGTTCGAGACCGGCGAAGGCTTCGACTGGGCCACGGCCGAGGCGCTGGCCTTCGGCTCGCTGCTGACCGAAGGCTACCCGGTGCGACTGGCCGGCCAGGACAGCACCCGCGGCACCTTCAGCCAGCGCCATTCGGCCTTCATCGACCAGAACACCGAGGAACGCTACTACCCGCTCAACCATATCCGCGAAGGCCAGGCCCGGTTCGAGGTGATCGACTCGGCGCTGTCGGAATACGCGGTGCTGGGGTTCGAATACGGCTACAGCCTTGCCGAACCCAACGCGCTGACCCTGTGGGAGGCACAGTTCGGCGATTTCGCCAACGGCGCGCAGATCATGTTCGACCAGTTCATATCGTCGGGGGAATCGAAATGGCTGCGGATGTCGGGCCTTGTTTGCCTGATGCCGCACGGGTTCGAAGGCCAGGGGCCAGAACACTCCTCGGCCCGGCTGGAACGGTTCCTGCAGATGTGCGGCCAGGACAACTGGATCGTGGCCAACTGCTCGACTCCGGCGAACTATTTCCACATCCTGCGCCGCCAACTGCACCGGTCATTCCGCAAGCCGCTCATGCTGATGACGCCGAAATCGCTCTTGCGGCACAAGCTGTGCATCTCGGACGCGGCAGATTTCGTCACCGGCTCGTCCTTCCACCGCGTGCTGTGGGACGACGCCGAAAAGGGCCATTCCGATCTGCAGCTGAAGCCCGACGACCAGATCCGCCGCGTGGTGATGTGTTCGGGCAAGGTCTATTACGACCTGCTGGAGGAACGTGATGCCCGCGGGGCCGACGATGTCTACCTGCTGCGGATCGAACAGTTCTATCCCTTCCCGGCGCTCAGCCTGGTGAAGGAACTGGAACGCTTCCCCCAGGCCGAGATGATCTGGTGCCAGGAAGAGCCCAAGAACCAGGGCGCCTGGACCTTCATCGAACCGAACATCGAATGGGTGCTGGGCCGCATCAAGGCCACGCATTCCCGGCCCCGCTATGTGGGCCGCGCCACTTCGGCCTCGCCCGCAACGGGCCTGGCCAGCCAGCACAAAGCACAGCAAGCCGCCCTCGTCGACGAGGCGCTGACCATGGAAGGGAACTGACCAAATGACCGAGATTCGTGTCCCCACGCTGGGGGAATCGGTAACCGAAGCCACCGTGGCCACCTGGTTCAAGAAGCCCGGTGACAGCGTGGCCGTCGACGAGATGCTGTGCGAGCTGGAAACCGACAAGGTGACGGTCGAGGTGCCCTCGCCCGTTGCCGGCACCCTGGCCGAGATCGTCGCTGCAGAAGGGCAAACCGTGGGCGTCGACGCGCTCCTGGCCAACATCACCGAAGGCGCCGCGGCACCCGCGCCCGCCGCTGCCGCCGAGACGGCCACGCAAGAGGCCGGCGAGGCCGCCGTTGCCGGCGCATCGGTCGACGTCATGGTCCCCACGCTGGGCGAATCCGTGACCGAAGCAACGGTGTCGACCTGGTTCAAGACGGTCGGCGACAGCGTCGCGCAGGACGAGATGCTGTGCGAACTGGAAACCGACAAGGTCTCGGTCGAGGTCCCTGCCCCCGCATCGGGCACCCTGACCGAGATCGTGGCCGCCGAAGGCACGACGGTCGAGGCCAATGGCAAGCTTGCCGTGATCGCCTCGGGCGATGCCGCGCCCGCCGCGGGCCCGGCACCTGCCGCCGCCGCCGACGCCGGCCGCCCGGCCGCCACCGGCGCCGGCATCAAGGACGGGCCCGCCGCGGAAAAGGCGATGGCCGAGGCCGGGATCAGCCGCGACCAGGTGCAGGGCACCGGCCGTGACGGGCGCGCCACCAAGTCCGACGTCGCCGCGGCGCTCGCCGCCGCCCAGGCCCGGCCCCAGGCCGCGGCCCCGGCCGCCGCCCCCCGCGCACCGGTCCCTGCCGACGATGCTGCGCGCGAGGAGCGGGTCAAGATGACCCGCCTGCGCCAGACCATCGCCCGCCGCCTCAAGGACGCGCAGAACACCGCCGCGATCCTGACCACCTATAACGAGGTGGACATGACCGAGGTCATGGCGCTCCGGAAGGAATACAAGGACCTCTTCGAAAAGAAGCACGGCATCAAGCTGGGCTTCATGTCCTTCTTCACCAAGGCCTGCTGCCACGCCCTGCGCGAGGTGCCCGAGGTCAACGCCGAGATCGACGGCACCGACATCGTCTACAAGAACTTCGTGCACATGGGCATCGCCGCCGGCACGCCCCAGGGCCTTGTGGTCCCGGTGATCCGCGACGCGGATACCATGTCCTTCGCCGAGATCGAAAAGCAGATCGCCGGAAAGGGCAAACGCGCCCGCGACGGCAAGCTCTCGATGGCCGAAATGCAGGGCGGCACCTTCACGATCTCCAATGGCGGCGTCTACGGCTCGCTCATGTCTTCGCCAATCCTGAACCCCCCGCAATCCGGCATCCTCGGCATGCACAAGATCCAGGACCGCCCCATGGTCGTCGGCGGCCAGATCGTCATCCGCCCGATGATGTATCTGGCGCTCAGCTACGACCACCGCATCGTCGACGGCAAGGGCGCGGTGACCTTCCTAGTGCGGGTGAAAGAGGCGCTCGAGGATCCGCGGCGGCTGCTGATGGATTTGTGAAATGACAGAAGCCAGATCTTACAAAGGACTACAGAAACAGCTTCAGGCTTTACCCGACCCGACTCAAACATATTTGAAAGGTTTGGAGCCATTGCTTTCTGGCCCCGAGACCTTCGCAGTCGCGTTAGCCTACTGTTTCATGAAGTTGGAAGAGGGGAACCACCGCGCGCTCAAGTGCGGTTTGGTTCGCATACACAAATGCAATTCTGCTAAGGTCGATGACGCTCTTGGAAAACAGCATTTCACGCGCCATTACTTCAGAATCGTCTTCAAGAATGTGTTCGGGCAAGAGATTGACAAGCATCTTATCGAAGCGGTCCAGAACGCTGAGAAAGTAAGGGACAAACTGATTCACGGAAAAGGAGCAAAAGATCCGGACCTACGAACGGGTATCTCAAATGCATTGAAATACATTGATGGCCTTGGTGGGTTTATCGAAGCTAAGACGAACAAAAATCCATTTGGCGACCTAAGGGGCTTAGCTGGCAAGACCAGCCTGATGGAGCCAGTACCGTCATTCTGGCTTTTGAAGGGTTTGGGCTTTTACAATGAAAAGAGTTCCGGGTGATCGTAACATGACCCCCGAACTCACCGCCCTCACCCTCGCCGCCCTCCTGCAGGTCGCGCAATTTGCGCTCTACTCGGTGCTGGGCAATCTCCAGGTCGGCCCGAAAACCGCCATGGGCCCGCGCGACGAGCCCATACGCCTGACCGGCATGGCAGGCCGCGCACAGCGCGCCATGAACAACCATTTCGAAGGCCTGCTCCTCTTCGCCATCGCCACCTTCGTCCTGACGCAAACCGGCCAGTCCACACAAGCCACCGCCACCGCCGCCTGGACCTACCTGATCGCCCGCACCCTCTACGTGCCCGCCTACCTATTCGGCCTCACCCCCTGGCGCTCGCTGATCTGGATGCTGGGCTTTCTCGCCACTCTCGCCATGCTGGTCATGGCGCTCTTGTGATCTTCTTCTTGGCAAAAATACGCCCGGGGGTCCGGGGGCAGCGCCCCCGGTCCGACACCAACCAAAAGGACCCAATCCATGTATGATGTCATCGTCATCGGCTCCGGCCCCGGCGGCTATGTCGCCGCCATCCGCTGCGCCCAGCTGGGCCTGAAAACCGCCTGCGTCGAAGGCCGCGAAACCCTGGGCGGCACCTGCCTCAACATCGGCTGCATCCCCTCCAAGGCCCTGCTGCACGCCTCCCACCAGCTGCACGAGGCCGAGCACAACTTTGCCAGGATGGGCCTCAAGGGCAAAAGCCCCTCGGTCGACTGGGACCAGATGAAGGCCTACAAGGACGACGTGATCGGCCAGAACACCAAGGGCATCGAGTTCCTGTTCAAGAAGAACAAGATCGACTGGCTCAAGGGCTGGGGGTCGATCCCCGAGGCGGGCAAGGTCAAAGTCGGCGACGATGTGCACGAGACCAAAAACATCCTCATCGCCACCGGCTCCGAACCTTCCAGCCTGCCCGGCATCGAGATCGACGAAAAGATCGTCGTCACCTCCACCGGCGCGCTCGACCTGCCGAAGATACCCAAGAAACTGGTGGTGATCGGTGCGGGTGTGATCGGGCTGGAGCTGGGCTCGGTCTATGCCCGCCTTGGCAGCGAGGTGCAGGTGATCGAGTTCATGGAAACCATCACCCCGGGCATGGATGGCGAGGTGCAAAAGACCTTCCAGCGCATCCTCAAGAAACAGGGGCTCGATTTCACCCTCGGGGCTGCCGTGCAATCGGTCGAAACGCTCAAGACCAAGGCCAAGGTCACCTACAAGCTGCGCAAGGATGACAGCGAGGCGACGATCGACGCTGACGTGGTGCTGGTCGCCACCGGCCGCAAACCCTTTACCGACGGGCTGGGCCTCGACGCGCTCGGCATCAAGATGAGCCAGCGCGGCCAGATCGAGACCGACAACCAGTGGCGCACGAACGTGGACGGCATCTATGCCATCGGCGACGCCATCGCCGGGCCGATGCTCGCCCACAAGGCCGAAGACGAAGGCATGGCCTGCGCCGAGGTGATCGCCGGCAAACACGGCCATGTGAATTACGGCGTGATCCCGTCGGTCATCTACACCCATCCGGAAGTTGCCAGCGTCGGCCAGACCGAGGAGCAGCTCAAGGAGGCAGGCCGCGCCTACAAGGCGGGCAAGTTCTCCTTCATGGGCAATGGTCGGGCCAAGGCGAATTTCGCCGCCGATGGCTTCGTTAAGATCCTCGCCGACAAGGAAACCGACCGCATCCTTGGCGCGCATATCATCGGGCCGATGGCGGGCGACCTGATCCACGAGATCTGCGTCGCGATGGAATTCGGGGCCAGCGCCGAGGATCTGGCGCTGACCTGCCACGCCCACCCCACCTATTCCGAGGCCGTGCGCGAGGCGGCTCTGGCTTGCGGCGACGGGCCGATTCATATGTGATGAAGCGCATTGCGATCCTGTCCGTCGTTATCTGCGGCGGACTGTTTCTGGGCATGGGCGGCAGCGCGATCTGGGAGCGATTTTCGGAACCAGACCGCGCCGCACGCTACGAAGCGCTTTTTCGGCAGGAATGTCTCTCGCGCATCGCGGCGCGGGCCGAAAAGCGTGATCCGTATTCGGCCAGGTCAGATGGCTTTCCGGAACAAGTCGATGAAAGAGCGGGGCTGTCCGTACAGCATAGCCGCGACAAATGCATCATACAGGAGTCCGGTTCTCTTCTGTCCTTGGACGATCGCGACGCGGTGACAAGCCGGATCTTGGCGCTGATCCAGACCGAGTATCCAGAGCTGGACCATCCCGGCGATCCGATGACCAACTGGGATTTCTTTGAAAGCCGCACCTTGCATGGGCCCGATGGCGGCACTGGAAATTGGGGCGTGATCGTCATGCGCGTCTCTGCCAATAGCGGCGATGCATTGCAAAGGACGACAACCTCACTCGCCTTGCCGCGTGATTGATCTCCACTGTCCAGGCGTGGCCATTTCCTTGAAATTGTCATCGCCACGCAACCACTGCGCGCATCAAACAGTTCGACCATGACCTTTGGCACGCACCCAAGCTTCTCCGAAGTGGCGCTCGCCTGCGGCTAAGGGTCGATCCATATGCAAGACAGGCGTCGCAGAGCCCCGGTTTCAAGGGTCGGTGGGTGGGCGCCTTTGGCCGCAGGCCAAACAGAGCCGCCCACCGGCCTCACCACATGCGCGGCCTGGCATATTCCGCGTAGCCTGCGTCATAGTCCGGCCCGCCATGCTCGCCTTGTGTCATATCTGCAAGGATCTCGCCCACGGTGGGCAGGCCGTCGGCGTCGTTGCGATTCCACAGGTCAGACCGCATCAGCGCCTTGGCGCATTGCGTATAGACCTCGACCACCGAGACCACGATCACCGTCGTCGGATGCTTGCCGCGCTGCTCGAAGGTTTCAAGCAGCGCAGGCTCATCCGTCAGCACCGCGCGTCCGTTCACCCGAACCGTCGTGTTCGTGCCCGGCACCAGGAACAACAGCGCCACGCGCCCGTCCCGAACGATGTCGCGCAGGCAATCCAGCCGGTTGTTGCCGCGCCAGTCGGGCATCAGAAGCGTGGTCTCGTCCGCCACCCGCACCACCGGGCCGTCATCGCCTCGAGGCGAGCCATGCACCCCGTCCGGCCCGACCGTCGACAGCACGCAGAACCGCGCGCCCTCGATCCAGCGCCGGTAGAGCGGCGTCAACCGCCGCGCCACCTTGCGCAGCGAGGACGGCACCGGGTCGGGATACAGGCTTTCCAGCGCCGTAACCGTGTCGATCCGTGCATAGGTTTCAGCCATCTCCACCCTCCCGCAACAACGCGTCCGAAGCTGCCTCCACCTCCTGCTCCAGCCGGGCCAGGAACGCGTCCTTGCCCAGTCCCGGCGCGATCTCGGGCAGGAAGGCCACCACGGCCAGCCCGGGCTTGCGCAGGATGCCCTTGCGCGGCCAGAACAGGCCGACATTGGTGGCCACAGGCACGCAGACCTGGCCGGTCTGTTCGTAAAGCGCTGCCGCGCCCACCTTGTAGAGGGCCTTGACGCCCGGGGCGATGCGGGTGCCCTGCGGATAGATCACCAGCTGGCCGGGATCCGAGGCGCCGGCCTCCACATCCGCCAGCATCCTGGCCACCGCCTGCCCGCGCTTGCCGCGGGCCACTGGAACACAGCCCAGACGCAGCGCATAAAGCCCGATCACCGGGGTCCAGATCAGTTCGCGTTTCATGATGAACTTGGCCGCGGGCAGGGCGCGGAAGAGGATCAGGATATCCAGGAAACTCTGATGCTTGGCCGCCACCAGCACGTCGCCATCCGGCACCTTGCCCCGCACCTCGCTGCGGATGCCCACCATCCAGCGCGCGGTCCACAGCGTCCAGTGACAATAGGTCTTGCACGCCACCCGCGCGCCGCGGCGCGACACCAGCGCCCAGGGCAGAAAGACCACCCCCATCAGCGGCATCATCGCGTACATCTGCACGACAAACAGAAACGAGCGCAGCCAGCGGATCACGCTAGGTCCTCCAGCACCCGGCGCGCGGCGGCCTCGGTGGCAAGGTAGGCAACCAGCGCCGAAAGCGGCGGCAGCAGCAGCGGCACCAGCCAGCCCCATCCCTCGAAGCGCAGCCCGGTCAGGAAGCCCCCGGCTTCCTGCGCGCCCGGCAGCAAGAGCAGGGCGACCACGGCCAGCGCCGCACCGATCGCCGCCCCCGTCAGGGTCCGTACGGTAAAGCGGCGCACAAAGGCCGAGGCGATATAGCCATCCGTTGCGCCCACAAGGCGCAGAACGGCGATCACCTGCGCATTGGCCGCCAGCGCCGCATTGGCCGCCAGCGTGACCATCGCGCCGGTGGCGGCCACGATCAGCCCCAGCGACACCCAGCCCAGCAGACGCAACCGCCCGGCCGCCACCACCAGCGGACGGCGCCAGCGGGTGTGATCGTCCAGCACCGCCGCCGGCACCTCGGCCTGCAGCCGCAGGCGCAATCCGTCAGCGTCAAAGCCGTCTCCGCCCTCGACCACCTCGATCAGCTGCGGCACGGGCAGGCCCTCCAGCGGCAGGCCCGGGCCGAACCACGGCTCCAGCAGCGCGCGCTGCTCGTCCGGTGTCAGCGCGCGGGCCGAGGCCACGCCGGGCGTCTGCGCCAGCACCCGCAAGGCGGCGGTGGTCTGGCTGTCGCGCTGTCCCGGCGGCGCGGAAATCCGGATGGTCGAGGCACGCGCCAGATCCTCGCCCCATGTGTCCGCCAGCCGCCCGGCGGCCAGCGACAGGGCCAGCGCAAACACCGCCAGAAAGGCCATGGCGGCCGCGGTGAACAGTGTCAGGCGCACGGTGAACCCGGCCGGCGGCACCACGCGATCCGCCCCGGCATCGCGGCGCAGCGCGCCTTTCAGGATATCCAGCCGCGGCAGGATCACAGGTCTGCCCCCGCCGTCTGCAACGTGCCGCCGGCGATGCGCAGCACCCGCGCCTGCACCTGCGCCTTGGCCGCCCGGATCAGCATCAGGTCATGCGTGGCGATCATCACCGTCTTGCCCATCCGGTTCAGCTCGATCAACAGCCGCAGCAGGCGCTGAGACATCTCCCAATCCACGTTACCGGTGGGTTCGTCCGCCAGGATCACCTCGGGCGACAGGATCAGCGCGCGCGCCAGCGCCGCGCGCTGGCGTTCGCCGCCCGACAGTTCCGGCGGCAGCGCCGCTTCGCGCCCGGTCAGCCCGACCCATGTCATCAGCTCGGTCAGATTGGCGTTCTGATCCGGGCTGGCCTGGCCGGTGACGGTCAGCGGCAGGGCGATATTCTCGATCACGGGAAGGTGGTCCAGAAACTGGCAATCCTGATGCACCACGCCGATGCGGCGGCGCGCATAGGCCACACGGTCCCGGTCCAGCGTCTCGACCGGCTGGCCGAACAGGCGCACCTGCCCGCCGCTGGCCCGCAGCGCGCCGTAGCAAAGCTTGAGAAAGGTGGTCTTGCCCGAACCGGACGGCCCGGTGAGGAAATGGAACGACCCCGGCGCCATCGTCAGCGACAACCCGCTGAGCAGGGCGTCGCCGCTATAGGCATAGGCAACGTCTTCAAACTCGATCAAACCCGCCTGCCCCCACCTGCCCGGTCCGCTGCACGGGATCGTTTTGCCGCAGAGCGGCACGGGTTTCAATCACCCGCCGTTAACTGATGGACTTTTCCACGCTGTCCGTGCAACTTACCGACGCATAGGGCGTCTGGGGACAAACAAAGGACAGGACGTGAGCAGGATGCGGCTGATTTGCCCCAATTGCGGCGCGCAGTACGAGGTACCGGTCGAGGTGATCCCGGAAAACGGGCGGGACGTGCAGTGTTCCAACTGCGGCCATACCTGGTTCCAGCGCCATCCCGACGATGACAGCGCGCTGGCCGAAGAGCTGAAACAGCCGGTGCCCGACGCCGGCTGGGAGCCGGAGGACGACGACGACGACGAGGACTGGATCGAACCGCCCGCGCCGCCGCCTGCGGCCCGGTCCGGTCCCGGGTCCGGTCCCGGGCCGAACCAGAGGCCGGCCGCCCGGCGTGACACCCTGGCCGAGGAAGAGGCCGCCGCCCAGCGTGGGCTTGACCCTTCGGTGGCCGAAGTGCTGCGCGAAGAGGCCGCGCTGGAAGCGCGCCGCCGCGCCGCCGAGGCGGGCGGGCTGGAAAACCAGCCGGATCTGGGGCTCGAAGAACCCGACGAGGACGAACAGGCGCGCCGGTCGCGCCAGGCGCGCGAGCGCATGGCACGGCTGCGCGGCGAAGACCCGCAGGCCGCCCAGGTCGCCCCGAAACGCCAGGGCCGTCCGGTCGGCGACGCTGGTCGCGCGGCCGCAGAGGCGGCGGCTTCCGCGGCCGCGGGATCGCGGCGGGAGCTTCTTCCCGATGTGGAAGAAATCAACCAGACCCTGCGCGCCAGTTCCGAGCCCCGGGTCGTCGACAGCGCCGAGGGCCGCGAGGTGCCGGCCGAGCCCGACACCTCCGCACAGGGCGGCGGGTTCGGGCGCGGGTTCCTGCTGGTGCTGCTGCTGGCCGGGGCGGCCATCGGCGTCTATGCCTACGCGCCGCAGATCGGCGCGCAGGTGCCGCCAGCGGCGCCTTACCTTGACGCCTATGTGGCGCAGGTCGACAAGGGGCGGGCCTGGCTGGACGATCAGGTCGCAGCATTGCTGCTGACACTGGACGGCATGAGTTCGGAATCGGCACCCGCAGACAACCCGGACAACACGCAGGATACCGGCACGGGCGGCTGAGGCCGCCCGTTCCGCCGCCTCAGATCCGGCCTTTCCAAGGCACCAGCGTCTTTTCCGCCCAGCGCATCAGGATGTCGATGCCAAAGCCGATGACGCCGATCAGGATGATCCCCATGATCACGATGTCGGTGAGCTGGAATTTCGATGCCACCATGATCATCATGCCCGCGCCCTTTTCCGCCGCGACCAGTTCGGCGGCGACCACCGTGCCCCAGCAGACACCCATCGCAACACGTGCGCCGGTGAAGATCTCGGGCAGCGAATTCGGCACGATCACGTAGCGCATCAGCTGCCATTTCGACGCCCCGAGGCTGTAGGCTGCGTGCACCTTGGAAATCGCCACGCCCGAAACGCCCGAGCGCGCGGCGATGGCCATGATCCAGAGCGCGGCCAGGAACAGCAGGATGATCTTGCCCACCTCGCCAATGCCCGCCCAGATGATCACCAGCGGGATCAGCGCCAGCGGCGGGACCGGGCGCATGAATTCCACGATCGGATCGAACCAGCCGCGGAACCAGTTGCTGAGTCCCATGGCATAGCCCAGCGGAATGCCGACCAGCGCGCCAAAGAAAAAGCCCACCACGACGCGGAACAGCGAATACCCCAGATGCTCCCACAGGGTGCTGTCGCGATAGCCTTCGCGGGCGATCTCGCCCACCCGGGCCAGCACGGCCTCGGGCGGGGGAAGCCAGATCGGCTCCATCTGCCAGCCCTTGGCGGGTTCGAAGTTCAGCGTGCCCTTCTGGCTCATGCCGACGCGGCCGAATTCGGTCATCACCGACCCGCCCGGCGCAATCGGCGTGCCGTTCACCGCGATGACGGTATGGCCCTGATCGCGGCCCAGTTCGTCATTGCGGTCCACCCGGATCAGGCCCGACCGCCACGCCCCGACGGTGTCGACATCGTTCTTGGCCCAGCCGTCTCCGGGCGCGACCTCGGGCATCTCGACCTCGGTGCCCACCTCGAAGACACGCACCGTCACGGTGGCGTCGTCGGTGGTGCCGCCTTCGGCCTCGGCGGTGTAGGTAAAGGTGGCGTCGCCCATGAACGGCCCCGGCGCGTGCATGAAACCCGGCACCAGGCGCGATCCGGTGAACGCGCCCCAGAGCAGGAAGATCGTCAGGATCGAGATCACGCTGGCGATACGGTTGGGCGTGACGGCGGATTCGTCGCCGAAGGTCACGGTCTTGAGCGAGGTGTAATCGGTGGTCGCCTTGTGGACGGCGAATTTCACGATCACGAAAGAGGCGATGAAGATCGCGACATAGATGGCAAGGACGATCATGCGCTTTGCTCCTGGCGGCCCATGATTTCCTCCTCCATGTCCCAGATCATGCCCAGGATTTCCTCGCGCCGGAGGGCGAAATCGGGGTGTTTCTTGACCTCGCGCAGGTCCTGGCCGACGCCCAGATCGGCAAAGGGCAGGTTGTATTCACGGTGGATGCGCCCGGGGCGCGGGGCCATGACCAGCAGCCGTTCCCCCAGAAGCAGCGCCTCTTCGACGGAATGGGTGATCAGGATGATGGTCTTGCCGGTTTCCTTCCAGAGCCTGAGCACCAGCGACTGCATCTTTTCCCGCGTCAGCGCGTCCAGTGCGCCCAGGGGTTCGTCCATCAGGATGACGTCGGGATCGTTGGCGAGGCAGCGCGCCAGCGCGACCCGCTGCTGCATGCCGCCCGACAGCTCGTAGACGGCCTTTTCCTTGAAGTCACGCAGGCCCACGACGTCGAGAAGATGATCGACATTTCCCGCCCAGTCGCGTTCGCGCTGGCCCGCCATGCGCGGGCCAAAGCTGACATTGTCACGCACGCTCATCCATTCGAACAGGGCGCCCTGCTGGAACACCATGCCGCGTTCGGCGTCCGGGCCGCTGACGCGGTGGCCGTTCATGACCACCTGGCCATCGGTCGGGGCAAGAAAGCCCGCAACGATGTTCAGCAGCGTGGTCTTGCCGCAGCCCGACGGCCCCAGCACGCTCATGATCTCGCCCTCCTTGATGGAGAGGGTCACGTCCTTGAGCGCCTGGACCGACGTGCCGTTGGGCAGGTCGAAGCGCATGGAGAGGTTTTCGATGGAAAGTCCGCTCATGTCATCCGTATCCGGGGTGCCCGGCTGCCGTTTGGGCCGTCTCGCGAGACGGCCCGAAAGGGCGGGCGAGCGCCCCCTTGCCGTTTACCGGCTGTTTACATGCCCGAGGCGGCCTGCAGCGGACCCAGGTTCACGTTTTCCGCATAGCTGTCCAGCGCCGCGTCGATGGAGCCGGCGGCCACGAACACGTCGGCCACACCCTTCATGAATTCCTGCGCGTTGCCACCCAGCCACTTCTGGCTCAACTGCTCTTCGACGCCCGGGAAGACGAAGGTAGAGATGGTCGCCATCGTGGCGTCCTCGTCCATGCCCGCATCCTTGGCGATCACCGGCAGCATCTCGGCATGGTTGGCCGCGTCCGCCCACATGGCGTTGGCGTCAGCCGTCACCTTGAGGAAGCTGGCCACCAGGTCGGGGTTCTCGGCGACCCAGCCGGCCGGGCCCGAGGTCACGTCGAAGACCAGGATGCCCAGTTCGGTCTTTTCCGCGCCCGTCAGCAGCACGTTGCCGTGCTCTTTCATCCGGCGCAGCGAACCGCCCCAGCCGCAGGCCATGTCCACGGCCCCCTGTGCAATCGCGGCCGCGCCGTCCGGCGGTGCCATGTCGACGATTTCCATCGACGAGATGTCCACGCCAAAATGTTCCATCTGCTTGAGATAGCCATAATGCGCGGCGGTCCCCAGCGGCACGGCGACCTTCTTGCCCGCCAGTTCGTCGGCGCTGTCGGCGTCGATCTCCAGCTCTTCGCGCACGACGCAGTTGTCGTTGTCGGCGTAGGAAACAGCCACGTCGAGGATCTGCAGGTCCTGCCCGGCGCTGGTGGCCACCACGAAGGGCGGCACGCCCTGGCTGACGGCCAGCTGGACGTCGCCCGACGCCATCGCCGCCGACATCGCGGTGCCGGTGTCAAAGCTCACCCAGTTGATCTTGACGCCCATCTCTTCTTCATAGGTGCCCATCTGCTTGGCGTACTGGAAGGGCATCGGCCATTCCAGGAAGTAGGCCACGGTGATCTCGCCGTGACCGGCGGCCAGCACGCCCTGCGCGCCGGACAGGAGGGCCAGCCCCGCGGCGGCGCTCATCAGGGTTTTCTTCATCATCTGTCGTCTCCCATGTTGTCCCGCACCGCTTTGGCGCGGGTGGTCTGCTGCGGCGGATCGGGCCGCCGGTCGGCGCCCTGCGGCGCTCTGGCCCGATCCGAAACGAAAACGCGCAGCCGATCAACGGTTTTTCCCGGCGCAAGACGCAGTTGCGCGGGATCGAAAGCGCAGCTTTGGCTTTTCCGAATGCCGTCAAAGCGCTGATTTTGCGAGGATTTTATAACCGTGCGGGCAAGCAGCGGCCCAACACGCAGCAATTCTGGCGCTACAGCCGCCTGCCATCTGGCCCTATTCGCTGCCCTGTTTTCCGGCTCATGTGCATCAATCCCCACAGTCTTTCAGAGGAGTCCCTCATGGACGGCACCCTGACACAGAACGATCTCAGCCACGTGGTCGACGCCGACAAGGCGCATGTCTGGCACCATCTGGTCCAGCACAAGCCGTTCGAGACGAAAGACCCCAACATCATCGTCGAAGGCAAGGGCCTGCGGGTCTGGAACCAGGCGGGCAAGGAGCACCTCGATGCCGTCTCGGGCGGCGTCTGGACGGTGAACGTGGGCTATGGCCGCGAACGCATCGTCAAGGCGGTGGCCGACCAGCTGATGAAGCTCAACTATTTCGCCGGTGCCGCGGGCAGCGTGCCCGGCGCGCTGTTTGCCGAGAAGCTGATCCAGAAGATGCCGGGCCTGTCGCGCGTCTACTATTGCAACTCGGGGTCGGAGGCGAACGAGAAGGCCTTCAAGATGATCCGCCAGATCGCGCACAAGCGCTATGGCGGGTCCAAGCACAAGATCCTCTACCGCCACCGCGATTACCACGGCACCACGATCACCGCCCTGTCGGCCGGCGGTCAGCACGAGCGCAACGCGCAGTACGGGCCCTACACGCCCGGCTTCGTCGAGGTGCCGCATTGCCTGGAATACCGCGCCGCCGACCAGGGTGCGCCGGTTGAAAACTACGGCGAATGGGCCGCCGAGCAGATCGAACAGGTGATCCTGCGCGAGGGCCCCGAGACCGTGGGCGGGCTTTGCCTGGAACCGGTGACCGCCGGCGGCGGCGTGATCGTCCCGCCCGAAGGCTACTGGCAGAAGGTGCAGGACATCTGCCGCAAGTACGATGTGCTGCTGCATATCGACGAAGTGGTCTGCGGCGTGGGCCGTACCGGCACCTGGTTCGGGTACCAGCATTACGGGGTTCAGCCGGATTTCGTGACCATGGCCAAGGGGGTCGCCTCGGGTTATGCCGCGATTGCCTGCATGGTCACCACCGAGGCGGTCTTTGACATGTTCAAGGACGATGCCAGCGATCCGATGAATTATTTCCGCGACATCTCGACATTCGGCGGCTGCACCGCCGGGCCCGCCGCGGCGATCGAGAACATGGCGATCATCGAGGACGAGGATCTGCTGGGCAACACCATCGCCATGGGCGACTACATGCTGGCCCGTCTGGGCGAGTTGCAGGACAGGCACGCCGTCATCGGCGATGTGCGCGGCAAGGGGCTGTTCCTGGGGGCCGAACTGGTGGCGGACCGCGACAGCCGCACCCCGGCCGAGGAGGCGCGCGTTCAGGCCGTCGTCGCCGATTGCATGGGCCAGGGCGTCATCATCGGGGCGACCAACCGTTCGGTTCCGGGCTATAACAACACGTTGTGCTTCTCGCCCGCGCTGATCGCGACAAAGGACGATATCGACCAGATCGTCGACGCCGTGGACGGCGCGCTGGGCCGTGTCTTTGCCTGACGACCTGCCGCTGGGGCGGCCCGTTTCGGGCCGCTTCCCCCGGCCGCGTCCGCCGCATGCCGTCCTGACGGGCCAGCATGGTCGTCTTGCCCCGATACGCGAGGCGCATGCCCCGGACCTCTTCGCCGCCTTTGCCGAAGACGACGGCGGGCGCGGGTGGACCTACCTGCCCATAGCGCCCTGGGCCACGGCGGACGAAGCCGCTTCCTGGTGCCGTCAGGCGCAAGGCAGCGCCGATCCGCAGTTCTACGCCGTCGAGGACCGCGCGGGGACGGCCTGCGGCTTTTGCTCGCTCTTGCGGATCACGCCCGAAACCGGCGTGATCGAGGTGGGCTACATCCATTTCGCGCCCCGTCTGCAACGCACCCGGCTGGCGACAGAGGTCATGGCGATGTTGATGCGGCACGTGTTCGACGACCTGGGCTATCGCCGCTACGAATGGAAATGCGACGCGCTGAACGCGCCGTCGCGGGCGGCGGCGGCGCGGCTGGGGTTTACCTACGAAGGCACGTTCCGTCAGGCGACCATCACCAAGGGGCGCAATCGCGACACGGCCTGGTTTTCGATCCTTGACGGCGAATGGCCCGCGCTGCGCAGCGCCTTCGATACCTGGCTCGCCCCGTCGAATTTCGACGCCGCGCACCGGCAGAAAACCGCGCTGAGCGCGCTGACGGCGCAGGCGCTTGGCCGCGTTTGACGCGGATTTTGCACACTTGTTTGGCAGCCGTGCCCGCCTGTTCAGCAAACGGCAACCCTTTTCGTGCCAGGACATAGGCCAGCCGCAAACCGCGGCCTCTAACGACCTGACCGCCCGGAAAGACGAACATGCCGCGCCGTTATCCCAGTTATCCCTATGTCGAACCGGTGGCCGCCGGACTGTCTCAGGACGAAATCGACGACACCGTGGCCGATCTGATGTCGCAGAACCCGCGCATCGACCTCAGGGAAGGCGGCCCGCTCGACCCGCTGGCGCGGGCGCTGAACGTGGACATCGAATACTCTGCCCCGCCGCATGAAATGATGCTCGACGTGCCGCTGGACCGGCGTGCGGTGATCTGGCTGCACAAGGACGGACGCCCGAAGCATGACCGCATCGCCGCCGGCATGGGGATCGGGCACTGGATTCTGCACGTTCCGCCAACGCGCGCCGCGCATCCCGGCTGCGGCATCCAGGCGCTGCACCGCCCCAGCGACCCCGCCGCCCAGCAAGAAGCGTTGCGCTTTGCCTACACGCTGCTGATGCCCGCCGAGGCCTTCAAGACGCTGTGGTACGAAGGCCGCGTGCAGGCGGTGGCTGACGGAATGAACGTGCCCACGCAGGCGGTCTATGAACGCGCGACGATGCTGGATCTGCACACGGTCGAGAACCGCGGGGGCGACCGCTACGAATGGAAGGAACGCCCGGCAGTCGCGGATTACTGAGCGCCGTGCCGCCCTTGGCGCGGACAGCAAAAAAGGGCAGCCCGCACGGCAGCCCTTTGGCAATCGTTCCCGAAACTGGCAGGATCAGCCATTCACGCTGTCCTTCAGCGCCTTGGCAATGGTCACCTTGACCTGCTTGTCGGCTTCCTTCTTGAACTGCTCGCCGGTGGCGGGGTTGCGCACCATCCGCTCGGGCCGCTCACGGCAATAGACCTTGCCGATGCCCGGCAGGGTGACCGCGCCGCCCTGTGCCACTTCGGACGTGATGATTTCGGCCAGGCTGTCCAGCGCGGCACCCGCGGTCTTCTTGTCCGCGTCCATCTTTTCGGCCAGTGCAGCCACAAGCTGCGTCTTTGTCATGGGTTTCGCCATCTGTCATGGTCTCCTTCACTGCCCTCGGTATCGGGCCCCTATCGCGACATAAAACCGGATGTAGCGACGAAACACAACGATTTGTGGTGCGTTTGAGAGGAAACGTGCCCATTTTGTAGCACCTTCCCCAGCGTCAGCCGCCATCAGAGAAAGGCGGTTTCCTCGAAACTGCGCAACTTTCGGCTGTGCAGACGCTCCAGCGGCATCTCTCGCAACGATTCCATCGCCCGGATGCCGATCCGCAAATGGCGCGAGACCTGGGTCTTGTAGAAATCCGACGCCATGCCGGGCAGCTTCAACTCGCCATGCAGCGGCTTGTCCGACACGCACAGCAACGTCCCGTAGGGCACGCGAAAGCGAAAGCCGTTGGCCGCGATGGTGCCGCTTTCCATGTCCAGCGCGATGGCGCGCGACTGGCTGAGGCGCTGCACCGGGCCGGAATGGTCGCGCAGTTCCCAGTTGCGGTTGCCCAGCGTGGCCACGGTGCCGGTGCGCATCAGGCGCTTGAGGTCATAACCCTGCAGCTCGGTCTCGGTCGCCACGGCCTGTTCCAGCGCGATCTGCACCTCGGCCAGCGCCGGGATCGGCACCCAGACCGGCAGGTCGTCGTCCAGCACCCCGTCTTCGCGCAGATAGGCGTGGGCCAGCACGAAATCCCCCAGGCTCTGCGAATTCCGCAGCCCGGCGCAATGGCCCACCATCACCCAGGCATGCGGCCGCAAAACCGCGATATGGTCCGTCGCGGTCTTGGCGTTGGACGGCCCCACCCCGATATTGACCAGCGTGATCCCGGAGCCCCCCGGGCGCTTGAGGTGATAGGTCGGCATCTGCGGCATCTTGGTGGTGGGCGGCAGCGGTGCTGCCGGGTCCGTGATCTCGACATTGCCGGTGCTGACAAAGCTGGTATAGCCGCTGTCCGGATCGGCCAGCCGGGCCCGGGCATAGGCCTCGAACTCGCTGACATAGAACTGGTAATTGGTGAACAGGACGTGGTTCTGGAAGTGCTCGGGATCGGTGGCGGTGTAATGCGCCAGCCGCGCCAGCGAATAATCCACCCGCTGCGCGGTGAACGGAGCCAGCGGCTGCGCGCCGTCCGGTCCGGGGGCAAAGGTGCCGTTGACGATGTCGTCATTGGTGGTGGTCAGGTCGGGCACGTCAAAGACATCGCGCAGGGTAAAATCCGCCGCGCCCTCTTGCGGCACGGTAATGTCGGCAAAGTTGGCCACCGCGAAATGCACCGGCATCGGTGTTGCCGACGGGCCGATCTGCACCGCACCGCCGTGGTTCTCCAGCAGCAGGCCGATCTGCTGGGTCAGGTAGTGCCGGAACAGCGCAGGCCGGGTGATCGTGGCCACATAGGTGCCCGGTTCGGAGACATGGCCATAGCTCAGACGGCTGTCAACCTTGGCAAAGCTGGTGGTGACAAGCCGGATTTCGGGATAGAAGGCGCGGTAGCGACGCTGTGGCTGCCCGGTCGCCATGGCCTCCAGGAACCGGTCGCGCAGAAAGGCGGCCGCGCCGTCATAAAGCGCGATCAGCCGCGCAACGGCGGCTTCGGCAGTGTCAAAGCTTTCGGGCCCGGGCACGTCCGGCCCATCAAATTCGGCCTGTTCCACAACATCCGGCATGGCATCCCCCTGCAATCTGGCGCGACGTTGACAGGTAAGGCGCACGGGTTCAAGGCAAGGAACACGCCGCCCCCGCGTCCGGCGTTTGACAGCGCATCCGCGGCCCGCCACTCTGGCCGCAAGGAGGATCCCCGATGAACGCACCGCACAGCATTGCCAATATCGACCACTGGGCCGAACGGGTGGACATGGCCGCCGCGTTTCGCTGGACAGCGCGGCTGAACCTGCACGAAGCCGTGGCCAATCACTTCAGCCTGTCGATCAACGAAGACGGCACGCAATTCCTGATGAATCCCAATCTCGTGCATTTTTCCCGAATTCGGGCGTCCGACCTGATCCTGGTCGATGCCAACGACCCGGAGACCCTGTCCAAGCCCGGCGCGCCCGATCCAACCGCCTGGGGCCTGCATGGCGGCCTGCACCGGCATTGCCCGCAGGCGCGCTGCGCCATGCATGTGCATTCGATCCACGCCACCGTGCTGGCCTGTCTCAAGGACAAGCGCCTGCCGCCCATCGACCAGAACTGTGCGATGTTCTTCAACCGCGTGGTGATCGACGACAACTACGGCGGCCTGGCGTTCGAGGACGAGGGCGCGCGTTGTGCACAACTGTTTTCCGACCCGAAACAGAAGGTTATGGTGATGGGCAACCATGGTGTCATGGTGATCGGCAGCACCGTGGCCGAGACCTTCAACCGCCTGTTCTACTTCGAGCGCGCCGCCGAGACCTATATCCGCGCGCTGCAGACCGGGATGGAACTGGACATCCTGTCCGACGAGGTTGCCGAGAAAACCGCTTCCGAAATCGAGAACTACCCGGTGGACCAGGAAGCGCGGCATCTCGAGGAACTGAAGCTGATCCTGGATGCAGAAGGGTCGGACTACGCGTCCTGACGCTTGCGAAACTTCACGATCAAGGCATGATCTCCGGCATACGAGCCGCTGGCCGCGTCGCCATAGATGCGCGTCTGCCGGTGCGACAGCCCCTCGATCCGGTCCCCCAACGCCGCAAAGCCCGCGGCGAATCCCTTTGCCTCGTAGTGCTCGGCGTTGATCGACAGCGCGGCAAGCCCGCCCGGACGCAGGATGCGCAGCACCTCGCCCAGGGCCTCGGGCCCGACATGGCCATGCGTGAACGTGCCCGAACTGACCGCACCGGCATAGGCCCCGTCGGACACAGGCAGGATTTCCAGAAGGTTGCCGACAAAGAGGGCGTTGTACACATCCTTGTGCGCCGCAACGGCCAGCATCTCGGGCGACAGGTCGGTGCCGTCCACAGGCCCGACCTCCAGCATCTTCAACGCCCCGCCGCACAGCCCGGTGCCGGCACCCAGATCCAGCACCGGCCCCACCCCGCCGGCAAGCTTGTAGGCCTCGGCGACGCGCAGCGGCAGGACGTAATCCATGTCCTGCGCAAACGCGCTGTCATAGCTGGCCGCCCAGTCGGCATAAAGCCGCAGGTTGTCCTCGGGCGTTTCCAGCGCATAGGCATTCTCGAGTCCGGGAGAGCCT
The DNA here is from genome assembly GCA_030425925.1 of Alphaproteobacteria bacterium. Classification (GTDB taxonomy): domain Bacteria; phylum Pseudomonadota; class Alphaproteobacteria; order Rhodobacterales; family Rhodobacteraceae; genus JAUHZO01. The sequence continues at coordinate 164,019 of JAUHZO010000002.1, read as the reverse complement.
TTCTTGTCACCCGCCCCGCTCATGCCGCGTCGAAGTCCAGCACCAGCCGTTCGGTCACCGGACGGGCCTGGCAGGCCAGGGTAAAGCCCGCTTCCATCTCCCACGGCTCCAGCGAATAGTTCACCGCCATTTCGGCCTGGCCTTCCACCACCTTGCAGCGGCAGGTGCAGCACATGCCGCCCTTGCAGGAGAACGGCAGTTCCAGCCCCTGCCGCGCCGCGGCCTCCACCACGCTGCCATCCTGCGCCGTCACGCGGAAGGCGCGGCGCGTGCCGTCCAGCACAACTTCGACCGCCACACCGGCCTCGGCCGCCGCCTGCGCCCGCGCCGACCGCGGCGCGCGCGGCCCTTCGCCCTCGGCAAAGAACCGTTCGAAATGCACCCGCTCCTGCGGCACCTGCCCCTCGAGCGCCGCCGCAACGTCGTCGATCATGCCGCCGGGTCCGCACAGGAACACACCCTCGGCCCCCGCCAGATCCAGCGCCCCGGCCTGCGCCAGCGCGATCACCTTGGCCCCGTCGATCCGCCCGTTCAGCAGCGCCACGTCCTGCGGTTCGCGGCTGAGCACATGGATCACGCTGAACCGGTCGGTGTAGCGGTCCTTCAGCGCCTCCAGCGTGTCGCGGAACATGATCGACGCAGTGCTCTGGTTGCCGTAAAGCAGCGCCACCTCGGCCCCCTCCGCCAGCGCCTGCGCGGCGATCGACACCATGGGCGTGATCCCGGACCCGGCGGCGATCAGCACCACCCGGCCTTCGCCCTGGTAGACAAAGCGGCCCTCGGGCGGCATCACGCGCAGCACGTCGCCGGGTTTCAGCCCCTGGGCAAAGCCGGAAAAGACGCCCTCCTCGACCCGCTTGACCCCCACGCGCAACGCCCCCCCGGGCAGCGAAGCGATGGAGTAGGACCGCCGCACATCCTGCCCGTCCACATCGGCGCGCAATGTCAGGTATTGCCCCGGTCGGTAGAGAAACACCTCTTGCAGATCCTCCGGCACATCGAACGAGATCGCCACGGCGCCCTGCCCCTCGGGGCGGATGTCAGAGATGGTGAGATCGTGGAACATGGTCGCTCCTCAGAGGCATTTGAAATAGTCGAACGGCTCGGCACAGGCGCGGCACTGGTATTGCGCCTTGCAGGCGGTAGAGCCGAATTCCGAGATCCGCGCGGTGTTGCGGCTGCCGCAGCGCGGGCAGGTCACCTCGGGCATGTCGAACAGCGCCGCCTTGCCCGCGGGCCCCTCCGGCGGGGCGATCCCGTAGGCACGCAGTTTCTCGCGCCCTTCCTCGGTGATCCAGTCGGTGGTCCAGGCCGGGCGCAGCACGCGCTCGATCCGCGCCTCGAAGCCGGCCTCGCGCAAGGCGGCCTCGATGGCCAGTTCGATGGCCAGCGTCGCGGGGCAGCCCGAATAGGTCGGCGTGACCCGGGCGACCGCCACGCCACCCTCCATCGTGACCTCGCGCAGGATGCCCAGATCCGCCACCGTCACCGCCGGCACCTCGGGGTCGAGCACGGCTGCCGCCGCCTCCCAGGCGCGGGCCGCGTCGCTCACCAGACCGCCCCGGGATGGGCGCGGTGCAAGGCCTGCATCTCGGCCAGCATATGCCCCAGCGCCTCGCCGTGCCGTCCCTCGCGCCCGCCGGTCTGCGGAAACGGCACCTCGGGCACGTCCAGCAGCGCCTCGGCAAATATCCCGGCAATCGTCGCGTCCCAGGCGGGGCGGATCTCGGCGCGGGATGGCAGGGCGGCGTCCCCGGCCCCGTCTTCGAACAACTCGCCCGTGTAGATATGCAGATCCGCCACCGCGGCCCGCATCCGCGCCGCCGACTCGTCCGTGCCGTCGCCCATCCGGATCACCCATTCGCCGGCATGGCGGATGTGATAGGCCATCTCCTTGACGGCCTTGCCCGCCACCCCGGCGATCACTTCGTCCTCCGAGCCCAGCGCGGCCTGCCAGTAAGGCGCCATGAAGGCGGCGAAATAAAGCTGCCGCAACATGGTATGCGCAAAATCCCCGTTCGGCCGCTCGCAAAGCAGCAGGTTGCGGTACTCCCGTTCGCCCCGCAGATAGGCCAGCGCGTCCTCGTCCCGCCCCTGACCTTCCAGCCGGGCCGCATGATCGTACAAGGTCCGTGCCGTGCCGATCAGGTCCAGCGCCATGTTGGGCAGCGCCAGGTCTTCCTCCAGCATCGGCGCATGGCCGCACCATTCCGACAGGCGATGACCCAGCACGAGGTGATCGTCGGCCAGTTCCAGAACCGCGTCGTACAACATCACATATGCCCCACATCGTCCGGGATCTCGTAGAAGGTGGGGTGGCGATAGACCTTGTCCGCCGTCGGCTCGAAATTCTCGGCCGCCTGGTCGGGATCGCTCGCCACGATCTGCGCCGACAGCACCACCCAGATCGACGTGCCCTCGCCCCGCCTGGTATAGACGTCGCGCGCCGCCTGCAGCGCCAGAACCTCGTCGGCGGCATGCACCGAGCCCACGTGCTTGTGGCTCAGCCCGTTGCGCGGCCGGATGAACACTTCCCAAAGCGGCGTCGATGACATGCCCCTGATCCTTCTTCTTGGTCCAAATACCCCGGATGCACCGCCGCCAGACCGCGCGCCCTGCGGAAAGGGTGCCCTGCGGGACGGCGGGCGGGGCGCCTTTCGGCCAAAGGCCGAAACAGCGCCGTCCCGCCGGTCCGGTTACTCCGCGGCCATCTTGCGCGCGCGGCGCTTTTCGGCATGGGCCAGCGCGGCCTCGCGGACCCAGGCCCCGTCCTCCCAGGCCTTGCGCCGCGCCGCGATCCGGTCGCACGCCATGGGCCCAAAGCCCTTGACCACGCGCCAGAATTCGTCCCAGTCGATGGGCCCGTGATCCCAGCCGCCCTTTTCCTCGTTCCAGCGCATCTCCGGGTCGGGAAAGGTCAGGCCCAGGTACTCCGCCTGCGGCACGGTGGCGTCGATGAATTTCTGCCGCAGCTCGTCATTCGAGAACCGCTTGATCTTCCACGCCATCGACTGGTCCGAATGCAGGCTGTCGGCATCATGCGGCCCGAACATCATCAGCACCGGCCACCACCAGCGGTTCAGCGCGTCCTGCAGCATCTCGCGCTGCGCGGGCGTCCCCTTGGCCAGCGCCATGCAGATCTCGTAGCCCTGCCGCTGGTGGAACGATTCCTCCTTGCAGACCCGGATCATCGCCCGCGCGTAAGGCCCGTAGGAACAGCGGCAAAGCGGGATCTGGTTCATGATCGCCGCACCGTCCACCAGCCAGCCGATGATGCCGATATCGGCCCAGGACAGCGTGGGATAGTTGAAGATCGACGAATACTTCGCCTTGCCGCAATGCAGCTCCTCGGTCATCTCCTCGCGGCTCACCCCCAGCGTTTCGGCAGCGGCGTAAAGATACAGCCCGTGCCCGCCCTCGTCCTGCACCTTGGCCAGAAGCGCGGCCTTGCGGCGCAGGCTGGGCGCGCGGGTGATCCAGTTGCCTTCGGGCAGCATGCCGACGATTTCGGAATGCGCGTGCTGCCCGATCTGGCGCACCAGCGTCTTGCGATAGCCCGCGGGCATCGCGTCCATCGGCTCGATCTTTTCCTCGGCGTCGATGCGGCGCTGGAACCTGTCCAGAAAGTCCTGCGTTTCCTCGGTGCGCCCGTCGGCACCAATCAAGCCCTGAGAATACATGCGTGGCCTCCTCCAAACCTGCACCCGCAAGATACATTACAAAAACCCCCACGCAAAGCGATTTTTGTAACACTTGCAAATCTCCCTCCGCCCCGCCACCTATGCGCAATGACACCCATGCTGCTTTCCCTTGGACACGGTTATTCGGCCCGCGCGCTGGCGCGGCGGCTCCTGGCCGACGGCTGGCAGGTGGCAGGCACAACGCGGTCAGAGGACAAGGCCCGCCAGATGCGCGCCGAGGGCGTGACCGCGCTGCCCTGGACCCGCGAGGCCATTGCCGGGGCGCTGCCGAAGGCCACGCATCTGCTGGTCTCTGCCGCGCCCGATGCCGGGGGCGATCCCGCGCTGCAGCTGGCGGGCGACCTCCTGTCGGCACGGGCCGCATCGCTCGCCTGGGCCGGATACCTGTCGACCACCGGCGTCTATGGTGACCATCAGGGCGGCTGGGTGGACGAGACCACCCCGCTCACCCCGTCATCGCGCCGCGGCAAGGCGCGGGTCGCCGCCGAGTCGGCCTGGCGCGCCACCGGCCTGCCGCTGCACATCTTCCGCCTGGCGGGCATCTACGGGCCCGGACGCGGTCCCTTTGCCAAGATCCGCGCCGGGACGGCACAGCGGGTGATCAAGCCCAACCAGTTCTTCAGCCGCATCCATGTCGAGGATATCGCCGAGGTGCTGCTGACCTCCATCGCCCGGCCCGCCCCGGGCACCGCCTACAATGTCTGCGACGACCAGCCGGCCCCGCCGCAGGACGTGCTGGCCTGTGCCGCGGACATGCTGGGACTGCCGGTACCGCCGGAAGTTCCCTTCGAGACCGCCGAAATGAGCCCGATGGCCCGTGCCTTCTATGCCGACAGCAAGAAGGTGTCGAACCGGCGCATCCGCGAAGATCTGGGTGTCGCGCTGCACTATCCCGACTATCGCAGCGGGCTTGCGGCGATCCTCGCCGCAGAAACCGCATCATGACGCCGGACGGCCAGCCCGACAGCCTTGGCGACCTGCTGGAAGCGATGCGCCCCGCCCCGGGGGCCAGCCGCGTGTCGGTGGCCGACGTGCTGGCGCGCGTGGGGGGGCGCTCGTTCCCGGCGGTGATCCTGGTGCCGGCGATCATCCTCGTTTCGCCGGTCTCGGGCATTCCCGGAACGCCCACCATCGGCGCGCTGATCGTGCTGCTGATCACCGCGCAGGCACTGCTGGGGCGCAAACATCTCTGGCTGCCGCGGTTTCTGCGTGACCGTTCCATCGCCGCCGACCGCATGTCGTCCGCCCTGGCCTGGCTGGCCAGACCGGCCGCCTGGATGGACCGGCACACCCACAATCGCCTGCGGCTTCTGACCACGGGCCCCACGCGGCTGTTTGCCTATGCCGCCACTGCCATCATCGCTGCCAGCTGGCCGCTGCTGGAGCTAGTGCCCTTTGTCACAAGTTTCGGCGCAGGTTCCGTGGCCATGATCATGTTCGGCCTGATGACACGCGACGGCATCTATACCCTGGCCGGGTATGTGCAAGGTGGCATGATCTACCTGATCCTGCTGTCGATCTGGTTCGGGCTGTTCTGACCCGTCAGCTTTCCCCGGCGCGCCGCCCCACGACGCCAAGGCCCAGAACCTCCAGCACCTTCGCCTCGATATCCGCCGCCGTCAGGCCCGCCACCGCGTACATGTCCGCGGGCGACGCCTGGTCGATGAACACATCCGGCAGCACCATGGACCGGAACCGAAGCCCGCGGTCGAACACGCCTTCTTCGGACAGAAGCTGCGCGACATGGCTGCCGAAACCGCCCACCGCGCCCTCTTCGAGCGTGATCAACGCTTCGTGTTCCGCCGCGAGACGCAGGATCAGGTCACGGTCCAGCGGCTTGGCAAAGCGGGCATCGGCGACGGTGGAGGCGATGCCGCGCGCCTCCAGCGCCTCGGCGGCGCGCAACGTCTCGCCCAGCCGCGTCCCGAAGGACAAGAGCGCCACGCGCCCGCCTTCGCGCACCACGCGGCCCTTGCCGATCTCGAGAATCTCGCCGCGCTCCGGCATCTCCACACCTTCGCCTTCGCCGCGCGGATAGCGGAAGGCGATGGGGCCGTCGTCATGGGCGGCGGCAGTGGCCACCATGTGCTTCAGCTCTGCTTCGTCTGCGGCGGCCATCACGACGAAACCGGGCAAGTTCGCCAGAAAGGCAATGTCGTAGCTGCCTGCATGGGTGCAGCCATCCGCGCCCACCAACCCCGCGCGGTCGATGGCAAAGCGCACCGGCAGGCGCTGGATCGCCACGTCGTGCACAACCTGGTCATACCCGCGCTGCAGGAAGGTCGAATACATCGCGCAGAACGGCCGCAGGCCGCCCGCCGCCAGCCCGGCGCAGAAGGTCACGCCGTGCTGTTCGGCGATGCCCACGTCGAAACAGCGCGAGGGGTAGCGTTCGGCAAAAAGGTCCAGCCCCGTCCCGTCCGGCATTGCCGCCGTGACCGCGCAGATGCGCGGGTCTTCGGCGGCCAGGTCCATCAGCGCACGGGCAAAGACCTTGGTATAAGACGGTGCGTTCGACGGCGCTTTCTTCTGCTCCCCCGTGACCACGTCGAATTTCGCCCGCGCATGCCCCTTGTCGGCGGCGTGTTCGGCCGGGCGATAGCCCTTGCCCTTGGTCGTGCAGGCATGGATCAGGATCGGCCCCGTCGCCCGCGCCTTGACGGTACGCAGCACCGGCAGAAGCTGGTCCAGATCGTGCCCGTCGATGGGGCCGAGATAGCTGAAGCCCAGTTCTTCGAACAAGGTGCCGCCCACGGTCATGCCCTTGAGCATTTCCTTGGCGCGCCGCGCGCCTTCGCGGAACGGCTCCGGCAGCAGGCTGACCGCGCCCTTGGCGGCTTCCTTCAGGTCCTGGAACGGCGCTTCGGCGTAAAGCCGGCTGAGATAGGACGACAGCGCGCCGGTGGGCGGCGCGATGCTCATCTCGTTGTCGTTCAGGATCACGATCAGCCGCTTGCCCAGGTGGCCCGCGTTGTTCAGCGCCTCGAACGCCATGCCCGCGCTCATCGCGCCGTCGCCGATCACGGCGATGGCATCGCCATGCCCGGTCTCGCAGGCGCCGCCCAGATCACGTGCCACGGCAAAGCCCAAAGCCGCGCTGATCGAGGTGCTGGAATGCGCCGCGCCGAACGGGTCATAGGGGCTTTCCGACCGCTTGGTGAAGCCCGACAGCCCGTCCTTTTGCCGCAAGGTCCGGATGCGGTCGCGACGTCCGGTCAGGATCTTGTGCGGATAACACTGGTGGCTGACATCCCAGATGATCTTGTCGCGCGGCGCGTCGAACACCGCGTGCAGCGCCACGGTCAGTTCCACCACACCCAGCCCCGCGCCCAGGTGCCCGCCGGTCACCGACACCGCGCTGATCGTTTCGGCCCGCAATTCGGCAGCCAACCGCACCAGGTCGCCATCCGAAAAGCGCTTCAGATCGGCGGGCGTCCGGACCTGGTCCAGCAAGGGGGTGTGCGGGGTGTCAGACATGATGTCCTCCGGCAGTCAGTTCCGGCGCGCGATAACGAAGCGCGCGGCCTCCCGCAAGCTTTCGGCACCGTCACCGTAAACAGATAGACTGTCACAGGCCTGTTGCACGAGCGTCTCTGCGCGGCGTTTTGCCCCGTCGAGGCCCAGCAGACTGACAAAGGTCGCCTTGCCGCGATCCGCGTCCTTGCCCACCGCCTTGCCCATCTGCGCGGCATCACCTTCGACATCCAGAATGTCGTCGGCGATCTGGAACGCCAGGCCCAGCGCCTGCGCGTAGGCCGACATCGGCGCGATATCCGCATCCGCAAGGCGCGGCCCGGCCTCGGCGGACCAGCGGATCAGCGCACCTGTCTTGCCGGCCTGCAGGTCGGTGATGGCGGCAAGGTCCAGCGGCGCCTCTGCCGCCTCGGCCGCCATGTCCAGCGCCTGGCCCAGTACCATGCCCTGCGCGCCCGCCGCGCGCGCGAGGCTCAGCGCCAGCCCCGCCCGGATCCCGCCATCGGGATGGCAGTCCGGATGCGAGACCATCTCGAATCCCAGCGTCTGCAACGCGTCCCCGGCCAGGACCGCCGTCGCCTCGTCCCATTTGCGGTGCACGGTGGGCTGACCGCGGCGCAGGTCGTCATCGTCCATGCAGGGCAGATCGTCATGCACGAGGCTGTAGGCATGGATCGCCTCGATCGCCGTGGCGGGCCAGATCGCGCGGGTTTGCGGCACGCCATGCAGCCGGGCGCCTTCAAGCACCAGATAGGCGCGCAGCCGCTTGCCGCCGCCCGCGGCATAGCCCATCGCCCCAACCACGGGGACCGCGGGAAAGTCTCCCAGCACCTGGGCCAGGTGTGCCGACACCGCCTCTGCCGCCGCCGTCAACCCGGCCTCGAAGCGCATCAGAGCCCCTCGACCGGCTTGGTCCCCGTCGGCGTGCCCTCCGCATCCAGCGTGATGGCCGCCACCTTTTCCTCGGCCTCTTTCAGCTTCTGGTCGCAGCGCTTGCGCAGTTCGGCCCCGCGTTCATACAGCTTGATCGACTCCTCCAGCGCCACGTCGCCGCGCTCCAGCTGGCCCACAACCTGCTCCAGCTCGGCCATCGCCTGCTCAAAGCTCATTTCGCTCACGGCGGTCTCGCTCATGCCGCTGCCTCCTTCAGTTCCTCGACATGCGCCCGGGCCGAGGCCGCCAGCGCCTGCAGATCATAACCGCCCTCCAGCACCGATACCACGCGGCCTTCGGCGGTTTCCGCAGCGATGGCGCAGATTTCGCGGGTGATCCAGCGGAAATCCTCGGTATGCCACAGCAGTTGCGCCAGCGGGTCGTCCTGATGTGCGTCGAAACCGGCCGAGATCACGATCAGCTCGGGCCGGAAGGCGCGCAGCCGCGGCAGGGCCTGCGCCTGATAGACCGCCCGCATCTCGGCTCCGCCCGTCATCGGGGCCAGCGGCAGGTTCATCACGTTGTCATGCGCGCCGCGCTCGTCGGGATGCCCGCTGCCGGGCCAGAGCGGCATCTGCTGCGAGGTGATGAAAAGCGCGCGCGCCTCGTCCCACAGCAGGTCCTGCGTGCCGTTTCCGTGGTGGACGTCGAAATCCACCACGGCCACACGCTCCAGCTCGTGCACGTCCAGCGCCACCCTGGCCGCCAGCGCCGCGTTGCCAAAAAGACAAAAACCCATCGGCGTCTCACGCTCGGCATGATGGCCGGGCGGGCGCATGGCGCAGAAGGCGTTGCCCACCGTCCCCGCCATCACCAGATCGACCGCCGCAACGGCCGCCCCTGCCCCGCGATACGCCGCGCGCAACGAGCCCGGCGACAGCCAGGTGTCGGCATCCAGCTGGGCCAGGCCATCGGCGGGCAAGGCGGCCTTCAACCGGTCGAGATAGCGTTGCGGATGCAGGCGCAGCAGGTCCGTCTCGGCCACTTCGGGCGCCGTGACACGCACCAGGTCGAGGTCCTGCAGCGCATGCAGCACGTGTTCCAGCCGCGCCACCCGTTCCGGGTGGCCGTCCGGGGTGACATGCTCCAGTCCATCGGCATGGGTGATCAGGGCTGTGGCCATCGGCGGTCTCCTTTGCGGCATGCCGCGAGGCAAGCACGCAAGGGCTTGACGAGCAACCCCTCAATCGGGAGCCAGCATGTATCCCGCGCCGCGCACCGTCTGCAGGTAGCGCGGCTGTTTCGGATCGCTTTCCAGCTTGCGCCGCAGCCGGGTGATCTGCACGTCGACCGCGCGTTCCTGCGCCTGTCCCTTGTCGCGGCCCAGGTCCTCCACCAGCCGCGCGCGCGAGATCGGCTCTCCGGGGCGGGCCGAAAAGATCCGCATCAGCTGGCTTTCTGTGGCGGTCAGGCGCACCAGGTCCTCGCCGCGCCACAGCTCGCCCCGCTCGATATCGTAGCGGATCGGACCCAGCGACAGCAGCTTCGGGGTCGCGGCTTCGGCACTCGGCTCCGGCATGCGCCGCAGGATCGCGTTGATGCGCAACAGCAGCTCCTTCGGCTCGAACGGCTTGGCAAGGTAGTCGTCGGCCCCCGCCTCCAGCCCCTTGATCCGGTCCTCGGTCTCGGCCCGTGCGGTCAGCAGCAGGATCGGCGTTTCGCTCTCGTCCCGGATACCGCGGGTCAGGCTGACGCCATCCTCGCCCGGCATCATGACGTCGAGCACGATCATGTCGAAGTCAAGCCCCGACAGGATCCGCCGCGCATGCGCCGCGTCGCGTGCGGCCGTGACAAGAAAGCCGTTCCGGATCAGGAACTTTTGCAGAAGCGTGCGGATCCGTTCGTCGTCATCCACGATCAGCAGGTGGGCATCGGGTTCGTTCATCCCCGTCCCTCCCGCAGCCGGGCGAACTGTCGGCGCATCTCCGGATCCATCATCGCTTCCAGCACCCGGCGAAAGCCCGCCACCGCCTCGGGCCCCGCCTGGCGAAAGGCGGCGCGCATGCGGGCGCGCTGCGCGTCCGACAGCTCGCGCTCCAGCGCCTCACCCGCCTCGGTCAGGTAAAGGTGGCGTTCGCGTTTGTCGGTGCGGCCCACCTTGCTTTCCACCAGCCCGTCTTCGATCAGCGTGCGCAGCACGCGGTTGAGCGACTGCTTGGTGACGCCCAGGATGTTCAGCAGGTTGTTGACCGTCGTGCCCGGCGCGCCGTGGATGAAATGCAGCGCGCGATGATGCGCGCGGCCATAGCTGAGCCCGGTCAGGATGCGATCGGGATCGGCGGTAAAGCCGCGATAGGCAAAGAACATTGCCTCGGCCCCCTGCCGCAACTGTTCGTCGGTCAGGTAAAGCAGCGTCTCACCGCTCTTGGCTGCACTTTGCGCCTCTGCCATGCCGCCTCCGGGGTCTTGCGTCTTTTGCCCGAGTTTACGTCAGCCTTGTTGACATTCCAAGAGCGAATTGGTACCGACTTACAGATTTGGCGCAACTTTATGTCCGTTTCGGACGTTTACCGCGCAACTTTTGAAAAGCCACGAGGAGAGGTGCCATGGCGGCAGGAGCTTATGACGACCGGGACGGAAAGATCTGGCTGGACGGCCGGATGGTGGATTGGCGCGCGGCGCAAGTGCATGTTCTGACGCATGGCCTGCACTATGCCAGCTCTGTCTTCGAGGGTGAGCGCGCCTATGGCGGCCGCATCTTCCTGTCGCGCAAGCATTCGGAGCGGCTGCACTTTTCCGCCGGAGAGCTGGATTTCGAAATCCCGTGGAGCGTCGACCAGATCGAGGCCGCCAAGGCCGAGGTTCTGGCCGCCAACGGCCTGACCGACGCCTATGTGCGCGCGGTCGCGTGGCGCGGTGCCGGGGAGGACATGGGTGTCGCCTCGGCCCGCAACCCGGTGCGGCTGGCAATCGCGGCCTGGGAATGGGGCAATTACTATGGCGATGCCAAGTTCAAGGGCGCCAAGCTGGACATTTCGAAGTGGAAACGCCCCTCGCCCGAAACGATCCCGGTGCATGCCAAGGCGGCAGGCCTCTACATGATCTGCACCACCTCCAAGCACGCGGCCGAGGCCAAGGGCTGTTCGGACGCGCTGTTCATGGATTACCGCGGCTATGTGGCCGAGGCGACCGGGGCCAACATCTTCTTCGTCAAGGATGGCGAGGTGCACACGCCGAAGCCCGACTGCTTCCTGAACGGCCTGACCCGCCAGACCGTGATCGGCATGCTGGAGGACCGTCAGGTCCGGGTCCACGAACGCCATATCATGCCCGAAGAGATGGAAGGGTTCGAGCAGTGCTGGCTGACCGGCACGGCGGCCGAGGTCACCCCGGTGGGCAAGATCGGCGACTACACCTTCGACGTCGGCGCGCTGACCCGCGAGATTGCCGAAGGCTACGAGACGCTGGTGCGGGCCTGACCCCGGAGCGCGGGCGGGTGGACCGCCCGCCTGCCCTTCCATCTGGGCCTTCCATCGCGGCCTGACCTGACACGGCGTGGCCCCGTCAGGCCATGGAGCGGATCATGCCGGTATGGCTCTGGATCACGGAGTTCAGCTGCACGACCTGCGCCAGCCGCTCTTCGATTTCGTTCTGGCCGGCATCAAGCTGGTCGACAATCCCGGCCAGCGAACTGTCGCCCGACCCGTCCAGCGCCGCGCTTTCGATCTTGCACATCATGCGGGTGGAGCTGAGCCCGGTGACATAACGCTTCATGTCCAGTACGCTGCGGCTGAGGCGCGACACCTCGCTTTCGACGGTCTTGAGGGCAAGTGCCACCATGTTGTCGAAATCCTTTGCCTCGTCGCGCAGGCGCGCCCGGTCCTGGTGCAGCAGGCTGGCATCCTTGGCCCCGGCCATGTCCTCTTCGAAATTCTGCGACATCTCGCGCTGCAGCGCCGCCGCGCAGACCAGGAACTGCCCTTGCTGGATCGAATCGTGGATGCGGGCATAGGTGCTGGAATCGCCGTCGACGAATTCGCGGACCCAGGTGGCCATCTCGTCCAGCATGGAGCCGTAATTCACCGAAATCGCGCTGATCGGGCCACCTGCGTTTTCCAGGCGGGAGGCAAGGATGCGCATGTTCATCGGCACCGTCCGGATGGCGTGGATGACCCGCGTCATGCGCGCGGTTTCCTCGCCGATCTTGCGCACCGTGTCGTACATTTCGCGAAACCGCGCCTGCACCTGGCTCAGCGCAAGGCCACGTGCCTCGGCCCGGGCACCGGTTTCCTGCGCCAGCGCCGAGGCCATGAAGCATTCGTAGTTGCGGAACCCCATCCCGGCCAGCTTTTCCAGCAGGCGTTGCGCCGAATCCTCGGGCGACAGGCCCGCCTTCTCTTCGGCCAGAAGCTCGGCATAAAGCGCCGGGATCTTTTCGAACAGCGCGCCGGTGGGCTTGATCCGGACCGACATGTAGCCATTCTCCGTCGGCCAGGACAGCGCCAGCACCCAGTAATACCGCCCCTCTTTCGAGCGGTTCTTGACATAGGCCACCACAGGCTTGTCCTCCTTCAGCCTGTCCCAGAACAGGTGAAACACGCCCTTGGGCATGTCGGGGTGGCGGACGATCTTGTGCGGGGCGCCCTTGATCTCTTCCCACAGAAAACCGGAAATCCGGCGGAAGACGCTGTTGGCCTCCTGTATGACACCGCGCTTGTCGGTGCGGGTGTAGAACATTTCGTGGATCTGGAACGCGGCCTCGCCAGCCGCGGTCTGGTGGGCGTCTTTCGCGAATTGCGGGCTGAGTTCGGTCATGGCGCATCCTTCGGGGGCTTGGCCCCCCGGTCATGCCACCGGAGTCCTTGAAAATCCGTGAAGGGCAGCCTCTGCCCTTCGCTTTTTCGTCTCAGCCGGGCGACATCCCGCGCAGCTTCTCAGACCGGCGGCGCAGCAGTTCCACCGTGGTCAGCAGCCCGATGGACACCACCACGAGGATCGTCGCCACCGCCAGGATCGTCGGACTGATCTGTTCGCGCAGGCCGGTGAACATCTGCCAGGGCAGCGTCTGCTGGTTGGCCGAACCGACAAAGATCACCACCACCACCTCGTCGAACGAGGTGATGAAGGCAAACAGACCGCCGGAAATCACGCCGGGCAGAATCAGCGGCATCTGCACGCGAAAGAAGGTCGTCACCGGCCCCGCCCCCATGTTCGCCGCCGCGCGGGTCAGCGAGCGGTCAAAGCCCACCAGCGTGGCCGTCACGGTGATGATGACAAAGGGAATGCCCAGCGCCGCATGCGCCAGCACCACCCCCGCATAGGTCCCCTGCAGCCCGATCCGGGAATAGAAGAAATACATCCCCGCGGCCGAGATGATCAGCGGCACGATCATCGGCGAGATCAGGATCGCCATGATGGCCTGACGGAACGGCACATGCGGCTGGCTCAGCCCGATGGCGGCCAGCGTGCCCAGACAGACCGAGATCAGCGTCGCCACCGGTGCGATCAGCAGCGAGTTGCGCAGCGCCTGTTGCCATTCGCTGGACCCGAAGAAATCGCGGTAATGCTTGAGACTGTACCCCGCAGGATCAAAGCGCAGCATTTCCGGGGTGAAGGTAAAGAAGTTCTCGGCATTGAAGCTCAGCGGAAGCACCACGAGGATGGGGGTGACCAGAAAGACGAAGATCGCCCCGCACAGCACCCGAAATCCGTAATGCCACAGCACCTGGCCTGCGGTCAGGTAGGGTGGCAGCGTGGTGCGGTAGCGGCCCAGGCCGATCCAGTAGACGAACCAGCCAAAGAACCAGCCGAACAGCCCGCCCAGCACAAACCCGGGCACGCCGCCGACCAGGGCCCCCACCAGCGCAAAGCCCAGGATCATCGCCCAGCGCAGCATGCGCTCCTGTCGTTCGGGCAGAACGGCCATGGCCAGCCAGGTCAGCCCCGCCAGCAGTATCGCCCCAAGGAAAATGCCAAGAAGCGCCGATCCCTGCGCCGTGCCTACGAAGATGCCGGCAAAGCCCCCTGCCGCCGCCACAGCGGGCACGGAAAAGGACAGCGGCTGCCGGATTGCCTGCGTTTCCACCGCCATGGCTCAGCCTCCCAGCTTGACGTTGTCGATGCCCACGATCCGGTCATAGGCCCAGTAGAGCACCAGGACGACCCCCAGCAGGATCGTGCCCAGCGCCGCCGCGAGCCCCCAGTTGAGCGAGGACGAGATGTGATAGGCGATCCGGTTCGAGATGAACGTGCCGGTGGTGCCGCCGACGATCTCGGGCGTGATGTAATACCCGATGGCCAGGATGAAGACGAGGATCGATCCCGCGCCGATCCCCGGCACCGATTGCGGGAAATAGACCCGCCAGAACGCCGTCCAGTTCGACGCGCCCAGGCTCTTAGCCGCGCGCACGTATGAGGGCGGGATGGTGGACATCACCGAATACATCGGCAGGATCATGAAGGGCAGAAGGATGTGCGTCATTGCGATGATCGTGCCCAGCTGGTTGTTGATCATCACCAGCCGCGCGGCATCGTCCACCAGCCCCAGCCAGACCAGCGTGTCGTTGATCACGCCCTGCTGCTGCAGCATCACCTTCCAGGCCGAGGTCCGCACCAGAAGCGAGGTCCAGAACGGCAAGAGCACCAGGATCATCAGCAGGTTGGCGCTGCGCATGGGCAGGTTGGCCAGCAGATAGGCCACCGGATAGGCCAGCAGGATGCAGCTGAAGGTGATCATCAGCGACATGAACATGGTGCGCTTGAACAGCAGGCCATAGATCCGTTCGCGTTCGTCGCGCAGCCCGACACCCTCGGGGGTCTTCTGCATGTCCACCGCGTTCAGGAAATAGCCCGACGTGTAGGCCGGGCTGTAGATCTGGATCGTGCGCCACACGTCGGGCGACAGCCAGTCCTCGTCGATTTCGGCAAAGCCGTCGCGAAACCGGACCGTCTCGAAACCCGGCGCGTCCACCGCCGCATCGGCGGCGCGCAGCATCTCGGCCCGCGGCCCGTCATATCCCGACAGGTCCGCCGCGGCGAGATCGGTGTAAAGCGCGGTGTGAACCGCCGTCCACGGCTCTTCCTTCAGCGGGCTCTTGCCGTCCTCCTGCTGCGTGAACCGGGCGAACAGCGCGTATTCCCGCGCCGTCAGCGGCAACAGATCGGCCACGCCGTCGCGCAGTGCAAACGGCGGCAGCGGCTGGCCCTTTTCCCAGTCCTGCAGCGCGGCCACCCAGGACGGTGCCCCCATCAGCTCGACCCAGGGCTCGGGCTCGTCCCAGTTGCGGTCGAGATCCTTGAACTGGTCCTGATAGACCTCGCCGATATCGTCGAGCCCGCGGCCAGACTTGCGGAACAGCGACGACATGCCGGTCTGTTCGTAATTCAGGCGCGACCCGAGCCGCGTGTGCTGCTTGCGTTCCGCGGCGATGAAAATGTCGTAATAGGCGGCCTCGAACACCGCCTCGTCGGGCAATTCCTGCGCTTCGGGATCCCAGCTGCGCAGGGCCTTTGTGGTGCGCGGCAGCGTCTCGGCGACGATCTGGTTCTCGACCGACCGGAACAGCATGTCGGCGATCGGGGCGACAAAGCTGACCAGGACAAACAGCAGCAGCGGCGCGATCAGCAGCAGCGCGCGGATCTTCTGGACCCGCAGCGCCCGCGCCAGGCTGCGCTTGAGCGGCGTGCCATCCGCCGCAAGAACCGGACCGCTTGCCGTGCTCATGGCGCGACCCCTTCGACAAGGATGATCACGCTGTCGGCATGGGCCTGGCGGATCTTGCGGTTCTCGACATAGTCCGGATCGTCATACCCCGCCCGGGCGGCGGCCAGCGAGGGGAACTCGATCACCACATGGCGCGACAGGCTGGTGCCTTCGAGAACCTCGGACGCTCCGCCGCGCACGATGTAGCGGCCGCCATGGCGGGCAAAGATCTCTCCATTTCGGGCGACATAAGGCTGATAGCCTTCGGCATCGCGCACCTCGACATGGGCGATGATGTAGCCGCGCGGCGTATCGCCCGGAGGCGCGGGATCAAATCCCTCCTGCCCCTCGACCACCAGGATGGTGCTGGTTGCGGCGCTTCGGCGGATATCGGCGACCTTCTGGTAATCCGGATCCAGAAAGGCCGCGCGCGCCGCATCGTAGCTGTCATAGGCAAACAGGATGTGCCGGTCCTCGGACGTACCTTCCACCACCTCGGACGCACCGCCCCGCACCAGAAAGTGCGTGCCGTTCGCCTGCAGGATCGGCGTGTCCTGCGCGATGTACGCCTTGTAGGCCTCGGGATCGTTCACCGTGATGTGGCCGATGATGTAGCCTTTGGGCATCTGCGCCTTCCTTCTTGCCGGAGCGGGGCGGGCATGTCTGCCCGCCCCTGTCGTCACATGCGCCTTACTGCGCTAGCCACGCCTGGAACTTGGCGTCGATGTCGTCACGATAGTCGGCCCAGAATTCGTACTGGGTGACAAAGACGTTCTTGGCATTGGCCGGGTCGGTGGGCATGTGCGGCGCCATCTCGATGCCCAGTTCGGCATGCAGACCCACCAGCGGAGCCGAGGAGGCACGCGCCGGGCCGTACGAGATATACGCCGCCTGATCCGCCAGACGCTGGGTGTCGGTGGCAAAGTTCAGGAAGTCCATGACACGGGCCAGACGGTCCTCGGGCAGGCCCTCGGGCACCACCCAGCCGTCAAAGTCCAGCATCTGAGCATCCCAGAGCATGCCGATCGGCTGTCCCTGCTCGGCAATCGCCGCAAACAGACGGCCATTGTAGGTGGAGCCCATGACAACCTCGCCATCGGCCAGCAACTGCGGGGTTTCCGCGGCAGCCGACCACCAGACCACCTGGTCCTTGATGGTGTCAAGCTTGGCCAGCGCGCGGTCCTGACCTTCGTCGGTGGACAGCACGTCATAGATGTCGTCCTTGGCCACGCCGTCACACAGCAGCGCCCATTCCACGTTGGCCAGCGGACGCTTGTTCAGCGCGCGCTTGCCCGGATAGGTCTCGGTGTCGAACAGGGCGCAGATCGAGGTCGGCGGGGTGTCACCCACAAGATCGGTGCGATAGCCCACGGTGGTCGAGAACACGATCTGCGGGATGAAGCAATCCGACACGATGGAATCGCCGAAATCGTCGCTTGCCTCGGTGCCGTCGGGCGCCGCGGCCAGCATCTCGTCGTGGTCGATCTCCATCGCCAGGCCTTCGTCGCACAGGCGGATGGCGTCGGCGGCCTCCACGTCGACCAGATCCCAGGTGATGTTGCCGGCCTCGTTCATCGCGCGCAGCTTGGCCACCGCCTCGGCCGAGCTTTCGTCCCAGGTGGACGAAATGCCTTCGTTCATCGCCAGATACGGCTCGACATAGGCCTTTTGCTGCGACGCCTGATAGGCCCCGCCCCAGCTGACCAGGGTCATGCTGTCGGCCATGCCATGGCCTTCGGCAAACGCGCCTGCTGCGGCAACGGTCAGCGCGGTGCTGGCAAGAAGGGTCTTGGTGAGTTTCATGTCATACTCCCTAGTACTACCCGTGTTGTGGAAGAGGCCGGGTCACGGGCTCGAACCGCTGGCCTCTCGACTTGACCGCACGCCGCGCCTTTCGGCTGCCGCGCGCGGTATTCCGGCCTAGCTGGCGTCCAGCGCGCGGCAATCCTGCGGCAGCCAGCCGATCTCGATCTCGGTGCCCGGTTCCAGCCGCACCTGGTCGGGCGCGTTGCGGGTCTTGATCACGAAATCCTCGTTCCCAGCCACTTTCAGCCGGGTGCGGAAGATGTCACCCATGTAGATGAACTCCAGCACCTCGGCCTTGAGCGTATGCGCCCCGGGCTTGAGCCTGTCGCGGTTGAACTCCACCCGCTCGGGGCGGATCGACACCCGGGTCCGTTCGCCCACGGTGGTCACGTTCACCGGCGTGGCGTCCAGTTCCTCGCCATCGTCCAGCCGCACCACGCAGGTCTCGCCTTCGATCCGGGTCACCACGCCTTCCAGCGTGTTGTTCTCGCCGATGAACTGCGCGACAAAGCTGTTGGCGGGTTTTTCGTACAGCACGTCCGGCGGATCAAGCTGCTGGATCCGCCCGTCATTGAACACCGCCACCCGGTCCGACATGGTCAGCGCTTCGGTCTGGTCATGGGTCACGTAGACCACGGTGATTCCTAGCTCGTGCGCGAGGCGGGTGATTTCGAACTGCATGTGCTCGCGCAGCTGCTTGTCCAGCGCGCCCAGCGGTTCGTCCATCAGAACCAGTTCCGGCTCGAACACCAGCGCGCGCGCCAGGGCGATCCGCTGCTGCTGGCCGCCGGAAAGCTGCGCCGGACGCCGCCCGCCAAAAGCCCCCATCTGCACCATGTCCAGCGCGCGCTTGACCTTGGCCTCGCGGTCGGACTTGCCGATCTTGCGCACCTCCAGCGGAAAAGACAGGTTCTCGGCCACCGTCATGTGCGGAAACAGCGCGTAGTTCTGGAACACCATGCCGATGCCGCGCTTGTGCGGCGGGATGTTGTTGATCGACACGCCATCAAGCCGGATCTCGCCATGGGTTGCCGTCTCGAACCCCGCCAGCATCATCAGGCAGGTGGTCTTGCCCGATCCCGACGGCCCGAGCATCGTGAGAAACTCGCCCTTGGGCATGGAAAGGTTCAGATCCTTGACGACAAGCGTCTCGCCGTCATAGCTCTTCTGCACACGTTCAAACGCCACAAAGGCGCTGTCAGTTCCCTGTTCAGCCAAACCCGGCTCCCTGTTTTCCGCCAGCGCTGTGTCCCGCCGGTCTCGGCCATGACTAAAGCGCGGGATTCGGGCGGTTGCAACCGTCTCGCCCTGAAATGCACGCTGTAGCGTCCATTCCGGGAAGAATGGGCAGGATTGCGGCGTTTTGCAGCCGAAAACGACTGCGCGCGGCAACGATATGATCCTTTTTCCTGCGCACCCGCCCGCGACATCGCCACCGCCCCGCGCCGGCTTGACAGCGGCCCGGACGCTCGGCCATGGCACACGCCATGACAGAAGCCTCGGAACGTTTTCAACGCTTGTACGTTACGCTGCGCGATCGCATCTGCTTGCTGGACTATCCCCCGGGCAGCAAGCTGGGCGAAGAGGCGCTGGCCGAGGAATTCGGCACCTCCCGCACGCCGCTGCGCCGGGTTCTGGCACGGCTGGAGGACGAGGGGCTGGTGGAAAGCCGTCACGGCATCGGCACGCTGGTCACCGATGTGGACCTGCGGGAAATGGCGCAGACCTACGAGTTGCGGCTGGAACTGGCGCAAATGGCCGGACGGCTGTCGCCACAGCCGGTGACGTTCGACGTGCTGCATGCCATGCTGGATCTGGTCAGCCGCGGCGAGGCGCTGCAACAGGCGCCGGACGCCCGCAGCTTTGCCCGGCTGAGCATGGATTTCCACGATTTCGGCCTGTCGCTGACCCGCAACATGCCGCTGCGCGACATGGCGGACCGGCTGTACTATCGCACCGCGCGGGTCTGGCTCAAGGCGATCCCGCAGCTCGATCTGGGCCATGAATGCGCCATCTTTCTCGACGAGCTGCGCCAGACCCAGGTCGCGCTGGAGGCCGGCGACCTGCAGGCCGCCGCGCTGATCCGCCGGGCCCACATCTCGATGAGTCTCAAGCGCCTGTCGGGGTTCTGAAACGGCGCGGGGATCACCCGCCGCGACGGCCCGCAAGTGACAGCGGCACCACCAGCCGCGTCCCGTAAGTGATCCGCCGGGCGATCTGCGGCAGGTGGTCGGGGCGGAAGGCCAGGCAGCCCTCGGTGGGATAGCCCGGCCGCCGCCAGCGATGCAGGAAAATGGCAGAGCCGCGGCCGCGCACCGCGCGTGGCCAGTTCCAGTCGGTCAGGATGACCAGATCGTACAGCCGGTCCCCGCGCCGCAGCCTTTCATGGCTCCAGGGATACGGCGCGCGCACCATGAGGTTGTAATCCTCGTGCCGCGGATCGTCCGACCACAGGTCGCCCGGCCGGATCGGCACCGCCCAGTCGGTGGGGCGCGCCATGCGGTCGGGCCGGTAAAGCAGCCCCACGATGCGGTGCACCCCGGCCGGCGTGGCCCCGTCGCCTTCGCGCTTGTCATCGCGGACCCCGCCGCGCCCCAGGCTGCAGGGCCAATGTCGTCCGGCAAAACGCAGCCCGCGGCGGGTCAGGACCATGTCCAGCGGGCTCATGCCGCGCGCCGCCGGGCCAGGGTGCGCATCGCCTCGGCCCCGATCGAGAACGAGGTCCTGCGCGACTCGGGATCGTGGATCTGCCCGGTCAGGATCACCTCGTCCGGGGCCAGCCGGTCGATCAACGCCGCCAGTTGCGCCTCGACCTGTGCGGGCGCGCCCACGGCGCTGATCCGCAAGGCGGCCTCCACCGCGGGCAGCGCCTCGGGCGGCACCACGGCGTGCAGATCGTCCACCGGCCGCGGCAGCTTGCCCGGACGGCCGCTGCGCAGCCGGTAGAACGCCTGCTGCATCGTGGTGCGCAGACGGTGCGCCGCGGCCTCGGTCGGGGCGGCAAAAAGGTTGACCGCGATCATCGCATAAGGCTGCGCCAGCGCGTCCGAGGGGCGGAAATGGCGGCGGTAGAGGTCCAGCGCCTGCTCCAGCGCTGCCGGCGCAAAATGCGAGGCAAAAGCATAGGGCAGCCCCAGCATCGCCGCCACCTGCGCGCCATGCAGCGACGAGCCCAGTACCCACAGCGGCACATGCGTGCCTTCGCCCGGCACCGCGCGCACGGCGCGGCCCTTCACCCGCGGCCCCAGCAGCGCGCGCAGTTCGGCAACCTCTTCGGCAAAGCGCTCGGCCCGGTGGTGCGAGACGCCCAGCGCCTGCATCACCGCCCGGTCGCCGCCGGGGGCGCGGCCCAGGCCCAGGTCGATGCGTCCGGGATACAGTGTCTCCAGCGTGCCGAACGCCTCGGCCACCGCCAGCGGCGCGTGGTTGGGCAGCATGATGCCGCCCGCACCGACCCGCATCCGCCGGGTCAGACCGGCGATATGCCCGATCAGCACCGCCGTCGCGGACGAGGCGATGCCGGGCATGTTGTGATGTTCCGCCAGCCAGTAGCGGTGATAGCCCTCCGCCTCGGCATGTTGCGCCAGCGCCGCGCTGTTGGCCAGCGCCTGCGCCGCGTCGGCCCCCTCGGGGACCGGGCAGAGATCGAGCAGCGAGTAGCGCATGTCAGGCTCCTTTCCCAGACCAGCTTATCGCGCCGCGCCGCCGGGGCAAGCGCCACGGCCGGGGACGGCGGGCGGGGCGATGTTCCGGCCCCGGGCCGGGACGAGCGCCGCTCCGCCGGACCGCTACAGAAGATGCCCGGACTTGGCAGCCTTGACGGCGAGGTAGCGGGTGTTCTCCTGCGTCTGCCCCACCTTCAGCGGCACGCGCTCGGCCACATGCAGGCCCGAACGCTCCATCATCGCGATCTTGGCCGGGTTGTTCGTCAAGAGCCGCACCGCCGAGAACCCCAGGTGCTGGAGGATCTGCGCGCCCAGCCGGAAATCGCGCTCGTCATCCTCGAAACCCAGCCGGTGATTGGCCTCCACCGTGTCAAAGCCCTGATCCTGCAGGGCATAGGCGCGCATCTTGTTGGCCAGCCCGATGCCGCGGCCTTCCTGCTGAAGATACAGCAGAACACCTGTCCCCGCCGCACCCATCGCCGCCAGCGCCGCGTTCAGCTGCGGCCCGCAATCGCATTTCAGGCTGCCCAGAAGGTCGCCGGTAAAGCAGGCCGAATGCAGCCGCGCCAGCACCGGCGAGTCGCGGTCGGGGCGGCCCACCTCGATGGCGTAATGCTCTTCGGATCCGTCCGCGGGGCGGAACACGTGCAGCCTTGCGTCCTGCGCGGCCCGCAACGGCACCCGCGCAGACACGACATGCTCCAGTACCGGGGCCTGTGCAAGGACCTCGGCCACGTCCGCCAGCGGCAGACGGACAAGGCCCGCGCCCTCTGCCGTGCCGCCGGGTTGCACCGCCACCAGCGCCGCGGGCAGCAGCCGCGCCGCCTTGCACAGCGCCAGCGCCTGGCGGTGCAGCGCCGCAGGCCCGGTGCGCCGTGTCTCCAGCGGGCCTTTCATCGGATAGCGCAGGTCGTCCGCCGGATCGGCCACTGCCTGCACCCAGTCGAGCCCGGCCCCCGGCGGCACCGCCACCCGCGCCAGATCCCCGTCATAGGCGCGCGCCTTCAGCGTCTCGGCGCGGCGCGCGGTGATGGCCAGGTCAAGCGAGCCCAGCGCCTGCATTCCGGCCAGCCGCGCCGCGTTGGCGGTCTCGGCCGCCAGCACCAGCGCCGCATCCCCCTCGGCCTCGAATACCACCGGCACGCCCATGCGCAGCTCACCCCGTGCCCGGGCGACAAGTTCGGTCGGATCGGGGGCAAGCGTCATGGGGCACCTGGGCAGGACAATGTTGCAAACCGGCGCATTCGCTGTAACAAACCCTCCCCCGAGACACGAGGCCGTGAACCCGCTGCAGCAAAACTTGCCGGAGCGCCAAGATGTCCACATCTGCCGCCAAACACAAGGAGGCACACATGGCACAGCTGAGAAACATTCTTCTGGTCGACGATGACGACGACCTGCGCGAGGCGCTGGCCGAGCAGCTGATCATGACCGAGGATTTCGAGGTGTTCGAGGCCGAGAACGGCGTCGGGGCCATGGCCCGGGTCAAGGAGCAGATCTATGACCTGATCATCCTCGACGTGGGCCTGCCCGATACCGACGGGCGCGAACTGTGCCGCCTGATGCGCAAGCAGGGCGTCAAGTCGCCGATCATCATGCTGACAGGCCATGACAGCGACGCCGACACCATCCTGGGCCTCGATGCCGGTGCCAATGACTATGTCACCAAGCCGTTCAAGTTCCCGGTCCTGCTGGCCCGGATCCGCGCCCAGCTGCGCCAGCACGAGCAATCCGAAGACGCGGTGTTCACCGTGGGCCCCTATACATTCAAGCCCTCGATGAAGACGCTGGTCACCGAGGACGACCGCAAGATCCGGCTGACCGAAAAGGAAACCAACATCCTGAAGTTCCTCTACCGCTCCAGCGACGGCGTGGTGCCGCGCGACGTGCTTCTGCACGAGGTCTGGGGTTACAATGCGGGTGTCACGACGCACACGCTGGAAACCCATATCTACCGCCTGCGCCAGAAGATCGAACCCGATCCCTCCAACGCCCGCATACTGGTGACGGAATCCGGCGGCTACCGGCTGGTGTCATAATGGCGCAGCGGAATTTGACCCAGATCAAAGAGGTATTGCGGCAGTACCTTTATTGCTTATCTTGACAACGGATCCCGTCGCATGTGCGGGTTATCACATGCACCTCCCTGTTGGACCTGGCCCGGGCTTTGCCCGGGTCTTTTTTTGTTGTGCGGACGGGCACTTGACCCCACGGGAATGTAAACTTTGATTTACAATTGAAATTGTCAATGCAAAGTGACACACTCCCCGTACCGGGCGAGTCCCTGCGGCAATCCCGGGCCTACGCGTGCACTGGCCGCTCATGTCTTCGCTTGGCGGTCAGCGGTGCGTCCATGACAACCAAATGAGGGGAACGGACATGTCCGATGATCCAGACAAAGTATGGCCCACCGGCCTGACCTTGCGTGAAGCCGAAGAGGTGCACAGCTACCTCATCGACGGCACACGCGTTTTCGGTGCGATCGCCCTGATCGCGCATTTCCTCGTCGCGGCTGCGACGCCGTGGCTCGGCTAAGGAGGCAAACCCCATGAACAATGCCAAGATGTGGCTCGTGGTGTCGCCGAATGTCGGTGTGCCGATCTTCCTCGGTGCCGTGGCCGTCGGCTCCTTTGCCGTGCATGTCGCCGTTCTCAGCAACACGACCTGGGTTGCCGACTTCCTGTCCGGCCAGCCCCTGGGCTCCGGCGAGGAAACCGCAGCAGCGATCCTGCCGGGTGTCGACACCGACACCGCCAAGGCAGCCTACGTGACCCAGACGCCGGACGGCGCACGCGAGGTCACCGTGATCATGCCCGACGGCACGACCGCCCGGGCGATCCTGCAGCCCAACGATGTGCTGGCCAGCGCGACAGCACCGCTTGGACACGTGGTCGAATGACCGGGATCCGCCGGTGCGACCGGCGGATCTGCTGCCCATGATCCCGACGGACGCCGCATTCCGGCGCGGCGTCCGCTAAGACCGGAGACCGAAGATGGCGCTGGATTATCAGAGCTACCGCACCTTTGCCCTGTCCCGCCTGGCCCGCCTTGCGCCGCGCTACCTGCCCTTTGCCGATGTCGCCACCGAGGACGTGCCGCTGTCGCGCCTGCTGCGCCTGTCGCTGTTCCAGGTCACCGTCGGCATGGCGCTGGTGCTGCTGGTCGGCACGCTGAACCGCGTCATGATCGTCGAATTGCAGGTGCCCGCCACGCTGGTGGCCGGGATGCTGGCGCTGCCGCTGCTGTTCGCGCCCTTTCGCACGCTGATCGGCTTCAAGTCCGACACCCATGTCTCGGCACTGGGTCTGCGTCGCGTGCCCTATATCTGGAAGGGCACGATGTACCAGTTCGGCGGCTTTGCCATCATGCCCTTCGCGCTTCTGGTGCTGTCGGGTTATGGCGAGGCGGTGGACGCCCCGCGCTGGATCGGGCTCAGCTCGGCCGCGCTGGCCTTTTTGCTGGTCGGTGCCGGGGTGCACATGGTCCAGACCGTGGGCCTGGCGCTGGCCACCGACCTCGTGCGCGAAGAAGACCAGCCCAAGGTCGTCGGGCTGATGTACGTCATGCTGCTGGTCGGCATGGTACTGAGCGCGCTGATCTTCGGCGCGCTGCTGAGCCCTTATACGCCCGGACGCCTCGTGCAGGTGATCCAGGGCAGCGCGGTTGTGACCATCGCGCTGAACCTTTTCGCCTTGTGGAAACAGGAACCGCGCGACCGCGTCCGCGCCCGGCAGATGGAAACCGCGCCGCCGGTGGCGTTCCGCGCCGCCTGGGCCGACCAGATCGCCACACCCGGTGCTCTGCGCCTGCTGACGGTGATCGGGCTGGGCACGTTCGGCTTTGGCATGGCCGATGTGCTGCTGGAGCCTTATGGCGGGCAGGCGCTTGGGTTTTCCGTGGCCGAAACGACACGGCTGACGGCGCTTCTGGCCGCAGGCACGCTGGCAGGCTTTGTCGCAGCCTCGCACCTGCTGGGCCGCGGCGGGATCCCCGCGCGGCTGGCGCTGACCGGCGCGGCCATCGGCATTCCCGGCTTTGCCGCCATCATCCTGGCCTCGCAGGGGGGCGGCGCGCCGACCTTCCTTCTGGGCACGCTGGCCACCGGGCTGGGCGCGGGCCTGTTCGGCCACGCAACCCTGACCGCCAGCATCCGCGGTGCCGCCGCCAACCGGATCGGCCTGGCCCTGGGCACATGGGGTGCCGTGCAGGCCACCTGCGCCGGCCTGGGTGTTGCCCTGGGCGGCATCGTGCGCGATGTCATCACCGCAATGCCCTCCGCCGATGGACGTATGTCATTTGCGGCCTACAATACAGTGTTCTCGATTGAGATCGTGTTTCTCTGCCTGACCGTCCTGGTCGCGCTGCCGCTTGCGTTGCAGTGGAGAGAGCACCAAGCGGACCGGGACATGCAGCAAGATCCCAAGCCAGTGGAGGTTCCATGACCAAAGTCATCACGCGGTATTTCGACAGCGCCGACACCGCCCGCGCCGTTGCCGAGACGCTTCGGGGCGAAGAACGTTTTCCCGCCAGCATCCTGCGTGTTCATGACACGCCGGACGGTCTGGCGGACAAGCTGATCGCCGCCCATGTCGATCCGGCAACCGCCCGGGCCTATCAGGAGCGCATGGCCTCCGGCGGGGCGGTGGTGCTGGTCAATGCCGGCTACAAGCCGCTGGGCGTCGCCCGCATCACCCGCGAGGTCACGGCCCGCATGGGGGCCGCGGACATGGGCGCGCTGGTCGAAGAGGTGTTCGTCAAGGACGCCCCCGGCAGCGATCTGAGCGTGCTGGAAGGCACGCCGCTGATGCTGACCCGGCGGCGCGTTCCCGGCAGCACCACTTATCACATGGCTGACTGGCCGATCCCCCTGCTCAGCCGCCGCAAACCCTATGACGAGTCGGTGTTTCCGCGGCACGCCCGCATGGCCGAATGGCCGATCCCGCTGATCTCGCGCATCAAGCCCCGGGACGAGTTCGCCTTTCCGCGCCACGCGCGCATGGCGAACTTCATCTTCCCGCTGACGATTCGCCGTCAGCCGTCGGACAATTTCCTGTTCCCGCGCCATGCCCGCATGGCCAACTGGCCGATCCCGCTGATCAGCCAGCGCAAGCCCTGGACCGGCTCGCTCATTGCGCGGCACGCGCGCATGGCAAACTGGCCCTTCCCGCACCTGATCAACGGCAAGACCGGCACCAACTCGCTGATGCCCGGCGGGCCGCGCATGGCCGACAAGCCGATGGACCTGCTGAGCGACCGCAAGCCCTATACCGGCTCGATCTTCCCCCGCCACGCGCGGATGGCGAATTTCCTTCTGCCACTGCTGAGCCGCCGCAAGCCGTTCACCGGTTCGATCATCCCGCGGCACGGACGGATGGCGAATTTCATCCTGCCGCTGGTCGTCACCAAGTCGGACCACACCGATTCCAGCGGCCGCGGCAGCGTGCGCCGGTCCGGCATGTTCGGCCTGCCCACGGTGATCCGGCACTGAACGCGAAAGGGCCCTGGCATCCCTGCTAGGGCCCGCGGCGCATCCCGTGAGTGTGTCGAAGGACCGTTCGATAGCCGCTTGTGACAGGATCAACTCTACCGTGCACGGGTAAACGGAACGTCAACTTCCCCCCGTGACGTCGCGTCGTGTCCGCTGCAACAGCCATCGGTTCGAGGTTGCCGATGGGCCTGTGCGACCAAAGGCTGGCGGTGGCGGCGTTGCGGTGCGCGGCAGACGGGGGCAAAAGGTCAGGCCCAAATCGGTCACTGCGTCCGCAACACACGCAACATGCAACGGTTGATGCAACAAGGGCACCCCGCGGGTGCCCTAGAAGCGTTCGAAAAGAATCGGAGCGCTTACTCCGCCTCTTCCTCTTCCTTCTTTTCCTTGGCCAGCTCTTCGCCGGTCTCCTGGTCGACCATCTTCATCGCCAGGCGCACCTTGCCGCGCTCGTCAAAGCCCAGCAGCTTGACCCAGACTTCCTGACCTTCTTTCAGAACGTCGGACGGATGGTTCAGGCGGCGGTTTTCGATCTGGCTGACATGCACCAGCCCGTCGCGCTTGCCAAAGAAGTTCACGAAAGCGCCGAAATCGACGATCTTGACGACCTTGCCCTTGTAGATATGGCCCTCTTCCGGCTCTGCCACGATCGAATAGATCATGTCATAGGCCTTCTGGATGGATTCACCGTCCGGCGAGGCGATCTTGATCGTGCCGTCGTCGTTGATGTCGACCTTGGCGCCGCTTGTCTCCACGATCTCGCGGATGACCTTGCCGCCCGAACCGATGACTTCGCGGATCTTGTCCTGCGGAATGGTCATCGTTTCGATGCGCGGTGCGTGCACGCTGAAGCTGCCCGCCTCGCTGATCGCCTTCGACATCTCTTCGAGGATGTGCAGACGGCCCGCCTTGGCCTGTGCCAGGGCGGTCTTCATGATATCGGACGTGATGCCCGCAACCTTGATGTCCATCTGCAGCGAGGTGATGCCGTTGACGGTGCCGGCCACCTTGAAGTCCATGTCGCCGAGGTGATCCTCGTCGCCCAGGATGTCGGTCAGCACGGCGTAATCGCCGTCGTCTTCCAGCACCAGGCCCATCGCCACGCCGGCCACCGGCGCCTTGAGCGGCACGCCGGCATCCATCATCGACAGCGAACCGCCGCAAACGGAGGCCATAGAGGAAGAGCCGTTCGATTCCGTGATCTCCGACACGACGCGGATCGTGTAGGGGAAATCGGTCGGGGCCGGCAGCACCGCCTGCAGCGCGCGCCAGGCGAGCTTGCCGTGGCCGATCTCGCGACGGCCGGGGCTGCCCACGCGGCCAACTTCACCAACCGAATAGGGCGGGAAGTTGTAATGCAGCAGGAAGTTCGAGCGGAAATTGCCGTGCAGCGCGTCGATGATCTGTTCGTCGTCGCCGGTGCCCAGCGTGGTCACCACCAGCGCCTGCGTCTCGCCCCGGGTGAACAGGGCCGAGCCATGGGTGCGCGGCAGAACCGAGGTTTCGCTGACGATCGGGCGCACCTGGTCCAGGGCGCGGCCGTCGATGCGGCGGCCGTTCTTGACCACGTCGCCGCGCAACACCACCGATTCCAGCTTCTTGATGGCGGAGCCGAGATTGGCATCGGCCAGTTGCTCTTCGTTCAGCTGCGCCCTGATCTCGTCCTTGACGGCGGCCACCGTGGTGACGCGTTCCTGCTTGTCAGTGATGGCGTAGGCGGCGCGCATCTTCTCTTCGCCAATGCCCTTCACCACGTCGTACAGCGCCGAATAATCCGGCGGCTGGAAGTCGAACGGCTCTTTCGCGGCGTCTTCGGCCAGGTCGATGATCAGATCGACCACCGGCTGAATGCTTTCATGCGCGAACATCACCGCGCCCAGCATTTCCTCTTCGGTCAGCTCATAGGCCTCGGACTCCACCATCATCACGGCGTCCTTGGTGCCCGCGACAACCAGGTCAAGGCGCTGCTCGGGGTTGTTCCTGAGCTGGTCCATGTCCTCGACCGTCGGGTTCAGGACGTATTCGCCATCCTCGAAGCCCACGCGGCAGCCGGCGATCGGGCCCATGAACGGCACGCCCGAGATGGTCAGCGCAGCACTTGCCGCGATCATGGCCACGATGTCGGGATCGTTGACCAGATCGTGGCTCAGCACGGTGCACATCACCAGCACTTCGTTCTTGAAACCCGGTACGAAGAGCGGACGGATCGGACGGTCGATCAGGCGCGCGGTCAGGGTTTCCTTTTCCGTCGGCCGCGCCTCGCGCTTGAAGAAGCCGCCGGGGATCTTGCCCGCCGCATAGTATTTTTCCTGGTAGTGCACGGTCAGCGGGAAGAAGTCCTGGCCTTCCTTTTGCTCCTTGGCAAAGGTCACGTTGGCCATGACGCTGGTTTCGCCCAGCGTGGCGATCACGGTGCCGTCGGCCTGGCGCGCAACCTTGCCGGTTTCCAGTGTCAGCGTTTCCTCGCCCCACTGGAGTGTCTTTTTCACTTCTTTGAACATCATCGTATCCTAACGGGGAGCACTCCCGGGCCCATCCCGGGTCTCCCGATTTCATGGCGGCCCCATTGCCGCCGACCCCTCCATCCTGTCATGCGCCGGGGTCGAAGCGTCACGTCTCAGATGCGCGCGGCATACAGCGTTTGAAGGGGTTTGAAAAGGCGGTCGGATGGCGCGGCGTCATTAAGGAAAAAGCAATCAAGATCATGCCAGATCGTGGCATGGAACATGTCGTCGTTTCGTCAGCCGATCCTTGGGTGGACCAGGTCTTTTCCGCCCGCGCCGTTGCCCGTGGCGCGGTTGTGCGCCGCGCCGTACATTGGGTCGAACGCGAAATCGGTCGCGACCGGTTCATCGAGGAAGTGCGTCTGCGGGGCTACTGCCTGCTTGAGGCGGGCGGGCAGTTCATCGTGATCTGCAACCGCGGCCCGATCCGCCGCCTGGTTTGAGCGAAGCCCCGAATTTTCGACGAAAATTCGGGGCCCTACCAAATGCGAAACACCCGCGGCATGCCGCGGGTGCACCGATCCGGGCCGTTCCGCCTCAGCGGCGGATGCCGAGGCGCTTGATCAGGTCGAGGTAACGGGCCTCTTCCTTGCCCTTTAGGTAGTCCAGCAGCTTGCGGCGCTGCGCGACCAGCTTCAGAAGGCCACGGCGCGAGTGGTTGTCCTTCTTGTGGGTCTTGAAGTGCTCGGTCAGGGTCGAGATGCGCGAGGTCAGGATGGCCACCTGCACTTCGGGCGAGCCGGTGTCGCCGTCCTTGGTGGCATATTCCTTCATCAGGCGGGTCTTTTCTTCAGCCGTGATCGACATCGGGGTCTCCTTTCAGGATAAAAGGGTTATGGCACAAGCCGGGATGTCGTCCAGCAAGGCCCGTGGAGAGATCCGCGCAGGCGGATGCGGGCGTATAGGCGATTCCCCGCAGGATGCAAAGCCGAAACCGCGCCGAACCCTTTGGTCGGTGCCGATGCCGCGGTCACACACGCGCCCGAGAGGCCATGACAGGTCAGACCGGCGCACCAGCGGGGCCACAGCCGGCAACCGGAGCGCCGACCGGCGCGGCTTGGGGCGGCTTGGCGCGGCTCGGCTCCCGCAAGGAGCGGTGCGTGCGGGCCCCGGCGGCCCGCTGCCCCGCAGCACTTCCGCCTCACACGAAGGCCAGGGCCTCGGCCGTGCTTTCGCCCACCAGGACCACGGCGGACGGATCAGGGGCGTCGGCGGTGGGCAAGGTGGACACGACCACCCCGTCCAGAACGATTTCCGTCACGGCAGGATCCGCGGCACTGGGCCGTATGGTCAGTTGCGGGTCGACGTCACCAAGGCTGTCGTCATAGACGATCACGATCTGGTCTTCGCCGGGTTCGTAATCCATCAGTTCCGCCGAGGCCCCGGTGATCCAGTCCCCCAGCACCAGCACATCGGCCCCGTCGCCGCCAGTGGCCACATCCCCGGACCCGAGCACCAGCAGGTCGTCGCCATCGGCCCCGTTGAGATAGTCGCGCGCGTCGGTGTCCTGCCCGTCGGACCCGCGCTCGACACCGATCAGGACGTCATCGTCCCAGCCGCCGAACAACGTGTCCTGCCCGGCCCCGCCCGACAGGCGATCGGCCCCTTCGCGGCCATGCAGCGCATCGTTGCCGCCGCCGCCGGCAAGCGTGTCGTCGCCAAGCCCGCCCTGCAGCGCGTCATCGCCATTGCCGCCCTGCAGAACGTCGTCGCCGTCATGGCCGAACAGCGCGTCATCGCCCGCACCGCCAGCCACGGCATCCTGTCCGGCCTCGCCATGCAGCGTGTCGTCCTCCGTGCCGCCATCGAGCGAATCATCGCCGTCACCGCCATGCAAGGCATCCCCGGCGCCGCCGCCGGACAGGCTGTCATCCCCGCCCGCACCATCCAGAAGGTCGGTGCCGCCGGTGCCCGTCATGACATCGTCGTCGTCGCTGCCCTGCTCGTTCAGGCCGGGCAGGTTGATCAGACCCATCTGGGCAAAAAGGGAATTCTGCTGTGCCCCCCCCGCCTCGCGCGCGATGTCGGACGCGATGTCCTGCCCATCTTCATCAGGCAAGACCCCGTTTTCCGCGGCATCCGCCTCGGCGTCGGAGGTGCTGACGACCACCACGGATCCCAGCACCATCATTCCCAGTAACCCAGCCAGAAACAGCATGGCAGCCGACCTCGCACAAAACCGGGTGGAACTATCCCAGAACACCCGCAGCCGATCAACGGGATAAAACAGAGAGGGTTAATACTTCCTTCGCAGTATCACGGCTGCTGCCGGATCTCGTCGATGATCCGTTTGGCCAGGTCGCCCAGGATCGGAACGAACTCGACCTGGCTCAGCAGCACCACCAGCGCCGAGACCAGCACCGTGGCCCCCACCGCCGTGCCCAGGCCAAAGGCCAGCCCGCGCAGGAACTGGAACCAGAGCAGCGCCCAGACCGAATTCTGCACCCGCACGAACCGATGCGCGTTGAGCCGGGCGACTTCGTCCGCCAGACGGGCGGTTTCGCGGGTCAGGTCATCGGGCATAGCGGTCCTCTGCGGGCCAGGCCACCAGCGGCGTGTCATACGCAACGTAAAGCGGATGGCGCGGATGGCCGTCGCGGGTCAGGCCCAGATGGCGCACGTCTCCGGCCAGTTGCGAAGCCACCTGTCGGGCGCGTCCAAGCAGATCGCCATGCACCCCCCAGGCCGCCAGCGTGATCCCCGCCCGGACCGACCAGGCAGTCAGCAGCGCATCGGTCTCGGGCCCTACCGGATCCTCCGCGGCCTTCAGCGCGGCAGGCTGCGTGGCGCGGAAGGCAAAGAGATTGGCCACCGCCAGCGCGCCAAAGCCCAGCCGCAACGCGCGCCGCTGGCACCGTTCGATGGTGGGATCGTTGGCCGTCTCGGTGGCGGTCGAGGGGTTGAGCATGACAAACAGCAGTTCCGGCCCCGCCGCCCAGCGCCGCGTCAGACCATAGCGGTAGCACGCGCAGGGCGAATACCACGCCCGGCTGACCACCCCGTCCCGTTCTGCCCGTCTTTCGATCATGCCGCACCCTGCCGCGCGGCGGCGGCGATTGACAAGGGGGCGTCAATCGCGCCTCCTGCCCGGGCAGAGGAGACGCCCATGAACATCGACCTGATCCGCGCCGCATCCGACCGCCTGCACGGGCATATCCGGCGCACGCCGCTGCTGTGGTCGCCCCTGCTGGACGAGATCGCCGGGCGGCGGGTGCTGGTCAAGGCGGAATGCCTGCAGCTGACCGGCAGCTTCAAGGCGCGCGGCGGCTGGTCCGCCGTGTCGGCGCTGGACACCGAAACCCGCGCGCGCGGCGTGCTGGCCTATTCTTCGGGCAACCATGCGCAGGGGGTGGCCTTTGCCGCGCGGCAACACGGGGTTCCGGCGGTGATCGTGATGCCGTCCGACGCCCCGGCCCCCAAGATCGAAGGCACCCGGGCGCTGGGCGGCGAGGTGGTGCTTTATGAGCGCGGGTCCGAAAGCCGCGAGGAGATCGGAGACCGGCTGTCCGCCGAACGCGGGCTGACCCTGATCCGCCCCTATGACGATCTGCAAGTGATGGCGGGGCAAGGCACCTGCGGGCTTGAGATCGCGGCCCAGGCCGCCGGGATGGGCATTCACGAGGCCGAGGTCCTGGTCTGCTGCGGCGGCGGCGGGCTGACCTCGGGCGTCGCGCTGGCGCTGGAGGCGGATGCGCCGGGCATGCGGGTGCGCCCGGTAGAGCCCGAGGGCTTTGACGACGTCGCCCGCTCGCTGGCCGCGGGGGTCATTGCGCGCAATGACCGGCTGTCCGGCGGGCTTTGCGATGCGATCCTGACCCCCCAGCCGGGCCAGCTGACCTTTCCCGTGATGCAGCGCCTGTGCGGGCCGGGCGTGGTGGTCACCGAGGACGAGGCCCTGCGCGCCATGGCCCTGGCCTTCCGTCATCTCAAGCTGGTGGCCGAACCCGGCGGCGCCGTGGCGCTGGCGGCGGCGCTGTTCCACGGCGACGCGCTGGCAGCGGGCGACGTGATCTGCACGATCTCGGGCGGGAATGTCGAAACCGGTCTCTTTGCCCGCGCCATCGCGATGGCATGAGCGGGAAAGGGGCCGCGCCCCGCCCGCACTCTGCTCTTCCCTCCGGCGCACAAGCGCAATAATCTTGCGCGAACAGCAACGCGGGGAGGCGATCATGGGCTGGATGAAGGACGAAACCGGGCTTGAGCGGAACGCGGCGAATTTTGTCGCGCTTACCCCGCTTTCCTTCCTGACACGCGCGGCGCAGATCTGGCCCGATCACCCCGCCGTGCTTTATGGCCCGCACCGCAAGACCTATGCCCAGTACATCGACCGCGTCACCCGGCTGGCCTCGGCCCTGGCGCAGATGGGCGTGCGGCCGGGCGACGTGGTCGCCACGCTCCTGCCCAACGTCCCCGCCCAGGCCGAGGCGCATTTCGGCGTGCCCGCCTGCGGGGCGGTGCTGAACACCATCAACACAAGGCTCGACGCCGACACCGTGGCCTATATCCTGGATCATGGCGAGGCGCGTGTCGTGCTGTGCGATCCGCAATTCCTGCCCGTG
Source organism: Alphaproteobacteria bacterium (assembly GCA_030425925.1). Taxonomy (GTDB): domain Bacteria; phylum Pseudomonadota; class Alphaproteobacteria; order Rhodobacterales; family Rhodobacteraceae; genus JAUHZO01. The sequence continues at coordinate 130,247 of JAUHZO010000002.1, read as the reverse complement.
CTGGCGCTTGCGCTCGACCGGATGGACGGGCCCGCGCCGCAGATCGTCGAGGTCCCCGACGACCATGCCGGCGTGCATGGCCACGGCCATTACCCGCAATACCAAGACCTGCTGGCCGCCGCCGATCCGGACTTCGCGTGGCACATGCCCGAGGACGAATGGGAGTCGATCTCGCTCAACTACACCTCCGGTACAACCGGGCGGCCCAAGGGCGTGGTCTATCACCATCGCGGGGCCTACCTGAACGCCATGGGCCAGGTGCTCAGCTGGCGCATCGTGCTGCACCCGGTCTACCTGACCATCGTGCCGCTCTTTCACTGCAACGGCTGGTGCCACACCTGGATGATGCCCGCCGTGGGCGGCACCGTCGTGTGCTGCCGCGACATCACCGCGCCCGCCATCTTCGACGCCATCGCCGACGAGGGCGTGACCCATTTCGGCGGCGCGCCGATCGTGCTGAACATGCTCGTCAACGCCCCCGCCGAGCAGCGCCGCCCCTTCGGACACGTGGTCGAGGTCTTCACCGCCGGCGCGCCACCGGCCCCGGCCACGCTGGCCAAGATCGAACCGATGGGCTTCAACGTCACCCAGGTCTACGGGCTGACCGAAACCTACGGCCCGGCCACCGAATGCACCTGGAAGGCCGCGTGGGAGCCGCTGACCGGCGAGGATCGCGCGGCGATCAAGGCCCGCCAGGGCGTTGCCATGCCCTTCATGGAACCGGTGGAGGTCTGGGACGATCAGGGCCAGCCGATCCCCCGCGACGCCAGCGCCCGTGGCGAGATCGTGTTCCGCGGCAACGGCGTGATGAAGGGCTACCTCAAGAACCCCGCCGCCACCGAAGAGGCCTTCGCGGGCGGCGTCTTCCATTCCGGCGACATCGCGATCCAGCATCCCGACGGCTATGTCCAGATCGCCGACCGCGCCAAGGACATCATCATCTCGGGCGGCGAGAACATCTCGTCCGTCGAGGTGGAATCGACCCTGATGGGGCACGAGGCGGTGCTGCTTTGTGCCGTCGTGGCCAAGCCGGACGAGAAATGGGGCGAGGTGCCCTGCGCCTTCGTCGAACTCAAGGACGGCCACGAGGCGACCGAGGCCGACCTGATCGCCTATACGCGCGAGCGGCTGGCCGGCTTCAAGACGCCCAAGCAGGTGGTGTTCCGGGAACTGCCCAAGACCTCAACCGGCAAGATCCAGAAATTCGAACTGCGCGCCCTGGCGAAGACGCTGTAGGGCGGGGTTCACCCCGCCGCCCCTGCGGCCCCGTCCGCCAAGATTGCCCAACCCCGCGGGTCATGCTACCGTCCCCTGAACAGAGGCAGAGCAGCCCGCATGACAGCACTCAAGGAATTCCCGCGACTGGAGGCCACCGGCCTCTGGCGGGCAAGCCCCGAGGATCAGCGGCGCGAGGTGATCGTGTCTCTGGGCGACGCCACGCTGACGATTTCCGAAACCTCCGGCCGCGTTCTGGCGCATTGGTCGCTGGGCGCGGTGCGCAAGACCTCGGACACGCCCGCAATCTTCCATCCCGATGGCGATCCCGGCGAGACGCTGGAACTGCCCGCGGACGAAGCCGAGATGATCGACGGCATCAACCGCCTGTTGCGTGCCATCGAACGCCGCCGCCCGCATCCGGGCAAGCTGCGCCTCGTGCTCACCGGTGCCGTGACCGCCGGCTTGCTGGGGGTTGCAGTGTTCTGGCTGCCCGACGCGCTGGAGCGCTATACCGTGCGCGTCGTGCCGCCGGTCAAGCGGGCCGAGATCGGGCAGGCGCTCATGGGGCATCTGGTGCGGGTCACCGGCGCGCCCTGCATGAACCGCGATGCCGAACGCCCCTTGCGCCGGCTTGCGATCCGGCTGCTGGGACCAGAGCGCCCCGATGCATTGCGCATCCTGCCCGGCGGCGTGCAGGACAGCACACATCTGCCCGGCGGGCTGATCCTGCTGGGCCGCGCGGTGGTGGAGGATCACGAGGATCCCGACGTGGTGGCGGGCTATATCATCGCCGAAAGCGTCCGCGCCGCCGGGCGCGATCCGCTGGCCGACCTGCTGGATCATGCCGGCATGCTGGCGGGCCTGCGCTTGCTGACCACCGGCGCGCTGCCGGACGAGGCGCTGTCGGCCTATGCCGAGCATCTGCTCACCGCCCCGCGTCCCGACCCCGCGCCCGAGGCGCTGCTGCCCGCCTTTGCCGCGGCGCAGGTGCACAGCACCGCATATGCCTATGCGCGGGACATCACCGGAGAGACCACCCTGACGCTGATCGAGGCAGACCCGATGGCCGGTGGCGGCGCGCGTGTTGTGCTCAGCGATGCCGACTGGGTCCGCCTGCAGGGGATCTGCGGTGCCTGAGGACACCCCTCGGGCTTGCGCCCCGCGCGCCTGCCCATCGCAGGGGCGCGGGCACGCCTTCAGCGCAGATAGGCCTGCGTGTATCCGGTGCCGTGCACGCGCTTGAGCGCGGTGTTCAGCGCGGCACTGTCGGAATAGGGGCCGACCAGAACGTGACGCACCGTCTGGCCGCCGCGCTTGGCCATGCCGTATTTCACCGGCAGACCGGCCGCGCGCAGGCGTCGGGCCGCAGCGTCGGCCTTGCCCTGTGTCGTGAAGACGCCGATCTCCACGTAACGCGCGCTGCCCGTGGCCGCGGGCCGCGACGGGGCGGACCGGGTCGAGACCGATGCCTTGCGCCCCGAGGCCTGCGTCTGCGCCGCCGGCACCTTGGCGGTGCCGCGATAGGCGATCACCGGTTCCTTGACCTCGGCCGCCTGGCCGGACTGCACCACCAGTTGCCGCGGCACGGTGTTGGTCCAGACCTGTTGGGTGCGGTGATAGCCATCCACGGTCTGGAACGCGCGATGGGTGTTCAGCCGGTCATCGTCCCAGGCCGGACGAAAGCCCTGCGGCACATGCGGCGAGGTGGTGTCGAGCCGTTCGTAGACATGGCGCGGCACGATCCGCGTGGCCCCGCTCAGCCCGGGCTGCGGCCAGCCGGTATTGTCGTAGACGCGCTTGCCCGCCACCGGTGCCTCGCCGCGGCGGATCACCGTCACGTGCGGGGTCTGCTGCGGGCCGCAGCGCACCGCGATACGGCCGTCGCTGCGCATGTAGCGGGCCGACACCTCGCTGAGACCGGGGCAGGCCACCTGTCCGTTCCGGGTCACCAGCACGCGGGTCGCCTGCTGCGGTGCCGCCGCAGGCTCGGAGGCCTGGGGCACGCGGCGCACCACGCGCGGCGGGGCCTTGGCCACCTGCTGTGCCGTCGGGGCGGGGGTCACCCGCACGACCTTTGCGGTCTCCTGCGGTGCCGCAGAGGATGTCTGCACGGCCGGTGCCGGGATCCGGCGCACCGTTGTCTGGCCCGACGGCGCGGGGGCCGCCTGCTTGGGCACCAGAACGGGCTGCGGCTGGGTGGCCCGGCGCAGTGTCGCGGTCTGCTGACCCGATTGCAGCTGCGTTTCCGCAGGCGCGGGGCGCAGCGCGGTGGTTGTCTGCGCCGCGGGTTCGGGGGCCGGTGCCGCAGCCTGCGGTGCGATGGTGATCTGGACAGGTTCGGGCGCGGGGCGCGGCTGGGGTGCCGGAGCAGGCGCCGCTGCAGCCGTCGCCGTGCTGCCGCCGCCAAAGGTCGGCGTCAGGCCGCACAGCTGCTCGCGCTGCCGGGTCACCCGGGGCACCCATGTCGTGGCACCGTCCACGCCCGCGCGGATATAGACACAGCCGCGATTGTCCACGAATTGCCGCCCGGAAAACGAATCCGGCGGGATATTGGCCGGAACCTCGCGCAGGGTCTGCGCCGTTGCCGTCTCGCCCGCGAGCAGCCCGATGCAGACTGCCAGAGCCGTAAACGTTAAACTTTTCAATGTCATGTCTGCCCCCACAGATGTGAGGGCCAGAATGCCCGATCGCCGCGACGCTGTAAAGCCGCGCTTTCCCGCTATTTTGTCCCGAACATCCGGTCGCCCGCATCCCCGAGCCCCGGCACGATATAGCCCTTTTCGTTCAGCCTCTCGTCCAGCGCCGCGGTGACGATGGGCACGTCCGGATGCGCCGCGTGCATCCGCGCCACGCCTTCGGGCGCGGCCAGCAGGCACAGGAAACGGATGTCGCGCGCGCCCGCCTGCTTGATCAGGTCAATCGCCGCGGCCGAGGAATTGCCGGTGGCCAGCATTGGGTCGACAACGATGGAAAGACGGCTTTCCAGGGCGTCGGGCACCTTGAAGTAGTACTGCACCGGCTGCAGCGTCTCTTCATCGCGGTAAAGCCCGACAAAGCCGACCCGCGCCGCCGGGATCAGTTCCAGGATACCGTCCAACAGCCCGTTGCCCGCCCGCAGGATCGAGATCAGCGCCAGTTTCTTGCCTTCGATGGCCGGTGCGCGCATCTCGCAGAGCGGCGTTTCGATGACCTTTTCGGTCATCGGCAGGTTGCGCGTGACCTCGTAGGCCAGCAGCAGGCTGATTTCGCGCAGGAGCTGGCGGAAAGAGGCGGTCGATGTCTCTTTTTCCCGCATCAGGGTCAGCTTGTGCTGCACCAGCGGGTGGTCGACGATGGTCAGGTGCTCGATCTGGGAAGGGGTCATAACGCGGCGTCCAGTTGTTTCAGCACCGCCTCGCGGGTGGCCGCGTCGCAGAAGGCGGCCTGCATGGCGGTGCGGTTGATCTCGGTGAACACCTCTTCGTCCCATCCGAAGGTCAGCGCAAGATCGCGGTATTCCTTGCGCATCGTCGTGTGGAAGAAGGGCGGGTCGTCGGTGGAGACGGTGACCTTGACGCCCGCCTCGCGGAACCGCTGGATCGGGTGATCCTTGAGCGCGGGGAAGACGCCGAGGAAGACGTTGGAGCCCGGGCAGACCTCCAGCGTGATCTCGCGTTCGGCCAACATCTCGACGACGCGCGGATCGGCGATGGCGCGCACGCCGTGGCCGATCCGTTCGACGCGCAGATCGGTCAGCGCATCCACCACCTCCTGCGGGCCGCGCCATTCGCAGGCATGGCTGGTCAGCCGCAACCCGGCCTCGCGCGCCATGTCGAAACTGTAGGCAAAGTCGCGCTGCTTGCCCATCTCCTCGGCCCCGGCCATGCCGAAGCCCGTCAGCCAGTCGCCCTGCGTCTCGGCGGCGCAAAGCGCGGCGGCCTTGGCCTTTTCGGGGCCGAAATGGCGGATGCAGGTGACCACGCCGCGCAGGATGATGCCGTGGCTGCGTTCCGCCGCTTCGGCAGCTTCGCGAATGGCGGCAAGGTAGTCGCGCCAGGCGGACACGTCGCCACCGCCGCAGAAATCCGGCGACAGGAAGGTTTCCGAGTAAATCACGCCATTCCCGGCGCTTTCCTCAAGGACGGCCGTCGTCAGTCGGGCAAAATCCTCGGGGCTTTGCAGGACCGAGGTCGCGGCCTCGTAGACCGACAGGAAATGCGTGAAATCGCGATAGGCGTAAGAGCCGTCGGAGTTGAAGATCTTCGACAGGTCGACCTTCTTCTCGGCGGCCAGCCCGCGGATGAAGGCCGGCGGCGCGGCCCCTTCGAAATGCAGGTGCAGTTCGCATTTCGGCAGCGCCTCGATCCGCGCCAGCCGCTCTTCGTCCATCGCGGCGATCCTGTCGCGGGTAAGGTCGTCCATTCCGGTAATCCTTCAAAGAAACGGCGTGCCCGGTCCTTGTGCCGGAACCGAAAGGTGTTTGGCAATGCTGGCGGCCACATCGGCGAAGGCGATCTGCCCCAGCGGCCCCGCCCCCTGCCCCGCCACCAGCACCGGCACGCGTTCGCGGGTGTGGTCGGTGCCGACCCAGGTCGGATCGTTGCCATGATCCGCGGTCAGCAGCAGAAGGTCCCCGGCGCGCAGCCGAGGCAGCAGGCGGCCAAGCTGCGCATCGAACCATTCGAGATGCCGCGCATAGCCCGCCACGTCGCGCCGATGGCCGTAAAGGCTGTCGAACTCGACGAAATTGGCGAAGGTCAGGCTGCCCTCGGGCGCGGTGTCGAGGCAGTCCGACAGGTGCTCCATCAACTCGGCATCGCTGCCCTTGCGGACCTCGTCGATGCCGGACATCGAGAAGATGTCGCCGATCTTGCCCACCGCGATCACCCGCTGCCCGGCGGCCTGCACCCAGTTGGTCAGGACGGGCTGCGGCGGGGTGATGGCGTAATCCTTGCGGTTCCCGGTGCGGGTGAAGGTGCCTTCGCCGCCCAGGAAGGGCCGCGCGATCACCCGGCCCACCTTCATCGCGTGCAGCCTGGGCGCAAGGCGGGCGCAGAGATCGTAGAGCCGGTCGAGGCCGAAGGTTTCTTCGTGCGCGGCGATCTGGAAGACGCTGTCGGCAGAGGTATAGCAGATGGGGTGGCCGGTCCGGACATGCTTGGCGCCGAAGCGTTCGATCATCACGGTGCCGGAACCGTGGCAATCCGCCAGGATACCGTCAGTGCCCGCGAGGCGGCAGACCTCGGCGGTGATCTCGGGCGGAAAGGCGGGGTGGGTGTCGGGGAAGTAGTGCCAGTCCCACGGCACCGGCAGGCCCGCCAGTTCCCAATGGCCCGAGGGCGTGTCCTTGCCCTTCGAGACCTCGCTCGCCGCGCCCCACAGGCCGTGCGGCGTGCCGCCGCCGGCTGTCGGGCGCGTCTCGCCAGAGGCCAGCGCGAGGGCGTCGTAGAGCCCCAGAGCGGCCAGGTTGGGCAGGTGCAGCGGGCCGGAGCGGCCGGTCTCGGCCCCGCCTTGCGCGCAGGCGTCGAAGATGTGGCCCAGCGTGTTTGCGCCCTCGTCGGGGACGGATCCGTTATGGAACATGTCGGCATCCGGCGCGCCGCCGATGCCCACGGAGTCCATCACGACGAGGAAGGCGCGGCTCATGCCACGCGCTCCCGCACCAGCTTTTGCGCGGCCGGCGCGTCGCCGAGCGTGATCGCGGCGCGCACGGCGCGTTCCGCCTCGTCGGCCTGCGACAGGCGCGCGGCGTGAATGCGGGCAAGCGGCTGGCCCTTTTCCACCGGCGCGCCCAGGCGGACGACCTCGGACAGGCCCACCATCGGGTCGATCTGGTCGGTCTCGACCCGGCGGCCGCCGCCCAGCGCCACCACCGCAAGGCCCAGCGCCTCGCCGTCGATGGCGGCGACATGGCCGGCCTCGACCGCCTCGACGGCGCGGATCACCGGCGCTTCGGGCAGGTAGCGGCGCCAGTCCTCGACAAAGCCGATGGGCCCGCCAAGGCCATAGACCATGCGGCCGAACCGCTCTGCCGCGGCACCCGACGCGATGGCCTCGACCAGCCTGGCCTCGCCTCCGGCGATCCCGGCGCTGGCCAGTACCTCGGCCCCGAGCGCGACGCTGAGATCGTAGAGCGGCCCCTGCTCCACGCCCGTCAGCACGCGCATCGCGGCGTCAACCTCAAGCGCATTGCCCAGCGCGGGGGCAAGCGGTTCGTCCATGCCGGTCATCAGCACGGTGGTGGTGCAGCCCGCGCCGTTGGCGGTGTCGACCATCGCGCGGGCCAGGGCGCGCGCCGCGTCGGTCGTCTTCAGGAACGCGCCGGAGCCGACCTTGACGTCAAGCACCAGCGCCTGAAGCCCGGCGGCCAGTTTCTTGGACAGGATCGAGGCGCAGATCAGGTCGAGGCTTTCGACCGTCGCGGTGACGTCGCGCACCGCATAAAGCCGCTTGTCGGCGGGCGCGATCTCGGCCGAGGCCCCGACGATGGCGCAGCCCGCCTCGGCCACGACTTGGCGAAAGAGGCGTTCGTCGGGCGCGGTGGCGTAGCCGGGGATCGCGTCGAGCTTGTCCAGCGTGCCGCCGGTATGGCCCAGCCCGCGGCCCGAGATCATCGGCACATAGGTCCCGCAGGCCGCCAGCGCCGGGGCCAGCACCAGCGATGTGCAATCGCCCACCCCGCCGGTGGAGTGCTTGTCGACGACAGGCCCGTCGAGATCCCATGCCAGCACATGGCCCGAGTCGCGCATGGCCAGCGTCAGCGCCACGCGTTCGTCCGCGGTCAGCCCGCGCAGGCAGACGCCCATGGCAAAGGCGCCGGCCTGGGCGTCGCTGACACCGCCATCGGCCAGCCCTTCTGCAAACCAGCGCAGCGCCTCGACGCCGGGCGCTTCGCCCCGGCGCAGGCGCGCGATCACGGAACGCGCGTCGGTCATGTCCGCTCCATGTGGTCAGACCCGAAGGCCCCGGGCAGAAGCGCGCCCACGGTTGTGCGCATCTCGGCCCCGTCCATTGTGGCCAGCGTCACCGGCGTGTCGGGCGCAGCGAATTCCATCAGTTTCTGGCGGCAGCCACCGCAGGGCGGCACCGGCGTGGGGCTGTCGGCGATCACGTAAACCTCGGCAATCGCGGTCTCACCCGCCGCGACCATGGCGGCGATGGCCCCCGCCTCGGCACAGGTGCCTTCGGGATAGGCCACGTTCTCGACATTGCAGCCCACATGGACATGGCCCGCGACCGTGCGCAGCGCGGCACCCACCTGAAACCCGGAATACGGCGCATAGGCCAGGGCGCGCACGTTGCGCGCGGCCTCTGACAAGGACATGGCTGACACGGACACGGCAAACTCCTCCCTCGCGTTCCCGCATCGTGCGAGGGCCGCGCGGCGAATGCAAGGGGAGTCCCCGGGTCAGCCCGTTGCGGCTGTTGCCCGTGCCCGGCATGGTTTATGCCAATCCCACAAGACGAGGGACGCCCATGACCGATTCCGCCAAGGACGCGCTGCGTCAGGCCGCGCTGTATTACCACGAGACCCCCAAACCCGGGAAACTTGAGATCCGCGCGACAAAGCCGCTGGCCAACGGTCGCGACCTGAGCCGCGCCTACAGCCCCGGCGTGGCCGAGGCCTGCCTGGAGATCAAGGCCGACCCGGCCAATGCCGCCCGCTACACCACGCGCGGCAACCTGGTGGCCGTGGTGTCGAACGGGACGGCGGTGCTGGGCCTTGGCAATATCGGCGCGCTGGCCTCGAAACCGGTGATGGAGGGCAAGGCCGTCCTGTTCAAGAAATTCGCCAATATCGACTGCTTCGACATCGAGGTGAACGAGCCCGACCCCGAAAAACTGGCCGACATCGTCTGCGCGCTGGAGCCGACCTTTGGCGCGATCAACCTTGAAGACATCAAGGCCCCCGATTGCTTCATCGTGGAAAAGCTCTGCCGCGAGCGGATGAACATCCCGGTCTTTCACGACGACCAGCACGGCACCGCCATCGTGGTGGGCGCGGCGGCGACAAACGCGCTGCACGTTGCGGGCAAGGCCTTTGGCCAGATCAAGGTGGTCTCGACCGGCGGCGGCGCGGCGGGCATCGCCTGCCTGAACATGCTGCTGAAGCTGGGGGTCAAACGCGAAAACGTCTGGCTGTGCGACATTCACGGGCTGGTCTACCAAGGCCGCGCAGAGGACATGAACCCGCAGAAGGCGGCCTTTGCCCAGGCGTCTGACCTGCGCACGCTGGATGACGTGATCGACGGGGCGGACCTGTTCCTGGGCCTGTCAGGGCCCGATGTGCTGAAGCCCGAGCAGGTGCAGCGCATGGCATCCCGCCCGATCCTCTTTGCACTGGCCAACCCCACGCCCGAGATCATGCCGAATGTGGCCCGCGCGGTGGCGCCCGAGGCGATCATCGCCACGGGGCGGTCGGATTTTCCCAACCAGGTCAACAACGTCCTGTGCTTTCCGTTCATCTTTCGTGGCGCGCTGGACGTCGGCGCGACCGAGATCAACGATGCGATGCAGGTGGCCTGCGTCGAAGGCATCGCGGCGCTGGCCCGCGCCACCACCTCGGCCGAAGCCGCCGCCGCCTATCGCGGCGAAAGCCTGACCTTCGGGGCCGATTACCTGATCCCCAAGCCCTTTGACCCGCGCCTGTCGGGCGTGGTGTCGACCGCCGTGGCCAAGGCCGCGATGGAAACCGGCGTGGCCGCCCGCCCGCTCGACGATCTGGCCGCCTACAAGCGGCGGCTCGATGCCAGCGTCTACAAGTCCGCCCTGCTGATGCGCCCGGTTTTCGAGGCCGCGGCCACCGCCTCGCGACGGATCGTCTTTGCCGAGGGCGAAGACGAGCGCGTGCTGCGCGCCGCGCAGGCCATTCTGGAAGAGACCACCGAGACGCCGATCCTCATCGGCCGTCCCGACGTGATCGCGCGCCGCTGCGAGCGGCTGGGGCTGGAGATCCGGCCCGAGCGCGACTTCAACATCGTGAACCCCGAAAACGACCCGCGCTACCGCGAATACTGGGAAAGCTATCACCAGATCATGGCGCGGCGCGGGGTCACGCCCGATCTGGCGCGCGCGATCATGCGCACCAACACCACCGCCATCGGCGCGATCATGGTGCATCGCGGCGAGGCGGACAGCCTGATCTGCGGCACCTTCGGCGAATATCGCTGGCACCTGAACTACCTGACGCAGGTCCTGGGCAATGCCCAGCTGCACCCGGTTGGCGCGTTGTCGCTGATGATCCTTGAAGACGGCCCGCTGTTCATCGCCGACACGCAGGTGCATTCGCGGCCCACGCCCGCAGAACTGGCCGAAACCGCCATCGGCGCGGCGCGCCATGTCCGCCGCTTCGGGCTGGAGCCGAACATCGCGTTCTGTTCGCAATCGCAGTTCGGCAACCAGTCCGAAGGCTCCGGCCAGCGCCTGCGCGAGGCGATTGCGCTGCTCGACGCGGCACCGCGCGACTTCTGCTATGAAGGCGAGATGAACGTGGACGCCGCGCTGGACCCGGAACTGCGCGAGCGGCTGCTGCCGGGCAACCGGATGCAGGGCGCGGCCAACGTGCTGATCTTTGCCCATGCGGATGCGGCCTCGGGCGTCAAGAACATCCTCAAGATGAAGGCCGGCGGGCTGGAGGTGGGCCCGATCCTGATGGGCATGGGCAACCGCGCCCATATCGTGACCCCCGCGATCACCGCGCGGGGCCTGCTGAACATGGCGGCCATCGCCGGAACACCGGTGGCGCATTATGGCTAAGCGGCTTGGCATCTGAAGACCCCAGGATGTGGAAAAGGCCTGCGCCGGGACATGGCCTGTCGCCGGCACCTCCTTTCCGACCGCCAACTGGATGAGGCACGCATCCGTGCCGCGCGGCATGACGACCACATCCAGCTTTGAACGCCGCTCAGGCACTGCCAAGGCTGCCGAAAATCGGGGCAAACCCGCACAATCCTTCGGCATTCGAGTCGCAGCACCGCCTGCGCGCAGGCGTTCTGCAGCTGCAAAGTCCGAGATTCCGGACCGGTTTGTGACGCATGGTTTTGCTAGCTTCTCACTACGGACAGCCATTGAATCAAAGGTTTAAAGCATGAAACAACTTGCAGCAGCCGTATTGGCCACGACCCTCCTTGGGGGCTGCGTGTTCAACCTGAGCCAGATCACGCCCTACGGCACCATCTCGGTCGGTGGAAACACCTACACCATATTTGTCCAACAGCAGTTGGTACAAGACTTTGAAGGGCAGGAATATCGGATCTCGAACTACACGGTGAACGTGAACGGCATCAGGGTGACATGCCGGGTGCAGCGCGAAGTACGCCAGACGTTTGGAGGCGCAGTCGCTGTTGAAACCGGCGGAGAAAACGCTGTCACCGACGCGTGCATCGAAGCGGTCCAACGCGAATTGGACCGCCAGAGCCAGGCCGACAATTCGGACAGGCCCAACGAGACCGAACGCTCGGCACCGCCGACCCAACCCGACCCCTCGGAGCCGCCCGAAGAGGAGTACACCCCACCTGAGGAGGAGTATACGCCGCCCGAAGAAGACACGCCCCCCGAGGAAGGGCCGGACCCCGAGCCGCCCGTCGAAGACCCCAGCTGAGTGTCCGGGGCCGACCTGTGTGAGGTCGGCTCCGAAAACATGTCATTATCATGCGATGATTCTGCCCAACGCGCCCCGGCGCTTTGCAAAACCGGGGCAACTGTGCCGGAATCTTTCCTGATGGGCAAAGTTTGCAAATTTTTGAAAATCTCTCTTGGCAAAACAACGGCAAATCTGCGGTAAAGCGCCGCCTGTTTGCGCAACCGGCTGGACGAGCGCCGCGTCCGTTGCCTATCCCGTTCGGCAACACGTCAGGAGGAGGCATGCCATGGGGTACAAGGACGTCTACGAAAGCTGGAAAGCCGATCCGGAAACCTTCTGGATGGCGCAGGCCGAGGCGATCGACTGGGTAAAGACGCCCTCGAAGGCGCTCTTTGACAAGGGCGATGACCTGTATGAATGGTTTGCCGACGGGCAGGTGAACACCTGCTGGAACGCCGTCGACCGCCATGTCGAACAGGGCCGCGGCGATCAGCTGGCCATCATCCATGACAGCCCGATCACCGGCACCGTGCACAAGATCACATATGCCGAGCTGCAGACCCGCGTCGCCAGCCTGGCCGGCGCGCTGCGCGCCAAGGGCATCGAAAAGGGCGACCGCGTCATCATCTACATGCCCATGGTGCCCGAAGCGCTGGAGGCGATGCTGGCCTGCGCGCGGCTGGGCGCGATCCATTCGGTGGTGTTCGGCGGCTTTGCCGCGAACGAACTGGCCGTCCGCATCGACGACGCGACGCCCAAGGCGATCATCGCCGCCTCCTGCGGGCTGGAGCCGGGGCGCGTGGTGCATTACAAGCCGCTGCTCGACGGGGCCATCGAGATCGCCACGCACAAGCCCGACTTTACCGTCATCTTCCAGCGCGAACAGGAAGTCGCGCATCTTGACGAGGGCCGGGATTTCGACTGGCACGGGTTCCAGTACGGCGTGGAGCCCGCCGAATGCGTGCCCGTCGAGGGCAACCACCCGGCCTATATCCTCTACACCTCCGGCACCACCGGCCAGCCCAAGGGCGTGGTGCGCCACACGGCCGGTCACCTCGTGGCGCTGAACTGGTCGATGAAGAACATCTACCAGGTGAACCCGGGCGAGACGTTCTGGGCGGCCTCGGACGTCGGCTGGGTCGTGGGGCATTCCTACATCTGCTACGGCCCGCTGATCCACGGCAACACCACCATCGTCTTCGAAGGCAAGCCGGTGGGCACGCCCGATGCCGGCACCTTCTGGCGGGTGATCGAAGAGCATGACGTGAAAAGCTTCTTCACCGCCCCCACCGCCTTCCGCGCGGTGAAGCGCGACGACCCCAAGGGCGAATTTGTCGCCAAGTACGACATCTCGGGCCTGCGCGCGATCTACCTCGCGGGCGAGCGCGCCGATCCCGACACCATCGAATGGGCCCAAAAGGTCACCGGCAAGCCGATCTACGATCACTGGTGGCAGACCGAAACCGGCTGGACCATCGCGGGCAACCCGGCGGGGATCGAGCCCATGCCGGTCAAGATCGGCTCGCCCACCGTGGCGATGCCGGGCTATGACGTGCAGATCCTCGACGAGGCCGGCCACCCCGTCGCGCCGAACACGCTGGGGGCGATTGCGGTCAAGCTGCCCTTGCCGCCGGGCACGCTGCCCACGCTCTGGAACGCCGAGGCGCGCTTCCGCAAGTCCTACCTCACCACCTTCCCCGGCTATTACGAGACCGGAGATGCGGGCATGATGGACGAGGACGGCTATCTCTACATCATGGCGCGCACCGATGACGTGATCAACGTGGCGGGCCATCGCCTGTCCACCGGTGCCATGGAAGAGGTGCTGGCCAGCCACCCCGACGTGGCCGAATGCGCGGTGATCGGCGTGACAGACCAGCTCAAGGGCCAGCTGCCCATGGGGTTCGTCTGTCTGACCACGGGCGTGAACCGCCCGCATGACGAGATTGTCAGGGAATGCGTCACGCTGGTGCGCGAAAAGATCGGCCCGGTGGCGGCGTTCAAGCTTTGCGCGGTGGTGGACCGGCTGCCCAAGACGCGTTCGGGCAAGATCCTGCGCGCCACCATGGTCAAGATCGCCGACAGCGAAGACTTCAAGCTGCCCGCCACCATCGACGATCCGGCGATCCTCGACGAGATCCGCGTGGCACTGCAGGGGCTGGGCTACGCCAAAGGGTGATCTTCGGTGCGGAGCCGCCCGGCGGGACGGCGGGCGGGGCGATGTTCCGGATCGGGCCACAGGCCCGACCCGGGACGAGCGCCGTTCCGCCGTCCCCCGGGATCACTTCGTGAACACCACCGACACCGTGGGATTGCCGGGCAGGCCGGCATAGGTGACGGTGGCCCCGCCGCCCGCCTTTGCCGGCGGCAGCAGCGGCCCGATGGAGCCGACCGAGATCAGGTCGCCCTCCTTCATCTCCACCCCCTTGGACATCAGCCACAGCACGGCGTTCACCGGGTTTCCCAGCACCGCGGCGCCGGGGGCTTCGGCCATCACCGCGCCCGCGGCATCGGTCACCGTCACCTGCATCTCGCCCAGCGCCGCCAGCATGGACGCCGGATCCTCGACGGGAATGCCCGCCCCCAGCACGCCCAGGCGCGGTGCGACGCCGCCGGCGGTGATCGTGGCCCCGGTCAGCGGCTCACCCTCGGCATAGCTCAGGTCCGGCAATTCGATGAACGGATGTACCGCCCGGATATGCGCCATGGCGGCTTCGGGCGTCGTGGCCGCGTTGATGGCCGAATCGCCAATCACCAGAATCAGGTCGGCCTCGAACAAGGGGCGCGCGCCAAAGGCCTCGGGCACCGCGGCACCATCCTCCAGCATCATGTCGCGATAGAGCACGCCGCGCACCGGTTCGGACACGCCAAAGGCGTTTTGCGCGCCTGCGCTGGTCAGCCCGGCCTTGTAGCCGATCACCGGCCCGAGATGCGGCACCAGCGCCGCCACCAGCCGGGCCTGCGTGCAAAGCGCGTCCTCCAGCGTGCCCCCGGCCCCCAGGGCCCGAGCGGGTTCGCGGGCCAGATAGCTGTCCACATAGGCCGCGATATCGGCCTCGCTGGCGCAGGCGGCCCGGCCCTCCGGGGCGGTTCCGCCCAGGGCCAGCGCCGCCAACGCCGTAACGGCGGCGATCCGTCTGAAATCATTCATGTCTGTCTCCTGTTCCCAAGAAGAAATGCGATGCGCACTGCCAGTCTGGACCTGCATGTTAACAGCCCTTTGACGCCGGTCGCGAAAAATCGCCGGGGCGCAGTGCGCCACGGATGGCAATCGGCGTTTCGGCGTCGGGACACGATGGCGAGTAAAAATGGCAGGACGGGTCGGATGCCGCGTCACGGACAGTATCATGGGGACGATCTGAACACGACACCGACCGACATGATGGAACAGACCGGCTCCAAAGCCACCACTCACGCTTGCAAAGCGGAACCCGTCTCTTCACCCCGCGCCACACGGCAAATTGCCCGTGCGCGCCTCGCACATCGTCCTGCAGGGTTGCGGGCCGGAAAAGGGCACCTGAACAATCACTTGCAACACCTGGCCGCAACCCATGCAGGCACCATGGCGGGCTATCCCGCGCAACGCTGTGACGTATGTCACAGCAGTCGAGAAAAACTTTACGGAAGGTAAATCTGCAGCAACAAGGCACGGAGCATGACCCGCATGGAGGACGAAGCGCCGGGACTTCTGAAAGACATGCTGGGCCCCACGGACCTGTCAGAGCTGTTCGCCCTGGGGGTGACGCAGACCTACCCGGCGCGGCGCACGATCTTTGCCGAGGGCAGCAGCGGCGACACGGTGCTTCTGATCGCCCGCGGCCGGGTCGAGATCAGCCGCACCGCGCTGACCGGCCGCCGCACCATCCTGGCCCAGACCGGCCCGGGCGACGTGGTGGGCGAGCTGGCCGCGCTGGACGGCCGCCCACGCAGCGCCGATGCCGTGGCCGCCACCGAGGTCTCGGGCCACATGCTGATGCGGTCGCAGGTGATGGCGTTCCTGACCGAAAGACCGGGCCTTGTCACGGCGGTCATTGCCTGCCTCTGCGCCCGACTGCGCCAGACCAATGCAACGCTGACCGATCAGGCCCTGTCCGACGGGCAGACCCGCCTGGCGCGCTGCCTGATGCGGCTGTTCGACCGCTGGGCCCGCGCGGACCGTTCCGGCGCGCTGCATCTCGACCAACGCTTTTCGCAATCGGATCTGGGCGACATGACGGGGCTGAGCCGGGAAAGCGTCAACCGCTATCTGGGTGCGTTCGAAGCCGGAAACATCCTGGATCGCAGCCAGGGCCAGCTGGTCCTGCTGGCCCCGGACGCCCTGCGCCGCATCGCCGGCCCGGATCTCTGACGCCTGGCAACGTCACATGGACGCGAACTGTGTCGGGCCGTCAGGTTTCCCCTGCCGCTCTGCCATCGCTGTGATAGCCTGCCCCCGGGATTCAACTCATGGGGGAGACATATGAACGTCGACGACTGGGGCGTGGCCCGGCGCGAAAGCCTGATCCTGACCGTTCTGAGCAGCGAGGACCGCAAGGCCCTGCTGGCTCTGGCCACGCCGCGGCATTACCCGACGGGCAAGGTGTTCTTTGCCAAGGGCAGCCCCGGCGACACGCTGTTGCTGATCGACACCGGCCAGGTGGAAATCAGCCTGACCTCCCCCGCGGGCGACCGTTCGATCATCGCCCATCTGGGTCCGGGCGACTGCGTTGGCGAAATGGCGGTGCTGATGGGCAGCGAGCGCACGGCCGATGCCCGCGCCAAGGTGGATGTGACGGGGCGGTCGGTCACGCGGACGCAGCTCTTGCGCTTTCTGGCACAGCACCCGCAGGCCACGCTGGGTCTGGTGGCCGATCTGTGCCGCAAGCTGCAGGCAACCACGGAAACGCTGGCCGGTGTCTTTGCCGCCGATGGCGGCACGCGGCTGGCCAAGGTGCTGGCCGGGCTGGTCCGGCGCTGGGGGATCGACGAGGGGGACGGCGTCTTCCGGCTGCGCCCGGCGGTCTCGCAGGCCGATCTGGGCGACATGGCGGGACTGACCCGGGAAAGCGTCAACCGCCAGATCAAGGCCTGGGAGGCGGACGGCATCCTGCACCGCGACGGGCGCGAACTGGTGGTGATAGATCCCGAACGGCTGGCGGCGCTGGCGGGCTGAGGGGTGTCGGAGCGCTGCGCGCTCCGACCCGTGCGCGCCTGCGGCGCGCGTTTTCGGGGGCGCTGCCCCCGTCCGCGCGGGGCGCGGACTCCCCCGGAGGTATTTGGAGAAAGATGAAAGACAGGCGGGGTGTAGCGGACCGGGTCTGTCAGACGAATTGTTCGCGGATCAGACGTTCTTCGAGGCCGTGGCCGGGATCGAACAACACGCGGTGGGCGATGGCGGGTTCGGAGCGGATGTCGACGCGGATCACGTCGCGCACGGCGCGTGCATCGGCTTCGGCCATGACGGGCCGTTTCTCGGGGTCGAGCACGTCGAAACGCACCTCGGCAGTGTGCGGCAGCAGCGCGCCGCGCCAGCGGCGGGGGCGGAAGGCGGCCATGGCGGTCAGCGCCAGAACGTCGGAGCCAATGGGCAGGATGGGCCCGTGGGCAGAGTAGTTGTAGGCGGTGGAGCCGGCCGGCGTGGCCACCAGCGCGCCGTCGCAGACCAGTTCCGGCATGCGCACGCGCCCGTCCACGCTGATCTGCAGCCGTGCGGCCTGCGGGCCTGCGCGCAGGAGCGAGACCTCGTTGATCGCAAGCACCTGGTGATGCGTGCCGTCCTGGCGTTCGGCGCGCATGGAGAGCGGGTGCAGCACCGCCTCTTCGGCGGCACCAAGGCGCGCGGGCAGGTCGTGTTCGGCGTATTCGTTCATCAGGAAGCCCACGGTGCCGCGGTTCATGCCGTAGACCGGGGCGGGGTTTTCCTGCGTCCGGTGCAGGGTCTGCAGCATGAACCCGTCGCCGCCCAGCGCCACGATCACGTCCGCGCCCTGTTCGGCGTGATCGCCATAGCGCCGCGTCAGCCCGGCCAGGGCGGCTTGCGCGATGGGCGCCGAGGACGCGCAGAAGGCAATGCGAAGGGTCATGATCGGTTTCCTGTCGGCGCGCTCTGACCGCGAAACAAGCACATGTTCCCCCGCGGCGCCAGCAAGGACGCAGGATAATTGCGTCATGTCGCTTTACAATCTTTGCCCGAGGGACAGTTTCCGATACGAAACGCCGGTATTGCGAATCCCCTCTGACTGACAGGAGCAGGCTCATGAACGCACCGCACCGCGACGACGGTTTCTTTACAACGCCCCTCGCCGAGCGTGACCCGGAGCTTTTTGCCGCCGTGACCGGCGAGCTGGGCCGCCAGCGCGACGAGATCGAGCTGATCGCTTCGGAAAACATCGTGTCCCGCGCGGTGATGGAGGCGCAGGGCTCGGTCCTGACCAACAAATATGCCGAGGGCTATCCGGGGCGGCGCTATTACGGCGGGTGCCAGTTCGTGGACGTGGCCGAGGAGCTGGCGATCAAGCGCGCCTGTCAGCTTTTCGGCTGCGGCTTTGCCAACGTTCAGCCGAACTCCGGTTCGCAGGCCAACCAGGGCGTGTTCCAGGCGCTCTTGCAGCCCGGCGACACGATCCTGGGCATGAGCCTCGATGCGGGTGGGCACCTGACCCATGGCGCGGCCCCGAACCAGTCGGGCAAGTGGTTCAACGCCATCCAGTACGGCGTGAAGCGCGACACGCTGGACATCGACTATGAGCAGATCGCGGCGCTGGCGGCCGAGCACAAGCCCAAGATGATCATTGCCGGCGGCTCGGCCATTCCGCGCCAGATCGACTTTGCCAGGTTCCGCGAGATCGCCGACAGCGTGGGCGCGTGGCTCCTGGCGGATGTGGCGCATTTCGCGGGGCTGATCGCGGCGGGCGAGTATCCCAACCCCTTCCCGCATGTGCATGTGGCCACCACCACCACCCACAAGACGCTGCGCGGCCCGCGCGGCGGCATGATCCTGACGGACGACGAGGCGCTGGCGAAGAAGTTCAACTCCGCCATCTTCCCGGGCATTCAGGGCGGGCCCCTGATGCACGTGATCGCCGCCAAGGCGGTGGCCTTTGGCGAGGCGCTGGACCCGTCCTTCAAGACCTACCAGCAGCAGGTGATCCGGAACGCGCAGGCGCTGGCAGACCAGCTGCAGCAGGGCGGTCTGGCCACGGTCACGGGCGGCACCGACACCCATGTGATGCTGGTGGACCTGCGCCCCAAGGGGGTTAAGGGCAACGCGACCGAGAAATCCCTGGGCCGCGCGCATATCACCTGCAACAAGAACGGCGTGCCGTTCGACGATGAAAAGCCCACCATCACCAGCGGCATCCGCCTGGGCACGCCCGCGGGCACCACACGCGGCTTTGGCGAGCCGGAGTTCCGCCAGATCGGCGACTGGATCAACGAGGTGGTGGACGGACTGGCCGCGCATGGCGAGGACGGCAACGTCGAGGTCGAGGCCAAGGTGAAAGCCGAGGTTGCGGAGCTCTGCGCGCGCTTCCCGCTTTATCCGGGGCTGTGATCCGACGGGTGGATGGGTGCCAAGCACCCATCTTTTTTGCGGACACGACAGAAAGCGCGGTGACCCGCTCAGCCTGAGATTGGAAACATCCACCCGCGGTGACTCCGGTCAGTCTCCGGGCAAGGTCAGGAGGAAGCGGGCACCACGCGAGTCTTCGTCCTGGTCCAGAAGGTGAAGCCGTCCGCCATGGGCTTCGGCGAGGTTGCGGGCGATGGTCAGGCCCATGCCGGTGCCGCCCGTCCCGCGCCGCGTGGTGAAGAACGGCTCGAACACGCGGGCAGCGTGGCCAGGCGAGATGCCGGGGCCGTCATCGGCGACCTCCAGCGCCACCTCGCGTGGGCCTGCGCGGGCCATCAGGTGGACACTGCGCGCGCCATGGGACGCGGCGTTGCCCAGAAGCTGCGCCAGCAGCATCTCGAGCCCGTCCGCCGCCATCGGCAGCGGCACATCCGCGCCCGCCAGCTCCAGCCGCAGCCCTGCAGACAAGGCCGTGAGCCGCGGGCGCATGATTGCCAGCGTGGTCTGGCCGCGATGGCGCGGCTCGCGCGCGCGGGCGGCGCGGCGCAGCGCGTCGAGCTGCGCCTCGATCTCGCGCGCGGCGCTGTCGATCTGGGACAGAAGCGCCGCGGACTCGGCGTCGAGCGTGCCGCCATCCTCCATCAGTTCGACCGCCGCGCGGATGCCGGCGACCGGGGTCTTCAACTCGTGCGTGACGTGGTCGGAATAGCCGCGGATCGCGCTTTCCCGGGCGCGCAGGGTTTCGGCCATATCGATCACCGACAGCGCAGTGGCGTGCAATTCCTGCGTGCCGTAATGCGCGGGTGGATCGGGCGGGGTTTGCGGCGCGGCGCGCACCTCGGCCGCAAAGCCGCGCAACGCGTGGATCGGCCGCAGGAGCAGCCGCACCAAAAGCGCGCCCAGCCCCGCCGTCAGCAGCGCGATGACCAGCGCGACCGCGGCGGCGGCTTCGCGAAAGCCGATCTCCGGCCCGAGATAGCGCAGCACCACGAGGCCCAGGAAGGACAGCACCAGCGTGCCCGCCAGCGCGCCGCCCAGCACCAGCCACAAGGGCGGGCGCCAGCGGCGGGTCATGCCGCGCCCAGCCGGATGCCCACGCCATGCACCGTTTCCAGCGCGTCGCCCGCGCCGGCCTCGGCCAGCTTGCGGCGCAGGTTGCGCAGGTGGCTGTCGAGCGTGCGGTCCGACACGTCGCTGCCCGCGCCCCAGATCGCGGCCACCAGCCGCGCCTTGGGATGGACCTGGTCGGGCCGCTCCATCAGGTGTGCCAAAAGCGCGAATTCGGTGCCGGTCAGGCCCACTTCGGTGCCCGCCACGCACAGGCTGTGGCGGGCGCGGTCCAGTTCCAGCGCGCCGCTGCGCAGCGGCGCGTCCAGCCCCGTCAGCCCGCGGCTGCGCTTGAGGATCGTGCGCACGCGGGCCACCAGTTCGCGCGGGCTGAAGGGTTTGGTGACATAGTCGTCGCCCCCCATCTCAAGGCACAGGATGCGGTCGATCTCGTCGTCGCGGGCGGTCAGGAACAGGATCGGCACGTCCGATTTCGCGCGGATGCGGCGGCAGACCTCGAACCCGTCCAGTTCCGGCAGGCCCACGTCCAGCACGATCAGGTCGGGCCGTTCGCGTGCCGCGTGGGTCAGCGCGACCTGCCCGTCGGCGGCGGTGATCACGGTGAACGCCGCCCGTTCCAGCGCAAGGCGCACCAGATCGCGCAGCCGGGGATCGTCATCGACCAAAAGGATTTTCATCGGGGCCTCCTGTGATGGACCAGACAGTATGGTTTACGCGCGCCTGCCGGAAGCCCCAGCCGCGCCAGTCCGGCATCGGACGGCTGAGCGGGCCGCAGTGCACCGCGCGTTTGGAGCGCAACTCGGGATGGGCGCGGACCTGCTGCAGGATCGCGGCCCCGGCGGTCGGGCCGAGCTTGCACAGATAGGCGTGGTCGATGGGCACATCAGGCCGATCCACCGCGCGGGCCAGGTTCTGGCGCGCGATGATGTCGGCGAAATTGACAAACGCGCTGGCATAAAGCACGGCAAGGCCGAGGACGGCAGCCCGCGCGATCAGCCAGGGCGTGCTGCGCCGGGTGAGGATCTGCCACAGCGTCAGCCCCAGACCGCAAGCCACCACGCCCATCCAGATCAGCGCGTAAAGCCGCAGATAGGTCAGGCCGAACGCCTCCATGTACAGTTCGAGCCGCAGCGCGGCGCTGGCGCAAAGCGCCACGTTCTGGACCAGCCACAGGATCAGCAGCGGCCGCGTGAGGCGGTGCTCGTCCCAGAACGGCCGCGCCGCCAGCGCGAAGGCCCCGGCCAGCATGGCGGTCAAAAGCAGGGGATAGGCGCCGCGATGCGCGTATTCGGCATGGCTCATGCCCTCGGGCAGCGAAGCGCCGCCAAGCAGGATCGCAGCGTCCATCAACGTCTGCACGCCCAGCATCGCGTTGAAGAGCCAGAGCGCGTTGAGGACAGACGCCCGGTTCAGTCCCGGCGGGGCGTAATCGGGCGCCTGCCAATCGGGCGCGGGCGTCGCGGCGGCGCGGGCGGTGAGCAGCGGCCAGAGGACAAAGCCCGCGCCAAGCCAGAACAGCGGGCGGACAAGGATGTCCTCGGCGGTGAGGCTGGTGGGGGTCAGCGCCTGCAAGGTGCGGGTCAGCGCGTCGGCGAGGATCGGGTTGGCGCTCAGCAGCAACCCCGACAGGATCAGCGCGCCGCCCAGGGGAAAGGCCCAGCCGGTCAGCACCTGCCGGCGTGGGGCGAGCAGGGTCTGCCCCCTCCCCTGCGGCGCACGGACCGCCCGGGCCAGCGCGCGGGGACCGGAGGCCGGCGCGCTGGCCAGAAGGTGACGGAGCGCTTGCGCGAGGTCTTCCAGCCGGACAGGCGCGGGCAGCCGCGTCAGCAGGATCGCCGTGACCAGCCCGCCCAGCAGGAAAACCACCGACAGCGTCTGCGCCATCTCGATCACCGGCAGGATCGCGGCTGTCAGAACGATCAGCGGCAGGCGCAGGTCGCGGCGCGGGCGCAGGTCCAGCACGGCGGCGGCAAAGACGGCCAGCGCGTAGACCGCCATCGACAGGCCCAGCGGAGCCTCCCAGAACAGCAGATCCGCGAGCGCGACCAGCCCAAGTAGAAGGCCGGAACGTGGTGTGCCGGGCAGATCGGGTGCCGCCGCCGTGGGGATCGGCGGCGGCGGGCCGGGCGGGGTGCTGTCCGAAGCCAGCCACCAGCCATCCCGGTTCAGGCTGCGCGGCAGGCCGCGCAAGGTGAGGGTGTGCATGAGGTCATCTCCTGTCCCTTGGTGTTTTTTCCGGGATGCCGTGCGGCAGGTGAAGCCGCGCCGCAGGAGATGTGCAGGGTTCGTGCAGTGACAGTTTCCCGCCCTTGAACCGACGCGCCTGCGACACCGAAATTCCCGGATCGCCGAAGGCGTGACAGGGTATCGGTGTCCGAAGGTCAAGCCGGGACGCTTGCGCGCAAGACGCCCTAGAACTCTTCCTTCAACTGCTCTTCCAGCAGCTTTTCGTTGCGCGCGTCCTCGATGCGGCGCAGGCGATCCTCCGACACGCGCTGGTCAAAGCGGTACTTCACCACGTTGATCAGGCTCAGCGTCAAAAGCAGGATGCCCATCGCCCAGAAGCCCTTGGTCGAGAGAGGCACCTCGGTCGACAGCCAGAGCGAGATGCCAAGAAGCGCGTAGGCGAGTGCGACGCCTGCGCCGTTGAGGGCAAGGATCAGGCCGTTTTCGTTGCGGTCGTTGGTCATGGGATCGGTCCTTTCTGAGGTTCGGTTTTTTCCGGTTCAATCTTTGGATTTCAGGCGGGCGAGCACGTCCGCCGCGGTGGATTTCACCGGCGGGCCAAAGCCCGCCTCCGCCAGACGGTCGGCGGCGTCGCGGTGGGTCAGGCTGCCGTCGATCTCGCGCAGGATCTCGCCCTGCTCGAAGGGATCGTCGCGCGACAGCACCCGGGCGATCATCGCCTCGGCCTCTTCGAAGGCGGTCAATCCGCCCAGATGCGCGCCAAGACGGCGCTGCATGTCGGCCTCGCGTTTGGCCGCGCGGGCGGCCAGGGCGCCTTGCTTGAGGTCGGTCAGGCGCCGGTTCGCAGTCTCGACCGAGTGGCGCAGTTTCGCGGTGCGCGCCTGCAACCGCTCTACGGTGGCGCGGCGCAGGGTGGCCTCGTTCTCCATCTCGGCGATGGCCTGCGCCGCGTCCTGGGCCAGCGCGTCGCGGCCGGCCTCAAGCGCGGCGCGGGCGCGAGTCGTCAGATCGTCGATCTGCCGGGTCAGGCTGCCCAGTTGTCGCACCTCGGCGCGTTCGCCCTGGATCAGCCCGGCCAGCGACAGCTTGGCGGATTTCAGCGCGGCCTCGGCTTCGCGGGTCTTCTGGTCGATCAGTTCGATGCAGAAATGGTCCTGCACCTGTTCCTCGGCCCGGGCACCGGCCCCGGCAAGGAGGGTCTTGAGCGTGGCGAACATCGTTCTCTCCATTCCATGAACATCGTTCACGAACGGAGATACGGGCAGCGTGAACATTGTTCAAGCGCGAATCTGAACGGCGTTCAGGAAATGGGGGTATTCCCGACCTGCCCCAGCACTTGGGCGATCATCCGCTCGATCTGGTCCACCGGCACGGCCGAGATGCGGTTCTGCAGCCCTAGAAGGACGATCCCGTGCACCGACGAGAACAGCGCCCGGGTCATCAGGTCCAGCTCCTGCTCCGGCAGGTCGGGGAACAGCTCGGCCAGCGGTTCGGCGATGTGGGAAAACAGCCCGCCCAGCGCGTCGAGATACCATTGCGGCACCGGGTCGTCCGCCGTCATCCGCACGTCGAACAGCGCCTGCCACAGGGCGGGATGCGCCTCGGCAAAACGCAGATAGGCCAGCGCCATGGTGATCAGCCGGGCGTTCGGGCCCTGCCCTTCGGCGTCGGCCACGGCCTGCGACACCTGGGTGCCCAGGCGCTGAAATGTCCGCAGGTTGACCGCCAGCACCAGCGCGTCGAGATCGTCGAAATGGGTGTAGATCGCGCCCACCGCACAGCCCGCCTCTTGCGCCAGCGCGCGGGCGCGCAGCGAGGCCGCGCCGCCCTTTGCGATCTGCGCCTCGGCCAGGGTGATCAGCTTGTCGCGCAGCTTGGCTTTGCGGGCCTGCACAGGATCCTGCATTGTCGCGTCCTTTCCGTGAACCTTGTTCAGACGCCTAGCAGCGATGCGCTGCGCAGGATAGCCCTTGCGTCAACGGGCGTTGCGCTGTTCCCTTGAGGTACAGCAAAGGAGCCCCTCATGCAGATCTTTCGCGCCGGCCAACGCGCCTCTGTCACGCCCAATCCCGACTATTTCACCGGCACGGTGCGGATGGATCCGATCGTCGCCGCCACGGCGCCCAGCCGGGTGAACGCGGTGATCGTGACGTTCGAGCCGGGTGCGCGGACGGCCTGGCACACGCATCCGCTGGGCCAGAGTCTGCACGTGCTGTCCGGGCTGTGCCTTGCGCAGATCGAAGGCGAGCCGGTGCAAGAGCTGCGCCCGGGCGACACGGTGGTCTTTCCCGCCGGGGTCAGGCATTGGCACGGCGCGGCACCGGACGTGGCGATGTCGCACCTGGCGATCCAGGAAGAGGTGGACGGCTCTGCCGCGGACTGGCTCGAAAAGGTCTCGGACAGCGACTATGCGGGCCCCCGCGCAACGCTGCAGGGCGGGGTTCACCCCGCCGCCTCTCAGCCCACCGCCACCAGCACGATGATCGACGCTGTCAGCAACGCGATGCCCAACAGCTCGCGCCGGGTGACGGTTTCGCGGAAGAACAGCACCGAGGCGAGCAGCGAAAAGATCAGCTCCACCTGCCCCAGCGCAAACACGTAGGCCGCGTTCTGCAGCGTGAAGGCGGTGAACCATGACACGCTGCCGCCCATCGAGGTCAGCCCCAGCCAGACGCCCGTCCGGCGGGCGGCCCAGACGGCGTGCAGCTGCTCCGGCGCACGCCAGCCCAGCCACGCCGCAAGTGCTGCGGCCTGCGCGCTGTTCACGCAGATCAGCGCGATCACCGCACGCTGGAACGGATCGTCGCCCGCCACCTCCAGCGTCGCCCCGCGATAGCCCACGCCGGACACCGCGAAAAAGAACCCCGAGGCCAGTCCCAGCCCCACCGCGCGGCTGCGCAGCCCGCGCCAGAAGCTCTGCGCGTCGCCCGGCGTCTGCGACAAAAGCAGCACGCCCGCCAGCCCCAGCCCGATGGCCAGCCAGCCGCTCGGGCGAATGCCCTCGCCCAGCACCACAAGGCCCAGCAGCGCGGTCTGGATCACTTCGGTCTTCTTCAGCGTGATACCGACGGCGAAATTGCGCTCTGAAAACAGCGCGACCACCAGGATCGTGGCCAGGATCTGCCCCAGCCCGCCCAGCAGCGCATAGGTCCAGAAGCCCGCTCCCAGTGCCGGCCACGCCCCGCCCGTCAGCGCCAGATACCCAAGCCCCACGACCCAGGCAAACGGCACCGCATAGGCAAAGCGCGCAAAGGTCGACCCCGTGGGCGAGATCGTCCCGAGGCTCAGCACCTTTTGCAGCATGAAGCGCACGGTCTGAAACAGCGCCGCCGCAAGTGTGAAGACGATCCAGAGCTCCATGCCGTCCCGCTATCGCGGGGTCACGGCTTTGGCCAGAGCGGATGCGGCACCGGATCCTTGGCGCGCCAGAAATAGCGGCGGAAGATCTCGGCATAAGAGGCATAGCGGTAGCCCCGGTTGCGGCTGAGATAGCGCGCCCGGTTGGCGTAATAGAGTTGCGGCAGCCGGTACCACGGCACGGTGGCGTGCATGTGGTGCACGACATGCAGATTGTTGTTGAGAAAGAGCAGTGCCAACAGGCCCTTGTCCTCGATCACCACGGTGCGGCCCGCCGCGTCCTCATGCGCGCGGTGTTCGAGGAAGGTGCGGATCTTGAGGATCGACAGCGCGGCATAGACGCTCAGCCCCCAGGCCCAGAGCGGCATCTGAGCCTGCGAGGCCATCCACCAGGCCACCACCGCCACCGCCGGGACATGCAGCGCCCAGCCCAGCCAGGCCCGGGCCTCGCCGCGCGCCAACAGCTTCAGATCGCCATGCAGGAACGCCACCGTGCCCACCACGGGCCCCAGCAGCAGCCGCCCGGCGAGCGTATTGTTCAGCCGCAGCACGCCCTGCAACCAGCGCGGCAGCCGGGTCCAGATCGCGGGGTCGAAATAGTTGCTTTCGGGATCGTCATAGGGATCGGTCAGGATCGAGTCGCGGTGATGCGCCAGATGCGTGTCCTTGAAGCGCAGGTAGGGGGTCACCACCGACAGTGCCGGAAACACCAGCGCCGCGTTCCAGAAACGCGAGCGGAACGGGTGCCCGTGCAGCATCTCGTGCGTGAGCGAGGAATGCAGCGCGGTGGACAGCGTCACCAGCACCACGGCCAGCGGCAGCCACGCAACAGGCAGGACCGTGCCCAGCGCCCAAAGCCCGTAGCACGCGGCCAGCAGGCCCAGCGTGGGCCATTCCGCCCCGCGAAAGCGCTCAAACATGGCGGCCCCAGCGGATGACGGCCCAAAGCCGTTCGTACAGCAGGTAGGTAACAAAACCGAGGCCCGCATTGACCAGCGCCATGCCGCCGCCGGTGGTCCAGGATCCGGTAAAGATCGCGCCCACCAGCGCCATCACCACAAGCCCCAGCAAGGTCCACAAGACCGATTTCACCAGCGTGCGCGCCCGCGTTTCCATGTGTCCTCCGATGTGTTGAGCCAGCGAGAAGCTAGACCAGGCGCGCGCTTCACGGAATTGTGTGAATGGTTCACAAAGGTCCGCATTGGTGATATTTGTCACGACATGCGGCAAAACATCGACAAACGGGAGCGCGCACAGCTCTTCCGCACCCGGCTGGCGGAGGCGATGCAGGCGCGCAATGCCAACCAGTCCGCACTCGCGCGCGAGATCGAGGTGGACCGCTCGACCCTGTCACAATTGCTGAAGGATGACGGAGCCCGCCTGCCCAACGCGCAGGTGGTCGGGGCCTGCGCGCAGGCGCTGGGGGTGTCGGCGGACTGGCTTCTGGGCCTGTCGGACCGGCCCGAAAGCGCCGCCGACATGCTGGCGAACTCGCTGTCCCTGACCGAGGCGACGCGCGCGTTGGTGGATGAACGCATCTTCGAGTGGCACCGCGAGGCGGCGGGCTACAAGATCCGCCATGTGCCGGCGATGCTGCCCGACATGCTCAAGACTCGGGCCATGCTGGAATGGGAATACACGCCACATCTGGGCAAGACGGCGGAACAGGCGATCAATGCCGCCTCGGACCGGCTGACCTGGATGCGCGTGTCCCGGTCGGATTACGAGATTGCGCTGCCGCTTTTCGAGATCGACAGCTTTGCCCGCGGCACCGGGTATTACGCCGGGCTGCCGGACGAGGTTCGGCGCGATCAGCTGGAGATGCTGACGAACCTGACGCAGATGCTCTACCCGCGGCTGCGGCTCTACCTTTTCGACGCGCGGCGGCTCTATTCCTCACCGGTGACGATCTTCGGGCCCTTGCTGGCGGTGCTCTATATCGGCCGCAACTACCTCGCATTTCGCGATACCGAACGGATCGCGGCAATGACCGATCATTTCGACCACCTTGTGAAGGAGGCCAGCGTGACAGCCCGCGACCTGCCGGACCACCTTGAGCGGTTGCGGTCAGAGACGGGGCTGTAGGGCGGGGTTTACCCCGCCGTCCGTGCGGTCAGCAAGGTGCGGCGGGCTGAACCCCGCCCTACGCATGGTGGCAATGCGGGGCTTGCGGGGGGGGGGGCAATCCTGCCCACCCTTGCCGCGGCAAACCCTCTCAATAGGGCATCGGATGCGCCTTGTGGGCCGCGTCGATCGCCTCCAGCAGCTCGTCGCTCAGGTCCACCTGAGCCGCACCGAAAAGCTGCGGCAGCTGCGCGGCATGGGTCGCGCCAAAGATCGTCGAGGCCACGAAGGGCCGCCGCGCCGACCAGGCCAGCGCCATCTGCGTCAGGTCGAGGCCGAAATCGCGTGCCACCTGCGCATAGGCCTCAACCGCCGGCAGCACCCGGTCCGTCATGCGCCCGCCCAGCGACGGGTTCACCTCGCGCCGCGAGCCTTCGGGGATCACCCCACCCTGGTACTTGCCGGTCAAAAGCCCCTGTGCCAGCGGCGAGAACGGCAGCAGACCGACATCCTCGTAGACCAACGTCTCGGCCAGGTCGGTATCGGCCAGGCGGCACAGCAGCGAATACTCGTTCTGGATCGACGCGACGCGCGGCCCGCCCGTGCGCGACGCGGCCTCCAGCCACATCGCCGTGCCCCAGGCGGATTCGTTCGACAAGCCGAAGGCGCGGATCGTGCCGCGGTCGACTTCGGCCTGCAGCGCGCCCAGGCAATCCTCCATGTCGGCCACCACGCGCGCCCGGTCCCAACCCGATTGCGACGGGTCATAACGCCAGTTCTTGCGGAACATGTAGCTGCCGCGATTGGGCCAGTGGAACTGGTAGAGATCGACATAATCCGTCTTCAGCCGCTTCAGCGAGGCCTCCAGGGTCGGCCGGATCGAGGCCGAGGAGATCGGCGCGCCCTCGCGCGCCAGGCTGCCTTCGCCGGAATGCTTGGTGGCCAGGATCCAGTCGCCCCGCCGACCGGTCTTTTCGAACCACGCGCCCAGCACTTCCTCGCTGCCGCCGATGGTTTCCTTCTGCACCGGGTTGACCGGGTACATCTCGGCGGTGTCGATGAAGTTCAACCCGGCATCAAGGCTCAGCTCCATCTGCCGGTGCGCCTCCTCCGGCGCGGTGTGGCGGCCAAAGGTCATTGTGCCGAGGCACAACTCGGAGACCATCAGGCCGGTGCGGCCCAGCGGGTTCATCTTCATCGGGAAAGTCCTGCATCGCGTTGCGTTGCGCGCAGGATGCCCGCCCCCTGCCCGGATGGCAAGGAACGGGCAGGCACCGCTACGACTGTATATAGTGACAGCCCTCGGATTGCATCGGTGCGATGCGCACCACGCCACCTTCGTCGCGGGGGGTGAAATCGGGCAGTTGTTCGTCGGGACCCCCGCCCGCGATCTCCGAGACATGGTAGACAAGCTTGCGTTTCTCCTGCGCCAGCGCGCCAGTGGCCAGGGTCCGCGCGGTGATCAGTGCCAGTAGCATGCGGATCGGATCATTTTCGGGTTTCCTACCTTGGCGAGATGACATGCCGGTGCGGAGCGACGGTCGCACGGGAAATGTCGGCGGGTGAAATAGGATCGCGTCCAACCGGCGATGGGATTCCGGCCAGGTCCCGGTTTCGCCGCGCTGCGCGCGGCGACCCGCGCGCCCTTCGGGCGCGCTTGGCTTGCCCATGATCCGCGTCTTCCTTGGGCCCGGGGCGTCCGCCATGAGTATTTACGAGAAAGATGAAAGACATATCGGATTTTCTCTTTCATCTTTCTGAAAATACCTCCGGGAGGGGTCTGGGGAGGGCAGCGCCCTCCCCAGCGGATCGCCGCGCGCAGCGCGGCGAAACCCGGGCGCAGGCCGATGACCAGCATTGGTGATTTCGGCGCACCGTCTCGATTTCCCAAGGCCCAGGGTCAAAAGCGGCCCGGTCAGCGCTTGAGAACAAATGTGGAACACGCTACCCTTGGCACATGAGCTTTGCCACCGCCGCCCTGACCCGCCAGTCCCGTCGCCCGCCGCCCCCGCTGACGTTGTGGGGCGAGGTTGCGCTGCCGCTTGCGCGGGTGCACGAACTCTGCGGTCGGGCGCGGCGGACGCTGGCGCTGAGGATCGCGGCACAGGCAGGCGCGCCGGTGATCTGGATCGCGCCGGGCTGGGGTGCCGATCCGCTGAACCCCGACGGGATGCACGCCATTCTGCCGCCGCAGGACGTGCTGTTCGTCACGCCGCAGCGTGCCGAGGATCTGCTCTGGTCGATGGAGGAGGCGCTGCGCAGCGGGGCGGTGCCGGTGGTCGTGGCCGACCTGGCGGAGCCACCGGGCATGGTGCCTGTCCGCCGTCTGCACCTGGCGGCCGAGCGCGGGGCCGAGGCCGGGCTTTGCCGTCCGCTGGGGCTGCTCCTGACGCCGGGCGCGGGCGGCGCGCCGGGGATCGAGACGCGCCACCGGCTGGAGCCGGCGCATGGCCCCGGCCAGACCGGCTGGCGGCTGGACCGGCTGCGCGCCCGCATGGCCCCGCCGCGGACCTGGCGGCTGGTGCAGGACCGGCTGCAGCCCTGGCGCAGCAAAACCGCCTCCGCCATGCCGGAAACGACATGAAAGGTCGGCCCGCTGCCAGCAACCGGCCTGTCGCCGCGACACCCTGAACCGCATGCGCCTGTCCTTTGCCGCCCTGTTCCTGTCCGTCATCCTGCTGCAGCTGTCCTCCGGCGGGCTTGGCCCGCTCGACGCGCTGTCGGGCTTTGCGCTGAACTTCACCACCGCCCAGATCGGCCTGCTGGGCTCGGCGCATTTCCTCGGCTTCTTCATCGGGTGCTGGTGGGCGCCGCGACTAATGGGCTCGGTGGGGCATACCCGCGCCTTCGCCGCCTTTACTGCCCTGGGCACCATGGGCATCCTCGGCCATGTCCTCAGCAACGATCCCCATGTCTGGACCGGGCTGCGGGTGGCGCAGGGCATCTGCGTTGCCGGCTGCTACACGGTGGTCGAGGCCTGGCTGCAGGCCGAGGTTACCAATGACAACCGCGGCCGGGCCATGGGCAGCTACCGCATCGCCGACCTGGGGGCCTCGCTGGTGGCGCAATTGCTGATCTCGGTGCTGGAGCCTGCGCATTACATCTCCTACACGCTGCTGGCGATGATCTGCACCGGCGCGCTGCTGCCGCTGACGCTCAGCCGGGTCAGCCAGCCGGACATCCCCGACGCGCCGCGCCTGCATCCGGGGCTGGCCTGGCAGCGCTCGCCCCTTGCGGTGGCGGGCGTGGTGGTCGCCGCGCTTTCGGGGGCGTCGTTCCGCATGGTCGGGCCGATCTACGGCACCGGTGTTGGGCTCGAGACCTCGCAGATCGCGCTGTTTCTTGCCGCCTTTGTCGCCGGAGGCGCGTTGTCGCAATACCCGATGGGATGGCTGGCGGACAAGTACGACCGGCGCTGGGTGCTCATCGGCATGTCCGGGGCCGCCATCCTCAGCTGCGCCGTCACGGTGGCCGCCACCGGCCTGCCCACCACCGGCATCATGCTGACCGCCGCGCTGTTCGGGCTGACCACCTTCCCGATCTACTCGATCTCGGCCGCACACGCGCATGACTTTGCCGAAAGCCACGAACGGGTGGAGCTTTCGGCGGCGCTGATGTTCTGGTTCGCGGCAGGTGCCATTGCCGCGCCATGGATCGCGTCCCTGCTCATCGACGCCTACGGCCCGCCTGCCCTGTTCACCATGATCGCGGCGGGGCATGCCGGGCTGATCCTGTTCGGCCTGCTGCGCACGCGCGTGCGCCCCGTGGCCGAAGCGCGCACCCCTTACATCTATGCGCCGCGCACCTCTTTCCTGGTGGGACGCCTGCTGCGGCAGCTGCGTGACAGGAAATGATTGCCTAAAGGTTAATCGTCAGGCACAAACACCCGCGTAAAGAGTATCAGCGACACGAGGGGTGAGTCGCATGAACCTGCGTTTCAGGGACAGGATTGCCGTCGTCACCGGCGGCGGCAGCGGGATCGGCCGGGCAATCGCCATCCGGATGGCCGCCGAAGGGGCCCGCGTCGTGGTGGCCGACCGCGCGGCCGAGGCCGCGGAACAGACCGCCGCCGAAATCGGGCCCGAGGCCCGTGCCCTGCAGACGGATACTTCCGACCCGGCCCAGGTCGACCGGATGATCCGCTTTGCCACCGACAGTTTTGGCGGCCTGCACCACCTGATCAACAATGCCGGCATCGTCGGCACGCTGGCCCCGCTGGAAAAGCTCCCGCTGGACGACTGGCAGGCGGTTCAGGACACAAACATGAACGGCGTCTATTACGGGTTGCGCGCGGGCCTGCCCGCCATCGAGGCCGCGGGCGGCGGATCGGTGCTCAACATGGCCTCTGTCGTGGGCTGCGTCGGCTTTGCCAATGCCATCGCCTATGTCGCGGCGAAACATGCGGTGGTGGGCATGACCCGGGTGGCCGGGCTGGAATATGCGCGGCGCGGCGTGCGGGTGAACGCCATCGGCCCCGCCTTTACCGCCACGCCCCTGATCGACCGCCATTTCGACGCCCCGACCCAGGCCGCGATTGCCAAGATGCATCCCATGGGCCGGTTCGGCACGGTGGACGAAATCGCCGCGTTCGCGCTGTTCCTGCTGTCGGACGAGGCCGGTTTCATCACCGGCAGCTACCATGTCGTCGACGGGGGCTATTCGGCGCAATAAGGCCGAGGCCGCGCAAGTCGGGTATTTCTGCCCTGAATTGCAGCCGAGTCGTGGTATGCTCTGCGTGCCGCCTGCGGGCCCTCCTGCACGATTTCCGGCCTGATGTCCGGGTGGCGCCATTTCAAGCGCCCCGGAGACCGGGGCAGAATTGCGAGAGGAAAAACCATGCCCACCACAGTCTTTCCCGGCGGCATAGGCCCCGGCACCGTCGCCACCCTGGGCGGCATTGGCGATACCGGCATCCTGTTGTCCGGCACAACCATCATCAGCACCGTCGAAAGCGGCTTCGGCGCGCTCGATTCCATCGGCATCCGGGCCTTTGCCAACAACAACCTGGTGATCCACGGCACCGTGCATGGTGACCAGTGGGGCATCCGCATGGGCGAGGAAGTGTCCGGCGGCGACATCTTTGTCGGCGACACCGGCGACGTGACCGGCACGCTGGTGGCCGCGATCGAAAACTCGCCCGCCGGCGACGGCAGCCCGATCGGCGATTTCAACCTGGTCAACCGCGGCGATATCGCGGCCCTGGGCCAGGGGGCCGGGGGCGTCGTCCTGCGCTCGGGCCCGGTGTTTGACGACCGCGGCTTTGTCGATGCCCGCTTCTCGATCGAAAATGCCGGCATCATCAGCGCCCTGGGCGATGGCGGCAACGCGATCCATGTCGAGAACACCGGCGTGCAGACCACCATCGTCAACGATGACGGGGCCGAGATCATGGCGACCTCGGGCGCGGCCATCGTTGTCGGCGGCTCTGCCCTGCCCGATCCCGACGAGATCGTCGACTTTCCCGACCGCGGCGATGCCGGCATCAGCAATTTCGGCCTGATCTCGGGCGGGTTCGATGCCGAGCGGTTGCAGAACGTGGCCTATGACAGCCTCGGCTTTGTCGAGGAACGTTTCCTCAACGAGGGCGAGGTCGTCGGCCACGTCTTTCTGGGGGCGGGCAACGACACCATGTGGAACGGCGGCATCCTGCGCGGCGGCGTCGATCTGGGCGGTGGCAACGACACCTTCGACGGGCGCGGCGGCATTGTCGACGCGGTGGGGGCCATCGTCGCGGGCGGCACCGGCGACGACACCTTCCTGATCGACAACGAACAGCACAACGGGCTGGACGGCGGCGACGATGTCGACACGCTCTGGGCCGCGACCAACGTGTCGAACGCGGTGAACTTCGAACGCATCTTCCTGACCGGCACCGGCGATTACGGTGTCGAGGCGGACGACATCGGCAACTATGTCGAAGGCAATGCGGGCGACAACGCGCTGAACGGCAATGGCGGCAATGACGAGCTGCGCGGTCGGCAGGGCGATGACGACCTGCGCGGCGGCACCGGGCGCGACCTGCTGTACGGCAATGCCGGCAATGACGTGCTGCAGGGCGAAGGCGGCGACGACACGATCCTGGGCGGCCTGGGCGACGACACGATCCTTGCCGGCAACGGTCAGGACGTGCTGCGCGGCCAGCAGGGCGCCGATGTCTTCGTGTTCGAGGCCGGCTCGGAACTGGGCGCGGGCGCGGCCCGCGACTACATCCAGGATTTCCAGAGGGGGATCGACCTGATCGACGTGTCGGAAATCAACACGTCCGAGGCGTTCACCTTCAACGGCATGGCCGGGTTTACCGCCACCGGGCCGTCGATCTACTTCAACGTCTCGGGCGGTGCCAACGCCATCGTGCGGTTCGACATCGACGGCAACGGCACCGAAGATGCGCGGCTGCAGCTGAACGGGGTGACCGTTGTGGACGCAACGGATTTCGTGCTGTAATTCATGGGCGCGGGCGGCATTGGCCGCCCGCTTCACTCTGATGACTGACGGATGCCGACAAACCGGCACCTGCCCGAGGTGCCGCCCGACCGTGTCGAAGACGGTTCGCACAGCCGGGTGACGCGGAATTTCGGGCCGTTCCCGTCCCGGAGCGGCGTCGCGCCACTGGCACGCCGCCCCGACCTGCGCTAAAGCCAGCCCCGACACGGACGGGGACAGCGCATGGCACGGCATCTCATCACTTCGGCGATCCCTTATATCAACGGGGTCAAGCATCTGGGCAACCTCGTGGGCTCTCAGCTGCCCGCCGATCTCTACGCCCGCTACCTGCG
Source organism: Alphaproteobacteria bacterium (assembly GCA_030425925.1). Classification (GTDB taxonomy): domain Bacteria; phylum Pseudomonadota; class Alphaproteobacteria; order Rhodobacterales; family Rhodobacteraceae; genus JAUHZO01. The sequence goes on along the minus strand of JAUHZO010000002.1, from coordinate 95,467 downwards.
CGCGCGAGGTCACGAGGTGCTGTTCCTCTGCGCCACTGACGAACATGGCACGCCCGCCGAACTGGCCGCCGCCAAGGCCGGCAAGCCGGTGGCCGAGTATTGCGCCGAGATGTGGCAGGTGCAAAGCGACCTGGCCGAGGGCTTTCGCCTGTCCTTCGACCATTTCGGCCGCTCGTCCAGCCCGCAGAACCACACGCTGACCCAGCATTTCGCCGCCCGACTCGACGCGGCCGGGCTGATCCGCGAAGTCAGCGAAACGCAGATGTACTCCCACGCCGATGGCCGTTTCCTGCCGGACCGGTATATCGAGGGCACCTGCCCGAATTGCGGCTTTGACTCGGCCCGCGGCGACCAGTGCGACAACTGCACCAAGCAGCTGGACCCGGTCGACCTGATCAACCCGCGCTCGACCATCTCGGGCTCCACCGACCTGGAAATGCGCGAGACCAAGCATCTGTATCTGCGCCAGTCCGTGATGAAGGAGCGGCTGGAAGAATGGATCGACACCCGGCAGGGCTGGCCGGTGCTGACCACCTCGATCGCCAAGAAATGGCTCAATGACGGGGACGGGTTGCAGGATCGCGGGATCACCCGCGATCTGGACTGGGGCGTGCCGGTGATGAAGGGCGACCAGCCCTGGCCGGGGATGGAGGGCAAGGTTTTCTACGTCTGGTTCGACGCCCCCATCGAATACATCGCCTGCGCACAGGAATGGGTGGATGCCGGGAAAGGGCAGGACTGGGAACGCTGGTGGCGCACCGACAAGGGCGCGGACGACGTGCGCTACACCCAATTCATGGGCAAGGACAACGTTCCCTTCCACACGCTCAGCTTCCCGGTCACGATCCTGGGCAGCGCCGAGCCGTGGAAGCTGGTGGATTACATCAAGTCCTTCAACTACCTCAACTATGATGGCGGCCAGTTCAGCACCAGCCGCGGGCGCGGCGTGTTCATGGACCAGGCGCTGGAAATCCTGCCGGCGGATTACTGGCGCTGGTGGCTGCTCTCCCACGTGCCGGAAACCTCCGACAGCGAATTCACCTGGGAGAATTTCCAGACCTCGGTCAACAAGGACCTGGCCGATGTGCTGGGCAATTTCGCCAGCCGCGTGACCAAGTTCTGCCGCTCGAAATTCGGCACCAGCGTTCCCGAGGCGGGCGCGCAAGGGCCCGACGAGGCGCGCCTGATCGCCGACCTGACCGCGAAAGTGCGCGAATACGAAACCCACATGGAAGCGATCGAGATCCGCAAGGCCGCCACCGCCCTGCGCGCCGCCTGGGTACTGGGCAACGAATACCTGCAAGAGGTGGCCCCGTGGTCCACCATCAAGACCGACGAGGCCAAGGCCCAGATGCAGATCCGCCTCGCGCTGAACCTTGTCCGGCTTTATGCCGTGATCTCGGCGCCGTTCATCCCCGACGCATCGAGCGACCTGCTCAAGGCGATGCGCGCCGAAGACGCGGCCTGGCCCGAGGACGTGGCCCAGGCCCTGACCGCCCTGCCCGCCGGCCACGCGTTCGACGTGCCCGAGGTGACCTTCCGCAAGATCACGGATGCCGAACGCGAAGACTGGCAAGGCCGGTTTGCCGGCCAGCGCGGCTGATCCTGCGACGCCCGAACACAAAGGCCTTGAAACGAAGCCAGCGCGCGCGCCGTGCCCATTTGCGGCGGCTGTCGACGCGGCGGCGGATCCGGGCGCGTTCGTCGTTCTCGGGTGCCGCGACATAGGCTGGCTGCGTTGGAAGCACGTAGATCATGTTTCACCTTTGAAAGCTGTTCTGGTCGCGCTCCCTGAATAACAGCCGCTTGCGCTTGAATTGACCGGCCAGCTGCGCAACCCTGCTTTCATGAATGAAAGCTCTCTCCGTTTCGACGATCTCGCGCTGTTCCTCCTGGTCGCTGAAAGCGCCTCGCTGACCGAGGCCGCGCGCCGCGCCGCCATCCCGCTGCCGACCCTGTCGCGCCGCATGACAGCGCTGGAGCGCCACACTGGCCGCGCGCTTTTCCTGCGCGGCAAGGCCGGCTATGCGCTCAGCGCCGAAGGGCGCGCCCTGGCGCAAGAGGCGGCGGGCCTGCACGAGGTGGCCCGCCGGGTCGCGCGCTGGCAAGACGCCGCCCGCGGGCCGGTCCCCGTGCGCATCACCGCCGGGTTCTGGACCTCCCGCCATATTGCACGGCACCTGCCGCGGCCCGATCCCGCCCTCTGGACCCCGGCCTTCGTGCCCTCGAACGCCGCCCTCGATCTCGCCCGGCGCGAGGCGGATATCGGCATCCGCAACACCCCGCCCGACCATCCCTGGCTGGCGCGGCAAAAGATGCGCCGCATCCGGCACGCGGTCTATGCCTGCACCACGCAGGTCACGGGCTTTGTGGCACTGCCCCGCGACGCCGACCTGCCTCGCTCGCAGCGCTGGCTGCACGACACCCATGGTGACGAGATCCGCTGCACCGCTTCGGACCCGCGGCTCTGCCTCGATCTTGCCCTTGCCGGGTTCGGCTGCGTGGTGCTGCCCTGCTTCATCGGCGATGGCGAACCCGGCCTGATGCGGCGCACCGACCCGATCCCGGCGCTGGACCACGAGGAATGGCTGGTCAGCCACCACGAGGCCCGCCATGATCCGCCGATCCGCGCCGCGCTCGATGCGCTGCGGGCCTGCCTTCGCGACGATTGACAGCCCTGCCCGGCATTGCTACCCCGCCGTCTTCACCAGGCAAGGGCACGACATGGCACGCAAGCGCAAGGGACGCGACATTTCCGGCTGGCTGATCGTCGACAAGCCGCGGGGCATGACCTCGACCGCGGTTGTGGGCAAGGTCCGCTGGGCGCTGGACGCACAAAAGGCCGGCCATGCCGGCACGCTTGATCCCGAGGCGACCGGCCTGCTGGCCGTGGCGCTGGGCGAGGCCACAAAGACCGTGCCCTACATCACCGATGCGCTGAAGGCCTATACCTTCACCGTCCGCCTGGGCCAGGCCACGAATACCGACGATGCCGAAGGCGAGATCACCGCTCAAAGCGCCGCCCGCCCCGATGACGCGGCCATCAAGGAGGCCCTGCACGGCTTCGTGGGCCAGATCGAACAGGTTCCGCCGAAATATTCCGCCGTCAAGATCGACGGCCAGCGCGCCTACAAGCTGGCCCGGGACGGCGAAGAGGTTGCCCTGGCCGCCCGCCCGCTCTGGGTCGAGGAACTGGTGATGACGGACCGGCCGGATGCCGATCACGTGGCGCTGGAGATGACCTGCGGCAAGGGCGGCTATGTGCGCGCCATCGCCCGCGACCTGGGCGAGGTGCTGGGGTGCCATGGCCATGTCGCGGCGTTGCGGCGGATCTGGTCGGGCCCGTTCGACCTCGACCAGGCGGTGACGACAGACCAGATCGACGCGCTGGCGCGCAGCCCCGATCTAGACGCGCGGCTGTTGCCGGTGGAGGCCGGTCTGGCCGATCTGCCCCGCCTGACCGCCACCGAAGAGGGGGCCGTGCGGCTGCGCAACGGCAATCCCGGCATGGTGCTGCCCTCGGTCGAGATCGCCTATGGCGACACCGCCTGGGCCGCCCACGACGGGCAGGCGGTGGCGGTGGGCGTTTACCGCTGCGGCGAGTTGCACCCGGTGCGGGTGTTCCACCCGCCCGCGCCCAGAGGCTGAGCCCCGCCACCGGACGCCCGTCCGTCAGCGGGGCAACAGCGCGATCCAGCGCTGCAGCGCGGCCAGCGAGTCGGGTTCGTCCAGGAACGGCACATGGCCGCGATCGGGCACCTCGGCTGCCACCATGTCCGGCCGCCTCCGGCGCATCTCGTCGAAACAGGCGCGCGGCAGGATGTCGGACCGCGCGCCGCGCAGCGCGCACAGCGGCAGCCCTTCCAACGCGTCAAAGCAGGGCCACATGTCGGCCAGCGGCTGCGGGCCGTGCTGCAGGTAGGCGTCGCGCAGGGCGGGGTCATAGGGCAGGTCCAGCCCGTCCGCCGTCTGCACGAACAGCCGGTCCGCCTCGGCCCGCCAGCGCTCCGGCGGGACCCCCGCAAACCCGGTCATCCTTTCGGCCCGCCGCGCCGCAACTTCTTCCAGCGTGGTTTGCGCCGGGCGGCGGCCCAGATAGCTTTCGATCAGGCGCAGCCCCTCCGGCGCGATCTCGGGGCCGATATCGTTCAGCGCGACGCCCAGCAGGCGGTCCTTTGCCACATGCGCCAGCCACATGGCGATCAGCCCCCCGCGCGAGGTGCCCAGGATGGCCGCCTGCGCCAGGCCCAGATGGTCCAGCAGCTCCAGCGCATCCCGCGCCTCGACGCGGATGTCATAGCTTTGCCAGGGCGCATGGTCCGACAGGCCGCGACCGCGATAATCCATCCGGATCAGCCGCAGCCCGGTCAGATGCGGCGCGACAAAGTCGAAATCGCGCGCATTGCGGGTCAGACCCGCAAGGCACAGCAGCGGCAGGCCCGCGCCCTCGTCGCTATAGGCCAGCGCCACCCCGTCCGAGGTCACGAAGCGCGGCATCAGAGCAGGTCCGGCAGAGTGGCAAGATCGGACAGCACATGCGCCGGAGACGCCATCAGCCGGTCCTGCGGCTGTCCGGACCGGTTCACCCAGACGCTGCGGAACCCGTAGGACGCGGCACAGCCCGCGTCCCAGCCATTCGACGACACGAACAGAACCGCCTCGCGCGCGCAGCCGAACCGGGCCCCGACAAGGTCATAGACCGCGGCGGCGGGCTTGAAGACGCCAACGGCGTCCACCGACAGGACCGCGTCGAGATAAAGACCGATCCCGGCGCTGTCTACCGCGCCCTCCAGCATGTCGCGGCTGCCATTGGACAGGATCGCACAGGCCTTGCCCGCCGCCTTGAGCCGCGCCAGCGTGCCGGGCACGTCGCGATAGGCCGCAAGCTCCCAGTAGAGCGCCAGAAGCCGCTCGCGCAGTTCCGGATCGTCGAGGCCCGCGCGGTCCATCGCCCAGTCGAGCCCGTCGCAGGTGACCTGCCAGAACGGCACGTAATCGCCGGTGACCGCGCGCAGCCAGCTGTATTCCAGCTGCTTGCGCCGCCAGTCCTCGGCCAGTTCGGGCCAGATGGCGGCCAGCCGGTCCTGCCCGGGCTCGCTCGCCGCCTGCCGCGCCGCGGCGGCCACGTCGAACAGCGTGCCATAGGCATCGAACACGCAGACCTCGATCGTCATGGTTGGTCCTCCCCTTGTCGCGGCCAGACTGGCACGGGACCGCAGGGGGGAAAAGCCCCGACCGGGCGGATCGGTCGCAGCGGCTGCGCTTTGCCCCGGACGGATTTGCCCCTAGGCTGGCCCCACCCGCTGCGAGCACCCGGCATGCGCCGGCCTCGCCAACCCATCCCCCCAACAGACTCGGAGCCCCCATGACGCAGGTCAAGACCGGCGACACCGTTCGCATCCATTACACCGGCACGCTTTCCGACGGCACCACCTTCGATTCCAGCGCGGGCCGCGATCCGCTGGAATTCACCGTGGGGTCGGGCCAGATCATCCCGGGCCTCGACCAGGCGCTGCCCGGCATGCAGGTGGGCGAGACGAAATCGGTTTCCGTGGCCGCCGACGACGCCTATGGCCAGGCCGATCCGGCGGCGCGCCAGGCGGTGCCGCGGACCGAGATCCCGGATCACATCCCGCTCGATCTGGGCACGCAGCTGCAGGTGCAGACCCCCACCGGCCAGACACTGCAGGTCGTCGTCGCCGACGTGACCGAGACCGAGGTGACTCTGGACGCCAATCACCCGCTGGCCGGCAAGGACCTGACCTTTGACATCGAACTGGTGGCCATCGCCTGACGGCGCGGATGGGTGAGGATCACCCATCCTACGTGGCCCCCTGTAGGATGGGTGATCGCACCCATCCTCTTCCCCCCCTGCCGCCAAGCCGCTACACCGGTGGGCAACAGGGAGGACGGACCATGCATATGGCAAACCTGGGCGATCTGCGCCTGCATTACCGCATCGACGGCCCGGAGGACGGCGCGCCCGTCGTCTTCGCCAATTCGCTGGGCACCGATTTCCGGCTGTGGGACCAGATCCTGCCGCTTCTGCCGCAGGGCCTGCGCATCCTGCGCTTCGACAAGCGCGGGCACGGTCTGTCGGATTGTCCGCCCGGCCCCTATGCCATGGGCCAGCTGATCAGCGATACCGAGGCGCTGATGGATCGCCTGGGATTTGCCAACGCGGTCTTTGTCGGGCTCTCCATTGGCGGGCTGATCGCGCAAGGGCTGGCGACCAAGCGGCTCGACCTCGTGCGGGCGATCGTTCTGTCGAACACCGGGGCCAAGATCGGCACCCGGGACATGTGGCAGGACCGGATCGACGCCGTCGCGGCGGGCGGGCTGCAGGCCGTAGTCGATCCCACCATGGACCGCTGGTTCGCCAGGCCCTTTCACGACACCGACGCCTTTCACGCCTGGCGCAACATGTTCCTGCGCTGCCCGGCCGAAGGCTGGATGGGCTGCGGTGCCGCCATCGCAGGCAGCGATTTCTACACCACCACCGCCGCCCTGCGCCTGCCCTGCCTCGGCATCGCGGGCAGCGAGGACGGCTCCACGCCGCCCGACCTCGTGCGCGAAACGGCCGAGCTGGTCCCCGGTGCAGAGTTCCGGCTGATCCGCGGCGCGGGCCACCTGCCTTGCGTGGAAAAACCCGAGGAATACGCCGCCATCCTGACCGCCTTTCTCAAGGCGCAGGGCGCGGCCTGACCCCGTGGCGCGGTTCCTGCTGATCCACGGCGCGGCGCATGGCGCGTGGTGCTGGCGCGACGTGATCCCGGCGCTTCAGGCGCTGGGGCACACCGCGCAGGCCATCGACCTGCCCTCGCACGGGGCGGATGCCACGCCGCTGGCGCAGGTCACGCTCGACGCCTATGCCGACGCGGTTCTGGCCGCGCTCGACAGCCCGGCCATCGTTGTCGGCCATTCCATGGGCGGCTTCCCGATCAGCCTCGCGGCCGAGCGAGCGCCGGAGCGGTTCCAGCGCCTCGTCTATCTCTGCGCCTACACGCCCTGGCCCGGCCTCGGCCTCGCCCAGATGCGAAAGCTGGTGGACGAACAGCCGCTGATGCGCGCGATCCGCCGGCGCGCGGACGGGATCAGCTTCGATTTCGATCCGGACCTCGCGCGCGAGGTGTTCTACCACGATTGCAGCGACGCGGTGGTGGCCTACGCGCTGGACCATCTCTGCCCGCAGGCCTTCGCGCCCAATGAAACCCCGGTCGATCTGGGCGCGGCCTATGCCTCGGTCCCGCGCGCCTATGTGGTCTGCGCGCAGGACGGGGCGATCCCGCCCGAGCTGCAGCGCAAGATGGCCGCGCGTTTTGCGCCCGGCGACGTGTACGAGATGGACAGCTCGCATTCCCCTTTCCTTTCTCAACCCCAGGCGCTGGCCGATCTGCTTTCTCGCATCGCCGCCTGACCGGAGCCCCATCATGCCCGCCACCCCCTTCGACAGCGCCTATCTCTCCACGCTCTTTCCCACCGGCGAAACCGCGCGGCTGTTTTCCGACAGCGCCGAGATCCGCGCGATGATGCTGGTCGAGGGTGCGCTGGCGCAGGTGCAGGGCGCGGTCGGGGTGATCCCCGAGATCAGCGCGGCGGCGATCCACCGCGCCAGCCTGGAATGCCAGGTCGATCCCGGCGCGCTGGCGCAGGCAACGGGGCAGAACGGCGTGTCGGTGCCCGCCCTCGTGGCCGCATTCCGCGACGCGATGCAGGCGCCGGAGCATGCGCAATACCTGCATTGGGGCGCGACCTCGCAGGACATCCAGGACAGCGGGCTGATGCTGCGGCTGCGCCAGGCGCTGGCGCAGCAGGAAGACGACCTGCGCCGCGCGCTGGCCGCGCTGGCGGGGCTGGCTCGGGCCCATGCGGGCACCGCCATGGCCGCGCGCACCTATGGCCAGCACGCCACCCCCACCAGCTTTGGCGCGCAGGCGGCGGCCTGGGGCTGGCCGTTGCTGGAGGCGCTGAACGCCCTGCCGGACCTGCGCGCGCAATGCCTGCTGGTCTCGCTCTCCGGCGCGGCAGGCACCGGTTCGGCCCTCGGGCCGGACCCGGCGGGGCTGCGCCGCGCGCTGGCGGAGAAGCTGGGTCTGGGCGATCCCGGGCGCAGCTGGCACACCGACCGCACGCCGGTCCTGCGGTTGGCCGACTGGATGACGCGGGCCACGCTGGCCTGCGGCAAGCTGGGCGAAGACCTGATCCTGGCCACGCAATCGGGCCTTTCCGAGGTGGTGCTGGGCGGCAGCGGCGGATCCTCGACCATGCCGCAGAAACAGAACCCGGTCGCACCGTCGGTGCTGGTGGCGCTGGCGCGGCACGCGACGGGGCTGAACGCCACGCTGCAGGGGGCCGCGCTGCACCGCCAGCAGCGCGACGGCGCGGCGTGGTTCACCGAATGGCTGACCCTGCCGCAACTGACGCTGACAACGGCGGCCGCGTTGCGCCATGCCGCCGATCTGTGCGAAACGCTCCGCCCCGACCCGGACGCCATGCGTGCCACGCTGGACGGCACCGGCGGGCTGCTGCTGGCCGAGGCGCTCAGTTTCGAACTGGCCCGCCACATGCCGCGGCCCGAGGCGCAGACGGCGGTCAAGACGCTGTGTGCACAGGCCCGCGACACGGGCCAGCCGCTGGCCCGGATCGCGACAGAGGCCTATCCGGACCTGCCGCAGGGCTTCTTTGCCGGCACGGCGCATCTGGGCGCAGCCCCGGACGAGGCGCGCGGCTTTGCCCGCGCCGTGGCCGCGGCGCTCTAGGCCCGGGATGCGGCTGCCCGTCCTCTTCATCCTGCTGACCGTGATGATCGACTCGATGGGGATCGGGCTGATAATCCCCGTGATGCCGGACCTGCTGCGCGAGGTCACCGGCGGCGGGCTGTCACAGGCGGCGATCTGGGGCGGCCTGCTGACCACTTCTTTCGCGGTCATGCAGTTCCTGTTCGGCCCGGTGGTGGGCGGGCTTTCGGACCGCTACGGGCGGCGGCCCATCTTGCTGGTGTCGCTGGCGGTGATGGCGCTGGATTACACGGTGATGGCACTTGCGGGCTCGATCTGGCTGTTGCTGGCAGGGCGGATCGTCGGCGGGATCACCGCGGCCACGCAATCGGCGGCTAGCGCCTACATGGCGGACCTGTCCGAAGACGGCAAACGCGCGCAGGGCTTCGGCCTGATCGGCGCGGCCTTTGGCCTCGGCTTTGTCATCGGGCCGCTGATCGGCGGGGTGCTGGGCGAATTCGGCACCCGCGCGCCGTTCTGGGCTGCAGCCGGGCTGGCCGCGGCGAACGGGCTGTTGGGCTACTTCGTGCTGAAGGAGACGGTGACAGACACCATCCGCCGCCCCTTTGACTGGCGCAGGGCCAACCCGCTGGGCACGTTCCGCGCGCTGTCGCGACTGCCGGGGATCACCCGGGGGCTGGTGATCTTCTTCCTCTATCAGGTCGCGTTCAACGTCTATCCCTCGGTCTGGGCCTATTTCGGCGCGGCACGGTTCGGCTGGGATCCGGGCATGATCGGGCTGTCGCTGGGCCTGTTCGGGGTGATGATGGCGGTGGTCCAGGGCGGGCTGATCCGGCTGGTCCTGACCAGGCTGGGAGAGCGGGGCACCGTGCTCTATGGGCTGATCTTCGACATCGCCGCCTTTGGCGCCATCGCCTTTGTCACTTCCGGAGCGCTTGCGTTGCTGCTGACCCCGCTGGCGGCGCTGGGCGCGGTGATCACCCCCGCCTTGCAGGGCATCATGAGCCGCACGGTGGGCGCGGACCGGCAAGGCGAATTGCAGGGCGCGCTGACCTCGGCCGGGGCGGTGGCGATGATCGTCTCGCCGCTGCTGATGACGGCGGTCTTTGCCGCCTTCACCGCGCCCGAGTCCCCCGTCTACTTCCCCGGCGCGCCGTTCCTGGTATCGCTGGGGCTGATCTGCGTGGCGCTGATCGTGTTCCTGCTTCCACAACGCGACTCTGCCGTGGCGTAACTGGACCATTGCCCGTCGCATTCCCGCTTGCGGTCTTGAAACGGCCCGGCGCAGGTTGGCCGCAAACGCTTGCGAGGGACATCATGACCACCATCCGCGCCGCCGTCTGCACCGCATTCGGCGCACCGCTCGAGATCGAGCAGCTTCACCTGCGCGCACCGCTGGACCGCGAGGTCGAGGTGACGCTGGAGGCAGTGGCGATCTGTCATTCCGACATCTCCTTTGCCCAGGGCATCTGGGGCGGCACGCTGCCGGCCGTCTATGGCCACGAGGCAGCGGGGCGCATCACCCGGGTCGGCCCCGGCGTGACCGGCTTTGCCGAAGGACAACGGGTGGTGGTCACGCTGATCAAGGCCTGCGGCACCTGCAGCAACTGCGCTGGCGGCCGCCCGACGATCTGCGAAACGCCGCGCCCCGCGCCGGCCAAGCTGACCCGGGCGGACGGCACCGAGGTGGCGGCCGAGATGAACTGCGGCGCCTTTGCCGAAAAGGTCGTGGTGGAGCAAAGCCAGATCGTCGCCCTGCCCGACGACATGCCGCCCGAGTCGGTGGCACTTCTGGCCTGCGGGGTGATCACCGGCGTGGGCGCGGTGGTCAACGCGGGCCGGCTGCGCGCGGGCGAGGACGTGGTGGTGATCGGCGCCGGCGGCGTCGGCCTGAACGCCATCCAGGGTGCCCGCATCGCCGGGGCCCGGCGCATCGTGGCGGTGGACATGAGCGAGGACAAGCTGGCCACGGCGCAGGAATTCGGCGCGACCCACGGCGTGCTGGCCACCCAAAAGGCCCCGTGGAAGGCCGCGATGAAAGCGCTTGGCGGGCGCGGGGCGGATGTTGTTGCCGTCAGTGTCGGCGCGATCCGCGCCTATAACGACGCGCCGCGCTACATGGGCTGGGGCGGCCGGATGGTCATGGTGGGCATGCCCGCCTCGGGCGCGATGGCCGAATACGAACCGGTTGTGCCCGCCTTCATGGGCCAGCACATGATCGGGTCCAAGATGGGCGACGTGGTGATCTCGCGCGATATCCCCTGGCTTGTCGATCTTTATGCGCAGGGGCGGCTGAAGCTTGACGAACTGGTCTCGGGCCGCTGGTCCTTGGAGCAGATCAACGACGCCTTTGCCGACACAAGCTCAGGCGGGGCCAAGCGGAACGTCATCCTGTTCTGACGGCATGGAAGGGGCCCCGGCCTCCGGCCATTCATACAGCACGACGCCCCCGGTTTCTGCGCCGCCGCACTTGCGGTAAAGCGCGCGGGCCGGGGCGTTCCCGGCCTCGGTGGCCAGCCAGGTGCCCGCGCAGCCCCGATCCGCCGCGATGTCCAGCATCCGCGCCACCAACATGGCCCCGATGCCGCGGTTCTGCCAGTCAGGATCGACATCCACCTCGTTGATGAACATCTGCGGCGGCTTGTCGGGATGCAGCAGGACGGTTGCGGTGATCTTGGCAAGCACCACATCGCCGGCCCGGGCCAGCACCACCTCGTGCTGCGGGTCGTCCAGAAAGGCGCGGGCCTGATCGGGCCGGACGGGATGATCGAACACCGCGCCCGCCCCCAGCAGGAGCGGCAGGTCCTCCGCCCCCAGACGGCGACAGGTGATGGCGGGCAAACCGGTCATGCCGGGATCCTAGGCCCGGGCGATACATCGCGACAAGCCACTTGCGCATGGCCGCGCGCCGGTCCAGCCTGCGCGCAATCAGGGAGCGTGCCATGAAACTGCAAGACCTCGACGTCATCGTCACCGCACCGCCTGCGCCGGGCTGGGGTGGGCGGTACTGGATCCTCGTCAAGCTGACCACCGATGACGGGATCACCGGCTGGGGCGAATGTTATGCCTCGTCCATCGGGCCCGAGGCGATGCGCGCCGTGATCTCGGACGTGTTCCAGCGCTATTTCGAAGGCGAAAGCCCCGAAAACATCGAACGCATGTTCCGCCGCACCTATTCCTCGGGCTTCACGCAGCGGCCCGACCTGACCGTCATGGGCGCGTTTTCCGGGCTTGAGATCGCCTGCTGGGACATCCTGGGCAAGGCGCGCGGCCGTCCGGTCTGGGCGCTGCTGGGCGGCATGATGAACGAACGCGTGCGCGCCTACACTTACCTTTACCCGCTGCCGCAGCACCGGATGGCGGATTTCTGGACCTCGCCGGAACAGGCGGCCGAGTCCGCTGCCGATTGCGTCGCGCGCGGCTACACGGCGGTGAAGTTCGACCCGGCGGGCCCCTACACCATGCGGGGCGGGCACATGCCCGCGATGTCCGACATCTCGATGTCGGTGGCGTTCTGCAAGGCCATCCGCGAGGCGGTGGGCGACCGGGCCGATCTGCTGTTCGGCACGCATGGCCAGTTCAACGTGGCCGGGGCGATCCGGCTGGGACAGGCGATCGAGCCCTATTCCCCGCTCTGGTTCGAAGAACCGATCCCGCCGGACAACCTGCTGGATTTCGCGCGCGTTGCGCAGGCCGTGCGCATCCCCGTGGCCACCGGCGAGCGGATGACCACACGGGCGGAATTCGCCGCCCTCCTGCGCACCGGCGGGGCCGAGATCCTGCAGCCCGCACTGGGACGCGCAGGCGGCATCTGGGAGATGCGCAAGCTGGCCGCCCTGGCCGAAAGCTTTACCGCGCAGATGGCCCCGCATCTCTATGCCGGGCCGGTGGAATGGGCGGCCAACCTGCAGCTGGCGGTGGCGATCCCGAACCTGCTGATTGCCGAGACCATCGAAACCCCGTTTCACGATGCGTTGATCAAGGGCACGATCCGGGTCGAGAACGGCTTTGTTCCCGCACCCATGGCCCCCGGCCTGGGCATCGAGGTGGACGAGGCGCTGGCGCGCGCGCATCCCTATACCGGCCAGGACCTGCACCTGCAGATGCAGGACGCGCCCTGCAATTATGCCGATGGCAACGACTTCCAGGGCGGGGCTCCGGCGGTGGACGCGTGATCTCGCCTTTTGCGGAAACGGCTGTTATCCTGCGTCGAAACAACGCAAGAGACCAATGCCCGAGGATCTGAAGACCCCCGCCCCGCCCGACGAGATGGCCAGCAATGCGCAGCACGCGGCGGCGTTCCTGAAGACGCTGGCGCATGAGGGCCGGCTGATGATCCTGTGCCATCTCGGCTCGGGCGAAAAATCGGTGGGCGAGCTGGAAGACCTGCTGGGCATCCGGCAGGCGGCGGTCAGCCAGATGCTGGCACGGCTGCGCGAAGAGGGGCTGGTGGTGACCCGGCGCGAGGGCAAGACGATCTATTACAGCCTTGCCAACGAGAACACGAGCCGGGTCATCGGCCTGCTTTACGAGATCTTCTGCGCCCAACCGGATGGAACTTGCTGACATGTCCTATACAGGTCCCGAACTTTGCCGCCTGACGGCACGCGCCGCCGTGGCCGCGCTCAGGACGCGCGAGGTCAGCGCCAAAGAGCTGATCGACGCCGCGATGACGCGGATCGGGCAGACCTCGGACGCGGTCAACGCCACCGTGACCCCCTGCCCCGAGCGCGCCCGGCAGAAGGCGGCGGCGCTGCCCGCAGACACGCTGCTGGCAGGCCTGCCGCTGGGCATCAAGGATCTGAACCCGGTGGCCGGGGTGCGCACCACGTGGGGCAACGCCGCGCTGGCGGATTTTGTGCCCGAAAGCTCGGACCCGCTGGTGGAGCGCATCGAGACCCGTGGCGGCGTGGTGATCGGCAAGACCAACACGCCGGAAATGGGCGCGGGGGCCAATACCTTCAACGCGGTGTTCGGCATGACCCGCAATCCCTGGGACACGCGGATGAATGCCGGTGGCTCGTCCGGCGGGGCGGCAGCCTCGCTGGCGGTGGGCGAGGCCTGGCTGAGCCATGGATCGGATCTGGGCGGGTCGCTGCGCACACCGGCCAGCTTCTGCGGCATCGTCGGGCTTCGGCCTTCGCCCGGCGTGGCGGGCGGCGGGCCCGAGCGGACCAGTTTCGACGCGATGCCCGTGCAGGGCCCCATGGCCCGCAACGTGGCCGATTGCGCGCTGTTCCTCGACGCGATGGCCGGGTTCGATCCGGTCTGGCCGCTGTCCTGGCCCGCGCCCGAGATGCCGTATCTGGACCAGTGCCTGGCCGATCCCGGGCGCGTGCGGATCGCCTTTTCCGCCGATCTGGGGGGCATCGGCCCGGTGGAACCGGCCATGGTCACCGCGCTGCGCCAGGGTCTGGCGCGGCTCAACGGCACGCCGTTCGACGTGGTGGAGGCCGATCCCGACACCAGCGGTGCCGCGACGTGTTTTCGCGCGCATCGCGCGCTGGGGTTCCTGGCCCATGCGCGGCAGACGCCAGAGGCCGTCAAGGCCGCCTACAAACCCGCGCTCAGGCAGAACATCGAGGATGGCCGCGCGCTGGACGTCAACGCGCTGGCCGATGCCATTGTGGCACGGTCGCAGCTTTACGACCGGATGCACGCCTTTCTGGACACGTTCGACGTGCTGGCCTGCCCGGTCTCGGGCATCGGCCCGCTGCCCGTCGAGATCGAGTACCCGCCGGTGATCAACGGTGTGGAAAGCCGCGATTACCTCGACTGGTTGTGCTTTGCCTATGTCGCCTCGCTGTGCGGCCTGCCCGCGCTGTCGCTGCCTCTGGGACAGACCGAAGACGGGTTGCCGGTGGGGGTGCAACTGATCGGACGGCCCCGCGGCGAAGGCCGCCTGCTGCAGATCGCCCGCGGCATCGAAGAGGTCCTGAACCTGCCGCAAACCCCCTTCGATCCGGTGCGGCGGCACTGACGGAGACCGGCACGGGCCCGACGCGGGCAAGAGTCGCCTTTTCGCGTCAGCCAAGCTCGGCTGGCACCAGCGCGATATCGCTTTCGTCCAGAATGCCGGCGGCCCCGCCGACCACGGCAATCAGGACGTTGCCGGCAAAGATGCCGGCATCACCACCGCCCAGGTCGCGCACCTCGATCAGCGGCGGGGCGGTGGTCTGGTCATAGGTCACCTCGATCCCGTCCTCGTCCGGAACCCAATCGTCGATCACCGCCTCTTCATCCGCAATCCAGGGCCCCAGCGCAAACAGGTCCTGCCCGGGTCCGCCAATCGCCAGATCGCCCTGCCCCACCAGCAGCAGATCGTCGCCCTCGCCGCCCAGCAGCGTGTCGGCGGCATCAGTGTCCTGGGCGGAGGCGGCATATCCGCCCTGCAGACCGCCGGGCCAGTCCGGCCCCAGCTGACCGATCAGCGTGTCATTGCCCGCCTGACCGTCCAGGTAATCCTGATCCTGCCCGCCCATCAGCAGATCGTCGTCCACCCCTCCGCGCAGCACGTCCGGCCCGTCCTGGCCAAGAAGCACATCCGCCCCGCCGCCGCCCAGCAGGGTGTCGTTGCCGCTGCCGCCGGTCAGGCTGTCGTCACCGCCTTCGCCGTCCATCAGATCGTGCCACATGCCGCCATCCATGACGTCATGCCCCGACCCGCCCATCAGCGTGTCCAGCCCGGTGCCGCCCTGCATCAGGTCGTCGCCCTGCCCGCCTTGCAGCAGGTCATGCCCGGAATTGCCCGTCACGACGTCATCCCCGGCCCCGCCGGACAGCGCGTCGCCGCCATCGCCGCCCTTGAGCGTATCCTGACCGTGACCACCCTCCAGCGTGTCGTCCCCATCGCGGCCGTTGAGCGAGTCGTCGCCGCCCAAGCCGTCGATGACGTCATCCGACCCCTGACCGAACAGCAGATCGGCACCCTCGGTCGGCAAGAGCGGGTCAGGCGCCGGCTCGCTCTCGTCGGCCTCCTCGCCGCCCGAGGCCCCGGCCTTGGCCCCGTCCGGGACAAGCTTGAAAGGCAGTTCCAGATTGCCCATCACGGATGACAACCCGCCCAGGGCCAGCATTGCCAGAAGCGCTTCGATCATGGCGGCCTCCACCGTTTCTCCTGAGGAAACAGTGAAGGCCAATCATGGCGACGAAACGGCAGGCGCGGGGAATTTAGGCGGCTGCTCCCCCGGTCCGGGCCAGTTCCCAGGGCCGCACGAACGCGCCAAGAACCTGCGCGATCTCGGCCTCGTCCGCGCCATGCGCCGCAACCTGCGCCACCAGCCCGCGGGTCTTGTCGTCGGTGACGGCCACCACGCGCGCGGCAGACCCCGCCTGCGACAGCGCCTCGTTGTAGACCCGGGTGATGGCCTGCTTGCGCAGATCGGGCTTGAACACCTTGCCCACCGCGGTCTTGGGCAGTTCGGCCAGGATGGTCAGATGCTTGGGATGGGCGGCGCGTTCATGCACATGCACCCGGCAATGCTCCAGCAGGGCCGCCTCGGTTGCCTCGGCCCCGGCCACCAGTTCGACAAAGGCGCAGGGCAGTTCGCCGGCATGGGCATCGGGCTGGCCGATGGCCCCGGCAAAGGCCACGGCCGGATGCGCCAGGAGCGCCTCCTCGATCTCGGCCGGGTCGATATTGTGCCCGCCGCGGATGATCAGATCCTTGGCCCGGCCGGTGATCCACAGATAACCATCCGCATCCAGCCGCCCCAGATCCCCGGTGCGCAGATGCGTGCCCCAATGAAACAGATCGGCATTCTTGGCCATTTCGGTATAGGTGTGCCCGGCATAGACGCCAGGGTTCGAAACGCAGATCTCGCCCACCTCGTCAGGCCCGCAGACCTGCGGCTCGCCCTCCACCAGCTTGACGATCCGAACGTCGGTATAGGGAAACGGCAGACCGACCGAGCCGATCTTCTTCTCGCCATCTGGCGGGTTGGTGGACACAAGGCAGGTCGCCTCGGTCAGCCCGTACGCTTCGCAGATCTCCAGCTTGCAGGTTTCCTGAAAGCGCCGGAACAGTTCCAGCGGCATCGGTGCCGACCCCGAGATCGCGAATTTCACCCGGCTCAGATCGGCATCCAGCGGGCGCTGCATCAGCGCCGCCACCGCGGTGGGCACCGTGATGATATAGGTCACCCCCCAGCGTTCGCAGAGCTTCCAGAAATTGTCCATCACGCCTTCGCCGCGATAGCCCGCCGGGGTGGGAAAGACCACATGGCTGCCCGCGGCGATCGCCGCCATCAGCAGCGCCTGGGTCGCCATGACGTGAAACAGCGGCAGGGGGCAGATCATCGTGTCGTCTTCGTTGAACAGCACCCGCGCGCCCAGCCAGCCGTTGTAGATCATGCCGGAATAGCGGTGCTGGGCGATCTTGGGCATGCCGGTGGTGCCGCCGGTGTGGAAATAGGCCGCAACCCGGTCCCCTTCGCTGTCGGCAAATTGCAGCGCCGCGGGCTGTTTCTCCAGTTCCGCGCGAAAGTCGCGGATATCGGCATGATGGTTGCCGGGGTTCTTCGGGCGGATCAACGGTACCAGCCAGGATTTCGGCGGTGTCAGATAGCGGTTGAGATCCACCTCCAGCACGGTATGCACCCGCGGCGCATTGCGCACCGCCTCGGCCATCTTCTGCGCCACATCGGTCTTGGGAAAAGCCTTCAGCGTCACCACGACCCGTGCATCGGTCTCGCGCAGGATGGCGGCGATCTGTTCGGGCTCCAGCAGCGGGTTGATCGGGTTCACGATCCCGGCCACCGCCCCGCCCAGAAGCGCGGCAATGGTCTCGTTGCAATTGGGCAGGACATAGGCCACCGTGTCGCCCTCGGCCACGCCAAGGCTGCGGAACAGGTTGGCCGCCCGCGCCACCTGATCGCGCAACGCTGCCCAGGTCAGGGTTTCCGCCTTGTCGTCCGGGCCCGAGAGCAGCTGGTAGCTGACCGCCCTGCGGTCGGGAAAGCGCGCCGCCGTCTCCGACAACTGCGCCCAGAGCGTCGCGGGCACCGCCCGGTCCGCCCAGGGCCCTTCCTGTTCGATCGCGCTGCGATCCGCCATCCCGGCATATGCCATGCGCCCGTCTCCTCCCGTTTTCGGCCTGAGCAACAGTCTGGAAAGCTTTGCCCCCGCGCGCAAGCCCGCGCAACGCAGCGGCATCGGCACCATGACGCAGCGTTTCGGGGGAACCTTCGTTCCGGCGAATCCCGAGCGGATCGCGCGCTATGCCTTCCGGGCGCAACGCCCTGCGGGACGGCGGGCGGGGCGCCTTTCGGCCAGCGGCCGAAACAGCGCCGTCCCGCCGGCCGTCATTCCGCCGCCATCCCGTCGGTGAATTGCAGCCGCGCCAGGCGGGCATAAAGCCCGCCTTCGGCCACCAGGGCGTCATGCGCGCCGATGGCCACCACCCGGCCCTGGTCCATGACGACAATCCGGTCGGCCTTCTTCACCGTTGCCAGCCGGTGCGCCACGATGATCGTGGTGCGCCCGCGGGCCAGCACGTCCACCGCCTGCTGTACCGCGCGCTCGCTTTCGGCATCCAGCGCCGAGGTGGCCTCGTCCAGCAGCAGCACCGGCGCGTCGCGCAGGATCGCACGGGCAATCGCCACCCGCTGCTTCTGCCCGCCCGACAGCATCACCCCCCGTTCGCCCAGCCAGGTGTCATAGCCGTCCGGCAGGGCGGTGATGAAATCATGCGCCGCCGCCGCACGCGCGGCGGCCTCGATCTCTTCCGCCGTTGCGCCGGGGCGGCCAAAACCGATATTGTCCCGGGCCGAGGCGGCAAAGATCACCGGGTCCTGCGGCACCAGCGCGACATGCCGGCGGAAATCGGCGCGGTTCATCTGCCGCAGGTCGATCCCGTCCAGCGTCACCGCCCCCGCCTGCGGGTCGTAGTACCGCTGGATCAACTGGATCACCGTGGTCTTGCCCGCCCCCGACGGCCCCACCAGAGCCACTGTCTCGCCCGGGCGGATCTCCAGATCCACTGCATCCAGCGCCTTGGTGTCGGGCCGCGACGGATAGCGGAACGAAACCCCTTCGAACCGGATGGCCCCCTGAACCGGCTGCGCCAGCGCGCGGGCCTCCTCGGGATCGCGCACGCTGTCTTGCGCCTCCAGCAACTCCACCAGACGCTCCGTCGCGCCGGCCGCGCGCTGCAACTCGCCGAACACTTCCGACAGGGCCGCCACGGCACCCGCCACCATGATGGCATAGATCACGAACTGGATCAGCGTGCCCGCCGACATCAGCCCCGCCCGCACGTCCCACGCGCCCACCCACAAGACGCCGACGATGCCGGTGAAGACCAGAAAGATCACGATGGCGGTCATCGCCGCCCGGGTCCAGATCCGCCGCCGCGCCGCGTCGAAACTCTTTTCCGTGACCGCGCCAAAGGCGTCCTGCGATTGCGCCTCGTGGGTGTAGGCCTGCACCGTCTGCACGCTGGTCAGCGCCTCCGAGGCATTGCCCGACGAGGCCGCGATCCAGTCCTGGTTTTCCTTCGACAGCCGCCGCACCCGGCGGCCCAGCGTCAGGATCGGCACGATGACAACCGGCACGATCAGCAGCACCAGCCCGGTCAGCTTGGCCGAGGTGAACAGCATCAGCACAAGGCCGCCCAGGAACAGCAGGATGTTGCGCAGCGCGATCGAGATCGAAGAGCCGATCACCGACAGGATCAGCGTGGTGTCCGTGGTGATCCGGCTCAGCACCTCGCCGGTCATGATCCGCTCGTAAAAGGCCGGGCTCAGCGCCAGCACGCGGTTGAACACCGCCTTGCGTATATCGGCCACCACCCGTTCGCCCAGCCGCGTGACCAGCGCATAGCGCAATGCGGTGCCCAGCGCGAGCAGACCGGCAATCGCCAGGAAAGCCCCGAAATACTGGTCCAGCAGCGCGCCATCGGCGGCGTTGAAATTGTCCACCACGCGGCGCACCGCCATGGGCAGAAGCAACGAGATGCAGGCGGTGGCGATCAGCGCAAAGATCGCCGCGGCCATGAGCGCGCGATAGGGGCTCAGGAATGGCCACAGGGCCGCAAGTGAGCCCAGCCTGCGGGATTTCGCACGTTCCTCGGACTCGCTTGTCGGGGCCGGTTGACGGGCCATGGCCTCTCCTTTCCTCGCTGTCGCACATCCTTGGCAGCCTTGCAGCGCCAGTGGGCACGCATCGCCGCGGCAGCGGTGTTAGCCCAGCCCGGCCCGAAAAGCCATGCCACGATCGCCGCAGCCCGGCAATTGCCGGAACCAGCCGCGCGGGGGTCTCTTGCATGCGGATGATATGAACCAGAGGTCATGGCAGGGCTTGGAGCGGGCGACGGGAATCGAACCCGTATCTCTTGCTTGGAAGGCAAGGGTCTTACCATTACACAACGCCCGCTCGGTGAACGTGTCAGTAAATCAGGCAGCTTCCAGGGTCAAGCCGGTGTCGCGCCAGCCCGGCGGCCATCCGGACAACAGAAAGATCGCCGCAGGCGTTGGCCAAAGGCTTTCTTGCATTCAATCCAGCGCTTGGGAGAAGGCGGTGCTGCCGCCGTTGCTCTTCTTCGTTGGCCGTGGAGGTTCTGAGCCCCAACAGCGCCGGTGGAACAGGTTGCACAACCGATGATGTCCCAGCAGATGGTGTAGCTCACGACGGGCCTCGTGCTCACCGGCGGGTCGAGCTTGTCAGTCGCGCTGCGCCGCAGGCCGGCTGACCAAGACATCATCGCAGACCGGGGCCAGCGTTTCCAGCGTCATGTAGCGATCGCGCTGGACCGTCCATTCCTCGGTCTGCTCCATCAGGATTGCGCCAACGAGGCGGCGGATGGATGCCTCGTTCGGAAAGATGCCCACGACGTCGATGCGCCGCTTGATTTCGCCGTTCAGGCGCTCGATTGGAGTCGTGCTGTGCAGTTTCGTCTGGTGCTGCTGGGGAGTTCGCGCCGGTCCGCGTAGCGGCAAACCGTCCGGGGGACGGTTTGAGGCAAGAACGGGCGGAGCCCCAATGTAGGCGAGGACGTCTTCTTCCGCACCATCCATCAAGGTGGCGAGTTTTGGCAGCTTCGGGCGCATCTGATCCGCGACCTGACGCCATTGCGCTATGGCCGCCGCGTGGTCGGGCTGGGCAAAGGCTGTCGCGATGAAAGCCGAAACGACCCGACGGCTGCTCTTGCCGGCATGGGCCAGGGCATTGCGCTGGAAATGCACGCGGCAGCGCTGCCACGTGGTGGACAGGACGCGGGCGGTGGCCGCCTTGATGCCCTCGTGCGCGTCCGAGATCACCAGCTTCACGCCTGACAGGCCGCGTCGGACGAGATCGCGCTGGAACTCGGTCCAGAAGGGTTCGGCCTCGGAGGCACCGATCGCCATGCCGAGGACCTCACGTCGGCCATCCATGTTCACGCCCACCGCGAGCGTGACCGCGACGCTGACGATGCGCCCGCCTTGGCGCACCTTCAGGTAGGTGGCATCGATCCACAGGTAAGGCCATTGCCCCTCGATGGGTCGGGTCAGGCAGGCATCGACACGGTCGTCGATTTCTTCGCACAACCGGCTGACCTGGCTCTTCGAGATGCCGGTGCCCCCCATCACCTGCACGAGGTCGTCCATGGCACGGGTGGATACGCCATGAGCGTAGGCTTCCTGGATGACTGTCGTCAGCGCCTTCTCCACCGAGCGCCGTGGCTCGAGAAAGGACGGGAAATAAGAACCGGGCGCAGTCGGGGCATGCGCAATTCCACGCTGCCCGCCCGCGTCTGCCAGACACGGTCGCGCTAGCCATTCCGTTGCGCCAGCCGATCGCTGCTCTTCTCGCCGTAGTCGGCACCGGTCTTGGCACGAGTCGACCCCATTCCAAGACAACGCGGGCCTTGCTAGAATCCGACGGCGGCCCCGTCCTTCCTTGGGTCCGATCCGGCCACATACCCGCGTCCGGGCAGGCGATGGATCAGCTGTGCTCCGCCAAAGCCGAAGGCGTTGTCCGGGGCTTCGAGCGTGATGTCGTGTCCCATCGCGCGCAGCCGATCCACAGCGTCCACATCCATCGTGGACTCGCAGGCCACGCCCAGCC
Source organism: Alphaproteobacteria bacterium (assembly GCA_030425925.1). Lineage (GTDB taxonomy): Bacteria > Pseudomonadota > Alphaproteobacteria > Rhodobacterales > Rhodobacteraceae > JAUHZO01. The sequence continues at coordinate 73,685 of JAUHZO010000002.1, read as the reverse complement.
CGTCCGTCACTCTCCATCTGGGTGCGTCCACGGCCATTTGCGGGTCCTGTCCGAAAAGCTGCGTCCGCAACACCATCTGAACGTGGCCCTGCGCCTGCATCGGTCCCCCCATGACGCCGAAGCTCATGATCGGGTCTTCCGCTCCCATGAGAAAGCCCGGAATGATCGTGTGGAAAGGACGCTTGTTCGGTCCGACAAAGTTCTGATGCCGGGGATCGAGCGAGAACCCCGCTCCGCGGTTCTGCAACGCAACGCCGGTCCCCGGCACGACAACGCCCGAACCAAAGCCGGCATAGTTCGACTGAATGAAGGATACCATCATGCCCGACGCATCGGCCGCCGTCAGGTAGACTGTTCCGCCGTGTCTTGGTGCGCCTGCACCGAAATTCGTCGCGGTGTTCAGATCGATCTCGCGGGCGCGGGAGGCGAGGTAGCCGTCGTCCAGAAGGTCCTCGACTGTCACGTGCCGCATATGATCGAGGTCGGCGACATAGGCTTCGGTGTCGCGCAGCGCCAGTTTCATAGCCTCGATCTGCAGATGCGCGGCCATCGGATCGTCAGCATCCAGGTCGCGGATGCCGGTTTGCGAAAGAATACCCAGCGCCATGAGCGCTGCGATGCCCTGTCCGTTGGGCGGGATTTCGTGCAGGGAGACGTCATCGAAACGGCGCGAAATCGTCCCGCACCAGTCTGCCTTGTGTGCGGCCATGTCCTCGACGGTCAGCGCGGCACCGTGCGCCTTGGCAAAGGCGGCAATTTCTTCTGCGATCTCGCCCTCGTAGAACGCACGGCCCTTAGTTTCGGCGATCAATTGCAGGGTGCGCGCATGTCCGGGGCTTTGGAAGTACGCGCCCGCCGCGGGGGCGCGGCCGCCAGGCAGAAAGGTTTCGGCAAATCCGGGCTGGTCGCCAAGTTGATCGCCTGCGCGCTGCCACAGCGTTGCGATGACGGGAGACACGGGAAAACCCGCCTCGGCATAACCAATCGCCGGCTCGAACAGGGTTTCGAACGGCAGTTTGCCGAACCGCGCAGACAGGTCCACCCAGGCAGACACGGCACCCGGCACGGTCACGCTTTCCCAACCGCGAAAGGGGACATGGTCCAGCCCCTTGAACCTGTCGGGCCCCCAGCCGGCGGGTGACCGGCCCGAGGCATTGAGGCCATGCAACTCTGTGCCATCCCAGAGAATGGCAAAGGCATCAGACCCGATCCCGTTCCCGGACGGCTCGACAACCGTCAGGGTGATCGCTGCCGCGAGGGCGGCATCGACGGCATTGCCGCCGCGCGCCAGCATAGACAGACCGGCTTGCGCGGCAAGCGGATGCGACGTCGAAACAAGGTTGTCCGCGGCAACGGCGGAACGGCGGGATGGATAGTGGTGATTGGCCCTGAGCTGCATGGTGATTTGCATTTCCTGTCTGGTCGCCGACGATTGACGAAACTTACCTCTTGCTGGCGAACCGGGGCCGTCTCATGACGCCCCGGTGTTGGTGATCCCGGGTGTGGCTTTCCGCGGGACAGCGATTTTCCTGCGCTGTTCAGTCCGGTCTGTCCACCGACCTTGGCCGGCCGTCGACAACTTTGCGTCGTCCAGCCTGAAGGGCTGACGCAGGACACATCTTCCACGCCGACCAGACCGGGACCGCCTTTGGGCTTCGGTGCCGGGGCAAACTGCGCGCGCCGGCTGGAACAGGGGCTTGGTCAATGATCATGCCTTCAGCTCGGTCGCAAAGGACCTGCTCTGTCGTCCTTCGGCCTTTCTTTTGGCATCCTCGGCAGCAATTTCGGCGTCGATGCCGGTTCGATCCGTCGTGCCTGAGAAATTCGCAGCGGTCGGCATGGCGTCGGCGACATGGACAAACCGTTCGTAGGCCACGTCATACAGTCTGCGCAATTCGCCAAGCGGATCGGGATGATCGTCGGCGCGCAGCGAAAGCCAAGGGTAATCCTCGGTCCGGTGGATGATCAATGCTGCAGACTGGGTCCCGCGCTTGTCGCCGCCCGCGTCGTGTCCTGCTTCCATCGCTGTCATCAGGCGCTTGGCAAAGGGAAGGTCCATGTTATCCTCGTAGGCGCGCAGCGTATCGGCAATCACCGCCTCCCCGACCAGCATGTTGCCGGCAACGGAAACCCCATCGCCGGCCACGTGGCCGCACCAGTCGACGCAACCCGCGCCGGTGTGTGCAGCGACCCGTCCTGTCGCGTCGACCATGTGGATCTGCCGGATCGCCTGCCCGGCATCGCGGGCGACCAGATCGGCGACGATGTCGTCGCCGCTTTCACCTTTGGCGAGTCTGTCGGCCGCCTCCATGCCCCAGATCGGGCTGACGAAGGCCTGCGTTGCAACGGCGCATTTGCCACCCCGAAGATGCGGCACCAAGGCACCGGTGGCAAAGAAGCGGCTGGCCACGGCGACGCCAAAGTGCCCTGTTTCAGGATCACGCGCGGCGATGGAATACGTCATTGTCTGATCCTCATTTTTGATGGTCCGGTCAGTCGAAACCGGCGAGGCTGCGTGCCAAAGGGGTGGATAAACGACATTTCATGTCCGCTCCGGTAGACGTCAGTGGTCGCGCGGATCGAGCGCGTCGCGCAAACCGTCGCCGAGAAGGTTGAAGCCGAGCACAACGAGGAAAATCGCGATACCCGGGTAGAGCGCCATCCAGGGCGCCTGTTCGAGAAAGTTCTTTGCGATGTTCAGCATCGACCCCCAGGAAGGCGCCGGCGGCTGCTGGCCGAGGCCCAGGAACGACAGCGATGCTTCGGCAATGATCGCGGTGGCGATGGTCAAGGTCGACTGCACAAGGATCGGCGGGAAGATGTTGGGCAGGATGTAGCGCCCGATCAGCGCAATATGCCCCAACCCGATGGCACGGGCGCTTTCCACGTAGTCCTCGGTCATCACGGCCATGGTCTGGGCGCGAGCGAGCCGGATGAAGATCGGCATGGCCGACAGGCCGATGGCAATCATCGCGTTGGTAAGGGACGGCCCGAGGAAGGCGGCCAGCGCAATGGCAAGGATCAGGAAGGGCGCGGCCAGGAGTGCCTCTGTCACGCGGCTGATCGCGGCGTCGGTCCAGCCGCGAGCATACCCTGCGAGCACGCCCAGGGGCACGCCCAGAAGCACTGCGATCGCGACAGAGACGACGCCGGCCAGAAGCGAAGCCTGCGCGCCCCAGATCATCCGTGACAGCACATCGCGCCCGATCTCGTCGGTGCCGAACGGGTGTTCGGCACTTGGCGCCTTGCGAACGGCCAGCCAGTCCGTTGCCGTCGGATCAAAGATCGGCAGGATGGGTGCCAAAGCGGCAACGGTGACGAAGAAAAGCACCAGCACGCCGCCAAGGATCGCCGCCGGGTTGGCAAGGAACTTCGACCAGAAGCGGGATCGGCTCTTTGCGGGCGTTGGATCGGCTGTGGTCCGGGGATCGGTGACAGCGGTCATTGGTCTTTCATCCGCGGGTTGAGAACGCGATAGGCCGCATCGGCGAGGATGTTCATGGCGATGAAGGCGACGCCGGTGCAGAGCACGATGCCCTGGACCACAGCGTAGTCCCGGTTGAAAACCGCATCGACAACCAGCTTGCCAAACCCGGGGATGGTAAAGATCTGCTCGGTCAGGACAGCGCCGGCGAGCAGTTCCCCGAAGAGCAGCGTCGTGACTGTGACGATGGGAACCAAAGCGTTGCGCAACGCGTGTTTGACCAGCACCACGCGTTCGGACAGCCCCTTGGCCCGCGCAGTGCGCACATAGTCCGACTTCAGCACACCCAGCATCGCCGACCGCGTATGCCGCATCAGCGTCGCGGCGATGGCCGTGCCCAGCACGAAGGCCGGCATCAGCATCGTCTTGATCGATTGGATCGGGTCTTCGGACAAGGGCCGATAGCCAGAGGCAGGCAGCCAGCCCAGCTGCACCGAGACAAGCAGGATCATCATGATCCCCAGCCAGAAGTTCGGCACCGAAAGGCCCGAAAGCGCCACGGTGTTGGCGACCCAGTCGATCCAGGTGCCCTTCTTGTAGGCCGAGAGCACCCCCGCCGGGATGCCGATCACCATGGCGATGATCAGCGCCATCACCGCAAGCTGGATCGTCACGGGCAGCTTTTGCCCGATCAGCTCCAGCACGGGCTGGTTGGTGCGCAGTGAAATCCCAAGGTCCCCACGCAGTGCGTTGCCGATCCAGTTCAGGTACTGCACCGGGATCGGATCGTTCAGGCGATACTTCTCGCGCAGGTACTCGAGCACTTCGGGATCGCGCTCTTCACCCGCCATGGCGAGCACCGGATCGCCAGGCAAAAGCTTCTGCATCCCGAAGACGAAGATCGAGATCAGAATAATCGTCGGGATCGCGATCAGGACACGGCGGCCCAGAAAGGCAAGCATCGCAAAGCGCTCCGGCTGAGGGGGGAGGAGCCCGAGGCGTGCAGTGCCAGCGCCTCGGGCCGTCGGTTGGGGACGGCGACAGAAACAGCCGCCACCCCGCCTAAGGCACTAGCCCTTGGTCACGCCTTCGAGGCGGATCATCCCGTCGGGATAGGGGGTGAAGCCTTTGATGTCCTGGTCCATCGCCCAGATCCAGGTGACATGGTAGAGGTAGATGATCGGCAGATCCTCTTCGAGGATTGCGCGCGCGGCGTCGTAGTTCGCCTTGCGGGTGGCCAGGTCGGTCGACGTGCGGGCCGCATCCAGAAGCCTGTCGACTTCTGGGTTGGAATAGCCGCTGTCATTGATGCCACCACCGGTGGTCATGAACTGGTGGATGTTGCCATCGGGATCCACACGGCCCGACCAGCCGATCTGGGACGCGGTGTAGTCACCGGCAGACTGATCGCGCAGGAGCGTCGCGAATTCCTTGGCCACCAGTTCGATCTGGATGCCGGCCTCGCCTGCCATTGCCTGCACGACCTGCATGAGCTGCATCTGGACGGGGTTGTTGGCGACCTGGATCTCCAGCTCGATCCCGTCGGCAAAACCGGCTTCGGCCAGAAGAGCCTTGGCAGCCTCGACGTCACGCTCCGGCAAGGGGAAGTTTGCATTGTACCACGGCGAGGTCGGCGGGAAGGACTGGTTGCCGGGGGCAAACGCGCCCTCGAACACCACCTGGTTGATCACGTTGCGGTCGATGGCAAGGCTCAGCGCCTTGCGGATGCGCGCATCCTGACCCAGCGGATTGTCGGCGCCGGCCCCGTTGGCAACGTTGATCGTGATGCCCTGATAGCCGAGCGAAACCGCTTCGGCATAGGAAAGACCGCTGTCATTCTTGACGGAAGGCGCGTCCGTGGCCGCCAGACGTTCCAGCATGTCGAGATCACCGGCGCGCAGATTGGCCAGGCGCACGGTGGTGTCGGGGATGGGCAGGAAGGTCACGGTGTCGAAATTGATGGCGTCCGCGTTCCAATAATCGTCGAATTTCTCAAGCACGATGCGGTCCTGTGCAACACGCTCGACAAAGCTGAACGGACCCGAACAAACCGGGTTCAGGCCGAAATCGGTTCCGGCTGCTGCGGTGGCGGTGGGCGACAGCATCATGCCCGAGCGGTCGGCGAACTGCGCGATCAGCGTGGCGTCCGGCGCACCGAGCGTGAACTTGACCGTGAACTCGTCCACGGCCTCGACGCCGGTGATCGACTTCACCTCGGATTTGCGGCGGCTTTCCGGCAGGTTCTGGCTGCGGTCGATGTTGGCGACCACGGCGTCCGCGTTGAACGGGGTTCCATCATGGAAAGACGCGTCTTCCCGCAGGGTCATGGTCAGTTCAAGGCCATCGTCGGACCATTCCCAGCCCGTGGCCAGCTGGGGGATGATTTCCAGTCCCGGCGTGATGTCGACAAGCTTGTCACAGAGCGACGCATAGACGATCCGGCCGACGAAGGTCCGCGACTGATCCGGGTCCAGAACGTCGGGGTCTTCCTGCAGGCCGATCCGCAGATCGGCCGCCTGCAGCGCCGTGGTGCCGAGCGCAAAGGCAAGCGCAAGTCCTAGGGTCTTTTTCATGGGCATGGTCTTACTCTCCGTTGGTCATGGGTTTGGTTTTTGTTTCTCCGCGCTCGCGGCGCGGTACATCTGGAACCGGGCCTGCGCTGCCGGGCTGCGGGCCGGGGCGTCTTCGGCCAGGCCCTTCAACTGCACCTCATGCACGCGATGGCAGGCGACCTCGCGTCCGCCGACATCCGTCAGGGCCGGGCGCTCGTTTGCGCAGCTGGCCTCGGCATAGGGACAACGGGTGTGGAACCGGCAACCCGATGGCGGGTCGATCGGGTTCGGCAGATCGCCGGACAGACGCGTCTCTGCCTTGCGCGCGCCCACCGAGGCAATCGGGATCGCGGCCAGAAGCGCCTCGGTATAGGGGTGCCGTGGCTTGGCGAAGAGATCCTCGCACGAGGCGACCTCGACAATCTCGCCCAGATACATCACGGCGACACGGTCGGCCATGTGCCGGATCACGGCCAGATCGTGCGCGATGATCACCAGCGTCAGACCGAACTCGTCCTTGAGGTCTTCGAGGATGTTGATCACCTGAGCCTGTATCGACACGTCGAGCGCGCTGACCGGCTCGTCTCCGATCAGCACCTTGGGACCCGTTGCAAGCGCCCGGGCGATCCCGATCCGCTGGCGCTGCCCACCCGAAAACTCATGCGGAAACCTGTCGGCATGGGCGGGGGTCAAGCCTACGCGGGTCAGAAGCTCTGCCACCCGGGCCTTTCGTGCGCTCCTGTCCACCCATCCGTGGGTGTGTAGCGGTTCCTCGATCAGCGCCCCCACTGTCATCCGGGGGTTGAGCGAAGAAAACGGATCCTGAAAAACGAACTGCAGATCGCGGCGCAGGGCGCGCATTTTGACGGCGGGGACATGCGCGATGTCGGTGCCGTCGTACCAGACCTCGCCTTCGGTGGGGTCGATGAGACGCACCAAGAGCCGCGCCAGCGTGGACTTGCCGCAGCCGGACTCGCCCACGATGGCGAAGGTTTCACCGGTCTCGATCTCCAGATCGACACCGTCCACGGCCCGGACCACCGTAGGCGCGCCAAAAAGCGGTTTCTTGGTCAAGAACTCCCGCCGCAGGCCGCGGGTCTTGAGGATTGCGGTCATGTCCCCGTCTCCCGCAGGCCGGGGTCCAGCGTGCCTTCAAGCGGCGCACGCAGGCAGGCGACGCCATGGTCAGGCGCGATTTCGGTGAATACCGGGCGCATGGCGCAGCCTGGCTCGGCAAAGGGGCAACGGCTTTGAAACCGGCAGCCTTCGGGCATCGCCAGGGGCGACGGCACGACGCCCGGGATCGTCACCAGCTTTTCCGAGCGCGCACCAAGCGATGGCATCGAACTCATCAAGCCGATGGTATAGGGGTGCTGCGGATCGTGAAAGACCGACGCGGCGGGCCCGGCCTCGACCACGCGCCCGGCGTACATCACAACCACCTTGTCCGCCATCTCGGCAACGACCCCCAGGTCGTGGGTGATCAGGATCAGCGCCGCTCCGGTCTCGGACTGCAATGCGCGCATCAGATCGAGGATCTGCGCCTGGATCGTCACATCGAGCGCTGTGGTCGGCTCGTCGGCGATCAGGACAGAAGGGTCGTTGGCCATCGCCATGGCGATCATCGCACGCTGACGCATGCCACCTGACAGCTGATGCGGGAATTCGTCGAGCCGTTTTTCCGCGGCCGGGATGCGCACGCGTTCCAGCATCTCCAAAGCCCGCGTCCGCGCGGCTTCGCGCGAGGCACCCTGATGACGACGCACCGATTCCGCGATCTGCTCGCCGATCCTCAGCGCAGGGTTCAGAGAGGACATCGGTTCCTGGAAGATCATCGCCATCCGGCCGCCGCGGATCTGTCGCCGCTGCGTTTCCGGCAAACGGAAAAGATCCTCGCCGTCGAAGAGGGCCGTTCCGCCATTCAGATGAAGCGGCGGCGTCCGAAGCAGGCCCATCAACGCAAGCGCGGTCAGGCTCTTGCCGCAACCGGACTCGCCGACAATGCAGACGGTCTCGCCGATCCCGACATCGAAGCTGAGCCCATCGACAAGGTTGGTTTTGGTGCCTCCCATCCGAATGGACAGATCCTGCACGGACAGAAGAGGGGGTGTTGCGTTCATTTTGCACCAACCCCGAGAGATTCTTCCAGGTTCAGCGAAAGCGTTTCGAGATGGGTGCGCATCGCTGCGCGGGCAACGTTCTCGTCTCCGGCGGCAATCGCATCAACGATCAGCCTGTGCTGGCCGGTGTAAAGCCGGATCAGCGCCGGGGACCGTGCCCGCTCGCGCTCGGCATGCCACCGGGCATTGGAGCGCACCGCGTCGATCATCGAAAACGCCGCCAAGAGGACCGGATTGCCGGCAACCCGCGCGATCAGCCGATGCAGGGAGCCATCCCAGAGTTCCGCCCCTTCGGCGTCTGACGCATCCGACGTGCGCTGCGCAAGAATCCTCATTCGGGCCACATCATCAGAGGTTGCCCGTTTGGCACATAGCGCCGTGAGTTCCGGCTCGACACAGAGGCGCGCTTCCATCACGCTCACCGGATCGACCGCGTCGCAGATATGCGCCGCCAGGTGTCCGTTCGGATCGGGAGGCTGGCCGATGAACGTGCCCCTGCCCTGCTTGCGCCAGATCAGGCCTTCCATTTCCAGCGCTTCGAGCGCATTGCGCAGAACGCGCCGCCCGACGCCAAAGCGTGCTGCCAGGTCCCGTTCGGTCGGCAATCGACCGTCAGAGTGCACGTCGCCCGACTCGATCAGCCCGCGCAAACGTGCCAGGACCTCCGATGCATTTTGTGACTTGTCCGTCCTTTCGAGCATCAAAAAGACCTGTCCCCCAGCCTGCGCACGGTGCTCCGATGTGACATTGGAGCGCACCAATTGCAGAATGGTTCGACGCATGACGACAAGTCAACGTCAAATACAGGGCGTATTTAGTAATTCAAAATCAATATCTTGAAACGAATCATGGCCTGTCGTCACGTGGCGGCATGTACTCGTGGGTCGCCGTTTGGCGAACCAATTTGCGAATCTGGTCCAGGTGACATCTACGCCCTTCCGTCGCGGCTTTCTCGATCCGCGCCCGGACAGCGCCAGGACGATGGCAGGCAAGATGCCCGAGGCACACGCGGGCGGCTTCGCGGGTCAAGACGGTGTCGCCAAGGCCCTGCCGATATTGGCCGTGCCTTGTTTTTCCATGATGTTGACATGGCAAAAAAGGCCAAGGGAAGAAAACATGAACATTCTCAAGGTCGCCGCGGCGGCACTTGCCGTTGCCGCCGGTCCAGCGTTTGCGGAATACCCGGAACGCGAAGTTCTTGGCGTCGTCATGTGGGGCGCTGGCGGTGCCACCGATACCGTGGCGCGGGCCGTCAATCCCGCCGCAGAAGACGCGCTTGGCAAGCCAATCGTCGTGCTGAACAAGTCGGGCGGTGCGGGGGCCATCTCCACAGTGTTCGTGAATGCAGCACCGGCGGATGGCTACACGTTCCTCTACGGTGCCGAGAACCCGCAGCTTCACGGTGTCATGGGCGTCTCTGACATTGATTACGGGGACATGTACCCGATCATCATTCTTGGTCGCGGCGTTGCCGTGGTCATCGTGCCCGCAGAGTCCAGGTATCAGACCCTGAGCGACCTTCTGGATGACATCAAGGCCAACCCCGGTTCGGTCAAGATGGGCTCGACCGGTCCCGGTGGCCTGCCGTCCACGATTGGCGCCTTGATCTCCAACGCCACCGCCTTTGACGTCACGGCCATCCCCTTCGACGGCGAAGGCCCGGGCCTGACCGCAATGCTGGGCGGCGAGGTGGACTTCATGCCGACAGGCATCTCGGCGGCCGCCGAACAGATCGAGGCCAGCAACATGCGTGCGCTTGCCGTGGTCAACCCCGAACCGGTTGACACCCTGCCGGATGTGACCGCGATCGCCGACACCCTCCCCGAGATCGCGCGCTTCCTGCCCTGGGGGCCGTTCTACGGCGTCTTCGTCCGCGCGGATGTGCCCGACGACGTGAAAGCCACCCTGACCCGGGCGTTCGCGACCGCAGCCACGGACGAAACCTTCCTTGAACTCATGGCGAACTGGAGCTGTCACGACGTGCGTCCACTCGCGGTTCTCCTTCATGCGGCCTGTGCCTCGAAGGCCAACAGGCGAAGGCAACCCTCATATTCTTCTGTCCGCAAAGAACATCGTGGCCTTTTGGGTCGCGGACATCCCTTTCCTTCAGGAGCATACGGTTGCCCGGACGGATCACGCCGGTATCGCGGAACGCCTTTGGCGGACCAGAGGACGGGATGTTCCTTGTCTGGCGGATTCGGTGCGACGTGGCATGGCCGCAGCGCGGGATGATCTGGCATTCCGCAAACGGCAGACAGCCAACCCGGGCGCATGGGCCGGCGGCCCGTCCAGACCGACATGCCATCGGCGGCGCTTTGCAGACACGCGCGTCGAACCAGGTGTCCGGGTTGTGCCCAACAGGGCCGAAAAGCCTCTGTGACAATGGACCGCCCGACGGGGATGGTCTAGCTTTCCCATAAACCCAACCGGTTCCGGCGGCTCCATCGCAGGGGCCGGCAGAATCCGGACACACGGGTCGGGACAAGAGCGCTGGATGCGAAGGGAGAGCGCGATGGAGTTCGATTACGTGATCGTCGGCGGAGGCACCGCAGGCTGCATCCTGGCCAACCGGCTGTCCGCGGACCCGGGCACCAGCGTCTGCCTCATCGAGGCGGGAAAACCGGGCAATGCGCCGCTCATCACCATCCCGCTGGGGGTCATGTGGCTCTTGCGGCACAAGACCTATGACTGGGGCTATGTGACCGAACCGCAGGCCGCGCTGGACGGGCGCGAGATCATGGTGCCGCGCGGCCGCGCGCTGGGCGGGTCCTCGGCGATCAACGGCATGGTCTACATCCGCGGCCTGCCGTCGGATTACGACACCTGGGCCGCACAGGGATGCCCCGGCTGGGCCTATCGCGATGTCCTGCCCTATTTCCGCAAATCGGTGACGAATGGCAGTCACGGCGGGCCCTATCACGGCAGCGAGGGAGAACTGCCGATCAGCGACTTGCGCGATCCGAACCCGGCCGGCGATCTGTTCCTGCAGGCCGCGCAATCCCTGCAGATCCCGCGGACCGACGATTTCAACGGCGCACGGACCGAAGGCGTGGGCCGCTACCAGACCTACACCCGCAACGGCCAGCGTGTGACTGCGGCGGATGCCTTTGTGCGCCCGGTCCTGAACCGCCCGAACCTGACCGTTCTGACTGACCGCAAGGTGCAGCGGCTCCGCATCGAAGGCGGCCGCGCCATCGGGGTCGAGACCGATTCGGGCCTTGTCGCCGCGCGGGCCGAGGTGATCCTGAGTGCGGGGGCTTTCGGCTCGGCGCAGATCCTGATGCTGTCGGGCATCGGCCCCGGTGCCCACCTGCAAGAGCACGGCATCGAGGTGCTGCGCGACCTGCCGGTCGGGGAGCATTTCCAGGATCATCCCAACGTGATGCTCATGCAGCGGTCGAAAGACAGGACGGGTTATGGCCTGTCGCTGGGCGCCTTGCCCGGCCATGCCTGGGACATGCTGCGCTATTTCTACACCCGGCGCGGCATGTGGGCCTCGATGCTGTCCGAGGCCGGCGGCTTTGTCCGGGCGATGCCCGATTCCGAGGAGCCGGATGTGCAGTTCCATTTCGTGCCCTTCTGGCGCTCCACGACGCCGGGGCGCATTCTGGCCTGGGGGCATGGCGTTTCGCTGCATGTCTGCGTGCTGCGCCCCGAGGCGCGGGGCACGGTGCGGCTGCGCTCGAACCGGCCCGGCGATGCGCCGCGCATCGACCCGGCGCTTCTGGGCACGGACCGCGACATGGCGACCATGCTGGCCGGGGTGAAACTGGCGCGGCGCATCCTGAACGCCCCGCCCTTGGGCGACACCAAGGCCTACGAGGCGCTGCCGGGCGATCACGCGGTGACCGATGACGATATCCTGGCTTTCATCCGCGCGCGCACGGCGACGGTTTTCCATCCGGTGGGCACCTGCCGCATGGGCCCCGTCGGGGACACGGTCGTCGACCCGGAATTGCGGGTGCACGGGATCGGCGGGCTGCGCGTCGCCGATGCGTCGATCATGCCCAATCTGGTCAGCGGGAACACCAACGCCGCCGCCATGATGATCGCCGAGAAGGCCGCCGACTTGATCGCCGCCGCCCGGTTGCGCCAGGTTGCCTGAGACGCGGGCCTACATCAGGTTCGGCAGGAAGGTGACCATCCCGGGGAAGGCGATCATCAGTCCGACGATCACGATGTCGCAGACCAGGAACCAGCCCACCCCGCGGAAGATCGTCACAAGTGGCACGGTGTTGCCCACGACACCCTTGACCACGAAGACGTTGAAACCCAGAGGCGGGGTCAGCATCCCGATCTCGATGAACTTGACCACCAGAACGCCGAACCACACCAGGTCCACGTCGAGCGTGGCAAGAAGCGGCAGGAACACCGGGATGGTGATCAGCAGGATGCCGATCGGGTCGAGGAACATGCCCAGCACGAGGTAGACAAGCGTCATGGCCAGGATCACCGTCACCGGGTCCAGCGCCAGCGGGGCCACCAGCCCGGCCAGCATGTTGGACGCGCCGGAAAAGCTGAGCAGCCGGGTGAACATCAGCGCGCCGATGCCCACGAAAAAGATCTGCGCCGAGGTCATCATCGCCTCGCGCGTGGCCTCCCACAGTTTCTGCAGGGTCATCCTGCCCTGCAGGACCGCGATCAGCAGTGCGATGGAGGCCCCCGCCGCGCCCGCCTCGGTCGGGGTGACGGCACCTGCGTAAAGCCCGCCGATGATCCCCAGGATCAAAAGGCCCAGCGGCCAGATCTCTGCCAGGGCGCGCCAGCGGGCGCGGCGCAGATCGGTCACGTCCAGCGCTGTCGCGGGGGCCAGCGCCGGGTTGAGACGGCACCGGATCACGATCATCCCGCCATAGGCCAGCGCCGTCAGCACACCCGGGATGACCCCGGCGATCAACAGGTCGGAGATGGAGACCTCGGCGAAGATGCCGTACAGCACCATCAGGATCGAGGGCGGGATCAGCGCGGCGATCGTCCCGGCCGAGGCGACCACGCCCGTGGCCAGTCCCTTGTCGTAGCCCGCCGCCGTCATCTCGGGGATGGCGAGCCGGCCCATCGCCGCGGACGAGGCCACCGACGACCCGCAGCCCGCGGCAAATCCGGCCGAGGCAAAATTCGCCGCGACGGCCAGCCCGCCCGGCAGGCCCGACAGCCAGAGCCGTGCCGCATGGAACAGCGCCGAGGCAATGCCGCTGCGATAGACGATGGACCCCATCAACAGGAACATCGGGATGGCCGACAGGTTCCAGTTCGCGGCGAAGGTATAGGGCAGATCCCGCGTGACGGCGAGCGCCACGTTGAAATTGCGCAGTTCCCAGAAACCCAGGAAGGACACGGTCGCGAGCGCCACGCCGATGGGCACCCGGATCGCGATAAGGCCGAGCGCGGCGAAAAGGCAGACAAGGCTGAGCGTCAGGCCGTCCATGAAAGCTCCTCAGGTCGCCCTCAGGGCGCGCAATTGCTGTATCAGCCGCAGCGCGAGGCAGGCCAGGAGGCTGGCCCCCGCCACCGGCAGAAGAAAGCGCGCGGGCCACGCCAAAAGAAACCCTCCGGGAATCTCCAGAACCTCGCCCTGGTGCATGCGGCGCATGGCCGACACCCAGGCCTGCCAGCTGAAGATCGCCATCCAGGCCATGCCCAGCAGATGTGCCACCACCAGCGAAAAGACACGAAAGGCCCGTGGTGCCGCGTCGGTGAAGACATCGACCGTGATATGTTCGTCCTCGCGCCCCAGCAAAGCGATCGGCAGAAAGGCGACGGCGATCATGTAATAGGCCGCGACCGTCTGGCTGGTGCCCGCTATGGGCGCGTTCAGAAAGTAGCGGAACGCGGCATCCAGCGTCACATGCACCATCATCGCCAGCCCGGCGATGATCGCGAGCGCCAAAAGCGCCCGCGACCACAGATCGAGTATACGGTCGAGTCGTGCCATGTCAGAGGCCGTTCGGATCGACCTTGGAATAGACCTCTTCCCACAGCGCCTCGGCAAAGGCGTCCACATCGGTGCCGACCTCGGCCGAGATCCCGCGCCACTTTTCCACGACATCGCGGTAACGGGTCATGATCTCGGTCGCGGTTTCGGGGGCAAGGCCCAGGTCCGCGGCCTTGGCGGCGTTGATGTCGATCTCGGCCGCCTCGTAGGCCGTGATCATCTCGGTCCAGTCCGCGCCGGTCTCGACCATCTGGACGCCGTTGTTCTCGATCTGGTCGGCCACGGTGGCATTGTTGCGCACGATGAAGTTGTTGATCGTGTGGTCGGCGGCCAGGTAGCCCGCGTGGCGCAGATGCGCGGCACGGCCCTCGTCCGACATGGACTGCCACTGATCGCGGTTCATGTAGAAGGCCACGACGGGTGCCGCGACGCCAAAGGAGAAATCGGTGACGTATTTCGCGGTGTCGCCGTAGCCGAAGGTCTTGAGCCAGTCACCCACGCCCGCCACACAGTCGATGCCGCCCCGCTGCAAGAGCGACACGGTTTCGACCAGCGACACCTGCACCACCGATGCCCCGGCCATTTCCAGCGCATTGTAGGACGCGCCCGAGGCGCGCACGCGCAGGCCCTGAAGCTGATCGACGCTGCTGATCGGCTCGCGGCACATCAGCACGAAGGGTGCACCGGCATATCCCGCAAGCGCCACCGCGTTCACCGCCTGCGCCTCTTCGATGCAGCTGGGACAGTGCAGCATCATGATCTCGTTCGCGGCACCCGCCGCCGCGACCGGATCGTTGCCGGGCACGACCGTGTTGTAGAGCGTCGCGAGCGACGGCAAGAGGTTGGGCACATAGGTGGCCACCGCCACGCCTGCATCCATGATGCCGTCCTGCACCGCCGAGAACGTCTCGACCCCGCCGGCAAGCTGGCCGCCCGGCACAAGCGTCCAGTTGACGGCCCCGCCGGTGGTCTCGGCGATCTTCTCGAAATAGGTGGGCAGGGCGTCGGAGTTCTTGTAGTCCGATGCCGGCACCCAGGACCCGTAGGTAAAGTCCTGTGCGACCGCCGGTGCGGCAATCAATGCCGCGGCGGCAAGTGTCAGTCCCTTGATTGTCTTCATGTCGTTTCCTCCCGTTTTTCGTTGGGTCAAAGGCCCTCTCACTGCATCGTGCTCGGCAGCCAGAGGGAAATCTGGGGATAGGACAGGATCAGCACCATGATCACCACCTCGCAGGCGAGGAACCAGCCGATCCCGCGGAAAATCGTCTCGAGCGAAATGCGGTCGCCGACCACGTTCTTGACCACATAGGCGTTGAAGCCCACGGGCGGCGTCAGAAGACCGATTTCGATGTACTTGACCACGATCACGCCCAGCCAGATCGGATCGAGCTCCAGCGCCGCAAAGATCGGCTGCACGATGGGCAGCGTCAGCAACAGGACGCCCAGCGGGTCGAGGAACATGCCCAGAATGATGTAGATCACCGAAATCGCGACCAGCACCAGGATCGGGTCCAGCGCCCAGCTGCCCATCATGTCGGCCATGATCCCGGGCAGGCCCACCAGCGCCAGGAACTTGGTGTACATCACCGCGCCGAAGGCCACGAACAGCAATTGTGCCGTGGTCTTGATCGTCTCCTTCACGCTTTCGGTCATCACGCCGAAAGTCAGCCGCCCCTGCATCGCGGCCACGACACAGGACAGGAACGCGCCTGCCGCGCCCGCCTCGGTCGGGGTGAAGACGCCGCCGTACAGCCCGCCGATGATCCCGAAGACGATGATCAGCAGCGGCCAGATCTCCAGCAGCGATTTCCAGCGCTCGCGCCACAGGGCGGCCCCGTCGAACTCGGCGGACACCCGCGGCGCGACATCGGGGTCGAGCCAGCAGCGCCCGATGATCATCAGCGCATAGATCCCCGCCGTCAGAAGGCCCGGGATCACACCCGCGATCAGAAGCTGCGTGATCGAGACCTCGGCAAAGACGCCGTAGAGGACAAACAGGATCGAGGGCGGGATAAGCGCGCCCAGCGTGCCCGAGGATGCCACGACACCGGCGGCCAGCGACGGCGCATAGCCCGCGCGCAGCATCTCGGGAATGGCAATGCGGCCCAGCGTGGCCGAGGTCGCCACCGACGACCCCGAGGCCGCCGCGAACCCGGCAGCCGAGATATTCGTCGCCACCGCCAGCCCGCCGGGCAGCCAGGACAGCCACAATCGCGCGGCGCGGTAGAGCGACGAGGAGATGCCCGTCGCATGGGCGATGGCCCCCATCAGGATGAACATCGGGATCGCCGACAGGCCCCATTTGGAGGCGACCTCGAACGGCGTGTTCTGCATGACGGAGAACGCCACGCGTTCGTTGCGCACAAGGGTGAAGCCCAGAAACGCCACCAGCCCCAGCGCAACGCCGATGGGCACGCGGATCGCGATCAGCAGAAGAACCAGGCCGAGAGAGCCGAAGCCCAGCAGCGCGTCGCTCACAGCTGATCCTCCCCGTCGCGGATATGGGCGCCGTGGCCGCCGTGGCGGTCGGCATCGTCGGGGTCGATACGCCCGGTGGCGGCCCCGCGGAAATCCTTGATCACGATGATCGCCACGGCGATCACCATGAGGCCGAACCCCACCACGACGAACCAGCGGGCGGGCCATATTTCCACGAACCCGGTGCCGGATTCCTTGGCCTCGCGGATCGCGGTCTTGTCGAGCGCGACCTCGAAGGCCTTCCAGGCAAAGACGGTGGTGTAGATCAGCGTCACCACACCCACGATCGCGTCAAGCAGGGTGCGGCCGCGCAGGGACATCCAGCCGGTGAAAAGCTCGACGATGATGTGCCCCCGCTCTTTCGCGATGAGGGCAAGCGGCAGAAAGGCCAGCGCGGTCATATGATAGGCCGACACGATTTCGACCGTGCCGGTCAGCGGGCTGTTGAAGATGTAGCGCATCGCGACCTCGGCCGAGACATGCAGCATCATCAGCACCGTCGCGATCCCGCCGGCCCAGGCGGCCGCCAGCACGACACCATCGAATGCCTTGGCCAGCACTTTCATGCCAATCCTCCCCTTGCGCGCGGCTTGTGATCCCGGTTCCGGGGATGCCTGCTTTCGCCGCGTCAGGGTGCCGCGCAACTGGGGCGTTGTCCAGATATTTTTTGATAATTTTCAAATGCTTAATGGATTTCGTGCGGCAACGCGCAAAAGCCCCCGCCGCGGCGCGGCAGGAGAGCATTTCAGCACGGGGTGCCGGCCTCAGGGCCCGCCGGGCACCGTGTCGTCAAAAGGCACCGCAGGGCCCGAGGCCGCCGCGCCCAGGCGCCGTTCGCGCCGGATCGTGTACTGCGCCGTCGCGAGGCTTCCCGCCGCAGCGGCGAATTGCAGGGCGACCAGCTTTTCCGCGCCGTGGACGGGGTCGAGGAACTGCCCCGCCCAGGCGACCATCGCCGCGCCCCCGCCGACCATCATCGCGCCGCCCACGCCGCTGGCCGTGCCGGCCAGATGCGGACGCACCGACAGAAAGCCCGAGGTCGCGTTGGGAATGATCATGCCGTTGCCCGCGCTGACGAGGATCATCAGCCCGAAAAAGCTCCACACGCCGCCAAGCCCCGTCAGCAGCAGGACAAGCGACAGGCCCAGCGCGGCGGTCATCAGCACCGTGCCCGCCATCAGCATCGGCGCGATCCCCAGCCGGGTCGAAAAGCGCCCCGAAAGGAAGTTGCCGGTGATATAGCCGAACGAGGCCGAGCCGAAGACGACGCCCAGCACCACCGGCGTCAACCCGAAGACCTCGCTGCCCACATAGGGTGCGCCGCCGAGGAAGCTGAAATAGGTCCCTCCCGCCAGCGCCCCGGTCAGCGCGTAGCCCCAGAAGCGGGGCGAACGGAACAGCTCGGGATGGCTGGCCACCTGCGCCGCGAAGCTGGCAGAGCGGTGGTGGTGGGTCTCGCCCAGATCGGCCCAGGCGAGCCAGACCGCAAAGCAGCCCAGAACGCTCAGCAGCCAGAAGCTTGCCTGCCAGCCGAAGGCTTCGTCGAGAAACCCGCCCAGCGCGGGGCTGACCATGGGCACAACCGCCATGCCCATGGTGACGTAACCGATCATCGACGCAGCCTCGTTGCGCGGGACCATGTCGCGCACCACCGCGCGCGACAGGACCACGGCGGCAAAGGCCACCGATTGCACCGTGCGGAAGGCCAGAAAGACCTCGACCCGGGACGAGAGCGCACAGCCCACCGTGGCCAGGACGAAAACCACGAAAGCGCCGATCATGAGCGGCCGCCGCCCGAAACGGTCCGACAAGGGCCCCAGCGCCAGCTGCAGCCCGGCATTCACGATCAGGTACAGCGCCACGGCCAGCTGGACGACCGCGTAGTCGGTGTCGAAGAACACCGCCATGTTGGCCAGCGACGGCAGGAAGATATTGACCGACATCGCCGCGATCCCCGTCATCAGGATGAGCGAGCCGATATGCGGCGGCGTGGTCCGGTCCAGAAGGCTCATGTTGCGACACACGCACCGCGGTGGCATGCTCTGCACCCATGGAGCGCGTGACGATCCCCGACCTGCCGCTGACCGGCGGCTGCCAGTGCGGCGCATTGCGCTACACGATCCATGCCGCGCCGACGACCTTCTATGCCTGCCATTGCACCGACTGCCGGCGTCAATCGGGCAGCGCCTTCGGCCTGTCGCTGCAGGTGGAGGCCGTGGCGATGACGGTGTCGGGCGCTACCGCCGTCTTTTCGCGCCGCGGGGCCTCGGGTCGCGAGATGGCCTGCCATTTCTGTCCCGCCTGCGGCGCGCGGCTCTGGCATGCGGTCGCGGCGGGCAGCTCCTATCGCAGTCTCAAGGCCGGCACGCTGGACGATCCGTCCTGGCTGCGCCCGGCCGCCCATATCTGGGTCGCCAGCCGACTGCCCTGGGTGGCAATTCCCGCCGACGCGGTCACCTGGGAAGGCCAGCCGGACATGGGCCGCCTGCGCGCGCTCTGGACAGACATGGTGGGCTGAGGCGCCCTCAGCCCAGATCGACGACGACATAACGGCCATCCACGCTGACCGGAACGGTCTCGGCGACATAGGGCCCCTTGACCAGTTCCTGGCCCTCGACGTTCTCGGTGGCGAAGGCCCGGGTGCGGGTCGATCCGGGGTCGGACCAGGATTGCCCGGTGCGGATGTCGAACTCCCACCCGTGCCAGGGACATTTCAGCATCTCGTCCATGCGGCACATGCGGTAGCTGCCCGGCCCGTCGCTTTCGACGGTGCCGGTGAACCGCCCGCCCGACAGCGGCGCACCGCCATGGGGGCAGCGGTCGGCCAGGGCAAAGAACGCCTCTCCCCGCCGCATCAGGCACAGGGCCTTGCCCGCCACCTCGACCCGCCGGATGGCACGATCGGGAAAGTCGTCGACCCTGGCCACCACATGCCGGGTCATGCCCGCCCTCCGTACAGCGCGCGGGCGTTGCCGCCAAAGACCGCCTCGCGCTGCCAGGTGTCCAGCGGGAACTTGAAGATGAAATCGGGATCGTCGTAGTCCCAGTGCGGGTAGTCCGAGGAATAGAGGATCCGGTCCCAGCCGATCCAGTCGATCACGTCCTGCACGTGGCGGCCGTTCTTCGGCTCTTCCATCGGCTGGGTCGCCCACCAGAAATGCCGCCGCATGTAGTCCGATGGCTTCATGGTCAGGTGCGGCACCTCGGCACGGAAGGTGTCGAAATGCCGGTCCATCCGCCAGCCCAGCGCCGGCGCCCAGCTGAAACCGCCCTCGATGATGGCGATCCGCAGGTCGGGCACCGCTTCGAGCGCGCCCGAGATCACCAGCGAGGTGACCAGCGCCTCGGAGCCGGGCACGAAGGTGTAGTGCTCCTGGAAATAGAAGCTGGGCCAGCCCGTGCCGGTCGAGGGCTTGCCCGAGGAATAGCCCGCCGGGTGCAGGCAGAGCGGCAGGCCCGCCTCGGCGATCGCGCGGTAGATGGGCCAGTACTTGCGGTCGCCCAGCGGCTCGTTCGGCCGCGTGGACATGATGACCTGAACGAACCGCGGATCGTCGGCGCGGCGCGCGATTTCGGCCACGGCGGCCTCGGGGTTGTCCTGTGGCACGACGATGCCGCCGCGCAGGCGCGGCTCGGGCTCCAGCCATTCGGCCACCTGCCAGTCGTTCACGGCGCGGGACATGGCGGCCGACAGGTCGGGGTTGCGCTCTTCCATGCCGCCGCGGCCAAGCGCCACAAGATGGCCCTGCTCGATCCCCAGCCGGTCGAGATGCTGTTCCTGCATCAGCTGCAGGCTCGACCCCGGGGGGCCTTCTTCGGGTTTGGCGTCGATGCGCATGCCGTTGGCGGTCATGCGCGGGTAGGACAACTGACCGACAAGCGCCTGGCGGGTGAACGTGCCGAAGGTCTTCAGATGCTCGACCCAGCGGCTTTCGAGATAGGGAAACAGCGTTGCGGGCGATTTCTGCGCCGGATGGATGTCGCAATCCACCAGCCGCAGCTTTGTCTTCGCCCTGGTATCGCGCATGGGTTTGTTCATCAGACGGCCTCCTGTTTGCGGGGCGCAAGGCGGGAAACGGCAGGGTCGGCGGCCAGGCGCGGATAGGCACGCAACGCGTTCCCCGCCAGGATCGCCGGCAGATCGGCCTCCGGCAGCCCCTCGGGCAGAGGATCGTGCCCGTCGAACTGGCGGTGGGGATGGTCGCTGGCGTAAAGCAGCATGTCGGTGCCGCCCAGATGCGTGAGCACCTGCCGCACCTCGTCCGGCCCGGGCGGATCGCAGGGAATGAGCGACACGAACACCCGGTCGCGGATGATCTCGGACGGCGGCCGGTCGAGCCACGGCACCTCTTGCCTTGTGCCGCGCCAGGTCTTGTCCATCCGCCACAGCGTCATGGGCAGCCAGGCAAAGCCGCTTTCCAGGAAGACCACGCGCAGGTCGGGGAATTTCTGGAAAACGCCCTCGCCGATCAGGCTGACCAGGATGTTCTCGAAGGTCTGCGACTGGATCACGTAATCCTCGAACTGGTAGGCAGGCCAGCCCGCGACGCTGGGTGCCAGGCGAAAAACGCCTCCGGCGTGAATGGCCAGCGTCAGCCCGTGTCGTGCAGCGGCCTCCCAGATCGGCCAGAAGCGGCGCTGGCCATGCGGGGCTTCCTGCGCGGCCAGCACCAGCACCTGGACAAAGCGCGGATCGGGCGCCAGCCGCTCGATCTCGGCCACGGCCAGGTCGGCATCCTCCATCGACACGTAGATCGACCCGCGCAGGCGGGGATCGGTGTCGAGCCACGTGGCGGCCAGGTGATCGTTGACCGCGGACATGAGCGCCGCCCGCATGTCCGGGTTGTGCAGCGACACGACGCCATGCAGGTCCGACGCGATGGCGATGTCCGACCCCAGCGCATCGAGCGCCTCGGGCACGGGGCGGTCGGCCAGTACAGCACCGCAGGTCAGCGGTGAGTTGGCCGGGTAAGAGGACAGCCGGAACGGCTGGGTATGGATCTCGCGATCCGTGACCTGCTGGCGGAAGTAGGTGTCCAGATACCCCAGCAGATCGGCCATCGGTGCCTGCGGCACGTGGAAGTCGACATCTATCCTCGGAAGACGGGTCACGGCATGCTCCTTCCTGCTGCCACGCTTCAACATAGAGCGCGGTGTGAAAGGCTGAGAACATAACGAATCGCGAAAACTCTTTTGCCTCAAGCGTGGACCGCACAGGAGCCGCCTTTCGCGAATCGTGCAGTCATAATCCGCGATTTGGCCTATTGTGATGGCCAATCCCGCTCGCCATCGTGGTCGTGTGCGGCGAGCCGCCGCAGCACGGGCGCGGTTCCGGCTTCCCGCACCAATATGGGAGGACCAAGGATGAAAGTCTCACTGACCGCCTGCGCGGCCGCGGCCCTGATGCTGGCCATGGCCCCTGCGCAGGCCGACGAATATGTCTACGGATCGTGGTTCGGCGCATCGCACCGCGTCAACACCAAGGCATTGCAGCCCTATCTTGCCATGGTCGAGGAGGCGACCGGCGGCGAGGTGACCTGGAAATTCGTGCCCGGCTCTCAGTTGGCCAGCGGCGCGGCCACGCCCGAGGCGGTGGGCACCGGGCTGATGGATGCGGGCCTGACCATGGCCCCCTACCAGCCGCGCATGCTGCCGGCCACGAACCTCATCTTTTCGCATTCGCTGATCGGCGACGATTTCCTCGCCTCGGTCGGCGCGATGAACGAGACGCTGATGCTGGGCTGCCCGCAATGCAAGGACGAGTTCAACCGCAACGACGCGGTCGGCTTCGGCGGCTACGGCACGTCGCCCTACCTGTTCATGTGCCGGGGCGAGCCGCGCACGATGGCCGATCTCCAGGGGCTGAAGATCCGCGGCTCGGGCGGCGGCGTGTCGATCATCGAACTGCTCGGCGGCACGCCGGTGTCGATGACCGGCAACGAGTTTCCCACCGCGATGGAACGCGGCACGCTGGACTGCGTGCTGGGCTCGGTGCAGTGGCTGAACTCCTTTGGTCTCAAGGACATGACCGACACGGTCATCAACGCTCCGATGGGCATGGGCGGACCGCCGGTGCTGATGTATGTCAACCGCGATGCGTGGCAGTCCATGACGCCCGAGCAGCGCGCCGCGCATATCGACCTGACGCCCGACCTTGTCACCATGGCGACCTTCGACGCCAACATCGAGGGCGACCAGATCGCCATCGACGCGGGCAAGGCAGCCGGCATCACCTTTGTCGACGGCGGCGAGGATTTCCAGGAGGTCATGCGCCAGCGCGACGAGATCCAGTACGGGCTGAATGTCGAGAACGCCAAGAAGGCGGGCGTCGAGAACCCCGAGGCGATCCTGGATTTCTATCTCGCGTCCTACGAACGCTGGAAGACCATCATCGCCGAAGAGGTCGGCGACGACCCCGAGGCCTTCCGCGAGGCGATCCGGCGCGAGGTCTATTCCAAGGTCGATCCCGACGCGCTCTGACGCGCTTCCGGATCGCGTTTCAGGCCCGGTCCCATGGCGGGACCGGGTCGTATTCGTGCCGCAGATGCTCGATCAGGGCCATCAGCGCGGGCTTGCGCGCGCTGCCCCGCGGCATCAGTGCCTTGAGCCAGAAGGTCTGGGGAGGATTGTCCGGCATCAGTTCCACCAGCCGCCCTTCGGCCAGGTCGGCGCGCACCATGAACCGGTTCAGGATCGCAAGCCCCGCACCGGCCAGTGCCGCATCGTGCAGGAGCGAGACGTCGTTGGCCGAATAGACCCCGTGCACTTGCACGTCGATCTGGCCCGCCTGTCCCTCGAAGGTCCAGACGGTGCCCGTGGGCAGGAATGTCAGGCAGGCATGGTCGGTCAGGTCGGACGGGTGCACGGGTCGGCCGACGCGCTCCAGATAGTCGGGCGCAGCGCAAAGCACGCGTTCGTATCGGCAGAGCGGGATATCCACGACATGCGGCCAGCTTTTCGGCAACGCGCCCAGCGACAGGTCGAACCCCTCCTCCAGCGGGTTGACCAGCCGGTCGAGCAGGACCAGTTCCGTCGAGACGCCGGGGTTGGCCGCCTGGAACCGGCCCAGCACCGGGCCGATATGCAGCGCGTTCACGGTGGTCGGCGCGCGCACGCGCAAGGTGCCCGTGATCCCGTCCGGGATGGTCGCAAAGCTGTCCAGGGCGTCGTCCAGTTCGCGCACGATCTTCTGCAGATGCGGGCGCAATTGTTCCCCCTCGCGGGTGAGCATGATCCGCCGCGTCGTTCGCTCGAACAACCGTACGCCCACCCGATCCTCAAGCCGGGTGACCCGCTTGGTCACGATGGAGGGGCTGACGCCGATCTCCCGCGCGGCAGCGGAAAAGCTGCCGGTGCGGGCCGAGACCAGAAAGGCGCGGATGTTCAGGATGTCTTGCTGCATGGCGGGTCTTTTCCCGCCACGCTAGAGTGCGACCCGCCCTTTGTCATGCGGAAAGCTAGCGGGCGACCGCCTCCGGCGCGTCGCTGCGCTGCGTCGCAGGGGCGGCATCCCGGATGAACACGCCCTGCTTGCGCAGGCTGGCCTGCAGCTCGGCGATGTCCACCGCGCGGGGCTCTACGCCTCCGTTCGCAGCCAGTGCCGCCGCGGCACCCGCCGCCTGCCCGGTCAGCCAGCACTGCGGGATTTCGCGCATGAACCCATGGGAATTGGCGTCGCAGGACACGTGCCGCCCTGCCGCCAGAAGCCCGTCAAGCCGGGATGGCACCAGCGCACCGTAAGGCACCGAGATCACCGGGAACTTGGGCGAAACCGACGGGCTGACCCCCACCTCGTCGGCAAAGGGCCGGCCCGACGACCATTGCCCGCGCTCGATCCGGCCCATGCCGGCCAGACGCCGGGTGTGGCGCACCCCAAGCTGCGGCGCAGACAAAAGCATGTAGGCGTTCTGGAACCCCGGCGCGTGCTTGCGGAAAAACGCGCAATGGGCCTCCATGAAGCGGTGCGAGCGGATCTCGAGCTCGGTCTGGTCGTCGACGTCCAGCGCCGAAAGCCCCGATTGCCGCGGCCCCAGAAAGAGCGCGATATCGCTGCGCCAGGACACGTAGGGCGGCTGGAAAAAGCCCAGGGTCTGGCGGCCAAGCTGCATGAACTCGGCAAAGGCGGCTTCTTCGTTCAGGCGGAAATCGAGCCAGGTGTCCATGTCCGCACCGCCCAGCATGAAGCCGGTATTGGCGGAATGGTGGACATCGCCTTCTTCGATATCGGTGTCGAACGCACCGCCTGCGCGGGCAAAGACATCGCCGTCGCCGGTGCAGTCCACCACGACCTTGGCCATCAGCGCCTGGCGGCCTTCCTTGGATTCAAAGACCACGCCCTTGACCGCGCCATCCCTGACGATGGGCAGGGCCATCCAGGAATGGAACACGATGCGCACGCCGTTCTCGATCAGGATCTCCTGGCTCAGGAGCTTCATCCGCTCGGGGTCGATCGTCGGCGCCCAGGTGACGATTCCATGGAAGGCCGAAGTGCGCAGCCGCCAGTACTTGGCCAGGTCGGCGTCCTTGACCCCCCAGAGGTCGCGCTCGGGCCCGGCCACCGCATCCCGGGGCAGACGGTCGAACACCTCTTCGGCAAAGCCCCGGATGACGAGGTTGCCCTCCCAGTCGGTCATGCGGTCGATCCAGATCACGACACCGCCGGTCGAAAGCCCGCCCAGGTGATTGTAGCGTTCGAGCACGACCACGTCGGCACCTGCACGCGCCGCTGCCAGGGCGGCCGCGGTGCCCGCCGGCCCGCCGCCTACGACCAGAACGTCGCAGTTGTGATAGACCGGCACCTCGCGGGCGGGCTCGGTCACGGTGCCCTGACCGTTGCGCGGCGGAAAGACCCGCCTTGTGGTCTCGAAGATGTCGGAGGACAGGAACCGCTCTTCGGTCTGCCGGATCTCCTGCACGCGCGGCTGATCGTCGGTCATGGCTCTGGCTCCTGTCGGTCTGCGGTTTCAGTCTGATGCCATGCAGGCGCGCCCGCCGGAACCCGACGCTTCGCGAAAACAGCTTTCACTTCCGCTGCGGGCGGAACGGGCGTAGCGGAAACAAGGCGACCGTCGCAGAGGGAGGAGAGCCGATGGACGAGGGCAAGAGGCGCTACCGTTCGAACCTGGAACCGGGCACGCCGCTCTGGGCCGGACGCCGGGCGATGTGGCGCGCATTGGGGCTGAGCGATGCGGACATGGAAAAGCCCAAGATCGCGGTGGTGAACACCTCGTCCGAACTGGCCATCTGCTTTGCCCATCTCGATGGTGTCGCAGCCGAGGTCAAGCAGGCCATCCGCGATGCGGGTGCCGTTCCGTTCGAGGTCCGTACCGCCGCCCCTTCCGACTTCATGACCTCGGCAGGCCGCGCGGGTGCCTACATCCTGCCCGCCCGCGACCTGATCGCCAACGATATCGAGGTCCAGGTCGAGGGCGCGCTGCTGGACGGGATGGTGTTGCTCGCGTCTTGCGACAAGACCGCGCCGGGTCAGACGATGGCCGCCGCCCGGCTCAACATACCTTCGATCGTCGTGATCTGCGGCTACCAGGCCAGCGGCGAATACCGCGGTGCGCATGTGGATATCGAGGACGTGTTCCTGAAATCCTCCTACGTCACCGCGGGTGCGCTGACGGTGGATGAACTCGCCGCCATGGCCGACAACGCGATCCGGTCGCCCGGCGTCTGCGCGGGCATGGGCACGGCGAACTCCATGCATATGGTGACCGAGGCGCTGGGGATGTGCCTGCCCGGCTCCGCCCCGGTGCGGGCCGACAGCGCCACGATGCTCCAAGGTGCCCGGGCGGCCGGCCGGCGAATCGTCGCGCTGGTGGAGGAGGATCTCAGACCGCGCGACATCCTGACCGAGGCCGCGATCCGGAACGCGGTGCGCATGGTGCTGGCGGTGTCGGGCTCGATCAATTGCGTCAAGCATCTGCAGGCCATCGCGGTGGAGGCCGGGCTCGGCACCGACGTGATGGCGCTCTTTCAGCGCATGGCGCGCGAGGTCCCGCTCCTGACCGATGTGCGCCCGAACGGCCCCACCCTGACCGAAGAACTGGAGGCGGCAGGCGGCGCGCGGGCGGTGCTGAAGCGGCTGGAACGCCTGCTCGACCCCGACCCGCTGACCGTCACGGGCCGCGCCATGGGTGACGAGGTGGCCGCGGCGCCAGAGCCTGCGGGCGACACGGTGCGCCGCCTCGACGATCCCCTGTCGGACCGGCCCACCATCAACATCCTGCGCGGCACGCTGCTACCCGGCGGCGGGATCGTGCGGCTGGGCGGGCGCGGGGCGCGCAAGATGCAGCACCGCGGACCGGCGCGCATCTACGCCAGCCGGGACGAGGCCGTGGCGGGCATCCGCGCGGGCGAGGTGCGCCCGGGCGACGTGATCGTGCTGCGCGGTCTCGGCGTGAAGGGCGGGCCGGGCATGGCATTGACCTCTGCCGTGGTCTTCGCCCTCGACGGCGCGGGGCTGATCGAGGAGGTTGCGGTGATCACCGAGGGCCAGGTTTCGGGCCTTGTCAACAAAGGGCTGGTGGTCGCCGAAGCCTCGCCCGAGGCCGCCGCCGGCGGGCCGCTCGCCGCTCTCGAGCCCGGCGACGAGATCGAGATCGACGTGACCGAAGGCCGGGTCGATCTGCTGGTCGGTGAGGACAGTTTCGCTGCGCGCGGAATCGACGCAGGCCGGTTCGGTCTGGAGGCCCCGGCAGGCTGGCTGGACATCTATCGCCGCACTGTCGGCCCGGTCCACGAAGGCGCCGTTCTGACCCGCCCCGACAAGACCTGAGCGCCTGCCGGCCCCGCGCGACCGACGGCACCCGTACGCCCGGGTACCGGCACGCAGCACCGGCCAGCGGGCCCTTTTGGCAGAGCCTACGCGGGCTTTCTGAAGTTCCTGGTCAGACGGTCCCACTCGTTCGGGTAAGCCCATGAACTCGGTCATGACATTCATGTGGTATCAGGGCGGGCGAAAACTGTCCTCCATGACCAGCCAGCGTTCGGGGACGATCACGAAGTCGATATTCGCCGTGCCGGGTGTGTCGCTGGGCGACGTCAGTACTGGAAAGATCGACGGGTCGGGATGGTCGAAAAGGGTTGCGCCGACGGGGGCAAACCGGCTGAGGTCGTGTTTGTAGGGCGCGTAGTTGCCGTGCCGGGCCACCACGTCCAGCGGCGATTGGGCAAGAACCGTGCGGTACATCTTGCCCGAGGCTTTCATGAACAGCTCGCAGGGTTCCTCCCGGTCCTCATAGGCCGCGACGGGGTAGAGGAAGTCCCGCGCATTGGCGAGGCAGTTGGCCCCGATCGGCCCGCGCTCGGGCAAGGTCAGCGCCACGCCGTAGTTTTCGGCGATGTAGCCCCGGATCGGGCCGTTCACGAGGACGACGCGAAAGCGCACGCCTTTCGGCACGACGACAACCTCGCCGGGTTCGGCGATGAGGATGCCGAACTCCGTATCGAGGCGCAGCGTGTTCTGCTGCGGCACAAACAGCATCTCGCCATCTGCATTCATGAAGAACTTCGAGTCCATGGACTTGTTGGCCACATAGGCGTGGCTCGCGATTCCGGCCTGCATGGCGGCATCGCCCGCGGTGGTGATCGTCGCCAGTCCGTCGAGGAAGTCCACCGCAGTACCGTCCGGGATGGGCATGGGCTGCCAGCGCAGCTGCATCGCCGGAAGTGGGCTTCGAAGCTCAGGCTGCGTAAATGAGAACTTGGGGCGGCACAGAAACGTGGCAGGTCCACCGTGGGGATGGCAGCTTTGGGGCCATCGTCTGTGCATCAACTGCATGAACATCGGTGGTCAGATGGTGCTCACGCCCAGCTTTGTCGGGGCCGAAATCTGCTATGCAGACAAAGGCCGCTTCAAGGGCCTGACACTCTTTCAGGACGAAGAACGTCGCGGCCTGGCGCTCATGAACAGCCTGCCTGCCCACCATCAGGCTTGGGCACGGCTTGGCTGGTCCCGCGCAGGTGACGACTTGCCGGACGGCAGGGTAAACTTTGCCGACTATCCGATGCTGGGCGGCGCGTTTCAGGACAACCGCATTGTGCCCTTCGAAGGGGTCGAGGCCAGTCGTTTCGCCACGCCCGCCCGCATCGTGCTTTTCGATCTCGTGGAAACCTATATCGGTCAAATGCCCGTTGGCCCGCGCCAAGCCCAAATGGCCCGGTTCGAAGAACATCTCGACACCACACATTTCTGCTGGATCGCGGGAATGGCCCGACGGATGCATTTTACTACCGCATCCAAAGCCCCGTCGTCTTCATCGAATTCGATCATCATCCCGGGCCGTTCCTGTCAGATTCAGAGGCCCTGAAGTTCCACGTCCACACTGTGGTCAGAACACCCAATGGCAATGACTATGGCGTCGACCTTCTGCGCCAGCACTACCGGGAACGGCATTTGGGAGGTGCTGATCGCAGTGCTCGGTGAACTTGGTGGAGAAACGGACAAGCCATCATTGAAAGGCCAGCCTCTGGATTGGTTCAAGCGTTGGCGTTTTTTGAAGTCAGCCCGCGGTTTTCAAGGGTCAGGGCTCCTGTTCAAGAGATGACAAGACCTGTGGGGAAGACTGTCAGGCATCGGTCGTCGCCACTCGCGACGCGCCTCCAGGCCTTGAGCCCTGGTGCGATCAATCAGACGTGCACGCCCTGCCCGCCATGACGTGGCCGACTTCACTTTGCCGGTGACGCCGACCGGACCTCGACGCAAGCCCCAAAGCCGCTTTGTCCAACCGAGAACGGAAAGGCCGACAGGGCGGCCCCGGGCAGGACGGAGGCCCCATCCGTCAGCGCGTTGAACCCCGGCCAGCCGTCCCTGATCCAGACCGCGCCGGCGGGCATGCGGGGTGTGACCTTGGCCCGCGCGGCAAAGGCCCCCCGCGCGCTCGACACGTCGATCGCATCGCCATCTGCAATCCCGCGCTCTGCCGCATCCTCGGGGGCGATCCAGAGGTCCGGCGCCGGTTCGCGCGCCGCCAGGGTCGGCAGGGCACGGGCATGGTCGTAGAAGGCATGGAAATGCGCAAAGGTGCGCCCCTGCGCGAGGCGCAGGCCCGTGTCGGCGGGATCGGGCTCGTGAACCTGCGGCAACGCGGGCAGGCCCATCGACACCGCCCGCTCGGACCGGAACTCGATCTTGCCCGAGGGGGTGGTGAACGCCAGCGTCGGGTGGGCGACATGCGAAACGTTCAGCGCCGCCCGTCCGCCGCGCGCGCGCATGTCCGCAACGGTGACGTGGCCGGTGGCCGGGTGATCGAGGGCTGCATTCATCGCCGTTTCCTGATCGGGCCAGGGATAGACGTCCTCGACACCAAGGCGTGATGCCAGCCCCTTGTAGAGTTCGTAGACCGGGCGCGCTTCGCCCGCCGGCGACAGGACGCGGTCCGACAGGTGGATGTGGGTGTTCGTCGATTTCGCGCCGATCTCCTCAAGCCAGATCGTGCCGGGCAGCACGATGTCGGCGACCTCCCGGGTCGTCTGGTTGGGGAAGATGTCGTAGGCCACGACGAGATCGGCCCTGCCAAGTGCCGCGCGCATCCGGTTGGTGTCCGGAAAGGACGACAGGACGTTTGACCCGATCGAGACGAAGACCTTCACCGCACCGCTCTCCAGCGCCGCGACGATCTCCTCCATCTGGTTGGGGACATAGGTGCCGGGCGGACGACGGTCAGAGGCCGAAAGGTCGGCAAACCCGGCACCGTGGCTGCGCCCGCCGTGCCGCGGGCCGATCCCGCCGCCCGGAATGCCGAAATTCCCGGTCAGCGCGGGCAGACAGGAAATCGCCCGAGCCGCCTGCCAGGTGTTGGCACCCTTGTGCAGCGAAGAACCGCCGATCACGATCATGGCCGGGCGCGTGGCCGCATAGCTCTGCGCCAGCGCGACGATGCGGGCCGCCGGGACGCCTGTCCGCTCTTCGGCCCAGGCCGGCGTCATCGGCGCCAGATGCTGTTTCAGGGCCTCGAAGCCTATCGTGTGGTGCGCGACAAAGGACGCGTCCCAGGCACCCTCGGCGATGATCACATGCATCAGGGCCAGGGCCAGCGCCGCGTCGCTGCCGGGTTTCACGAGCAGAACCTCGTCGGCGAGCGCCGATGCCTCGGTCCGGCGCACATCGATGACCACGATCCGCGCCCCTCGCCGCTTTGCGATCTCGACATGTCGCAGCGTGTTGGCCTGGCTGACGGTGTTGGCCCCCCAGAGGATCACGAGTTCGGCGTGCTGTCCGAGGTCTTCCTTGGTCGATGTCTCGAGGGCCCCGGTCAGCCCGTGGCCAAAGCCTCCAAGCCCCCAGCAGATCATCGCCGGGTTCCAGTGCTGGCAGCCGTAGAGATTGGCGAACCGTTCCATCTGTGCCCGTTTCAGCCCGAAACCGTAGTCGTTGACCATGTTCCCGTGGCCCTGCCAGATTCCCACCCGCTCTCGTCCGGCCCGTTGCATGTGCGCCGCGATGCGATCGAGCGCGGTCTGCCAGCTCACCTCCGACCAGGTGTCGACACCGCGCCTCTCGCGCGTCAGCGGGGTCAGCAGCCTGCGGTCATTGCCGAGGATCTCATGTGCCGCCTTGCCGCGCATGCACAGAAACCCCTGGCTGTCGGGATTGGTGTCGTCGCCGGTGATCGCCACCGTCCGGCGGTCGTCGACGGTGACGGTCATCCCGCAGAGCGTCGGGTGGCAGTTCATCGGGCACATGGTCTTGAAGGTCTGCACGGGCGGAAATCCCTCGTTGGGCGGCTGCCTGGGCCACGGCCCCCCAGGGCATCACGGCATGCCTGCGAGGGTCGCACGTAGGGCTTGAGGCGTCATGCCCCGGGGCAACGGATCGCCTGCGACACATGCGCCGAAAGCGTTGAGCCTGAGGCCGGGCGCGGACGCAGATGCGGGGTGCAAGAAACGGGCGCGACGATCTCCGTATCGACGCCGACACGGCGATCAGCCTTCCCGTTTTCGAACCAGTACGTTGTCCAGCACGGTCAGAATTTCCCGATCGTCTTGATTGAACAAGGTCTGACGTAGCGTGGCCATTCCCCTGCCACGCTTTGACGAGGACGGACGCTTGTTCTCGAAATCAGGAACAAGCGAAATCCTGTCACCTGCGTGGGCCAGAGTCTTGAACCTGACTTCGTCGCACCGAAAAAAGATTGCGTGCCGACACGGCCGCGTCTCATGCGCCTGAAACGCCGCTCGACCTGAAGTCGCGCATCGGTGCCGCGCCGCGCGACCTCTTACGGGGCGATCAGAACCTTGCATTCGGTGGTGCGGGTCTTCAGGGCTTCGAACGCGGTTGGTGCCTGTCGCAGCGATACGGTGTCGGACACCAGGTTCTGCGGCGCATAGCGGCCGGTGTCCAGCGCATCGATGGCAGTGGCGAACTCGTGCATGTCGAAGAATACCGACATGATGACATTCACCTCCTTCGAGATCGCGCGAAAACTGTCGAGCCGGTCCGTCCCGGTGCACAGGCCCAGCACACAGACCGTGCCGCGCGGGCGAACAAGGTCGATGCAATGGTCGATCAGTCCGACCTTGCCGACGCATTCAAAGACGATGTCGGGCGCACCGCCACAGGCACCGGCGACACGTTCAGCCATGTCCGGCCCCGAAACGACAAAGCCGGTCGCGCCAAGATCCGTGGCCCGGCCCTGCTGGTGGTCGTGCAGATCCGCGGCCACGACACACCCCGCCCCCATGCGACGCGCCCAGTAGACCACCGCAAGCCCGATGGCCCCGGCGCCGACGACCAGCACCCTCGCCCCGGGTTTCATCCCGGAGCGGATGATGCCGTGCAGCGCAACCGCCAGCGGTTCGGCCAGCGCGCCATCGGCCAGCGAGATGTCCACCGGCAGCTTGCGCAACTGTCGCCCGGCGAGGGCGGCATATTCGGCATAGCCGCCACCGATCAGGGTCATCCCGTTTTCGCACCAGGCCGGCTGGCCGTTCCGGCAGGGCGCGCATCGCCCGCAGCCGCGGATCGGCGCGGCGGCGACCAGATCGCCGGGCTTGAGGTCGGTGACTGCCCGCCCGACCTCGATCACTTCGCCCGCGAACTCGTGCCCGATCACGTCGCCCTGCCCAAGGCCGAAGGTTCCGGGTTCCTCGGTCATGTGCAGGTCGCTGCCGCAGATCCCGCAACGGCAGACGCGGATGACGACCTCGTCGCTTTCGGGCGCGGGATCGGGCACCTCTGCCTCGCGAAGAGGGTGGCCTGTGGCATCGAACACAAGAGCTTTCATGAGGCGTCCCCTTCAACGCGGATCAAGGTGCGGCGGGTCGGGAACCATGGCGCATCGATGGTGCGCCGCCATAGCCCCCAAAGCCCTTCCCGGAAAAACAGCGCGGTGGTCAGCGTCAGAAGGCCCAGGACGATCAGGTAACTCGCGCCGTATTCCCCGAACCAGCGGTCGGCAAAGAAATAGATGACCGCCCCGATCAGCACGCCTTCGATGCTGCCGATGCCACCGACCATGACGATGAAGATGGCGAGATTTGCCCATTCCATCGAAAAGGCCGAGGGCGGCGTGATGCGCAACTGCACCATGAAATAGACCGCCCCGGCAAAGCCAGTCCCGATCGCCGCGGCGACGAAGATCAGGAACCGCAAGCGCTGCACGTCGACGCCCTGGCTGCGCGCGGCCACGGGGTTGTCGCGCATCGCCGTCAGCGCGATGCCATACCGGCTTCGGAGCAGCAGGTAGCTGCCGCCCACGGTGACAAGCAGCAGCAGCGCGGCAAGAAACGACCCCGCGATGGCCCGCTCGTGCGCGGAAAACTGGGTCATGACCCGAAGGCTCATGCCGGCGCCGCCATTGACGAGGGGCATGTTGGTGGCAACCAGCCGCAGCGCCTCGGCCACGACCCAGGTGCCGATGGCGAAATAGGGCCCTTCGAGCCGGTGCAGCAGCAGGTAGATCGGCACGGCCAGCAGCCCCGGCGCGATCAGGCTGAGCCCCACGGCGACGAAGGGATTGATCCCCCAGGTCTGGGCCATGACGAACATGGCATAGGCCGCGACCCCGACAAAGGCCTGCTGGCCGACAGACACCAACCCGCCATAGCCCGCCAGCATGTTCCACATCTGCGCCACGGCGATGAAGCAGGCCAGCGTGATCACGTCCCGGATCAGCCCTTGCGAGGCCCACCACGGCATGGACACGATGGTACACAGCGCCAGCGCCCCGACCACCAGAGCGATGCGGCCCGACAGGGTCATGCGCTCTACACGATAACTCATGGCACGCGCTCCTCAGGATTTCCGTTGAAAGATGCCTTGCGGCCGGATGGCAAGGACCGCGAGAAAGACGACATGGCCGGCCAGAATGCCGAAGCCGGGATTGATCCGGAACCCGATGGCCTGGCTGACGCCAAGGATCATCGCGCCGGTAAAGGCGCCCCAGACGGACCCGAGCCCGCCGATGATGACCGCCTCGAAGGCGTAGATCAGCTGGAACGGTCCGTCCGCCGGGGCCACGGTCGAGCGCATCGCCTGGAACGTCGCGGCAAAGCCGAGGATCCCCACCGCGATCGCCGTGGCCGTGGCATAGACCGCCTTGGGGTTTACACCGACCATGGCCGCGGCCTCCACATCCGCCGAGGCCGCGCGCAGCGATCTGCCATAGCGGGTAAAGCGCAGCACCGCGTCCAGCCCGCCGGTCAGCAGCGTGGCGCAGATCAGGACGATCAATGGCAGCACGCCGACGAACAGCGGCCCGATCTCGACAGACGCCTGCTGGATCCCGCCGCCCGGCAACGACCTTGTATTGGCGGACCAGACCACCAGCATCGCGTTCTGCAGCGCGATCGACAGCCCGAACGTGGCGATGAGCGAGGGCAGCGGGTCGTTTCCGACCACCCGGTTCAGCATCGCCCGCTGCAAGAGCCAGCCGATTGCCGCGCCGATGGGCACAAGCGTGGCCAGCACGCTCCACGGTCCGATCCCGGCAAGGTCCGCCAGGGAGATGCCGATGAGCGCAAGCAGGATCACAAGGTCGCCATGGGTGACGTTGACGATCTTCATCACGCCGAACATCAGCGCCATCCCCAGCGCGTACTGCGCATAGAGACCGCCCAGCAGGATGCCCTGCACGATGCCTTCAATCCAGTGCATGGCTTGCTCCGAAATAGGCCGCGCTGATGTCTTCGCGGCTTATGTCGCCCGACCGCCCTTCGAGGGTGATGCGCCCTTCCAGCAGGCAATACAGCCGCTGCGAGGCGCGCTGTGCGAGGCTGACATCCTGTTCGACCAGCACCAGCGCGGTGCCCTGCCCGGTCACCTGCGGCAGCACCTCGTAGATCTCGCGCACGACGCGCGGGGCAAGGCCAAGGCTGATCTCGTCGCACAGCAGAACGCGCGGTTGCGCCAGCAGCCCGCGCCCTATGGAGACCATCTGCTGTTGCCCGCCCGACAGGTTCTCGACCGGGGTGCGCGCCTTTTCACGCAGGATGGGGAACAGGTTGTAGACCCGCTCCTGCGTCCAGGGCGTGCCCTGCGGCGTGGCGGCGTGTTCGCTGGCGACACGCAGGTTTTCATCGACCGTCATGCCCGCAAACAGTCTCCGGCCTTCCGGCACGATGGCGACTCCGCTTTGTACCATGCGGTGCGGCGCGGCACCGCCCACGGGCGCACCGTCAAGTGTCACCATGTCCGCGGCCACCGGCAGCAATCCCATGATCGCCCGCAGCAGCGTGGATTTCCCCGCGCCGTTGGCCCCGATCAGGGCGACCGTCTCGCCCGGCCCGATGGCAAAGTCGATGCCGTGCAGCGCGCGCATGTCGCCGTATCCCGCGACAAGACCGTGGGTGGACAGCAGAGTCGTCATGCCTCCACCCCCATGTAGACACGTTTCACTTCGGGGTCCTCGATGACCGTGGCGGGCGCGCCTTCGGCGATCTTCTCGCCGAAGTTCAGCACCATCAGGCGGTCGGCCACGGCGAACAGCGCGTGCAGGACATGTTCGATCCAGACGATGGTCGTGCCGCCGTCGCGGATGCGCCGGATCAGCGCCACAAGATCCTTGCCTTCGTCGTCGGTCAGCCCCCCGGCGATCTCGTCCAGAAGCAAGAGCCGGGGCCGGGACGCCAGGGCCCGCGCCAGTTCCAGCCGCTTGCGGTCCAACAGGGTGAGCGACCCGGCATTGGTGTTCGCGCGCTTGGTCAGTTCGCAATCCTCGAGGATCTGCACGCAATGGTCGTAGCTGTCGGCCTCGGCCATGCCGCCGCCAAAGGTGGCGGCGACCAGCAGGTTTTCGAAGGTGTTCATCCCGGCATAGGGTTGCGGGATCTGGTAGGTCCGGCCGATCCCCTGATGGCACCGCCGGAACGGCGGGCCGGTCAGGGGCCGGCCCTGGAAACGGATGTCGCCCTCGTAGTCGCGGATGTCGCCGCTGATCAGGTTGAACAGGGTCGTCTTGCCCGCCCCGTTGGGGCCGAGGATGCCCAGCACCTCGCCCTGCCGGACCTCGAAATCGAGGTCCGACAACACGCGGACCGCCCCGAAGGACTTGCCCAGCCCGCGTGCCTCGAGCAGCACGGAGGTGTCTCCGTTTCCCGTCATGCCACTCGCCTTACATCGACCAGGGCAGAGGCTTCATCGCCTGCTCGGGTTCGAACAGCGGGTTGACGGTGTTGTCGACGATCTTCAGCTCGTAGGGCCATTGCTCGCCCTTCACCCACTGGCCACCGAAAATCGCGGTGGTCGACACGTTCGGGTGCGGCCCCGACGAGAAATCGACCGGCCCGATCAGCGTCTGCAGGTTCGTGGCCTTCAGCGCGTCGCGGTTGGCGGTGCGGTCCAGCGGGTTGGCCGATCGGCGCAGCGTGTCGACGGCGATTTCCCAGATCGCATGGCTGTAGCCCAGCGGCTGCGTCCACTGGCGGCCTGTCTCGGCCTCCCAGGCATCGGCCACGTCGCGGCTGACCTGGCCGGTCAGGGAGGACTGGAACGGGAAGGCCGGGGTCCACCACACCTCCGACGACATGCCGTCGCCCAGATCGCCCAGCGCCTCGATCCCCGACGGGAACAGCAGCGCGGCCGCCACGGTGACCGCCTTGGGCCGGAACCCCTGTTGCGCGCACTGGTTCACGAAGTTGGTCAGGTCGTCCACATAGGTGATGCCGCCGACGATATCGGCATCGAAATTCTTGAAGGACGAGATCAGCGACGAGAAATCGTTGGTCCGCGGCTGGAAGAAGCCGGGCATGTCGATCTCGAAGCCCGCGGCCTGTGTCGGCGACGGCAGGCCGTAATCCATGTTGCCCCAGGTCTCGCCATCGGCGTTTTGCGGGAACAGCATGCCCACCTTGCGGTTGGTATCGAGGCTGTTCCACAGACCCACGAAGGTGTTCAACGCCTCGTCGAGACCCCAGAAGAAGTGGTAGGTCCAGTTGAACGGGTTCTCTGCACCACCGCGCGGGAAGACGATCGCCTGCCAGGGGGCCGCGGTCGACAGGCAGGGGCATTCGAACAGCTCGGCCTGGTCGGCGGCCGGGTTGATGGTGTCGGTGGTCGAGGCAGGCAGCAGCATGTGCACCTCCTCGTTCAGGATCAGTTCCGCAGCCACCTCGGCCGACCGGTTCGGATCGGACTGGCTGTCCCGCATCAGGATCTCGAGATCGTAGGTCTGGCCGTCCGCGCCCGTGATCCTGCCGCCAAGCGCCTCGCGGATCTTGTCGACGGTGAACCCGTCGGTCTCGCCGAACAGCGCCAGCGGGCCGGTGGTGGGTGTCAGAAAGCCGACCTTGATCGTGCCGGCGCTTTGCGCGCGCAGGACGGTCGGGGCGGACAGGGCCGCCGCGGACGCGCCCATGCCTTGCAGGACGCGCCGCCGTGACGGGGTCCAGTTCATCTTCTGCTTCGTCATGTCTTGTCTCCTCCCATTGATTTCCTGCCGGAGTTGTCTCGCGGGCCCGGCAGCGCCACCCGCCAGCGGTACCCTGCGCTACCCGCGCAGCGACGAGCCGCCGTCGATGGTCATCTGTGCGCCTGTCACGTAGCTGGACGCAGGCGCGGCAAGATAGAGCGCCAGCCCCTTGATCTCGTCGGGAAAGGCGATGCGCCCCATGAGGGACTGCGCCTCGAACGCCTCGCGGTCGGCCTTGTTCTTCAGCCGGCCGCCGGCGATGTTGGTGATGAACGGCCCGGGCGAGATGCAGTTGACGTTGATCCTGTGCGCCGCCAGTTCCATCGCGGCGTTGCGCACCAGGTGGTCGACCCCGGCCTTGGCCGGCATGTAGGCGGTGCCCACGATCGTCTCGTTCACCCGCGCCGCCACCGAGGATGTGACGATGATCCGCCCGCCGCCGGTCTGTTTCATGTGCCGGGCCGCGTTGCGGATGGTCATGAAGACGGCGGTCAGGTTCACCTCGATGACGCGGTCCCACTGGGCCTCTGGCATTGTGTCGATCTGCGCTTCGGGAACACGCGCGCCCTCGGGCGACAGGAAGCCCGGCCCGGCATCGACCCCGGCATTGGCAAAGACCACGTCGATGCGGCCCTGCTCGGCCGCCACCGTATCGAAGGCCGCCGCAAGCGCCGCGCGGTCACTGACGTCAAGCTGGTGGCCCGACACCTGTCCCGGCCAGCCCTGTGCGGCAATCTCCGAAACGGTTGTCTCCAGCCCCGCAGCATCCATGTCGAAGATACAGACCGCGGCCCCCATCTCGACCATGATCTCGGCATAGGCACGCCCGATCCCGGACGCACCGCCGGTGACGATCACGGATTTCCCCGCGACACCAAACATCGTCTCCAAGGACATCGGTGTTTCTCCTTTCGCCTTCATCCGATCCGCGATCAGATGAACATGTCCTTGTTGATCTCGATGCCGTTGGCCTCGCAGTAGGTGACGTAATGGTCGATGAACCAGAACACGTCGGCGGTGAAGTCGTAGTTCGCGTTCTCGTCAAAGAACTCGATGGCGCCGCTCAGCCAGAACAGAGCCTTCATGCCGTTCGGATCATCCGAATAGAGCGTATGCGCGGTGCCCGGCAGTTCGTAGACGAAATCCCCCGGACGGGCGACCCAGTCGTATTCGTGATAGCCCCAGGACCCTTCCAGGGTAACCGCGGACACGACCCCGCGATGCCGGTGCGTGCCGATCATGCCACCGCCCTTGACCCAGAGGATGTTCGCGGCGGAATTGTTGCGCACGTCGAACGCCAGATGCTTGATCGCGGCCATGTCGCCAAAGGGCACCCAGGGATTGTTCGTGTCGTCGCCGGGGATGAACGCACCCTCTTTTCCGAACCGCTTGATCATCGCCTCATGGGGTTCGGGGGGCAGTTTCGTGATAAGCTCGGGCTTTGTCATGGGGTCCTCCTCTGACCTTTCGTCGCGGCATCACACATGCAACGGCCTGCGCGCCGCGCCCGTCAAAGGAAAAGATGAATGCTGCATCGCGGCATGGCTCGATGAGCCGGACAGGCCTTGATCGCTTGAAAAAAATGTGCGCGCAGGGTGCGAAGGCGCGCATCGGGCCGCCAGATTGCCGCACTGCGTCGTCATCAATTGATGACAAGCGTTCCATCATATGATCAATTCGAGAAAATGAAGACGCATCCCGACGAATCCGCGCTGCTGACGCGCGGCGGCCGCCCCACGCTGCGCGATCTGCTTGACCGGCTCGAATTCAGCCCGACGCGCGGCAGCATCACGCTGAACGGCGCGCGCATGCTCATGAGCCGCGCGACCTTTGGCAGCGACCTGCGCGACCAGCTTGTGCGCCGTTATTCCGAACACGAGGCGATGGTCCTGATGCTGCGGCTTGGGTACCTGAGCGGGCGCGAGGATGCCGAGTTCATCCTGCAATCCTGGCCCGATCTGGACCCCGGCGACGCCTTCACCGCCGGCACCCGGCTGCACATGGTCACTGGCACCGTGCGCGTCGAGACGATTTCGAACGATTTCGATTTCGAGTCCGACCGGTTCTCGGGCGATTTCCTGTGGCACGACTCCGTCGAGGCCAGCGAGTACCACCGCCGCCATGGCCGCGCCCTGCAGCCGGTGTGCTGGCTGCAGACGGGCTATGCGGCGGGCTACGCGAGCCCGTTCTTTCGCAAGCTGGTGCTGTTCAAGGAAACCAGCTGCTCGGCGATGAGCCACAAGGCCTGCCGCGTGGTCGGCAAGACAGTGGATCAGTGGGGACGCGACGATCCCTTTGTCCAGCTCTTCCTCAACGAGGTGCTGCCCACCAGCGGCGATCACGTGGCCAATGCGCGGATCAACCCGCGTCGTGGCGCCGACGTGATCGACCTCGACGACCTGATCGTGGGTCCGGTCCGGCAGCGCCTTGACCTTGTCCTGCAAGGCAGGGTTCCGGCGCTGATCACCGGGCCCGCCGGTGCCGGACGCCGCGCTGCCGCGCGCTGGCTTCACAAGCGCCGGTTCCGGCACGGCACCTTCTCGATCACCCATGCCGGCTCTTCGGACGCCGGAGAGCGCCTGGCCGCCCTGAGAAAGGGCGGGGGGCAGCCCTATGCCTCCGATGCCTTCCTGGCGATCTCGGGGATCGAGAACCTGTCGACCGATCGCCAATGGGCGCTGCTCGACCTGATCACCGGTGCGAGCGGACAACAGCCGACGATCGTGGCGATTTCGGACCTCGACCCGAACCAACTGGTGACCGGGGCGGGACTTCTGCCAGAGCTTGCCTACGCCCTGCAGGTCATGCCGGTCACCCTGCCCCCCCTGAAGGCGCGCAGCGCCGATCTGAGCCTCTTGTCGCGTGCGATACTTGCCA
The DNA here is from genome assembly GCA_030425925.1 of Alphaproteobacteria bacterium. Lineage (GTDB taxonomy): Bacteria > Pseudomonadota > Alphaproteobacteria > Rhodobacterales > Rhodobacteraceae > JAUHZO01. The sequence goes on along the minus strand of JAUHZO010000002.1, from coordinate 33,447 downwards.
GCACGCCCGCCCTGCGCGACGCGCCCAGACCGCAGCTGACGGATGGTGCCTGCGACCGCATCGCGCGGCTCGACCTGCCCGGAAACCTGCCGCAACTGCGGTCTCTCCTGCAACGCGCGGTACTGCTGGCGGAGGATCCGAAATGTATCGACGCACAGGATATCGACGCGGCACTGGCGCTGGACCCACCCCGATCGGCGGCGTCCACCCAGTCGGACATCTGGGATACCCTTCTGCCCGGGTTCGAAAACGGGTCTCTGACGCTCGACAGCCTCAATGCCACGCTCATGCAGAAGGCCATGGCGCAATCCGAAAACAACGTGGCCGCGGCCGCGCGTCTGCTGGGACTGACGCGCCCGCAACTGGCATACCGGCTCGGGCAATCGCGACCTGCCCGCGACCTTTGACCACCGGCCATACGGGGCGGCGCGGTTCTGCGCTTCAGGCCGACGGGTTCAAACCGGCCCTGGAAAGGGCAGGAGGGCTGCCGCTTGTGCAGCACAAGGCGCGCCACGCGGTGAGAGCGGCGGCGGTACCAGGATAGACGCCTTGATCCCGTCACGCCGAGAAGCCCCATGACACCGGGCGCATTGCCCGGTGCCATGGTGGGGGTCAGAACCTGCCGTCAGGTGCCTCAGACAAAGACGACGTCGTCGAGGATCGCCGTTGTCGTGAAGGTGTTGACGAAGGTCAGCGTGTCGCCATTGCCGAAGTCCAGCACCACAAAGCCGTTGGCGTCGCGCGTGGCATAGGTGCGCAGGTCCTCGGCAACCGGCGCGGCTTCGGCCAGCAGGGCCGCGTCGATCTGGATCGTGTCCTGATTGTTCTGGAAGTCCAGGATCACGTCGGCCCCGTCGCCCGACGCGTAGATGAACACGTCCGCCCCGATCCCGCCATGCAGCAGGTCGTCGCCTGCGCCACCCGCAATCGTGTCGCGCCCGCTATTGCCGTGGATCGTGTCGTTGCCGTCGCCACCGGTCAGCATGTCATAGCCTGCACTGCCCGACAGGCTGTCATCGCCATGGCCACCCTCCAGCGTGTCGAAGCCGACGCCGCCGGACAGGTTGTCGTCGCCGACGCCGCCCAGCAGCAGATCGGCCCCGAACCCGCCTTCCAGCGTGTCGTTGCCCGCGCCGCCCTCCAGCGTGTCGAGGCCGCTATTGCCGAACAGCATGTCCGCGCCCGCGCCGCCGACCAGGCTGTCAAAGCCGACATTGCCCGTCAGCGTGTCATTGCCCGCGCCGCCGTCCAGCGTGTCGTTGCCCGCGCGGCCCGACAGCATGTCCGCCGCGTCACCACCATCGACGCTGTCTGCGCCGGGCGTGCCTGGATCGGTCACGACGGCGTCGATCACCGGGTTAACCACGAACTGGCTGACGATCTGCGGCACGGCGTCCAGGTTGGTGCCCGCCTCGGCCTCGCCATAGCTCGGGATGCCATAGGTGGTGACGGTCAGCGCCTGGGTCTCGGCGTCGATGTCGAACTGGGTCCAGCCGAAGGTGTGCGCCGACACCCAGCCGCCCTGCAGGAGCGTCGCGTCGATCAGCCCGTCCGCCTGCGGCAGGTTGTTGTCGAGCCCCAGCGGATCGCGGCCGAGCGGCCCCAGTGTCACCGAGTTGAAGACCGAGGTGATGAAGTCGTCGCGGTCGTTCGGGATGCTGTCATTGTCCGGGGCCACGGGCAGCGACAGGTAGAAGGCGTATTCCTCGGGCGACAGCACACCGAGGGCGGCCGCGCCTTCGGCGATCGACGGACCAAAGGGTGCGTCGAACGCCACCGAACCGGTGGTGATCTCGAAGGCATTGGTGGCGATCTGCTGGCCCGTCAGTTCGCCCGCCACGCTGGTCGAATAGGTCAGGTTGTTGACAAAGGTGGCGTGGATGTCTGCGGCCACAAAGACCACGTTGTCAATGTCGTTCTCGTCGATGAACTGCAGGATCGCGTTCCGCTCGGCCCGATAGCCTTCCCAGCTGTCGGAATTGCCGAAACCCAGCTCCTGGAACGGCTCGGGCGAGTAGATGAACTTCCACGTCACGCCGTTCGCTTCGGCCTCAAGCAGGTCGGCCAGCAGCTGGTCCAGCTGCACGTCGCCCAGCATGGTACGGGTCGGGTCGAAGCTTTCGGTCACGAATTGCTGGATCACCGCCGGGTCGGTCGCGCCGATGGCCGAGGCGACCTGTTCGTCGCGGAAGCTGCGCTGGTCGAGGATCATCACGGCCGCGTCCTGCCCGAACTGCTGGGACCGGTAGAGTTGCAGCTCGTGCGCGGTACGGTCGTCGCCGGTCTCGCCATAGCGGGTCTCGGCGATGGCGTGGCTGTCGAAGAAGGCCTGCAGGCCGTTCTCGAACAGGGTGGCATCGTTTACAAAGGCGGTCGGGTCGTCGGTTGGGAACAGGTCGCGGAACTCGTCCTCGGCGGTGGTGCCGATCTGCGATCCGCCGGCAAAGTCGTTGGTCACCTCGTGGTCGTCGATGGTGGCGTAGATGGCGGTCGAGGCAAACAGGTCGGCCCAGAAGTTGACGCCGTCATGGCTGCCATAGACTTCGGCATATTTGGCCAGGAAGTCCTCGTAGGTCACCGCCTGGCTGACGCCCGGCAGGCCGGGGCTGAGATAGTCGGCATAGATCGTGTCGCCGCCCAGCAGGAACCAGTCAAGATTGGCGCCAATGGCGTTGGCAATTGCCGGATAAGGGGCCAGTTCGCCGCGCCAGTCGCCGGTCACGCCAAAGCTGAGGCCGTTGAAGCCGTCCTCATGCGCCGTGGTGAAGTGGCCTTCGTCCATGGCACCGCCCGCGTCGGTGACGACATAGACATAATCCGTCCCGGCATCGAGCCCCTCGAACGTCGCCTTGACCGGCGCGGCGGGGTCGGTCGCGGCCACGGTCTGGCTCATCACCTGGAAGCGGCTGCCATCGTCGCGCACGGCAAACAGGTCAAAGGTCACGTCGCCGGTGACCGCGGTGTTGGCCAGCAGAACGATGCTGTCCTCGGTGACGTCCCCGGCCGAGACGCGCGAGATCGAGGTCTCTTCCCCGTCGACGATGCGCAGGTCGGCATAGACCAGGCGGTGGTCCGAGGTCGGGAATTCAGCCAGCGGGAACAGCGGGTCGGTCGGGGTCTGCCAGAACACGCCGCCGTCGAGATAGACAAAGCCCGCCTGCGACGGCAGGGCATAGTCGACGCGCAGGTTGCCCGGCGCGGCATCGGGATTGCCCGCGCCGGCAAAGCCGAAATCGGCGGTGTCAAAGGCCGGGTTGCCCGTGTGGCCGTCATTTGCCCCGCCCTGGTTGGCCGACGCCTCGACGCCGCCTTCGCTCGACGGGATCAGGTTTGCATCGGTGGTCGAGCCCTGGACAAAGGGGCTGTCGATGATCTGCTGCGCGGCCCCCAGCACGCTGTCGCCGTCGAACGGGTCGGCATTGTAGTCGCCCACGATGACAAAGCGCTCGCCCGCGGCCAGACCGCCGGTCACGCCGTTGTCGTCGTAGATATAACCCTCGCCCGCCACGTAATCCGCCCAGAAGCGGATTTCGTCGTGGTTACGGGTGCCGTTGCGATCCTCGGGGCCGTCAAAGACCGGCGGCGTGGGATGCGCGGCCAGGATGTGCACCGTCTCGCCGTTCACGATCACCGGCACGTCCACGTGGTTCTTGGAGGACAGGCGCAGCACGTCCAGTTCCTCGGCAGAATAAAAGCTGGTCAGGTCGCCGTCGCCGTCGCTGTCCAGCGGATCGGCGGGCAGCAGAGCGCCCGGCATGTCGGCCCAGAGGAAGTTCTGGAAGGTGCGGATGTTGTCCTCGTCAATGGGGTGGCGCGACAGGATGACAAAGCCGAACTGGCCTTCGAAGAAACCAAAGCCCTGCGCGTCGTTCGGGGCGAAGTCGCCCGCCGCGCCGGAATTGTCGAGGTCAAAGCCCGACGGCACGCCGGTGTTCGACGGCGCGACATAGACATGAGGATAGTCGATCGGGGCCTGCCCGTTCTGGCTGACCGACAGGTAGTTCTGCTGGAACAGCGCCGCCGCCCGGCCCCCCGCGTCGAAATCGAACTCGTTGATCAGCACGATGTCGGCATTCGTGCGTTGCAGGATCTCGGCGACAGCCTGCGCCTGCGCGTTGTCGCCGTTGCTGAGATCGTTGATCAGATCGCCCGCATTGTTGCGGTTGAGCGATGCGTTGAAGCTTGCGACGCGAATGTCCATGAGCCCGTTCCCCGGATTTGCTGAGTCCGGCGCACCCTGCCGCCGGATTGCGTCATTTCCGTAAAGGTCGGGGCCTCGCGGCAGGCTTTTTGCGGATCGCGTGCCGTTCCGACCTCATGGTCAGGAAAATCGCGCACTCCGGCGCAGGGTTGCCTCGAAGCTTGGCAAACCGATCCACAAAGCTCTTTTGACCGCTCCCACGCGGTCGGCCTTCGTCGCGGCCTTTTGGTGCCAACCAGGGCAAAAGAAACGGCCATCCCCTGGACGGAACCCGAGCGACGGTGCCGGGCCGAAGCGTTCACCGTTTCGGCGTTGGTTTTCTCATCGGGCGCGCATCCGGACCCTTTGCCGCACGCGTCTTGAAGCGTTTCGGCTTGTCACCGTCCGGGCGGTCTTTTGCACGCTCGCGACGTGGCCCAAGCGGCCTGGACGGATCGGCGGCATTGGCCTTGCGTTTCTTGTGGTCCGGTTCCGCGCCTTTGCCCAGTTGCCTCTTGTCCTTGGAGGCAGAGCCCTTGGGCTGTCCTTGACCGGGCTTGCCACGCACCGGTTCTTTCGCCTTGCGTTTCACCGGCGCGTCCTGCCGCGGTTCGGGCTGTGCCTTGCGCCGCTCGGTCCGGTCAGGCACGACAGGTTTGGGATCGTCCGAATGCCCCCTGCCGGGGGGCGTTGCGGCGGGCTCGGCCTGTTGGCGCGGCGGTTTTTCCGTTGCCCTCGGTGCAGCCGGCGGGCCTTTCGGCGAGGCGTCAAAGTCCGGAACGCCCGGCAGTTCGGTCAGGCGTGCGCCCTGTTCGATCTCCATCTCGGCACCCAGTTCGGTCTTCATGGCGGGCACGGCTGCGGTCAGGATCTCGATGAAGGTTTCCTGGTACTGCACCCGAATGGCCCCGATGGCGTCTTTAGACAGGCCCGCATTGCGGCACAGCATGGGCAGCAGCCACCGCGGCTCGGCCCGCTGCTTGCGTCCCAGCGAGAGCGAAAACCACGTGCTCGGCCCGAAGGCGACCGGCTCGCGCGTCTTGCGCGCCCCCGGCTCCGGAATATCACCCAGGATCTCCGGGGCAGAGTTGCGGTCGCGGTAGAGCCGCAGGTAGGCCGCCGCGATCTTCTCGGCCGAATGAACGTCCAGCAGCCGCGTGGCAAAGGCCTGCTCTTCGGGGCTGAGCGGGCTGTCCCAGGCAGGATCGGACATCAGCCGCTCTTCGTCCCGCGCAAGCACCATGTCGGCCGATGGCGGCGTGCCCCATTCGGCATCCAGATTGGCGGATCGCAAGAGGCGCTGCGCCTTCGACTTCTGGCGTCCCGGCACGATGAGGACCGAGGTGCCCTTGCGGCCGGCCCGCCCCGTCCGCCCGGACCGGTGCAGCAGCGATTCCGAGTTTGACGGCAGATCCGCATGGATCACCAGTTCGAGCCCCGGCAGGTCGATGCCGCGCGCCGCCACATCGGTGGCGATACAGACCCGGGCGCGGCCATCGCGCAGGGCCTGCAAGGCGTGGGTGCGCTCGGACTGGCTCAACTCACCCGAAAGGGAAACAACGGCGAACCCCCGGTTCGTGAACTTTGCCGTCAGGCGCGCCACCATGGAGCGCGTGTTGGCAAAGACGATTGCCGTTTGCGCATCGTGATACCGCAGCAGGTTGATGATCGCCTTTTCGATATCAGACGGGGCCACCGACAACGCAAGATAGGCGATGTCCGCGTGTTGCGCGTCCTTGTCGCCCACCTCGATCCGCCGGGCATCTTCCTTTTGGTAGGTCTGCGCCAGCTTGGCGATGCCGCGCGGCACCGTGGCCGAGAACAGCAGCGTGCGGCGGTCCTTGGGTGTGTGATCGAGGATGAATTCGAGATCCTCGGAAAACCCCATGTCGAGCATCTCATCCGCTTCGTCGAGGACCACCGCCTTTACGTCGCTCAGGTCGATCACGCCCCGGGACAGATGATCCTTGAGGCGGCCGGGCGTTGCGACGATGACATGCGCGCCGCGCTCGATCGCCCGGCGTTCGGTGCGGGCATCCATGCCGCCGACGGCAGAGGCGGTCATGATCCCGGCTTCGGCAAACAGCCAGTCGAATTCGCGCTGCACCTGAATGGCCAGTTCCCGCGTCGGCGCAATGACCACCGCCAGCGGGGCCGCCGGGCGATCGAAGCGCCCGTCGCTGTCCAGGAGGTCCTGTGCCAGCGCCAACCCGAAGCCGACCGTCTTGCCGGACCCGGTCTGTGCCGACACCAGAAGGTCAAGCCCGGCCAGGTCCGGCTGGGTCACCGCCACTTGCACCGGCGTCGGTGCAAGGTAGCCTTTGGCGGCCAGTGTTTTCGTCAGCGTTTCGGGTAGTCCGGAAAAATCCTGCATTCAGCACCTGGAAGGAAAGAAGACCTCGCCCATAAGCGTGTTCACGGGTTTTGTATAGACCGCAGTATGCAACCGGGCTGATCCTTGCAGGCGTCCTCTTTGCGCCGCCTTCCAGTCGATCGGATCGCCCAGCGTCTCGACCGGCTTTTCACGCAGCAAAAGGTGCATCGGCGTGCCGACATTGTAGCCGACGACATGCACGCCATCGAGTTCCTCTTCGAACACGGGGTAGTCCTTGACGAGGTCCATGTAGACGTCCAGCACCTTTTCCGCGTCGGTGTAGCCATAGAACATCCCGGGGACGAGACGGTTCATGTCATAGCCCGAACGCGCGTAGATCGGCGCGATATAGGCCATGTCGGCCACGCCCGCGGCCAGCTCGTCGACCCCTTCGCGCGAGGTGATCAGCGCACGCCCCCAGTAGGGCGTTATGTCGACACGACCGCCGGATTGCTCTTCGATGCGGGCGATCCATTCGGCATCGGCCGCGCCTTAGGGATGCGCCTCGGTATAGGGCGAGGCGTAGGTCAGGTTGAAGTCCGCCGCCCAGGCGGGCAGAGCCGCAAGGCAAAGCGCGATGATGGCTGTTGTTCTGTACATGGGTCTTCCTCCCTTGGAGTTTTCAGGTGGTCGCCGGGGTTGATGGCCCGGTCTGGTGCGCGGCAAGCGCGTTTATTGCACGGTCTTCCAGGCCGAGAGCCTGCAGGATTTCGGCGGTGTGGGTGCCGGGCGGGACCGCGGGATGCGGAGCCGTGAATTCGCCAAGCCGAACGGGAGGTCCGGCCTGCGTCAGCCGGTCCCCCCCGGACGTCTCGAGGGCAATGACCATGCAACGGGCGCGGAAATGCGGCTCCGCAAGCGCCTCGGCCAGATCGTTGACCGGGGCGAACTGGGTGCCGGCCTCGGCCAGATGCAAAAGCCAGTGGCTCCGCGGCTGGCTGGCAAAGGTCGCTTGCAGCCCGTCCCGGATTTGCTGACGCCGCGAGGGGTCGAATTGCCAGTCCGCGTATTCCGGCCTGCCCATCGCGGCGCAGAAGGTCGCCCAGTACCGCGGCTCCATGTCGGTCGTCACCAGCCACGCGCCATCGGCACAGCGCCACAGGCCAAGGTCGGCCCGCCGCGCACCGCGGGGCGGGATATGCGCCGGGTCTTCATGGCGGGCGATGAGGTTGGCCAGCAGCACCAGCGCGCAGTCCGACATCGACACATCGACATGCTGCCCGCGCGCTGTCGCCCATGCCTGCATGACCGCCGCAAGCGTCGCAAAGGCGGCATGGGCACCCGTGACGATGTCGGCCGCGGCAAAGCCGGGCAGCCCGGGCGCGTCCGGATCCTCGCCCGTGCGACTGAGAACGCCGGCCAGGGTCACGGGGTCATGCCCGGGCTTGTCGCGCAGCGGTCCGGTTTGTCCGCACAGGGTGAGGGACACATAGACCAGCTTGGGGGTCTCTGCCGACAAGGCCTTGTACCCAAGTCCCAGACTGTCCAGCACACCCGGACGATAATCCTCGACCACCACGTCGACCGTCGCCGCCAGGCTGCGCAGGACGGCCTGGGCCTTCGGGTCGCCCAGATCGAGACAGATGGACTTCTTCCCGCGTGCCAGCATGTCCCGCGCCCGCTGTCGCATGCGCCCGGCATCATCCAGCTTGTCCCAGCCGAAGACCCTGGCCTGTTTTTCCAGTTCGCGCGGGTGTTCGACGCGGATCACCTCTGCCCCCTGGTCGGCCAGCAGCCAGGTGCAGTACGGCCCCGGCAGGAGCCGCGAGAAATCCAGAACGCGCAGGTCTTTCAGTGCGGTCATGTCGCGCGCCCCTGATGTACGGCAAAGAGCGGCCCCGGCAGGCCGTCAGCGTCGAACACCCCGCGCGCGCGCATCTGCGGGCTGTCCGGGACTTCGGCCAGCCGAATGATCGGCGACAGGCCCCAGCCATGGTCCAGCGACCAGTCCGCCAGCGTCTTGCGGTCATGCCGCGCAAAGAACGCGGCGACGATGGCCTGCCAGCGGTCGATCACGGCCTGATCCGTGTCTGCCACAAGGATCGCGTCCCAGTCGATCCCGGCAACACCATGCGGGTGCAACTCGGGGTCGTCGTTGGCGGGCTTGTCGGCGGGAGGTTCGGCAAAGAGATCGCCTGCGACCTGGACCATCGCCTCGATCTGGCTGACATCGACCCAGACGCCCTGGCCCGTGGTGTCACGGTGTTCCAGCGCCGACAGGATCGCGACGGTCAGCATCATCGGCGCAACAACGTCGCCATAGGCAAACGGGGGCATGTGCGGCTCTGACCCCGGCCAGCCGGTCATGTCGCAATGCCCGGACCACGCCGCGGCCGAATTGCCATACCCACGGAACCCTGCCATCGGCCCGGTCCGCCCGGCCACCGAAACGCTGGCAAGAATGATGCCGGGACGGAGGTCCTGCAGCGTTTGCCAGTCCAGCCCGATCCGCTCCATGTAGCCGGGGCCGAAATTCTCGACCACCACATCGGCCCAGGCGATCAGCCGCTCGGCCACTGCGACCCCGCGGGGATCGCCGGAGGTTGATCGTCACGCTCTGCTTGGAGGTGTTGGTCTGCGCGAAAAACACGGAGGCATCGGGATTGCGCCGGTCGCCACCGGCAAAGGGCGGAGACCGGCGGCCGAGGTCCAGCCGTTTCGCGCTTTCGACCTTGACCACGCGGGCACCGCTGTCGGCAAGGTCCTTGGTGGACCGCGGCCCGGCGCCGACCCATGAAAAGTCCGCGACCTTCAACCCGTCGAGCGCGCCCATCAGCTTGCCTCCAATTCCAGAGCCGCGCCGACGCGGGCTTCCATGGCGGCGCGATCCCAGTCGCGCGGATCGACCATGTCGGAATGAATCTCGACGATGCGAACCCCTGCCGCGCGAAGCGCCTCTCGCGCGAAATAGCTGCCATAGCCGGAAAACCGGTCATGCTCGGGCACCAGGATCACCGCGACATCGATCCGCCAGCGTTTCGCCTCCTTGACCAGCCATTCATTGACCCAGGGCGGCTGGTGCAACTGCTCGTTCATGGCCGAAACCCGCGCCGCAAGCGCCCGCAGCGGGTTTCCGTGATCGGCGCGGATATAGCCGTCGGCGGCGAAAGGCAGGTACATCGACCAGCAGAACACCGCGCCATGCGTCTCCTCGAACGCGCGGTAGAACGATGTGTCGAACCAGAGCCCCGCGCCGATCCACATCATGCGCAGGCGCTCTGCGTCGCAGACGGCCTCGCCCCGGTCGATCCGGCCGGCCACCTCGTCGCGGAAGGCGCGGACATGCGAGAGCGCCCAGTCCGAGCCGCGATGCCATTGCGGGATCATGACGTTGGGCATCTGCTCGGCGATGCCCACGGGGCATTTGTCGGCCCTGGCGATGAGGCCGGCAACCTCGTCCAGCAGGCGTTCCTGTTCGTCGATGCGCGCCATGTAGGCGGCAAACGCGGCCTCGTCGAACGCCCGCCCGGTCAACCGCTCCAGTGCGGTGATCAGGCTCTGCATCTCGGCCACCATCAGGTCCAGTCGGGCTGTGCCGTAGAGGTCTTCCCAATCGCGCCGGGCACGGATCCACCAGTCCGGCGCAGGATCCGGCGTGGCCGGTGCGGACAGCAGGTGAAGCTCGGCACCGGTCAGCTCTGCCCAGCGCTGAAAGATGCGCGGATGCTCGTCGGAACTGGCCCGCGCACAGAGGATCGCCGGGGACGGCAGACCACCCCAGGGCTGCCGGTCGAAATCACCCGTCATCTGTGCAATGAGTGGCAGGCTCGAATAGCGCGGCAGATGGGCGTGAAACCCAAGCGCGTCCATCTTGTCGAAATACTCCGGCGCCAGCTGCTTGGCCGCGATCACGGCGGACCACCACTGGTTCGTCACCATCGGCACGTCCATGAAGTGAAACAGTTCGTGCGGCGTGTCGGCATTGACGAACGCGAACGACGCGCCGTCCAGAATCTGCCCGCGGAGGCTCTTGAGCCAGTCCCGCTGATAGGTGGCGGCGGCGTTCGCGCAACTCATGACAGCGCTTCGGCAATACGGAGCCGGGCCGTGTCCTGCCATGCGGGATCGGGACGGAAGGGCCGGAATCCAAGATCGAGGAACCTTGCGCCCTGCGCCTCTGCGGCCTGGCGGAGACCGGGCAGTTCCCAGCCAAAGCTGTCATCGTTGGGATCGACGCTGGCGACAACCAGATCGGCTCCGGCGATGCCGTCGTGCAGGGCCCGGGTGAAGCGCCCTGGAGGTGCGGCGCGCGGCGCAAGCGGAGTCTTCGCGATTTCGGTCAACAGGTCTGCCGCGTTGCCGGGCTGCGGCATTTGAAACCCATATTCCTGGAGATCCGCCACGATTTGCCCCAGACCGTCGCATATCGCATGCATCACGGGAATGTCGCACGCGGTTCCGGCAAGAACGATCTTCGGCCCCTCTCCACCGGACAGACGGGACAGAAGCGCGATGTGGTCCTCGGGCGAAAACCAGCGTCCCGCGTTGCGCGCGACAAAGGCGTCCGCGCCCCCGGGGGGCAGCGCGTTCACTGCGTCCATCCGTCGGCGCTCTGCCGGACGGCCAGCGCATTCTCAATGCCGGTTTCCGTTTCCAGCGCGATGGACCGGGAACCGATCAAGGTGCCCCCGCATTGGGGGCCGATACCGAGACGAGTCTTGCGGGCCTGTGCCCCGACCGGTGACACAAGAAGCTCCCTGTCGCCTTTTTTGTCGTCAGACCGGAAGTCCGGCGGCCTGCCATCGGTCCTTCCGGCGCCGACAGAGCCGGCCTCCCGTTGCAGCGGGCCATTTTGTGCGCAAGTTTCGACGGTCCGCGCGGCGGCAGTGACACCCAAATCGGCGGTGCTGGGTGCGCCTTTTGCCCGGACGCGTGCAAAGGCCTGCACCCGCAGGCCCGTGGCGGACCGGCCCGGCCCTCAGTCCGGCGCGGTCTCGAACGGCCATCCCCCGTCGAACGCGCCCACCGGGATCAGGCCGGATACGAAACCGCCGCTGAACGCGTGCAGAAGGAAGCCGCCCGGTTCCAGCGTCAGGCTGTTGGGGTTGTCGGCACGCAAGTCCAGCGTCACGGCGTGGGACGTCCCGGGGCAGGTCATGGCCGGGATGCCCGCAAACACCGTCATGGCCAGCCGATGCACATGGCCACAGATCAGACGGCTCGGGCCCCGGTGGCTCTGCAGGACTTCGGCAAGATCATCGGCGTTTCGCAGGTTCTGCACATCCATCGGCCGGATGCCGATCTCGAACGGCGGGTGGTGGCAGGCAAGGATCACCGGGTGTCCGTCAAGGTCGTGCAACTGGTGGCGCACCCAATCCAGCGTCTCGGGCGACAAAAGGCCGAACGGTTCCCCGGCCACCGTCGAATCCAGTGCCAGCAGGCTGAACCCTGCCAGGTCCGCACGCCAGTTCAGCGGACCGGTCTCGGGCATCCAGTCCTGATCGGCAAAGGCGCGGCGCATCGTTTCCCGGCAATCATGATTGCCGGGGATCGCCCGGTAGGGCACCTCCAGCGCGGACAGGATCGCCCGAAACCGGGCATATTCCGCCTCGGTTCCGAAATCGGTCAGATCGCCGGTCATCACAACCAGATCCACCGGCCCGATTTCCGGCAGGCGGCGGTTGATCGTGGCAACGGTATCGGCAAGGGCTGCGGCGGTGTCGACAACGCCATAAGCCTTTTGCCCTTCCGGCACGATATGGCTGTCGGAGATCTGCAGGATACGGGTCATGCGGCAGGTCCTTCTGCCGGAACCATCAGCACCGCGCCCGGCGCGATGTCGAGCCGCACAATGCTGCCTGTCTTCGGGGCCTCGGGCGCGGCATGGATGGCCACCAGCGGGTGGCGGGTGACGCCCGCCAGGGTGACGCGGTAATGCGTGCCAAGAAAGACGGCGCTTTCGACCCGCGCTTCGAGCGGACCGTCCGGCGTGATCCGGATGTCCTCGGGGCGGACATAGGCTGACAGGTGCGGAGCCGCTCCGGGCAAAGGCAGGTTGCCACCGGGCAGCGCCAGCACCGAGCCCGTGACGTCGCCATCCAGCGCAAGCGCATGCCCGACAAAGGTGGCGACAAAGGCAGAGGCCGGCCTGCGGTACAGCTCTTCCGGCCGGCCGATCTGTTCGATCCGTCCGTCGCGCATCACCGCCACGCGGTCGGCGATGGCCAGTGCCTCGGTCTGGTCATGGGTGACAAAGATCGCCGTGATCTCGAAGCGGCGCAAGAGCCGCGCCAGTTCGTCCCGCAGGCTGTCGCGCAGCGCCGCGTCGAGCGCGGAAAGCGGCTCGTCCAGCAGCAGGATGCGCGGCCGCGGCGCAACCGCGCGCGCCAGCGCCACACGCTGGCGCTGGCCGCCCGACAGCGCGGTGATGGCGCGGTCGGCGTAGTCGGACAGGCGGCACATCTCCAGCACCTCGTCCACGCGGGCCTCGATCTCGGCGCGGGGAAGTTTCTGCATCTTCAGCCCATAGCCGATATTCGCCCGCACGCTCATGTTGGGAAACAGCGCGTAGGACTGGAACACCATGCCGACCTGCCGCCGTTCCACCGGCAGATCGGTGACGTCATCGGCGTCGAACAGAACCTGGCCGCCGGGATCGGGAGCCTCCAGCCCGGCGATTATGCGCAGCAGCGTGGTCTTGCCGCAGCCCGACGGGCCCAGCAGCGACACGATCTCTCCGGTTTGCACCGCCAGCGACGTGGGCTTCAGCGCCGCGGTGCCGTCGGCAAAGGTCTTGGCGGCGTTCTTGAGCGTGAGCGTCATTGCGCGATCCTTCTTGCCCGGTCCGAAGCCCATTGCATCGCCATCAGAAGCGGCACGATCATCACGAAAAAGATCAGCGTATAGGCCGAGGCGACCTCGAGCCGCATCGAGGCATAGCTGTCGGCGAGCCCCACGGGCAGGGTTTTCAGATAAGGGGTGTGCAGCATCCAGGTCAGGTTGAACTCGCCCACCGACAGCGTGACCACGGTCAGCGCCCCCGCCAGGATGCCCGGCATGGCATTGGGCACCACGATGTCGCGAAACCGCTGCCACGGCCCGGCACCAAGGGTGGCCGCGCCCTCCTCCAGCGTTTTCAGATCGGTGGCGGCCAGCACGGCCAGCACCGAGCGGATCATGAACGGCAGCGTGTAAAGCACGTGGCCCACCAGGATGAAGGCGGGCGAGGTGCGAAACCCCTTCATCGTGCCGTAAAGCTGCAGCAGGGCCAGCGCCAGCGCGAGGCCGGGCACGGCCAGCGGCAGCGAGACGAACTCTTCCAGCACCCGGCTTGTGCGCCCGGGGTTGCGGGCAAGGCCATAGGCGGCGGGCACGCCGATGATCAGCGTGGCGATCAGGCAGCCCAGCGCAAGATAGAGCGACAGCAGGATGCTGTCGGCGTAAAGCTCAAAGACCTGGCCGATCCATTTCAGCGTCAGCCCCGAACGGATGCCGCGGAAATAGTTGGCCGTCACCCCGGCCATGACCGACATGATCGCCGGCACGATCAGGAACGCGGCGGCCAGCAGGGTGACACTCAGCTGAAAGACCTTGGCCTGCCGCATCTCAGCCCCCTGCCGCCACGGTGGTGCCCGCATAGCTGCGAGCCAGCACCAGAAGAACCCAGGTGACCAGCCCCAGGATCACCGAAAGAGCCGAGGCCATGGCGATGTTCGCCTGCAACGTGAACTCGGTGTAGATCACCATGGGCAGCACGTCGATATTGGTGGCCAGCGTGAACGCCGTCCCGAAGGCGCCCATGGCGGTGGCAAAGGCGATGGCGCCCGAGGCCACCAGCGACGGTGCGATGCCCGGCAGGATCACGTCGCGCAAGACCCGGGCCGGACCGGCCCCCAGCGTGCGCGCGGCTTCTTCCAGCGCCGGGTCGAGCTTTTCGGCCGCCGCCATCACGGTCAGCAGGACACGCGGGATCGAGAAATAGAGATAGCCCAGAAACAGCCCCAGTGAGGAATAGGCAAAGACCACATGGCCGGGGACAATCTGGTTGATCAGCCCCTGTCGCCCGCCCAGAAGGATGATCATGAACCCCACCACCACGCCCGGAAAGGCCAGCGGCAGGGTCAGGATCGAAATCAGCAGACCACGGCCGGCAAAACGGTTGCGGGTCAGAAACAGCCCCGCCGTGGTCGACACTGCCAGCGCCGCAACGGTCACCAGAACCGAGATGATCACGGTCTGCACCAGCGTCGACAGGTAGCGCGGCGTGGTGAGGATCTGCAGGTACACCCCCCAGCCGGCCTCGCCTTCGACGGCTCCCATGAACAGCCGCCCCAGCGGCAAGGCCAGAAAGGCCAGCGAAAAGATCGCCAGCGGCACAAGACAGAGGGTGACAAACAGACGGTCGGTCATGGCGTGGCGGGGGCGGCCTGAACCGCCCCCTCTCCGGATTACTGGACTTCGGCGAGATAGCGCTCGCCAAAGGCGGCCTGTGCCTTTTCCATGGCGGCATAGTCGACGGCCACGGCGCGTTCGTATTCCGACGCGGGCAGGAACTTCGACGCCACCTCTTCCGGCAGCTCGACCGGGCGGGCCGGCTGCAGATAGGCGTTGGTCCAGATCGCCTGGCCTTCGTCCGACAGGATGAAGTCAAGCACGCGCTTGCCCAGCTCCGGGTTCGGGCCGTTCTTGACCAGGCTCATCACGTAAGGCACGCGGACCGAGCCTTCGCAGGGCAGGACGAATTCGAAGGTGCCGTCTTCTTCGTACTTGCCGCGATAGGCGTTGAAGTCATAGTCGAACAGGATCGGGATCTCGCCCGAGACGACGCGCGCATACGAGGTCTGCTTGGGCACGATCGGGTTGTTCTTGGCCAGGTCCTGGAAATAGCTGATCGCCGGATCGAAATTGCCCAGGTCGCCGCCAAAGGCCATGTTCACGGCCACGGCGCCGGCATAGCCGACAAAGGCCGACGACGGATCGAGATAGCCGACCATGCCGTTGTACTCCGGCTTGGTCAGATCGGCAAAGCACTGCGGCACCTCGGCGCCGCCCAGGGCGTCGACATTGACGAAGAAGCCCAGCGTGCCGAAATGGATGGCGAACCACTTGCCTTCGGGGTCTTTCAGGCCTTCGGCGATGTCCTCGAAACCGGCGGGCTTGTAGGCCTCGGCCACGCCTTCGTTGCCGGCCTTGATGCCGGTGGTCACGCCATAATAGGCCACATCGGCAACCGGTGCCTCACGCTCGGCCAGCAGCTGGCTGAGGGTCTGGCCCGAGTTCTTGTTGTCATGCGGCATCTGGATGTCCAGTTTTTCGTCGATCGCTTCGAGCATCGACGCCCAGTCGGCCCATTGCGGCGGGCAGTTGTAGCAGACGGCGTCTTCGGCGAAGGCGGGGGCGGCGACCGCGATTGCCACGAGGCCGGCGGGGAGATAAGACTTCATGATTGTTGCTCCTTGGGGACAGTGCTGTTCCGTTTCGGGTGACATGAGGGCGTCGGGGAAGCTGCAACTTCCCCGTCGTCCGTTCGACCGCCGCGAGGAGAACCAAGGCTCTCGCCGCGACGGAAGCTGTAGGCCAGGCCCGACAGCTCGGGCACCGGCATATCCTGTGTTGTGATCATCTCGATGACAGTGTCGGCGGCGATCCGCCCCATCTCGCGCGCATCGGTGACGATGGTCGCCAGCGACGGGCGAAAGGCGCGGCCGATGGCGATGCCGTCAAAGCCGACAACCGAGACATCGCCAGGCACCGTCAGGCCAAGATCGTGCACGGCAGAGATGACCGAAAGCGCCAGATAGTCGTTAGAGGCGAACAAGCCGGTCAGGGCGCGGTCTCCGGACAAGAGCCTTTGAAGGTTCACGTCCTCGAAGCGGATCGCCTCGTCCACCTCGACCAGCACGGGATCGTCCATGCCCATCGCCCGGCACCCTTCTAGAAATCCCTCATAGCGTTCCCGCGCGCGGTCCGACGACCCGAACCGCAGCGCCAGGAATCCGACCCGGCGATGCCCGGCGCGCGCAAATTCGCCGGCCACGTCGCGCGCCGCGCTGCGATTGTCGACAAAGGCGCTGGGCACGCCCGGGACGGGCGTGTTGTACATCATGCAGGCCGGGATGTTGCGGTCCTGCACGGTGGCCAGCTCGGCACAGTCGGACGCGGCGCTCAGGGTCAGGATCATGCCGTCCACCCGCTTGGCCAGCAGGATGCGCATGGCTTCGGCTTCGAGAGCCGGATCGTAGTTCGAGCACATGAGCAGCACGTGAAAGCCACGCTCCAGCGCGCAGGCCTGCAATTCCTGAACCGCTTCGGCAAAGACCGGGTTCACAAGCGACGGAACAAGGCATCCGATCGCCCGCGTCTGTCTGCTTTGCAGCGACCGACCGACATCGCTGAACGAGAACTTCAGGCGCGCGGCAGCGTCCAGCACGCGTTTGCGCGTCTCGGCACTGGCCGGACCGCTGTCGTTCAGGACCCGGCTGACGGTGGCCACGCCGCACCCCGCTTCGCGGGCGACATCCTTGATGGTGATTCCTGACGGCATGCCGGACCTGTGTGAACCCGTGTGAACCTGTGTGAAAACGTTTCCACATACAGGAATAGACGATTCTTGTAACGCGCCCGTGTCAGTTCCGCGGGCGGGTATGGCAGCTGTTCCAATGGCGGATCGGCCATGCGCTTATGGACCGGAGATCCGGGGCGGAAACCGCCCCTCCCCGTCGCGCGCCGGCTGCAATGCCGGTCAGCCCGCCCCGGCCTTTCTCTGACGCTTGCGGCCAGCCTTGGCCGGCGGGTCGCCGATGGGGCACAACTCGAACGCAACCACGCTGTTGTCGGCGATCTTCGTGACCCGGCGGACCGGCGCGTCGAACGCCCGGCCCGACGTGTCGATGACACGGTGCCAGCGATGCCCCGGCAGTGTTTCGGGCAAGGTGGCCTGGGTTTCGTCCCCGGCGTTGAACACCAGATAGATCGCCCCCAGCCGCGGCTCGTAGGCCGGGGTGCCGCGGGCCATGCGCATCTCGACCCCGAGAAACCGCAACTCGGCGCTTTGCCAGTCCGCCTCTGTCATCGGGGCCCCGTCGGCCCGGCTCCAGAACACGTCGGGCTTGCCATCCACCGCGCGCCGCCGGGCGTGCAGGAACCGCTTTTGCCGCAGGATCGGACTGGCCTTGCGAAAGGCGATGATCTGGCGGCAGAAGGCCAGGAAATCCGGATCGGCCTCGTCCCAGTTGACCCAGCCGACGGGGTTGTCCTGGCAATAGGCGTTGTTGTTGCCGCCCTGCGAATTGCCCAGCTCGTCCCCGGCGAGGATCATCGGCGTGCCCTGGCTGAGCATCAGCGTGGCCAGCATGTTGCGCCTGCGCTGCGCCCGGCGCGCAAGGATGGCCGGATCGTCGGACGCGCCTTCCTCGCCGCAATTGTCAGAGCAGTTGTGGTCGTGCCCGTCGCGGTTCTCTTCGCCATTGGCCGCGTTGTGCTTGTGCTGGTAGCTGACGGTGTCCATCAGCGTGAACCCGTCATGCGCCGTCAGAAAGTTGATCGACGAGGTGGCAGGGCGCCCGTCATGGTCGAAACGCATCGCCGACCCGGTGACGTGACTGGCCAGCTTGCGCGTGATCCCGGCATCGCCACGCCAGAACCGGCGGACATTGTCGCGATAGCGGTCGTTCCATTCGGTAAACGGCGACGGGAACGCGCCCAGCTGATAGCCGTCCATCCCCACATCCCAGGGCTCTGCAATCAGCTTGACCTTGTTGAGCACCGGATCCTGCCGAACCGCACGGCAGAACGGCCCGTCACGGTCGAACCCCGACGAGGTGCGCGCAAGGGTCGAGGCAAGGTCAAAGCGGAACCCGTCCACATGCATCACCTCGACCCAGTAGCGCAGCGAATCCATGACCATGCGCAGGACAAACGGGCTTTCCAGGTTCAGCGTGTTGCCGCAGCCGGTATCGTTCACATAGTAGCGGCGATCATGCGCCAGACGGTAATAATGGGCGTTGTCGAAGCCGCGAAAGCAGAGCGTCGGCCCCATCTGGTCGCCCTCGGCGGTGTGGTTGTAGACCACGTCGAGGATCACCTCGATCCCCGCGGCGTGGAACCGCGCCACCATCTGCTGGAATTCCGAAACGTCGCGATGGCTGAGATAGCGCGGCTCCGGGGCGAAGAAACCGTAGGTCATGTAGCCCCAGTAGTTGCGCAGCCCCTGCTCCACCAGAAACCGGTCATCCACCGAGGCCTGCACCGGCAGCAATTCGATGGCGGTCACCCCAAGCTCCTTGAGGTGGTCGATGATCTGGCCCGAGGCCAGGCCCAGGAACCGCCCCGCATGCGGAACATCGCTGCGTTCCGCGGTCAGCCCCTTGACATGGGCCTCGTAGAGGATCGTGTCGGTCCAGGGCGTGTCGAGGCGCAGTTGCTCCCCCCGGCCCCAGGTAAAGGCCGGGTCCACCACGACAGAGCGCGGCATGTAGGGGGCGCTGTCGCGGGTGTCAAAGCTGAGATCCTTGTCCGGATGGCCGATTTCATAGCCATACAGCGCATCATGCCATTCCAGATGCCCGGTCAGCGCCTTGGCATAGGGATCCATCAGCAGCTTGTAGGGGTTGAAGCGATGGCCGTCCTGCGGGGCATAGGGGCCGTGCACGCGGTAGCCGTATTGCTGTCCCGGCCGCAGCCCGGACAGATAGCCGTGCCAGACATGGCCTTCGCGTTCGGCCAGGTCGATCAGGAAGTTCTCCTTGCCGTCCTCGTCGCACAGGCACAGCACGACACGCGTCGCGTTCTGCGAATAGACCGCAAAATTGACGCCCTCGCCGTCGAATGTGGCCCCAAGCGGATAGGGGCGCCCCGCGCTCAGATCGAAAGATGTCATCAGGCCGTTGTTGCCAGGGTCGCGTAAAGCGCTGCATAGGCCGCGGCGGACGGTCCCCAGTCCACCGGTTGCGCCATCGCATTGCGCTGCATCTTTGACCACATTGCGGGGCTTTGGAAAAGGTCGCAAAGCCGGGTCAGAGCATTTGACAGCGCACCGGCGGTCACCGGGTGAAACTGCAGCCCCGTGGCCACCTGCCGCGCCATCGTGGCCGGGGTGGCCGGGATCACCGTATCCGCCAGCCCGCCGGTCAGTGCGACCAGCGGCACGGTGCCGTAGCGCAGACCGTAAAGCTGGGTCAGCCCGCAGGGTTCGAACCGCGACGGCACGACAATCGCGTCGCCACCGGCCATCATGCGGTGCGACAGCGCCTCGTCATAGCCGATGCGCACCGCGACGTTGCGATGCCCGTAGTTGCGGAACGCCGCTTCCAGCCCGGGATCGCCCGAGCCCAGCAGGGCAAGCTGTCCGTCGCGATCCAGCAGCGCCGGCAACGCCTCCAGCAGCAGGTCGAGCCCCTTCTGCTCGGTCAGCCGCGAAACCACGACGCAAAGCGGGCCTTCTGCCCCGGGCAGGCCCATTTCCTCGCGCAGCGCCGCCCTGTTCGCGGCCTTGCCCCGCGGGGCCTTGTAGGCACGGATATGCGGGTCGGTCCCGGGGGACCAGGTCTCCAGGTCGATGCCGTTCAGGATGCCGCTCAGGCAGGCCTTGCGCGCCCGCAGGACACCGTCAAGGCCCATGCCGAATTCCGGGGTCATGAGCTCTTCGGCATAGGTGGGCGAAACCGTGGTCAGACGGTCTGCAAAGACCAGTCCGGCCTTGAGCGCCGAGATACGGCCGAAATACTCCACCCCTTCGGGGGTCAGATCGTGCGGCGCGATGCCAAGCTGCGCCGCACGGTTCATGTCGGTCAGGCCCTGGAAGGCGATGTTGTGAATGGTCAGAACGCTTGGCACCGGCGTGCCGTCGCGTTTCAGGTAATACGGTGCCAGCCCCGCCTGCCAGTCATGGCAATGCACCAGATCGGGCCGCCAGTCTTCCATCTGCCCGGCTGCAATGTCGGCCGCCGCCCGGCAGAGCGCGGCAAAGCGTTCGGGGTTGTCCGGCCAGTCCCGCCCGTCGGGCCCCAGATAGGGGTTGCCCGGACGTTCGAACAGGTGCGGGGCGTCCAGCACCAGCAGGTCCAGCCCGAAGGCCTGCCCCGACAGCAGCCGCGCCGGCCCGCCCATCAGGTCGGTCCCGGCCTCGGTCCGGGCCGCGTCCAGCGCGTCCAGCACAGCCGGATAACCCGGCAGCAGCGTGCGCATCTCGACGCCCTGCGGCATCAGCGCAGCCGGAAGAGCGCCGGCAACATCGGCCAGCCCGCCGGTCTTGACCATAGGCGCGCATTCCGATGTCACCGACAGGACCCTGGTCATTGCGCCGCTTCCCAGGCCGCGATCATGGGCCTGGTGATCAGCGTGGTGCCCTTTTCGGTGACGCGGAAGAACCGGGCGTCCTCGATCGGGTCCTCGCCCACGACCAGACCCCGGGGGATGACCACCCCGCGATCCACCACGCATTTGCGCAACCGCGCCGACCGGTTGACCACCACATGCGGCAGCATCACGGAGTGATCAAGAACCGCGTAGGAATTGGTGTGCACATTGGTGAACAGCAACGAGTTGCGCACCTCTGTCCCCGAAATGATGCACCCGCCCGACACCATGGACGAAATCGCGACCCCGCGGCGGTCCTTTTCGTCATGGATGAACTTGGCCGGCGGCACGCTTTCGGAATAGGTCCAGATCGGCCAGCTGGTGTCCCAGAGGTCCAGTTCCGGGGTGAAATCGGTCAGGTCGATATTCGCTTCCCAGAATGCGTCGATGGTCCCCACATCGCGCCAGTAGCTGGGCGCGCCCGGAGCCCGCACGCAGCTGTCGTCGAACCGATGCGCCACCGCCTTGCCGTTCTTGACGATCTCGGGGATCAGGTCATGGCCGAAATCGTGGCTGGAATTGGTGTCTTCTGAATCCGCCAGCAAGAGCGCGCGCAGGAAATCCCAGCGGAACACGTAGATGCCCATCGAGGCCAGCGCCTTGGTCGGGTCCTCCGGCGTGGCAGGCGGATCGGCCGGTTTTTCAAGGAACGAGGTGATGCGGCTGTCCACGTCCACCGCCATGACCCCGAAGGCCGAGGCACTTTCGCGCGGAACGGTCAGGCAGCCCACGGTGACATCCGCGCCGCTTTCGACATGCTGGCGCAGCATCACCTCGTAATCCATCTTGTAGATGTGGTCCCCGGCAAGGACCACGACATAGTCGATGCCATAGCTGTCCACGATGTCGATGTTCTGCGTCACCGCGTCCGCCGTGCCGCGATACCACATGCTTTCGTCCATCCGCTGCGAGGCCGGCAGGATGTCGAGGAATTCGTTGCGCTCGGCGCGAAAGAAGTTCCAGCCGCGCTGGCAATGGCGGATCAGCGAATGCGCCTTGTACTGGGTCGCCACCGCCATGCGGCGGATGCCGGAATTGAGCGCGTTGGACAGGGCAAAGTCGATGATCCGCGTCTTGCCGCCGAAATAGACCGCGGGCTTCACGCGCGTGTCCGTCAGTTCCTTGAGCCGCGATCCCCGCCCGCCGGCCAGCACGAAGGCCATCGCCCGCTGCGCCAGTCTTGTCGTCTCTGCCATCTGCACTCCTCCCTGAATGCCGCACCGCTAGGGGCGATGCTTTATCATCACCGTCGCCAGGGGCGGCACGATGATTTCGATGCTTTGCGCCAGACCGTCATGGTCGCCCGCCCGTGTTTCAAGGCCGGGCGCGTTGCGGCGGTCGCCGCCGCCATAGCTGCCCGCGTCGGTGTTCAGCACCTCGTCCCAGCGCCCCGCCTCGGGCACGCCGATGCGCCAGCGCCGTTCCACCGGGGTGAAGTTGCAGACCACGACCACCGGCGCATCCCCGGCCCGTCCGAACCGCGCGAAGGCGCTAAGCGAGCGTTCCGGATCGTTGGCGATCCAGCGAAAGCCCTCGCGCTCGCAATCGCGGACATGCAGCGCGGGTGTGTCGCGATAAAGATGGTTCAGGTCGCGCACCAGCCGCTGCATGCCCTGATGGTTCGCGCCGTGCATTGCGTCCCAGTCCAGCGACACATCGTGGTTCCACTCGGACCATTGCGCAAACTCGCACCCCATGAAAAGCAGCTTCTTTCCCGGATGCCCCCACATGAACCCGTAATAGGCGCGCAGATTGGCAAACTTTTCCCATTCGTTCCCCGGCATCTTCTGCAGCATCGAGCCCTTGCCATGCACCACCTCGTCATGGCTGATGGGCAGGATGAAGTTTTCCGAAAACGACCAGTCGATCGGGAAGGTCATCAGGTGATGATCGTGCTTGCGATGGATCGGGTCCTTTTCGATGTAGCGCAGGGTATCGTTCATCCACCCCATGTTCCACTTGAACCCAAAGCCCAGCCCGCCCGCGTCCACCGGGCTCGACACGCCCGGAAAGGCGGTGGATTCCTCGGCCACCGTCATGATGCCCTGAACCTCGCCATAACAGACGGTGTTCATCTCCTTGAGGAAATCGATGGCCTCGTAATTCTCGCGCCCGCCGTCGCGGTTCGGAATCCACGCGCCGTCCTGTCGCGAATAATCGCGGTACAGCATCGAGGCCACGGCATCCACCCGCAGACCGTCGACATGGTATTCCTTCAGCCAGTACAACGCATTGGCCACAAGGAAATTCCGCACCTCGGTGCGGCCGTAATTGTAGATCAGCGTGTTCCAGTCCTGGTGGAACCCTTCGCGCGGGTCGGCATGTTCATAGAGATGCGTGCCGTCGAACTGCGCCAGCCCGTGCGCATCGGACGGGAAATGCCCCGGCACCCAGTCAAGGATCACACCCAGCCCGGCCGCATGCGCGGCGGCGACAAGGTCGCGGAATTCGTGTGGCGGGCCGAAGCGGATGGTGGGGGCGTAAAGGCCAAGCGGCTGATAGCCCCAGGACCCGTCAAAGGGAAATTCGCTGACGGGCAGGAATTCCAGGTGGGTAAAGCCCATCCAGCAGGCATAGTCCACAAGCTCCCGCGCCAGTTCCCGATAGCTGAGCCTGCGCCCCTCGGCGGTCCGTCGCCACGAGCCGAGATGCACCTCGTAGATCGAGATCGGCCGGTCGCGGGTTTGAGAGGCCCCGCGCGCCGCCATCCAGTCGCCATCCGCCCAGCCATAACCCGAGATGTCGCGCACGACCGACGAGGTCTCGGGCGGGTGCTGCGCCCCGAACGCCACCGGATCGGCCTTGAGAAAGGGCGCACCGTCCTGCGGGGCGATTTCGTACTTGTAAAGCGACCCGTCGCCAAGCCCCGGCATGAACAGCTCCCACACCCCGGACGCCCCGACCCGGCGCATCGGGTGCCGCCGCCCGTCCCAGACGTTGAAATCGCCCACCACGGACACGCGCCGCGCATTCGGGGCCCAGACGGCAAAATGCGTGCCCTCCACGCCGTCACACCGGGTGACATGCGCCCCAAGCGCGGTCCAGAGCTGGCGATGCGTGCCCTCGCCGATCAGGTGAATGTCCATCTCCTGCAGGATCGGGCCAAAGCGGTAAGGGTCTTCGAAGGTCCAGCTTGCCCCGTCGGGATAGGTTGCACTCAACCTGTGCACAAACTTCGAGTTCGGAACCTGTGCCGCAAAGAGCGGCCCCCGCACCCGCTCCAGCGCAACCTTCTTGCGCCCGACGATGGCGGTCGCCTCCACCGCGTCGGGCAGCAGCGCCACGCACCACGCCTTGCGCCCGACCTTGTGAACCCCCAGCACGTCGAACGGGCGGTCGTGGCGGGCCTCCAGCAGTGCATCCACATCCGCCGGGGTCAGGAAGGGCGGCAGCACCGCAGCGGCGGTTGTCCCCTCGGTCATGCTGCGGCATCCCGCGCAATGACAAACCCGTTGGCCCCCAGCGTCAGCACCGTTCCGTCCAGGGTCGCGGCCTGCCGCAATATCGGTTCCAGCCCGAGCCCCAAATCGACGGAAACGGAGCCTGCCGACAGGTTGTACACACAGACGATCGCCGCACCGCGCCGGAAGCCCAGCACCGGTTCGGGCAGGTCCAGAAACGCCATCCGGCCATTGCGCAGATCGTCTTCGCACCGGCGCAGGGCAAGCATCGCGCGGTAAAAGGCCAGCACGCTGTCGTCGCCCTGCTCCGAGACCGCCCGGGCGCGCTGCGGGTCCTTCACCGGCAGCCAGGTGCGATTGGCGGTGGAAAACCCGCCATTCGGCGCGCCGGAATCCCAGACCATCGGCGTGCGGCAGCCATCGCGCCCGGTCTTTTCCGGCCAGAAATTGATGCCCTCGGGATCGGTCAGTTCGTCGAAGGTCAGGACCGTGTCCACCTGCCCCAGTTCCTCGCCCTGATAAAGGCAGATGGAGCCCTCGAAGGCCAGCAGCATGGCCGCCGCCTGCCGCGCCAGCGCGTTCTGATCCTCGGCATGGTCAAGCCAGCGGCCCACATGGCGCGGCACGTCGTGGTTGGAAAACGCCCAGCACGGCCAACCGCCCGGCGCGTCCTTGAAGAACGCCTCGATCCGGCTGCGGAAATGGTTGGCCGAAAAATCCGGCCCCAGCATTTCAAAGCTGTAGGCCATGTGCAGGCGCTTGCCGGTGGTGTATTCCCCCATGATCTCGATGGAATGGTGGCTGTCGCCCACCTCGCCCACCATGGTGCGGCCTTCATAGGAATCCAGCAGCGCGCGCAGGCGTTCCAGAAAGGCCAGGTTCTCTGGCCGGTTCTTGGAGAACAAGGTGTATTGCATCTCGAACGGCCGCACCGCCTGCTGGGCCCAGGGCGACGGGTTCGCGGCATTGTCGCGCAGCAACTGGTCGTGGAAGTAGAAGTTCACCGTATCCAGGCGAAAGCCGTCGACCCCGCGATCCAGCCAGAACCGCACGCATTCCAGCAGGTAGTCCTGCACCTCGGGATTGTGGAAGTTCCAGTCCGGCTGTTCCTTGAGGAAATTGTGAAAGTAATACTGCCGCCGTCGCGGCTCCCACTGCCAGGCCGACCCGCCAAAGATCGCCAGCCAGTTGTTGGGCGGGGTGCCGTCGGGCCTGGGATCGGCCCAGACGAACCAGTCCGCCTTGGGGTTGTCGCGGCTCTGCCGGCTTTCCTCGAAACAGGGGTGCTGGTCGGAACAATGGCTCAGCACCTGGTCGATGATCACCTTGAGCCCCAGCGCATGCGCCTTGTCCAGCAGCGCATCGAAATCCGCCATGGTGCCAAAGGTCGGATCGATGTCGCAATAGTCCGACACGTCATAACCCATGTCGGCCATGGGCGAGGGGAACACCGGGCTGAGCCAGATCGCGTCGACCCCAAGCCCTGCGACATGTTCAAGGCGCTGGGTGATGCCCTTGAGGTCGCCGATCCCGTCGCCATCCGAATCCATGAAAGACCGCGGATAGATCTGATAGGTCACCGATCCCCGCCACCAGTCTGCCCGCTCCGCCATTTTCGCTATCCTTCGAATTCAGAATTGTTAGCCCTAACACAAGGCGCGTATAGGGCGTGGGGCCGCCTGGCACAACATGCCCGCTCTGCCCGACCGGCGACAGGCGCAACCCCGCAACACAGCGCGGCATGCCTGCACGACCGCTGCGGTGCCGTCGGATCGCTTCGCCACGATCATCTCAGAACACCCGGTTGCATCCAAGCGTCGCGTTGAGCGCGGCAACAAGCTCGTCAACGGTTTCGGTGCTGGCGTAGACGCCTCCGGTGCGGTCGGCGAGGCACCTTGCGGTGCTGTCGGCCTGGACATAGTCGTTGTCGGGCTGTGCCCCCCAGGCAAAATGCGCGCCGCGGACCTTGAAACCGATGACATGCACCGTCACCGTGCCGCCCGCCAGCCGGGCAGCCAGCTGGCAGGGGGTGCCGCCGCAGGTTTCCTTGCCATCGGTGACCAAAACCACGTCGCCGCCGCCAGATCCCGCCTCCAGACGCCCGGCGGCGCGGCGCACCGCCTCGGTCAGGGGGGTGTCGCCGGTCGGCTGCAGGCGGTTCACGGCGCCGATGATGGCATCCGCCGCGTCCGGCATGGGGCCAAAGCGAAGGTCGAGGCCCGAACACCCGTCCGCCCCGCCCGGCCCGTAGACCAGCAGCCCCAGCCTACGGCGGGCCGCGATCTCGGGCATGGCGCGCGCCACGGCCCGGCGGGCGTCGAAGATGCGCGGCTCGCCGATCTGGTTGAATCCCATCTCGGCCATGGAGCCGGAGCCGTCAAAGACGATCATGGCGTCGTCGGTGCAGTCGGCGGCGGTCAGGGCCGGCGACACCAGGGCAAGGCTCAGCACGGCGGGGCGCACGGCGGTTGCGATCATTGCGCATCTCTCCTGTTGGGCCGGGGGTCCCGGTCGGACGGTATGACGCCGCCAGTCGCAGGCGGAGCCTGCCGACGAGCATAGAAAGCCCGCCCCCGTCTGGCCAGCATCCGTTTGGCCCGATCCGGGGGGACGCGGCCCCGAAGGCCGGGGCCCACAGGCTCGCGCCCGGGATTGCGGACCGACCGGCAGGACGGCATGATCCCGGCCATGCGCCCATCTTGCCCTTCCCCCCGGCCCTGCCCTCCGACCTGCCGCGCACCGGTGGCCAGGGGCCAAATTCCAGCCCTGGAATTTGCAAATTCCTTCAAAGGAATTTGCCCCGCGCGGATGGCTGCCGCCGCCCTGTTGCCCCAGGCCGCGCTCCTGCTCGCGCTGCTGCTGGCCCCGCCCGTCGCCGCCGCGCCCTATGCCGAGCACCAGGCACGCCGGCCCGAGCTGTTCGACCCGGTCACCGGCTACCGCATCGCCCGCCAGCGCGCCCCCACCCCCGACGACATTCCGCCCCCCGCGCGGCTTGTGGACCCGCAAGAGGCGCAGGCGCTGCTGGCCGAAGGTGCCTTGCCGCTGGATGTCTATGCCGCCACACAGGCCCGCTATGACGATCTCGACGGCACCTGGCTGGTGGCCGAGCCGCGGCTCAGCCTGCCCGGTGCGCTCTGGCTGCCCGAAACCGGGCGCGGCCGCCTGAGCGACGAGATGCAGACCTACCTGGCCCACGGCGTCGCCACCCGTGTCCCCGACCGCGCCACCCCCCTGCTGGTCTATTGCATTGCCGATTGCTGGATGAGCTGGAACGCCGCGCAGCGGCTGGCCGCGATGGGATACACCCGGGTCTACTGGTTTCGCCTCGGCACCGATGGCTGGCGCGACATCGGCGGCCCGCTGGTGCCGGTCGATCCCCTGCCCGTGCCTGTGGACTGAGCCGCCCCGCGGCTCAATTGCCGCGCGGCAGTTCCATGCGCTCGATCTCCGGAAAGAGATGGGCCACCGACCGCTGGAATTCCTGCGGCTGGGCCCCCATGCCTGCAAATTCCGGCGGCAGCGGATGTTGCATGATCTCGACCATGTCGAGCCCCGCGCGCGCCGCCTCGCGCAGCGTGGTGTCGAGCCAGCCCAGATAGGCGCGGGTCTGGGCAACCGCCCGACCCGCCCGGTCCAGGGGTCCGTGCCCCGGTACCAACTGCGCCGCGCCGACCGACTCCAGCGCGTCGAGCGCGCCCAGCCAGCACGGCAGATCCGCGCTGGGGGTGGTCGGTGCCCGGTCGAGAAACGCCAGATCCCCCCCCACCAGCGTGCCGGTCGCCGTGTCGAGCAGCGCCAGATCGGCCACCGTGTGCCCGCCCAGCGGCAGCGCCTCGACCCTGCGGCCGTCGATCAGCTGCGACCCGCCGTCCAAGGCTCGTGTCGGCGGCACCACTTCGGTGCCGCGCATCCAGTCGCCCAGCAGACGGTACATGTTGTCGGAAAAGCCGTCACCTTCGGCCCGCGCGGCAGCCTGCGTCTCGCCCAGGGCCAGGATCGGCACGTCGGCAAAGACCTGGTTGCCAAAGAAATGGTCGGGATGGTGATGGGTGTTCACCACCGCGGAAACCCCGCGCAGATCCAGCCGCCGTGCGAGGGTCGCCAGCGCTTCGCCGTAGCGGCGCGACGGGCCGGTATCGATCAGGATCAGGCCGGTCTGCCCGCGCGCCAGAACGATGTTGACGATGGCCCCGCCGTTGGCATCGGTGAAATGCTCGGTCGCGCCCTCGATCATCCAGAGTCCGTCGCCGATGGACCGGGGCTGCAGGTCATAGACATGGCGCGCCTGGGCAAACGCCTTTGGCGCGGCCAGCCCCGCCGCCAATGCGCCCAGCAGATGCCGCCGCGTCGGCCTCAATGCGTTTCTCCGCCACCGAGCACGCCACGAATGCGGTTGCCGTTGTTGTCGCGTCCGGTAACCCGGAGCGAGGCCGGCAGCGTGCCTGGTTCGAAATAGAGCGAAAAGGCCGGATCCTCGTTCACCGGCTCGAACAGTTCCAGCCGCGCCATCACCGTGCCGTCCTCGGTCTCCAGCTGCAGCTCCTCGATGATGAAGACGGGAATGCCGTCGGCCAGCCCGGTATCCATCGGGTGATCCACGATCACCCGCGCCCGGCCCGAGGCGGCCCAGAGCCGCCCGTGGATCTCGCCCAGCTTCTCTTCCCAGTCGTCGCTGGCATAGGCATGCGCCGGCGCGGTGCAGCCGCCGCCCGCCGCGTCGATATAGGTGGATCCCACGAACCATTGCCCGGCATGGGTTTCCACCGCCGCGCGCATGGCGGTGCCCTGGTCGATCTTGAAGCGCAGGCCGATCCGGGGTTGCGCCTGTTCGGGATAGTAGGTCAGCACATGCGGGATCGGGCCGTAATCGGCAAAGACCAGGATGCGGCGCACGTTGTCGATGCCGGTGGCGTCCACCAGAAGCGGCACGTTCAGGCTGTCCTCGGCGGTTGCGGGCGCGCGCAGGATCACCCTGTCGTCAAAGCGGATGTCGGCGGGATCGCCCAGAAGGCGCACCTGGTGATAGTCCCACATGCCCGATCCCATCGGATCGTCCAGCCGGGTGACCGGATCGTCCAGCGCCCATGCGCCAGACCCCAGGCACAGCCCGACCGCCATTGCCAGAACCCGGATCATGCTCTGTCCTCCTCCCAAAGGTTTGGCGGATCATAGCGCAAATCGCCCGCGCCGTCGCTCCTGCAAAGGTCGTAGCCTCAGGTGGCCCCTGCCGCCTGCACGCGCCAGCGCGTCGCCCGCCGCTCGCTCGATTGCACCAGCAGGTATTCGATCAGCAGCATGACCGCCACGAAGCTGAGCGCATAGGCCATCACGTAGCCGGTCTCGAACAACTGGAAATAGAGGTGGATCTGAAAGCCCACACCGTTGGAGCGGCCCAGGAACTCCACCACCAGCACAATCTTCCAGATCACGGCCAGCCCGTTGCGGACCGAGGCCGACACGAAGGGGGCCAGTTGAGGCCAGAGCACATGGCGCAGCCGGTGCCAGCGCGACATGCCGAAGACCTGCGCCATCTCGCCCAGCTTGCGGTCCCGCGCGCGCACACCTTCGCGGATGTTGACCACGACCATCGCCGTCTTGTTCACCGAAACCGCAACGATGGCGGCGAACTCGTTCAGGCCCAGCCACAGATAGGCCAGCACGATCACCACCAGCGCCGGCACGTTCAGGAACACCACCACCCAGGGATCGGCCCAGCGGTTGAGCCGCGGGAACAGGCCCAGCAGCACCCCCAGCGCCGTTCCGATGGTCATGGCCAGCGCAAAGGCCGCGGCCACACGCGCCAGCGTCGCACTGGTATGGAGCCACAGCGCGCCGCTTGCGGCCTCACGCAGCGTGATGCGCCAGACTTCGGCCGGGCTGGGCAGAACCGACGGATCCGCCATGCCCCAGGCCCCCAGCCACCAGAATGCGATCAGCGCGATCAGGGAAACCGCGATGACGCCGGGATGGCGGGCCTGTTCCGGATGCGAGCCTTGGGTCATGTCGGCCCCATAGCACACAAGTTGGAGCTGTCACTCAAATGCGACCAAGGTCGCATAGGGGGCCCGGCCCGCCCTCTCATAGCATCACGGCCATGCGCGCCTGTCTGTTGGTCCTGTCCCTGTTGCTGCTGCCATCCTGCCCCGCGCGGGCCGAGCCGCTGTCGCCCGAGGCGCTGGCCGCCCTTGTGATCCCGCCCTTCCTGCTGGGCGAGCCGGTCAACGACCAGGGTGTCTGGA
Organism: Alphaproteobacteria bacterium; assembly: GCA_030425925.1. Classification (GTDB taxonomy): domain Bacteria; phylum Pseudomonadota; class Alphaproteobacteria; order Rhodobacterales; family Rhodobacteraceae; genus JAUHZO01. Next base: position 2,955 of record JAUHZO010000002.1, on the reverse strand, counting down.
CGATAGAGAACGCCGGCGGGCTGACCGCCGGCTACATCTTCGAGACCGAACCTCTGGCACCGTTGCCCGGCTTTTCCGGCGCGCCCATCAACGTGCTGGTCACGCTGGATCTTGAAGGCAATTATCACGACGTGCGCCTCATCGACCATAACGAGCCGATCTTCGTCTCGGGCCTGGGCCAGGCGGCGTTCGAGGCGTTCTTCACCCAGTATCGCGGCCACAACATCGCCGAAACGCTGGTTGTGGGCACCCCCTACGGCGCAGCGGGGGAAGGCGGGTCGCTGGTCTATCTGGACGGGGTGACCAAGGCCACCGCCAGCGTGCGCATTGCGCATGAATCGATCCTTGCCGCCACCACCCGCATCGCCCGGGAAAAGATGCGCGGCGTGGCCGCCGGCCCGCCCGCCCGCCCCGATCCCGCGTATGAGGAACCGCTGACCTGGGACGATCTGGTGGCCCAGGGCCTGGCCCGCCGCCACGTCATCCGCAATGCCGAGGTCGACGCCGCCTTTGCCGGAACGCTCTGGGCAAAGGACGACCCGGTGGCCACCACTGCGCCCGAAGCCGCCTATCTCGACCTCTGGATCGTCGATCTCGGACCACCCGCCATCGCCCGCGCCGTGCTGGAGGCCGAAAGCCTCGCCGACCTGCAGGCCTTCCTGACCATCTCGGATTTCGACGAACCCATCCTGCTGATCGAAGCCGGCCGGCATGGGCTGGTGGCCGGAGATTTCGTGCGCAACACCTCGCCCGACTGGCTCAGCGCCGAGCAGTTCGGCCTGCCGGTCGCCCTGCGCGATTCCGATCTGGAGGTCAGGCTGCACCCCGATCTGCCAGACGCGCTGCACGACGCCACCGCGATGATCCTGCGCACCGACCGCCGCCTGGGCTTTGACCCGTCCGAAGCCTGGACGTTGCATGTCCAGGCTCTGCGCGCGCATGGTTCCTTCATGCCGCAGATCGGCAGCCACGTGTTCTCGTTCGACCACCTCACCGATCCGCGGTTCTTCCTGCGCCCCGAACAGCCGCAACCGCTGTCGCCGTTCCGCGAAGCGCTGCGTGCGCGCCAGGGCGATCTGGCACTGCTCGCGCCCGCGCTTCTTGCGCTGATGGCGGTACTGCTATTGCGTCAGTCGGCGCTGGCCGGGATGCGCCTGTTCACCCCGGTCCGGCTTGGCCTTCTGGCGGCGATGACGGTCTTTGTCGGCTGGTGGGGGCAGGGACAACTGTCCATTGTCACGGTGATCGGCGTGATCCGCACCGCGTGGGAGGGCGGCTCCCTCGCCTTCCTGCTGTACGATCCGTTTTCCCTGATGGTCTGGGGCGCCGCGAGTGTCGGCTTCGTCCTCTGGGGCCGGGCGCTGTTCTGCGGCTGGCTCTGCCCGTTCGGCGCGCTGCAGGAAGGCGCGCATCATCTGGGCCGCCTGTTGCGCCTGCCGCAGATCACGCCGACTCCGGTCTGGGACCGCCGCCTGAAAACGATGAAATACTTCGTGCTGGCAGGCCTGGTGGCGCTGGTCTTCGTCGCGCCGCAACATCTCGACACTGCGGTCGAGGTGGAGCCGTTCAAGACCGCCATCACCACCTATTTCCTGCGCGAATGGTACTACGTCGCCTATGCCGCCGGTCTGCTGGTCCTGTCCATGGCGCTGTTCAAGGGCTTCTGCCGCTATCTCTGCCCGCTGGGCGCGGTCATGGCCATCGGCGGCCTGCTGCGCTCGCGCAACTGGATCGCCCGGCGCGCCGAATGCGGCAGCCCCTGCCAGCTGTGTACCGTGCGCTGTGCCTACGGGGCGATCGATCGCCGCGGCACGATCGATTATGCCGAATGCTTCGGCTGCCTCGACTGCGTGACGATCCACGACGATCCAAAGCAATGCGTGCCGCTGATCCTGGCCCGCAGGACAGACCGGCCGCGCCGCCTTGATCCGGGCAGGGAGACCGCCGCATGATCCCGCGCCGCCGCTTCCTGCAGATCTCCGCCGCCTTCGTCGCCCTGCCGGACACTGCCCTGGCCGCGACATGGACCGGTACTGCCCTGGGCGCACGGGTCTCGGTCACGCTGCACGGCCCGCAGTCCGGAACGCGCGCCGCGCTGGCCGCCCTGCCCGCGCTGCTGGAACAGGTCGAGACCCGCTTCAGCCTCTACCGCCCCGACAGCCACCTGGCCCTGCTGAACCGCACCGGGCGGCTGGCCCCGGACCCTCTCTTTCACCGCCTGCTGCAGATCGCGGACCGGGCCCACAAGCTCACGCACGGCCTGTTCGATCCCAGCGTGCAGCCGCTCTGGCAGGCCCTGGCCCGGGGGGACGATCCCGCCCGCGCCCGAACGCATGTCGGCTGGTCGCGGATACGGCGCGGCCCCGGCGGCGCGTTGCGTCTTGGCGCGGGTCAGGCACTGACCTTCAACGGCATCGCGCAGGGCCTTGCCACCGACCTGGTGCGCAGCGCCCTGGCCCGAAGCGGGTTCACCCGCGCGCTCATCGATATCGGGGAGCAGGCGGCCCTCGGCGGGCCCTTCCGCCTGGCCCTGGTCGATCCGCGCTTTGGTGACATGGGCACCCGCAGCCTGACCGATACCGCCATCGCCACGTCCAGCCCCGCCCGGCCCGGATCCGGCCCGCACCTGCTGGCCCCGGACGGGCGCGCGGCGCTGTGGTCCAGCGTCAGCATCGAAGCCCCTGTCACGGCCCCGGGTGCCGCCCTGGCCGATGCGCTCTCGACTGCCGCCGTGTTCCTGCCCTCAAGCGACCTCAAGGCGCTCAAGACGGCCGCCGGCCTGTCCCGCATCACGGTGATCGACCACGCCGGCAACCTGCGCACGCTCTGACCCCCGGACCGTCCCGGTCCGGAGGTGTGCCGCGTGTCCGGGGGGTCAGGCGGCCTTGGTGACGGCGCGGCGGGTCATGGTTCTGACCAGGCTGGCGCGGTAGGGTTTGGAGGCGTGCAGGTCGG
>JAUHZO010000018.1 GCA_030425925.1 Alphaproteobacteria bacterium | reverse complement strand
GGGAAGTAGGGCTCCAGACGCGCCATCTGCGCGTCCGTCAGCCAGAAGAGATTGCTCATGCCACCGCTCCCTTTTCGAACAGTGAATCATGAGCTTACCGCTCATTCAATGGGTCCTGACCCTAGGCAAGCCCTGCAACTCCCGTTAGACTATCGTGAATTGCTACGGTCCCCCCCGGAAATCGCCGGGGTTGCATGGATTGTCTGCAAGCGATTGTTAACAAGGGGGATGCATTATGGTCGCCAACTACTCGTCAAAACGTCTGCGCGATGCAGCGTTGTTCAAGGCATGGGATGACCTGCCGTGTGGAGAGCTTGAGGCCGCTGGCCTGACGCTGGATGGCATCAAGGCCGCACAGCAGAAGATGCAGGGCGAAATCCTGCTGCGCGGTACCAAGGCCTATGACCAGGCCCGCCAGATCAGCAATCCCGTCTTCCAGTCCTATCCGGTGGCGATCTTCCAGTGCAAGACCGAGGCGGACGTGGCCATTGCCCTGCCGTTCGGCCAGCATTGCCGCGAAGGCTATTGCGTGCGCTCGGGCGGGCATTGCACCGCCGGCTACTCGACCACCAACGGCATCCTGATTGACGTCAAGAACCTCAACCACATCCTTGTCGACGCCCCGGGCCGACAGGTGCATGTGGGCTGCGGCGTGATGTTCGGCGACCTGTACCAGACGCTGCAGGCCTACAACCTGTTCATGCCGGGCGGCGAATGCCCGGATGTCTGCGTCGGCGGCTATGTGCAGGGCGGCGGCTATGGCTTCATCTCGTGCGCCTACGGGATGAGCTGCGACAACGTGCTGTCGTTCCGCGTGATGCTGGCCGATGGCAGCATCGTCACCGCCAGCGACAGCGAGAATGCCGATCTGTTCTGGGCCCTGCGCGGCGGCACCGGCGGAAACTTCGGCGTCGTGCTGACGCTGACCTACCAGCTGCACCCCGTCCCCCAGGCGTCGGGCTTTGCCGTGGCGTGGCGGCTGACCTCGGTCCAGGAGGTGTCGCAGGCCACCGATGTGATGCTGATGCTGCAGCAGAACTTCATGAAGAATTCGGTGGCCGGGCCCGAGATGACCATGCAGGTCTCGCTCTGCTTCCAGAACTACATCGACCCCAACACGCCGCCGCCGCCCGAGGGCACGCCGCTGGAACCCTACCTGATGGTGCGCGGCATGTGGATCGGCGATCCGTCCCGCCTGACCGCGGTGATCCAGCCGATCTGCGACATGCCCGGCGCGATCTTCCAGTGGCAGGACACGTCGGATTTCGTGACGATGAACGACAAGCTTCTGAACTACCCGCAGGGCATGCCCGCGATCACCGCGCCGCCGTTCGAGAACAAGACCTCGCGCTATATCGCCGACACGCTGTCGGGCCAGCAATGGAACGACCTGCTGACCTATTTCTCGAGCGCACCCAACAACATGGCCTATGGCTATGCGGAATTCTACGGCGGCGCGATCGCCGACAAGGCGGCGCTGGACACCGCCTTTGTCCATCGCGGCGTAGACTGCAACATGACGATGGATGTCTACTGGTACAATGTCGGCGATGCCGAGATGTGCAACGACTTCCTGCGCAACTGGACCGATCTTCTGACGCCGATGTCGAACGGGCATGTCTACCAGAACTACCCCAACCCCGAGGCGGTGAACTATCCGCAGGAATACTGGGGCGACGCCTATCCGACGCTGCAGATGGTCAAGTCGAAATACGATCCCGGCGACAGCTTCCGCTTTCCGCAGCAGGTGCGCCCGGCCAGGGCCGGCACGGCCCCGGCCCCCGGCACGCCGCAGGCGGTGGTCACGGCGCTGGGCCAGCCGATCCAGCACTGAGCGCGGATGGCGCCCGCCCCCGATACAAGACTGGAGGCCTGGCTCGAAGAGCTGGGCCTTTCCGCGTATCTGGACGCGCTGGCCGACAACGACATCGATTTCGACCTGCTGCCCGACCTGACCGCCGAGGATCTGCGCGATATCGGGATGAGTTCGGTGGGCCACCGGCGGCGCTTTCTGAAGGCTGCCGCGCGGATCGGGGCCGAGGCGGCCGCAGCGCCGCCAGCATCCGCTGCTCCGCGCCCTGCCGCCACAACCGCGCTGTCGGACGAAGAGCGGCGGGTCATCTCCGTGCTGTTTTGCGATCTGGTCGGCTCGACCCGGCTGTCGGCGCAGCTGGATGCGGAAGACTACAACGATCTCATCGCGCGCTACCGCGAGGTGCTGACCGCGGCCATCACACCCTATGACAGCCACATGTCGCAATTCCTGGGCGACGGGATCATCGTCTTTTTCGGCATCACCCGAACCACCGATCACGACGCCGAAAACGCCGCCGCCGCGGCGCTGGAGATCATCGCCAGCATCCAGGCGCTGCCGCCGGTGGGCGGCACGCGCCCGCAGGTGCGCATCGGCATCGCCACCGGGCTGAACGTGGTGCCCTCGCCCGAAACAATGCGCAACGGGGTGGATACCACCGCTGTGGGCGAGGTACCCAACCTTGCCGCGCGCCTGCAAGAGGCCGCGCCGCCCGATGGCATCGTGGTCTCGGACGCCACGCACCGGCGGCTGGGCGCGCTGTTCGACTGCGCCGATCTCGGCGTGCGCAGGCTCAAGGGGATCGAAGGCGGCGTAAAGCTGTGGCAGCTCAACCGGCACGCCCGCGCCGCCAGCCGCTTTGACGCGCTGCGCCCCATCGGCGGCGGCGCGGCCTTTGTCGGGCGCACCGAAGAGCTGCGCCGCCTTACCGCGCAGTCGGCCCAGGCCCGCGCCGGGTTCGGCCAGATCGGCCTGGTGCGCGGCGAGGCCGGGCTGGGCAAGTCGCGGCTGGTGCGCGAGGTGCTGGCCAGCCAGGGGCTGGATCCCGCCGCCCAGCCGGTGCTGCAATGCACCCCCTACCACCAGTCCAGCCCGTTCCACGCCATCCGGCTTTACCTTTTGCGGCGGCTGGGCGTCGGGTCGGGCGATCCGGCGGGACCGCTGCAGACCCTCTGCGCCGCGCTGGGGCTGGATCCGGTGCAGGCCCCGGACCTGCTGGGCGCGCTGTTCCAGCCCGGCGGGCTGACGCCAGACCGGCGCGAGGCGCTGTTCGGCGTGCTGACCGATCTGGTCATGGCGCTGGCGGTCGAGGCCGATGCGCTGATCCTGGAGGACGTGCAGTGGATGGATCCGTCCACCGCCGAACTGCTGGAGCGCATTGCCGAGCGCATCCCCGGAGAGCCGGTGCATGTCATGGCCACCAGCCGCCCGGCCGCCTTGCCGCACTGGGTCGACCGGCACCGGGTCACGGTGATCGAGCTGGCACCGATGGCCCCCGAGGTGTTCGATCCGCTGGTCCGCGCAGTGGCCGAACGGATCGCCCCGGGGCGCGGGCTTAGCGAGGCGCAGGTTCAGGACATCTCGCGGCGCTGCGACGGCAACCCGATCTTTGCCGAGGAACTGACCCGCTACATGCTGGAATCGCTGTCCTCGGGGGAGGACACCGCAAGCCGCGCGATGCCCGCCACGCTGGAGGATTCTCTGCTTGCCCGGCTCGACCGGCTGACGCTGGGGCGGCGCATGGCGCAGCTGGGGGCGGTGATCGGCACCGAGTTTCCGGTGGCGATCCTGCTGGCGGCCTCCGGGCTGGACGATGCCGAGGCGCGGCGCGGCGTGAACGAGCTGTTCGACGCGGGCATCCTGCGGGTGGGTCACAGCGCCTTTGGCCCCGCGGTATCGTTCCGCCACGCGCTGCTGCGCGATGCCGCCTACAACACACTGCTGCGCCGCGACCGGCTGGCGCTGCACCGCCGGATCGCCGACCTGCTGACCGCCGAATTCCCCGATGTCATGGCCGCCGCCCCGCAGGTCGCCGCGGTGCAGTATTCGCAGGCCGAATGCCACCTCGAAGCTGCGCAACGCTGGAGCGAGGCGGCGCAACTGGCCAATGACCGCTCGGCCTATTCCGAGGCGATCGGGCTGTATCGCCGCGCGCTGCGCGATCTGGGCCAGCTGCCCGACAGCGCGGACATCCGGCTGGAAGAGATGAACACAAGGCTCAACCTCGTCTCGGTCCTCGTGGCCAAGGAAGGCTACCGCTCGGCCAATGTGGATATCGAGATGGCGGCGGTAGAGGCGCTGAGCGAAAAGCTGGACGGCACCGACCAGTTCCTGCCGCTGCTGGTGACGAAATGGGTGCATCTCGGCTCGGCCGCGTATTTCAACGCCTCGCTGGAGCTGGCAAACCGGATCCACGAAATCACCCGCGACGCCGAAGGGGTGCCGCACCTGATCGGGCGGCGCTGCATGGGCACGTCGCTGCTGTTCACCGGACAGTTCGACGCCTCGGAACGCCACCTGCGCAGCTTCATCGACAGCTACGACCACGAACGCCACTCGGCCGGGCTGAGCCGCTACGGCACCTCGAACCATGCCGCCATGTCGATGATCGGCCTGGCCGAGATCGCCATGCTGCGCGACGAGCATGAAACCGCGCGCCTGTGGACAGAGCGCGCCCGCTCGCTGGCCGAACGCACCGGGCAGGGGCACGACCTGTGCAACATCACGCTGTTCATGGGCTGCATCCTGCCCGGGCTGAGCGGCGATTACGCCACCGTGCTGGATTCGGCCCGCAGCCTGCGCGCGCTGGCCGAGGCGCATGACACCCCGGTCTGGGACCGCTATGCCGACCTGTTCGAAGGGATCGGCCTGATCGCTGCCGGAGACCGCAGCCGCGGGCGCACACTGGCCGAACGTGGCCAGGCGCGCGCCGCCGATGAAAGCGGCTTTCTCAGCTTCTGCTTCATCATCAAGGCCGAGATCTGCCGCCTCGCCGGGCTGATCTCCGAAGCGCGCTCGGGCCTCGACATGGTGGACGAACGCCTGCGCGGCGACGATTACTGGCTCTCGGCAGAATTCCGGCGCGTCTCGGCGCTGGTGGCGCATGCCGAATGGCCCGACACCGCGCGCACCCAGGCGCAGCTGGACCACGCGCTGGCGCTGGCGCGGCGGCAAAAGGCGGGCCTGTTCGTGCGCCGCACCCAGGACAGCCTCGACCGGCTGCTGGCCGACGGCGCGCCGACCCCGGCCACTCCCGCACCGGGCACAGGCCCGGTGCGCGCGTCGCGGCTGAACTGAGGGCCGGTGCCCGCCTGGTGGCGGATTGCAACACTCCTGTTACATCGCGTGACTAGAGAGCGTCTTCAGGCGTTGCGGCGGCCCTTGCGGCCCGACAACGCGGACCCGACCTTCAGGAGGACAAGATGGCTCTCAAGACCTTTTTCGCGGCCAGCACCGCGCTGACCATGGCGGCGACCGCCGCCTTCGCAGCCGGCCACGGCAAGACCGAAGTCGAATTCTGGCACGCCATGGGCGGCCAGCTGGGCGAAATCACCGACGGCTTCGCCACCACCTTCAACGCAGGGTCGGACACCTGCCAGGTGAAGGCCACCTACAAGGGCAACTACACCGAGAACATGACCGCCGCCATCGCCGCCTTCCGCGCGGGCGAGCAGCCGCACATCGTGCAGGTATTCGAAGTGGGCACCGCCACCATGATGGCCGCCGAGGACAAGGGCGCCGTCTACCCGGTCTACAAGCTGATGGAAGACGCGGGCATCGCGTTCGACCAGTCGGCCTATCTGCCGGCGGTGATCTCGTACTACACCGACACCGACAACAACCTGCTGTCGCTGCCCTTCAACTCGTCGACCCCGGTCATGTGGTACAACAAGACCGCGCTGGACGCCGCAGGCCTGGCCGTGCCGACCACCTGGGACGAGGTCGAGGAAGCCGCCCGAGTGCTGAAGGCCAACGGCGTGGCCAAGCCGTTCTCGATGGGCTGGCAGTCCTGGACCATGATCGAGAACTTCGGCGCCTGGCATGACGTGGCCGTGGGCACCGAAGAGAACGGCTTTGCCTCGCTCTCGACCGAGTTCACCTTCAACACCGAGCCCTTCGTGAACCACATTGCGCGCCTGGCCGAAATGGGCAAAGAAGGCCTGTTCGCCTATGGCGGCCGTCGCGGCGACAGCCGTGGCCAGTTCGTGTCGGGTGAAACCGTGCTGTGGATCAACTCCTCGGCCTATTACGGCGGCTTCAAGAACGATATCACCGATTTCGAGTTCGGCCAGACCATGATGCCGGTCGAGACCTCGCTGCGCGCAGAGCCGCAGAACTCGATCATCGGCGGCGCGACCCTGTGGGTGCTGAACGGCAAGGAACAGCCGGAATACACCTGCGTGGCCGAGTTCTTCCAGTTCCTGTCGCAGCCCGAGCAGCAGGCGATGTGGCACCAGAACACCGGATACGTGCCGATCACCACGGCGGCCTACGAAAAGTCGCAGGCCGACGGTTTCTATGAAACCGACCCGGGCACCGACACCGCGATCAAGCAGCTGTCGCTGAACGCGCCGACCCCGGCATCGAAAGGCATCCGCTTCGGCAACTTCGTGCAGATCCGCGACGTGATCAACGAAGAGCTGGAAGCCGTCTGGTCGGGTGACAAGACCGCACAGGAAGCGCTGGACGCCGCCGTTGCCCGCGGCAACGAACTGCTGCGCCGCTTCGAAGAAGCCAACAGCTGATCACGCTGCAGGGCGGCCGGGTCATCCCCCGGCCGCCCGCGCGCCCCGGGCCGTCCCGGGGCGACATCGATGCTTCCCCCAGGAGGTCCCGGGTCAGGCCCGGGACTTCGCCGTGCCAGCCAGTCCGTCATGCAGAAACGCGTCACCTTCAACACCAAGACCCTGCCCTATCTGCTGGTCGGCCCGCAGATCGCGGTGACGCTGGTGTTCTTCTTCTGGCCGTCCTGGCAGGCGCTGGAAAGCGCGCTCTATATCGAGGACGCGTTCGGCCTGTCGCGCGATTTCGTCGGCCTGCGCAATTTCCGCGATCTGCTGAACGACGATGTCTACCTCGCCAGTTTCGGCGTTTCGTTCTTTTTCGGCATCGCGGTGACGTTTCTGACCATGGCGCTGGCCCTGGCGCTGGCCTCGGCGGCCAACCGCGTGCTGCGCGCCGCCACCGCCTATCGCACCATGCTGATCTGGCCCTATGCGGTGGCCCCGGCGCTGGCCGGCGTGATCTGGTATTTCCTGATGAATCCCTCGCTGGGCATCGCCAGTTACTGGCTCGACGCCGTCGGGGTGGACTGGAACCACTACGTCAATGGCGACCAGGCGCTGCTTCTGGTGATCATCGCGGCCAGCTGGAAGCAGATCAGCTACAACTTCCTGTTCTTCCTGGCCGGGCTGCAATCCATCCCGCAATCGTTGATCGAGGCGGCGGCCATCGACCGCGCGGGCCCGATGCGGCGGTTCTGGACGATCATCTTTCCGCTGCTCACCCCCACCACCTTCTTTCTGCTGGTGGTGAACCTGGTCTATGCATTCTTCGACACGTTCAGCCTGATCCACGCCACCACGCAGGGCGGGCCGGCCAATGCCACCTCGACCCTTGTGGTCAAGGTCTACCAGACCGGTTTCGTGGGGCAGGATTACGGATCCTCGGCGGCGCAATCGGTGATCCTGATGGCCATCGTGATCGCGATGACCTTCGTGCAGTTCCGCTATATCGACCGGCGGGTGAATTACTGATGGCCGCGCGCGAACAGGACGGGGCCGGCGCACACGCCCCCCGCGGCAAGGAGCAAACCCGTGGTTGAGAACCGGCCCCTCGCCAACATCCTCACCCATGCCGTCCTGATCCTGGGCGTGTTCTTTCTGTGTTTCCCGGTCTGGATGGCGCTGGTGGCCTCGACCCACGGGCCCGAGGCCATGGCCCGCGCGCCGATCCCGCTTTGGTTCGGCGATCAGGGCCTGGCGAATTACCGCGAGATCCTGTCGGGCGGCGTGGCCCATGCCGGCGGCGTGCCGGTGGGGAAGATGATGCTGAACTCGCTGCTGATGGCGCTGGGCATCACCTTCGGCAAGATCGCCGTGTCGCTGCTGGCGGCCTTTGCCATCGTCTATTTCCGCTTCCCGTTCCGGATGGGCTTTTTCTGGATGATCTTCGTCACGCTCATGCTGCCGGTCGAGGTGCGCATCCTGCCCACCTATGACGTGATGGTGAAGCTGGGCATGCTGAACACCTGGAGCGGGCTGATCGTGCCGCTGATCGCCTCGGCCACCGCGACATTTCTGTTCCGGCAGTTCTTCCTGACCATCCCGGACGAACTGGTGGAGGCCGCGCGCATCGACCGCGCCGGGCCGATGCGGTTCTTCTGGGACATCCTTCTGCCGCTCTCGCGCACCAATATCGCGGCGATCTTCATCATCCTCTTCATCTATGGCTGGAACCAGTATCTCTGGCCGCTGATCATCACCAATGACGAAGACCTGTACACCGTGGTCATGGGCATCTCGCGCATGGTCAACGCGGGTGAAAGCCGCCCCGTCTGGCACCTGATCATGGCGACCTCGGTGCTGGCCATGCTGCCGCCGGTGCTGGTGGTGCTGGCAATGCAGCGGCTGTTCGTCAAAGGCCTTGTGGAGACCGAAAAGTAATGGCGCATCTTTCGCTCAAAAGCCTCACCAAGGTCTATCCCGGCAATGTCACGGCGGTGGAGGCCGCCGATCTGGACGTGGCCGATGGCGAGTTCGTGGTGCTGGTCGGCCCGTCGGGCTGCGGCAAGTCCACCATGCTGCGCATGATCGCGGGGCTGGAACGGATCACCTCGGGCACGCTGAAGATCGACGACAAGGTCGTGAACGACGTGGAGCCGGGCCATCGCAACATCGCCATGGTGTTCCAGAACTACGCGCTTTACCCGCATATGTCGGTGCGGCGCAACATGGCCTACGGGCTCAAGAACGAGGGCAAGCCCAAGGCCGAGATCGAGGCGCGCATCAACGAGGCGGCGCAGATGCTGCGCCTGACCGAATACCTTGACCGCAAGCCGCGGCAGCTGTCGGGCGGGCAGCGCCAGCGCGTCGCCATGGGCCGCGCCATCGTGCGCCAGCCGGCGGTGTTCCTGTTCGACGAGCCGCTGTCGAACCTCGACGCCAAGCTGCGCACCGAATTGCGGGCCGAGCTGAAGGCACTGCACGACCGGCTGCGCGGCACCTTCGTCTACGTCACCCATGACCAGGTCGAAGCGATGAGCCTGGCCGACCGCATCGTGGTGATGAACGCGGGCCGGATCGAACAGATCGGCGCGCCCATCGCACTCTACAGCCGCCCCGAGACACGCTTTGTGGCCGAATTCATCGGCAGCCCGGCGATGAACTTTGTCGAAGGCGTGCTGGGCGAAGGCGGCGCGGTGCTGGTGTCGGAAGGCCGCGAGGTGCTGCAGTTCGACCGGCCCATCGGACTGGCGGGCAGCGGTTTCGTGGTGGGCCTGCGGCCCGAACACATGAAACCCTCAAAGGGCGGCTTTGCCCGCCTGCGTTTCCGGCGCGTCTTTGACGAACAGCTGGGCGCCGACACCCTGATCCACGGCACGCTGGACAGCGGCCCCACGCGCGTGATCCTGCGCGTGGACGGTGCCCTGCACCTGCCCGACGCCGAAAGGCTGGAGGTCGGCGTGGCGCGCGAACATCTGCATCTCTTTGACCCGAAAACCGGGCTTCGGATCGACACCTGATCTGCCCCCAGAAAGGCCAAGCCGATGAAGTTCATCCACATGTCCGACATCCACCTCGGCGAGCCCGGCGTGCTGGTCGAGGGGCTCGACCCGCATATCCGCCTGAACCGCGCGCTCATCCACATCGTCGAGAACCACGCCGATGCCGACCGGCTGATCATCACCGGCGACCTGACCCACTGGGCCGATGCCGGGGCCTATGCCGCGCTGCGCGAGGCGATCACCGGTTTCCCGGTGCCGGTGCGGCTGATGATCGGCAACCACGATGACCGCGCCGCCTTTCTGAGCGCCTTCCCCGAGCATCCGCGCGACGAAAACGGCTTTGTCAACCATGCCGAGGACCTGGCCGTCGGGCATTTCATCTATTGCGACACGGTGGCACCTGAAACCCATGTCGGCCATTTCGGGCCCGACCGGCTGGCCTGGCTGGCGCGGCAGCTGGAGGAAAGCCACGCGGCATTCCTGTTCTTCCACCACAATCCGCTGCATCTGGGCGATCCGGCCACGGACGAGCTGTCGATCAACGATGCCGACCAGGGCCCGCTACGGGCACTGCTGAAGCAGCACCGCGAAACGGTGCGCCACATCTTCTTTGGCCATGTGCACGAACCGCTTTGCGGCACGCTGGCGGGCATTCCGTTTTCCGGCGTGCCCTCGACCCTGCACCAGGTGATCCCCAATCTTGCGCCGTCGGACAAGTCGGGCAGCGCGGCGCTGGAGCCGTCTTATCGTGTGGTGCTTCTGCGCGACGAGGATGTGGTGATTCACCAGATTCCCTTTGCCTGGGACGGCCCGGTGACATGGCACGGCAATGCCTGGGAAGACTGGGCCAAACCCGGCGCATAGCCTTTCGATCCCGTTTGCGACATCTTTCTGGACATTTCTGTCTGGACCGCAATCCGCGCCTTCGACTAGCGTGTCGGAAACTGCATGTTCGGGAGGCAAGACATGAATTCGCATTATCGCGTGGTGGTGATCGGCGGCGGGGTCGTCGGGGCTTCGGTGCTGTATCACCTGGCCAAGATGGGCTGGACGGATGTCTGCCTGCTGGAACGCTCGGTCCTGACCGCGGGATCGAGCTGGCACGCGGCGGGCGGCATCCACGCGCTGAATGCCGATCCGAACATCGCCGCGCTGCAGGCCTACACGATCGACCTGCTGTCGGAAATCCAGGCGGAATCGGGCCAGGACATCAACCTGCACATGACCGGCGGGCTGACCATGGCCGGCACGCCGGACCGCTGGGAATGGCTGCAATCGGCCTATCGCGTGTTCCAGTCCATCGGGATCGAGGATTGCCGCCTCGTCACCGTCGAGGAAGCCTGTGAACTCAACCCGATCATGTCGCCAGAAGGGCTTCTGGGCGGCATGTGGGCTGACCGCGAAGGCTATATCGACACCACCGGCACGGTGCACGCCTATGCGAAAGCCGCCAGGATGCGCGGGGCGTCGTACTTCGAACACACCAGGGTCGAGGCGCTGGAGCAGACGATCGAAGGATGGCGCGTGATCACCGACAAGGGCGTCGTGACCTGCGAACACGTGGTCAATGCCGGCGGGCTCTGGGCCAAGCAGGTGGGCCGGATGGCGGGGATCGAGCTGCCGGTGGCACCGCTCAAACACCACTACCTGATCTCGGACACGATCCCGCAGCTGGAACAGATCGACTTCGAAGTGCCGATGACCGTGGACCTTGAAGGCTTCACCTACCTGCGGCAGGACCAGAAGGGCGTGCTGCTGGGCATCTACGAGATCGACCACGAACACTGGGCGCTGGACGGCGCGCCGTGGGAGTACGGGATGGAGCTGTTCCAGGAACAGACCGACCGGATCGAGAAGGAACTGATCCTGGGCTTCGAGCGCTACCCGGCGCTGCAGGAGGTGGGCGTCAAGACCTGGGTCAACGGCGCGTTCACCTTTGCGCCCGACGGCAATCCCCTGGTCGGCCCGGTGCGCGGCAAGCGCGGCTACTGGTGCGCCTGCGCGGTGATGGCGGGGTTCCTGCAAGGCGGCGGCGTGGGCAAATCGCTGGCCGAATGGATGATCCATGGCGAGCCCGAGGCCGATGTCTACGGCATGGACGTGGCCCGCTTTGGCCCCTTCGCCGAGAACAGGCAGTACATCAAGGAGACCACCGGCCAGTTCTATTCCCGCCGCTTCGTGATGACCTATCCGAACGAGCAGCTGCCTGCCGGACGGCCGCTGAAGATGGCCCCGGCGCATGACGCCATGACCGCCGCCGGCGCGCGCTGGGGGCAGAGCTGGGACATGGAGGTGCCGCTCTACTTTGCGCCCGAAGGCTTCAGCGAGAAGCCCTCGCTGAAACGGTCGAACGCGCATGACATCGTGGCGGCGGAATGCAAGGCCGTGCGCGAGGCGGTGGGTCTGCTGGACATCTCGGCCTTCTCGCGCTTCGAAGTCACCGGCCCCAATGCCGAGGCCTGGCTGGACACGCTGATGGCCAGCCGCTTGCCGCGCCCGGGGCGGGCGCGTCTCGCCCCGATGCTGGCCGAGACCGGACGTCTCAAGGGCGATCTGACGGTGTTCAACTGGGGCGACGGCACCTGGTGGATCATGGGCAGCTATTACCTGCGCGCCTGGCACATGCGCTGGTTCGACGACCACCGGGCCGAAGGCGTCACGGTGCGCGATCTGGGCGAAGAGGTCTGTGGCTTCTCGCTGGCGGGGCCCAATTCCCTGAAGGTCATCGAGACACTGACCGAAGGCGACGTGGCGGCCCTGCCCTTCATGGGCTGCGGGCAGTTCGACATCGGCCTGATCCGCGCCCGCGTGGCCCGCATGTCGGTGGCGGGTGAACGGGGATACGAGATCAACTGCCGCTATGGCGACCACATCGCCCTGCGCCGGATGCTGCTGGAGGCGGGCGCCGCGCACGGGATCCGCGAATACGGCTTCAACGCGCTGCTGAGCCTGAGGCTGGAGAAGTCCTTTGGCATCTGGTCGGCGGAGTTCACCCAGGCCTACACCGCCGCGCAGACCGGCATGGATCGCTGGATCGACTGGGACAAGGCGTTCAACGGCAAGGCCGCCGCGCTGGCGGAACGCGACGGCAACGGCCCGGCGCAGAAACTCGTGACGCTGGCGATCGACAGCGACGACGCCGATGCCAGCGGCTACGAGCCGGTCTGGCAGGACGGCAGGATGGTGGGCTTTGTCACCTCGGGCGGCTATGGCCACACGGTGGGCCAGTCGCTGGCCATGGCGATGGTGGACACCGCCTGCACCGCCGAGGGCACCGATCTGAGCGTGCACATCGTGGGGGTGGAACGGCCCGCCAGGGTCATCGCGGCCTCGCCCTATGATCCCGCGGGCACGGCGATGCGCGGCTGACGCCACCCGGGACAGCGCCGCCGCGTCCGCGCGGCGGCACGAAACCACTGGACAAGCTCCTTGCACACCGCAACTCTGGGCGCAAACAACAGGGAGCGTTTGAGATGAAGACCCTTTGCACCACCGCCCTCCTCGTCGCGCTTGCGGGCGCGGCGACCGCCCAGAACGATTGCGCCGCCGGCAAGACGCTGAGCGACGGCGTGCTGACCGTCGCCACCGGAAACCCGGCCTATTACCCGTGGGTCATGGACGACGCGCCGGCCTCGAAGCAGGGCTTCGAGGCCGCGGTGGCTTATGCGGTGGCGAATGAAATGGGCTTTGCCGACGACCAGGTCACCTGGGTGCGCACCTCGTTCGACCAGTCGATCCAGCCCGGCGCCAAGAATTTCGACGTCAACCTGCAGCAATTCTCGATCACGCCCGAACGCGAGGAGGTCGTCGATTTCTCGCTGCCTTATTACAGCTCCGCCATGGCGGTGCTGACCACGCAGAAGGTCGTTGAGGCCGGGGCCACGGCGGATGTGGCCTCGCTCAAGGGCCTGATCTGGGGCGCGGATGCCAATACCACCGCCGTGCCCATGCTGACCGACCTGATCGGCCCGGACCGGGACCCGCTGCTGTACGGCGACAACGTGGACGTCACGGCAGCGATGCAGGCCGGCCAGATCGACGCGGCGCTCTTTGACCTGCCCACGGCACTCTACCTGTCGGCCGTGGTGGTCGAGGGCGGTGTGCTGCTGGGCCAGTTCCCGGCGGACCGTTCGGAAAACCCCGACCAGTTCGGCATGCTGATGGAAGATGGCAACCCGCTCAAGGAGTGCGTCGACGCCGCCATCACCGCGCTGACCGAAAGTGGCCGTCTGGCCGAGATCGAGGCGGAGTGGCTGCAGGACGCCACCAGCGTGCCGGTGATCGAGTGACCGCTCATCGCGCCTGACGGCACGCCTCGCCCTCTCAGCCGGAACCCGCCTGTCCGATGACCAACCGTCGCCAGTTGTTCGAGGCGCGCCAGAGACGGCGCGCCAACACCATCGCCGCCGCCTCGACCGCGGCGGTGGTGCTGGCGATCATCGTGCTGGTGCCCCTGGCACCGGGCTGGGCGGCGGTGCAGAAGAGCTTCTTCAACGGCGCGATCTTTGCGCGCACCTTCCCGGGCCTGCTGGAGGCCTTCCTGCTCGACATCGCGATCTTTGCCTGGTGCGCCCCGCTGATCGCGGCGCTGGGTCTGGCGGTCGCGCTGATGCGCGACCTGCGCGCACCCGCGCTGTATCCGCTGCGGCTGGCGGCGATCCTTTACACCGACATCTTCCGCGGCCTGCCGGTGATCCTGGTGATCTACCTGATCGGCTTTGGCATCCCGGGCCTGGGCCTGCCCCGGCCCTGGAATTCCCCCTATATCTGGGGCTCGCTCGCGCTGATCCTGGTCTATGCCGCCTACGTGGCCGAAGTGATCCGCTCGGGCATCGAATCGGTGCATGAAAGCCAACGCAACGCCGCGCTGTCGCTGGGCCTGTCGCCCGGCGACGCCATGCGCTTTGTCGTCCTGCCGCAGGCCATCCGCCGGGTGGTGCCCGCCAACATGAACCTCTTCATCGCACTGCAGAAGGACGTGGCGCTTCTTTCCTTCATCGGCCCGGTCGAGATCTTCCGCCAGGCCGGTGTCTACAAGGCGTTGCTGGCCAATTTCACGCCGTATGTGGGGGCCGCGCTGATCTTTCTCGCGATCACCATCCCGGCCACCCGCTACGCCGATTACCTGATGAACCGCCAGGCAAGGGCGCGCTCCTGATGGCCCGGCTGGAGCTGAGAGGCATCCACAAGGCCTTTGGCACCAACCCGGTGATCCGGGGCATCGACCTGACCGTGACGCAGGGCGAGATGATCTGCCTGATCGGCGCGTCCGGGTCGGGCAAGTCGACGCTTCTGCGCTGCATGAACCTGCTGGAGCCCGTGGACGACGGGCAGATCCTGCTGGACGGGGTCGACATCTCGGAACCGGGCCGCGATCCGCAGCCGGTGCGGCAGCGCATCGGGATCGTGTTCCAGTCCTACAACCTCTTTCCCCACATGACGGCGCTGGAGAACGCGCTGCTGGCCCCGCGCCGCGTGCGTGGGCTGTCCCGGGCCGACCTGCAAGGGCCGGTCACGGCGCTGTTCGAACGCTTCGGGCTGGCGGACCGGATGGGGCATTACCCCGACCAGCTTTCGGGTGGCCAGCAGCAGCGGGTGGCCATCGTGCGCGCGCTTGCCATGCAGCCCGAGATCATGCTGTTCGACGAGATCACCTCGGCGCTCGATCCCGAACTGGTGGGCGAGGTGCTGGACGTGCTGCGCTCGCTCCGCGACGACGGCATGACCATGGTGCTGGCCACGCACGAGATGGGCTTTGCCCGCGAACTGGCCGACAAGGTCTGTTTCCTCGACCAGGGCCGCATCCTGGAGGAAGGCCCGCCCGCACAGGTCCTTTCGGCCCCGCGCGAGGATCGCACCCGCGCCTTTCTGCGACGGGTGCTCTGACGCTGCCTTGCCGCCCGGGGTATGGTTTTCATTCGTTGACTCGAAGGGCCGCGATCACGGATCATCCGGGCAAGTTCACAGCAGCTACCCGATTGATTGGAGCCCTTCGATGCGACCTTGCGCAGCCCTTGTCGCCCTTGGCGTCACACTCGGTGCGGCCCTGCCCGCCGCCGCCCAGGACTTTGTCGGCTTTGACCGCGCCAGCTTTGGCCAGGTGGTGCTGAAACGCAACCAGTCGGCCGGTTCCACGGACGACCTGCAGCTGGAACTGGCCATCGGCAGCTACAACAACGAATCCATCCGCAACTATTCGCAGGACAGCGTGTTCGCGACATTGGGGCTGGCGGTGGGGCGGCTGGATATCCTTACCGATACCGGCATCTTCCCCTGCACCGCCTTCATCGTGTCCGACCGGCACATCCTGACCAACCACCATTGCGTGCCCGGCATCCTGGAGAACGAAAAGGCCGGGGCCACGCGCATCGACGCGGTGCAGTTCGTGGCGGGCTATACCCAGCAGGGGGTGGAGGACGGCACGCGCTCCTACATCGTCAGCCCGACCCCGGTGGAGATGTCGAAGGATCTCGATTACGCGGTGCTGGAAGTGATCGGCAATCCCAGCGCCGAATACGGCACGCTGGCGCTGTCGGACAAATCCCCCCAGGATGGCGATCCGTACTGGGTGATCGGCCACCCGATGGGCGAGGCGCAGCGCATCAGCCGCGAACAATGCCGCGCCAACAGCCCGGCGCTGTCGGACCAGCGCCTGCTGCACACCTGCGACACGCTGCCGGGCAATTCCGGCTCGCCCATCATCGACGCCTCGCTGCAGAAGGTGGTGGGGCTGCACCATGCCGGGTCGCGCAAGGACAGCGTGAATTTCGCCATCCCGATGCGCGACATCCTGGCCGCGTCGGGCGTTCTGACCGCCGCGCTGAGCACGACAAACGATGCCAGCCCGGTTGCCGCCACCGGCGGGCAGCCGGTGGGGGCCGACGCGCTTTGCGATGCGCTTTATGAAGAAGCCAAGGCCTATGGCCAGTGCTTTGCCTATGACGCCTATGTCCAGCGGTGCACGGCACATCCCTATGTCGTCTTTGCGCAGGGCTTTCTTGACCAGGAATGCCGCGAACAGGCGGCGGCACCGCAGCCGGTCGAGGTGCCGCAACCGGTGCAGCCCGCCCCTGCGCCGGTGCAGGAATCGCTTCTGCGGCCGTGGTGCGATGCCACGGGGCTGAACCCGACCGAACGCACGATCTGTTCCAACGCCTATCTGGCCGGGCTGGATCAGGAGCTGGGCCGCGTCTACGGCGCGCAGACCGCGCGCTCCACCGATGCGCAACAGCGTGCCTGGCTGCGCGGCACGCGCGACGCCTGCGGGGCGGATGCCAACTGCATCGCCCGCGTCGTGCTGGACCGGATCACCTATCTGCAGACGCCCGCCCCCGCGCCGGCCCCCGCGCCTTCGGGCCTGCGCGAAGCGGCAGGGAATTACACGCTGGCGGACACGCAGTGTTACATCATCACCGCCTCGCGCCCGACCGTCGGCGAGGCGCAGGCCTTTGCCGCCAGCTGGTTTCCGGGCCGCAGCGGCGTGCGCATCTTCCGGTCGGACAATGGCTGGTACGCGATCTCTTTCGAAACCGCGCGCAAGTCCGACTCCGAATGGCGGCTGAGCCAGCTGAAATCGCAAAACGCCATCCCCGGCGACAGCTATTGCTCCAGCGGGCGGCGCTTTGTGGCCGAACTGGTGGGCTGGGGATCGGCCTCGTCCGGGGGCAGCACGGGTGGCACCTCTTCTGCCATCCTGTATGTCGACAACAATTCCGATGGCGGGCTGAACGTGCGCACCGGGCCCGGCACCAATTATCGCTACTTCACCGAGATCGACCCGGGCACCGAGCTGCGCCTCCTGCGCGCCAGCGGCAGCTGGTCCAACGTCCTGCTGCCCGACGGGCGCGAAGGCTGGGTCTACACGCCGCTTCTGACGCGCACCCGGCCCTACGTCCGGCAATGCTCGGCCCGCGTGGTGAACATGAAGCCGATCAGCCAGCTGAACCGCGCCACCGGCTCGGGCTATCTGAACGTCCGTTCCCAGCCGTCGACCAAGGGCAAGATCCTGACCGAGGTCTACCAGGGCGATTCCGTGCGCGTTCTGGCGCGCAAGAACGGCTGGGCGCGCATCGAATGCATCTCGGGATACTGCACCAACCCTTACAGCGGGACAGCCTTCGCCCGCGGGTGGTCTTCGGAAAAATATCTGTCCATCAGCTGCCGCTGACCGGAACCGGTTGGCCCCGTAGAGGAGATTTCACATGACCCATTTCAAGACCCTCGCCGCCGCGCTGGCGCTGGCCGCCTGGGCCGCGCCCGGCCACACGAACCCGGCCATGCCGCTGCCCGACAACGCCACCCCGCAAGAGGCCGCCGCCTATGCCGTGCTCGACAAGCATTGCGCCCGATGCCACCAGGACGGCGCGCTGAAAGAGGGGCTGACCAAGTCGAAATCCGGCTTTGGCCACGTGCTCGACATGCGCCGGCTGGCGCAGGACACCAAGTTCGTGGTGCAGGGCAAGCCCATCGGATCGAAACTGTATGACGTGATCGGCGAATACAGCTTTCCGGCGATGCCCGACGATTGCACCGAAAGCGCCTGTTTTCCCACCGATGCGGAAATGGCCGCCGTGTCCGACTGGATCGAGGGGCTGCTGAACGCCGCGCCCCCGCCGCGCCCGTTCATCCCGCTGGAAGAAATGTTCCAGCTGGCCCATGCCGACCTGCAGGCCCAGCCCACCAACCGGCGCGACCGCATCCGCTACCTGACCCTGCGACCGCTGCACAACGACACCGATGTGAGCCCCGAGAACCTCGACGGCTACCGCGCCGCGACGGTCAAGCTGCTGAACGCGCTCAGCTGGAACCCGCTGCCTTTCCGGTTCGAACAGGTGGACGAACACAGCACCCTGATCCGCATCTTCCTGCCGGATCTGGACTGGGATCACGCCACCTGGGCGCTGCTGGAAGAGCAATACCCCTATGCCATGGAAAGCGCGACCGACCCGCATCTGAGCCAGCTGCAGACGCTTGCCGGCACCCGTGTGCCGGTGATGCGGGCCGACTGGTTCGCGGCCACGGCCTCGGTCTCGCCGCTCTATTACGACATCTTGCGCCTGCCCGACAGCGTCGCCGGGCTGGAGCGGCTGCTGGGCCTCGACATGAAGCGCAACATCCTGAACGAACAGGTGGTGCGCGCGGGCTTCCAGAACTCGGGCGTGTCCACCCATAACCGCCTGATCGAACGCCATGCGCTGGGGACGGGCTTTTTCTGGACCTCCTACGATTTCGCGGGCTCCAAGGGGCGGCAAAGCTTCTTTGAATATCCGCTTGGTCCCAAGGAGGTGTTCGGCGCAGAAAACGCGTTTGAGCATGACGGGGGCGAGTCGATCTTTACCCTGCCCAACGGCTTTCACGCCTATTACCTCAACACCGCCGATGGCGAACGGCTGAATGTCGGGCCCACGCAGATCGTGCGCGACGACGATTACACCGACGGCACCGGCGAGGTGGTGAACGGCATTTCGTGCATCTCCTGCCACTCCAAGGGCATCCGCCTGAACGAGGACAAGGTGCGCGACGTGGCGCTGAACGACTTCTCGCTCTCGCCATCCGTCCGGCAGACCATCGACGCCATCTATCCCGGGCAGGACGAGGTGGCCGACTGGTTCAAGCGCGACACCGACGCTTTCTTTGCCGCGCTCAGCAGCGCCGGGATCGACCCGGACACCACCGCCGGCGGGCTGGAGCCGGTACGCGGGCTCTTTGTCTACCACGTGGACGCCTTCATCGACTTTGCCCAGGCGGCCAACGAACTGGGCCTGACCGAAGACGATCTGCGCGCCCGTGCCGGGTTTGTGGGCCGCGATATGGCCAGCCTCCTGATGCGGCTCGACCAGTCGCCGATTGCCCGGGACGAATGGACGGCGGCCTATCCGGCCATCCTGGAAGCGGTGACGGAATACCGCGCCGTGATCCCGAACAAGCGTCCCGGGGCCGATCTGTCCTTCTCGGTCAAGCAGGCCATCGGCGCGGCCGGTCATGCGGCCCCGCCGCCGCCGCCGCCCGCGCGGCCCAACGACTACGTGCCCACCCAGCACAGCGTGCCGACCCAGAACCACCTGACGGTCTATACCGACAAGCCGGCCTACAAGGTGGGGGAAGGCCTGCGCATCTTCGTCGAACCGCGCCACGATTGCCGCCTGACCCTGATCAACATCGACAGCCGCAAGCAAAGCTGCGTGCTTTACCCGCATCCCGCGCTGCCTGACGTGCCGATCCCGGGCGGTTCGCAGTACGTGTTCCCGCCGCGCGGCAGCCTGCGCACGCAGGCCCCGGGAACCGAGACGATCCTTGCGATCTGCAACGGGTCCGACGCGGCGATCCACGACGTGACGCGCGACACCTCCAAGGTGTCCTGCGACATCAGCGCCCGCGCGCCCGGGCACGAGGTGGTGACCTATGGCGACGTGGTCAACGAAGTGCTGGCGCTTGACCTCGGCTCGGAAAAGAAGACCGACGTGTCCGATGTCACCTATCGCGCGCTGTCCAGCCACAATCCCGACGTGACCAAGGCGCAGGTCAGCGCCATCGTCTCGGCGCATTGAAGGAGGTGGTGATGCAGACCCCGATCCAGACCCGTCTCAGGGCGCTCCTCCCTGCCCTGATCCTGGCCCTGCCGCTCGACGCTGCAGCGCAGCAGGGCGAGATCTTCATCCCCGGCGCCAGCGACTCCGCCGCCCCGGTGGAACTGCCGCGGCCGCAGAACCGCCTGGCCGGATGCCTGGCCAATCCAGGTGCCGCGACCTGCACCGGGGTCGAGGTGGACCCGGGCGGGCTGGCGCTGGAAAGCGCCACCGCCGTGCCGTCGGTGCAGTTCGAAACGCTGGTGCTGGACCTGAACGCCGGTCAGGTCCAGGCAAAGCCCGAGCCGCCCGCCAAGGCCCCCGACTATGCCGCGCCGGTGCCCAGGGCCGCGCGGGTCGAGCTGCCCTCGGTGGCGATCACCATTGCCTTCGATTTCGACAGCGCCCGCATCCGCGCGGACCAGCTGGGCAAGATCGGCAGCCTGGTCGATGCCTTCCGCGATCCGGCGCTGGCCGGGACCACCTATGCCGTGATCGGGCACACCGACGCCAAGGGCGCGGCGGGCTACAATTGCGATCTTTCGCGCCGGCGCGCTGCCGAGGTGACGGCGGCGCTGCAGGCCAATTACGTCACGCTGCAGCTTTACCCGGTGGGCTTTGGCGAGCATGTGCTCAAGAACAGCCAAGACCCGAACGCCGCCGAAAACCGCCGCGTCACGTTTCTGCGCCTGCCGTCCGAGGCCAGCGCGGTGCTGCAGACCGCGGCGGCGGTCTGCGATTACTGATCCCGGGCGATGGCGGCCGCGGCCTTGTCCGCCGCCGCCTGCGTCAGCGCCAGATCGGCCTCGGTCAGCGCGAGACAGGGATAGGTCTTGCCCGGGGACTTGAACACGCCGTGGGCGCGCAGTTCGGCGTTGAACCGTGCTGCACGCGCCTTGTCGGCGGCAGCGGTGCCGCGATAATCGCGCACCTCGTCAGCGGCAAAGACCACGTCGAACAGCGTTTCATCCCCGACGATGCGGTGCGGGATGTCGCGCGCCGACAGCGCGTCGGACATCAGCGCCTGCACCCGCGCCCCCAGATCGCGCAGCCGGGCATACTGGCCGTCGCGGCGCAGCACCTCCAGTGTCTTCAGACCCGCCGCGGCGGCCACGGGATTGCCCGACAACGTGCCCATCATCATCAGCCAGCGGTCGGCCCCCACCGCTTCCTTGTCGAAATGCGCCATGATGTCGGCCCGCCCGGCAATCGCGGCCAGGGGAAAGCCGCCGCCGATCACCTTGCCCAGGGTGCACAGATCGGGGACCACGCCGTATCGGGCCTGCGCGCCGCCATAGGCGAGGCGAAAGCCCGTCACCACCTCGTCAAAGATCAGAACGATGCCGTGGCGGTCGGCCTCGTCCCGCAGCACCTGCAGGAAACCCGGCGCGGGGGGCACGATGCGTTGCAGCGGTTCGACGATGATCGCCGCCACCTGGCTGCCTTCGGCCGCCAGCAGATCGCGGATGTAGTCGGGATCGTTGAACGGCGCGATGCGCATCGCGGCGGCAACGCTGTCGGGGATCCCCGCGCTGTCGGGCACGGGCTGGGGAAAGTTCACCCGCCGCTCGGGCGCGAGGCTCATCTGCGCCTCGGCGGACATGCCGTGATAGCCGCCTTCGAACTTCACCACCAGTTCGCGCCCGGTAAAGGCGCGGGCCAGGCGCAGGGCGTACATGTCGGCCTCGCCTCCGGTGGAGAGATAGCGCAGCTGGTCGGCGCAGGGCACGGCGGCGACGATCTCTTCGGCAAGTTCGATCCCGCGGGCGTTGTTGGCAAAGAAGGTCATGCCGTGCGGCAGCTGTTCCAGCACCGCCTCCATCACCTCGGGATGGCCATGGCCCAGCAGCATCGGGCCCGAGCCGATCAGGTAGTCGACATAGTCGTTGCCGTCCTCGTCCTGGACGCGGGCGCCGTCGCCCCGGGCGATGACGATGCCCGGATCGAAATTGCCGAACCCGCCAGCGGGCAGGACGGCACGGGCGCGGGAGATCCAGTCGGCTTGGCTGTGCAGTCGGTTCATGGCGTCAGTCCAGTATCAGATCGGGTTGGCCAAGGGCGGCGGCGTCGACGGTGATGCCGAGGCCGGGCCCGTCGGGCGGTGCGATGCGGCCATTGGCGCGCACCGGCGCGTCGGGGGCCAGGCGCGGGGCGACATACCCCGACAGGTCACACACGTTCAGCACCCGCCCCGGATCGGTGGCGGCCCCCAGATGCAGGAGCGCGGCGGTGGTGATGTCGCTGCCCCAGGTATCCTCGATGCACATCCTCGCCCCCAGATGCAGGCAGAGATCGCGGGCGCGGCGGGTGGCGGAGAGCCCGCCGAATTTCGACAGTTTCAGCGCCACCGCGTCCATCAGGCCCATCCGGTGCGCCCGGAGCAGCGAGGCGGTGTCATGCGCCAGTTCGTCCAGCTTCATCGGCAGTCCGGTGGTTGCGCGCACCCGGGCACACTCTTCCAGCGTGGCGCAGGGCTGTTCCAGCATTACGTCGAGATGCGCCACGGCACGGCCCACCCGGATCGCGTCGAGCGCGGTTGCGCCGCAGTTCCAGTCACCATAGACCAGCGGCCCCGGCCCCACCGCCTCGCGCACGCAGGTCAGCCGCGCGACATCGGTCTGCCAGTCGCCCGAGGCCCCCAGCTTGGCCTGGAACTGGGTGATGCCGCAGGCCAGGGCGTCGCGCGCGATGCGGGCCATTTCGTCGGGGGCGACGCAGGTTATGGAGTGGTAGAGTGGCAGGTCGGCCTGACGCCGCCCGCCCAGCAGCGTCGCCAGAGGCAGGCCCGCCAGCTGCCCGGTGATGTCCCACAGGGCGGTGTCGAGCGCGGATTTGGCATAGCCGTGGCCGGGCAGGAAGGCCTCGGCCCGTGCCATCAGCGCCTCGGCCCCCAGCGGGTCCGCGCCCAGCAGCACCGGGGCCAGTTCCGTCAGCGCGGGTGCGACGCCGCGGGCATAGGCCGGCAGGTAATGCGGGATCGGGCAGACCTCGCCCCAGCCGGTCAGGCCCGCGGTGGTGTCCACCGCTATCACCACGGTTTCCACGGTGTCGCAGGTCTTGCCATCGGCCATGTAATAGGCGGTGTGGCTGGTGAGCGGAACATGCCAGAGGCGGAGGGCGCAAATCCGCAGGGCCGTGCCCCGGAGTTGCGCCGCCTGCGGCGTCGCCGTGGGCAGGGGGGCGCTGCCCCCCTCTTGCCCTGCGGGCAATTCACCCCCCGGGGGATTTGAGCCAAGAAGAAGCCCGGGGTCAGGCATATACGGCCTCCGGAGCGCCAAGGCTCTCTGCGTCGGGATGGACCCCCAGGCCGGGGGGTTCGGGCAGGTACAGGTGGCCGCCGGTGTTGCGGGGGCCGCGGCCGCCGGCGATGTCGACGGTGAGCATGTCCTGGCAGGCCCAGACCGCGCGGCAGGCGGCATCGGGGATCGTGGCGGCGAGGTGCAGCGCCTCGGCATCGGCCAGCACGCTGCCGCCGGTGGCCATGACGAACATGTCGATGCCATGGGCCAGCGCCACGTCGCGCATGCGCGCCGCCCGGGTCAGCCCGCCGACGCGGTTGAGCTTGATGCCGAAGATCTCGGCCAGCCCGTCGCGGGCGATGCGGGTGGCGTCCTGCAGGGTGACCAGGCTTTCGTCCACGCTGACCGCGGCGCCGTGATGCGGGCGGATCGCGGCGATGTCGTCCAGCGTCTCGCAGGGCTGTTCGAAGGTCACCTCGGGGCAGGCGCGCATGACCTGGAGCGCCTGCGCCCGGCTCCAGCCGCGGTTGACATCGTAGAGCAGGATCTCGTTGTCCTGGCGCTGCGCCTCGACATCGCGGATCCGGGCGATGTCGCGCGCCACGTCGCCGCCGATCTTGACCGAATGCGCGATGTAGCCGCGGGCGCGGTAGCGCGCCAGCACCTCGCGGGTTTCCGCGACACTTCGCGCGCCCACGGAGGACGCCACGGACCGGCCCGTGCGCGATCCGCCGCCCATCAGATCGGCAATCGGCAGGCCGGCGGCCTGCCCGGCTATGTCCCAGCAGGCCATGTCGATGGGCGACTTGGCATAGAGATGGCCCGGCAGGGCCTGGTCCATCACCCGCTCCAGCTCGAGCACGCGGCGCGGATCGAGGCCGAGCAGGAAGCGCGCCATCGTCGCGATCCCGGCGCGAATGCCGGGGCCATGGGCGGGGACATAGGTATGGCCCCAGGGCGTGCCCTCGCCCCAGCCGGTCAGGCCTTCATCGGTGTCCATCCGGACCAGCGTGGCGTCGAGGGTGTCGAATTTCAGCCGCCCGCCCGACAGCCAGTAGGGATGTTCCAGCGGCAGGTCGACCTGGTAGACGGTGAGGCGGGTGATCTTCACGTGCGGCGGCCTTTGGACAGGGGGTCAGGGAAGGACGACGATGTTGCCGGTATGCGCCTTGGCGATGAACGCGGTCTGGGCGGCGCGCAGGTCTTCCAGCCTGTAGCTGGCGGCCAGGGCCGGTCTGATCTCGCCCGCTTCGATATAGCGGACGATACTGGGCATGACCTCGGGGTCGATCACGGTGGAACCGGTGAAGGTCAGATCGCGCAGGTAGAGCGTGCGCAGGTCCAGCTCTACCATGGGCCCGGCAATGGCACCGGAACAGGTGTAGCGCCCGCCGCGTTCGAGGATGTCGATGAGCCTGGGCCAAAGGGGCCCGCCCACCACGTCGGCCACCACGGTGATCCTTTCGCCCGCCAGCACCGCGCGCAGATCCGCGGGCGCGCGCGGCAGGACGAGGTCGGCCCCCAGCCGGGCCACATCGGCATGCTTGGCCTCGGAGGCCAGCGCCACCACGCGCGCCCCGCGCCGCCTGGCCAGTTGCACCAGCGCGCCGCCCACGCCGCCCGAGGCCCCCGGCACCAGGACGGTATCGGCCGCGGTCACGGCGGCGCGGGTCAGCATGCCTTCGGCGGTGGAGTAGGAGCAGGAGAAGGTGGCCAGTTCCGCATCCGACAAGGGGCTGTTGACGGCCAGCGCGTTGCGCGCGGGCAGCGTGGCGTATTCGGCAAAGCCGCCATCGCATTCGGATCCGAAATAGCCGGTCTTGTCCTTGTTCAGGGGGTCCAGCGGATCGCGCAGCCAGTTGTCCGAGATCACCCGCTCACCCACGCGCCCCGGGTCCACGCCCGCCCCCACGGCGACGATGGTGCCGCACAGATCCGCGCCCTGGATGCGTGGAAAGCGGATCGGCGCGCCGCCCCAGCTTGGGTCGTCCTCGTTCAGCCGGTCATGGCCGCCGCCGCTTGTAGCCCCGGTGACGGCCTTGGAATACCAGCCGGTGCGGGTGTTCACATCGGTGTTGTTCAGCCCGCAGGCCCCGACCCGCACCAGCACCTCGCCGGGGCCGGGATCGGGGCGCGGCCAGTCGGTGTGGTAGACCAGCTGGTCCATGTCGCCATGACCCATGGTCACGACGGCGCGCATGGTTTCGGGCAGGGTCATCCGGCGGGCTCCATCCTTGCATCGGTGCGCGGGCGCAGGGTCTGCGGATCATGCGCGGGCTCGGCCAGCACGCGGGCGGCGCGCTTGCATCCGGCGATGATCACCTCGAGCGCGGTTCCGGGCACGGCCGCCTCGGGCGTGACATAGGCAAAGGCGAGAATTTTTCCCACTGTATGGCCAAAGGCCACCGACGACGTCGAGCCGACCCGGCGGCCCTGCCACAACACGGCCTCGCCGCCATGGCCGTCGTGATGGCCGTCCGGCGCGATCTGCAGATAGGCGCAGACCCAGCGCATCGGGGCGTCCAGGCTTTGGTCCCGGCCCAGATAGGCCTTGTCGCGGCGGGCAAAGCGCAGCACGTCGGCCTCGGCCAGCGTGACCTCGTTGGTCAGTTCGGCCGCACCCTTGAAACCCTTTTCCAGCCGCAGCGCGTTCATGGCAAAGCTGCCGTAATCCGCCAGCCCCAGACCGGCCCCGGCCTGCCAGAGCGCGTTGTACACATCCACCATGGCGGCACGCGGCATGTGCAGTTCCCACCCCAGCTCGCCCGCGTAGGACAGGCGCAGCGCCTGCACCGCGTGACCGGCCACAGGGATTTCCCGCGCCGAGAGCCATCGGAACCCGGCATTGGTCAGATCGGCGGTTGTGTAGGCCGACAGGATGTCCCGCGCCCGCGGCCCGTTCAGTGCCAGGGCGCCCCAGTCTTCCGACAGGGCGCGGATGTGCACATCTTCGCCGCGGCGTTCCCGGGCCAGGTGGTCGAGCAGGCGCTGTTCGAAAAACGCCGCGCATACCAGATAATAGCGATCCTCCTCCAGCCGGACCACGGTGGTTTCCAGCTCGATCCGGCCGGCGCGGTTCAGCATGTGCGTCAGCGCGATCCCGCCCGGCTTTTTCGGCAGGCGGTTGGCCACCAGCCGGTCCAGCAGCGCAGCGGCACCGGGGCCGGCCACCTCGACCTTGGCAAAGGCCGAGATGTCCATGAGGCCCGCCGTTTCGCGCACCGCGCGGCATTCCTGCGCCACGATGTCGTGCACGACCGTGCGGCCAAACCCGTAGTGATCCTGCGCCGCCACGCCGTCGCGGGCAAACCAGCGCGGGCGCTCGAAACCGTAGACCTCTTCATGCACCGCGCCCCTGGACTTGAGCAGATCGTAGAGCGGCGACGGCCGGACCGGGCGTCCGGCCAGACGGTTGAAATGGGGAAAGGGGATTTCGTGGCGCAGGCAGTAGTCCTCCTTGGCCTTGACCACCTGCCAGGCCTTGTCGGCATAGGCGCCAAAGCGCCGCGGGTCGTAGTCGCGCATCGAGATGTCTGCCGCCCCGTGCACCATCCAGCGCGCCAGTTCGCGGGTCAGCCCCGGGCCCCAGCCAATGCCGATCTGGGTGCCGCAGCAGCACCAGTAATTCTGTACCCCCGGCGCGGGGCCGATCAGCGGATTGCCGTCGGGCGGATGGCTGATGGCCCCGTGCACCTCGCGCTGGATGCCGCGTTCGGCCAGCACCGGCATGCGGTTCAGGCTTTCCTCCAGCCAGGGCAGAACCCGGTCGTAATCCGCGGGAAACAGCCAGTTTTCATACTCCCACGGGCAGGCATCGACCCAGACAGCGTTGGGATCGGCCTTTTCATAGATCCCGATCAGCCCGCGTTTCTGTTCCATCCGGATATAGCCCGACACCTTGCGGTCATCGCGGATCACGGGCAATTCCCGCTCCAGCGTCTCGAATTCGGGAACCGGTTCCGTGACGAAGTAGTGATGCGTCATCGAGGTCATGGGCAGTTGCAGACCCGACCATTCGCCCATCTGCCGCGCATAGGTGCCGCCGGCATTGACCACGTGTTCGCAGGTGATGGTGCCCTGTTCCGTCGCGATCACCCAGTCGCCCGAGGCCCCGCGGGTGATGTTTGTGGCGCGGCACCGGCGGATGATCCGCACCCCCAGTGCCCGCGCGCCTGCCGCCATGGCCATGGTCACACCCGACGGGTCCACATGTCCGTCATCGGGCGTATGAAGCGCACCCAGAACGCCGTCGAGATTGTAGAACGGGTGCAGTTCGGCGACGCGATCGGGCGCCACCAGTTCCATGTTGAACCCCAGCGCGCGGCCCACCGACAGCGTGTGGCGCAGCCAGTCCATCTCGTCCGCATCATAGGCCAGCCGGAACGAGCCGCAGCCATGCCAGGTGACGGCCTGCCCGGTCTCGGCCTCCAGCCCGCCGGAATACAGCCCGATATTGTACGCGACACATTTGCCCAGGCTGAACGAGCTGGTGGACTGGGTGATCTGACCGGCAGCGTGCCAGGTGCTGCCCGAGGTCAGCTCGCCCTTTTCCAGCAGCACCACCTCCGGCCCCCAGCCCTCATGCGCGAGGTGATAGGCCAGGCCCACCCCCATCACGCCGCCACCGACGATCACCACCCGTGCCTGTGCGGGAAACCCTGCCTCGGCCATGTCCGTGCCCCTGCCTGAAGGTCGCATTGTGCCTCCCGATGCCGGGAAACTGCTCGACAGGCTAATCGAACAGATGTACCGTCGTCAATCATGAATGGTACAAACGCATCACATCCGATCCTGAACCGGCTGGTGGAGGAATGGGACAGCCTGACGCCCGAGGCGCAGAAGGCCGCGCGCTACGTGCTGGAGAACCCTGCCGATGTGGGTGTCTCCACCGTGCGCGAAATCGCCCTCGCGGCGCAGGTCAAGCCCAACACCGTGGTGCGCATGGCGCGGCAGGTGGGCTTTGACGGCTACGAAGAGTTCCGCGCGCCCTTCCGCGAGGCGATCCGCCAGGGCACCGCCAGCTTTCCCGACCGCGCGCGCTGGCTGCAGGACATCCGCAAGTCCGGCGCGCTGGGCGGGCTTTATGCCGACATGGCCGAAGCCGCGCTGCGCAATGTCGAAGACACCTTTGCCGCCATCGACGCCGACGCGCTCCAGCGCGCGGCCGAGGCGATCTGGAACTGCCGGTCGGTCTTTGTGCTGGGCGTGGGCGTGAACAATGCCAATGCGCGCAACTTCACCTATCTTGCCTCGACCGGAATGACCGATTTCCATGCCATCCCGGGCCCCGGTTCCGTCCCCGCCGACGATCTGGCCTGGGCCGATCACCGCGACGTGCTGATCGCCATGACCTGCCGCCCTTATCGCAGCGAGGTGGTGGACACCGTGCGGCTGGCGCGTGACCAGGGCCTGACGGTGATCGGCCTGTCGGACAGCCCCGCCAGCCCGATCCTCCGCGCGGCCCATCACGGCTTTGTCACCGCCGCCGACACGCCGCAATTCTTCCCGTCCTCGGTCTCGACCATCGCGCTTCTGGAAACGCTGCTGAGCTTTGTCATCGCCGTGGCCAGCGACGAGATCGTCGAACGTGTCGAAACCTTCCACCGCCGCCGCCACCAGCTTGGCCTCTATCACGAGGAGCCCGAATGAACGACATCTCCCCGCCCGTCCGTTCGCTGGACGCGCGCTATTACACCGATCCGGCAGTCTTTGCCGCCGAGAAGGCCGGGCTGCTGGCCCGGACCTGGCAGTTCGCCTGCCATGCCAGCCAGCTGGAGAGCCCCGGCGATTACGTCGCCTTCGACCTGGCCGACGAAAGCCTGTTTGCCATCCGTGGGCGCGACGGGGTGATCCGCACCTTCTACAATGTCTGCCAGCACCGGGCGCACCAGCTGGTCCGCGGCGCGGGCACCACCCGCGTGGTGGTCTGCCCCTACCACGCCTGGACCTACGAGCTGACGGGCGCGTTGCGCGCGGCCCCCAATGCAAGGGCGGTGCCGGGCTTCGACGCCACAAGGATCTGCCTGACCGAAGTGCGCACCGAAGAATTCCTGGGCTTCGTCTTTGTCAATCTCGACCCCGAGGCTGCCCCGATGGACAGCTGGTTCCCCGGCGCCCGCGCCGAGATCGCCGCGTTCGTGCCCAACTGGGCCGAGCTGAAGCCGCTGGAATGGGTGGAGATTCCGGAAAACTGCAACTGGAAGGTCTCGGTCGAGAACTATTCCGAATGCTACCATTGCAGCCTGAACCACCCGACCTTCTCTACCGGGGTGATCCGGCCCGAAACCTACGACATCCAGCCGCAGGGCCATTGCCTGCGCCACACCACCGAATGCAACGACCTGTCGCAGATGACCTATGACATCGACAGCGGGTTTGCCAACAACGACCGCTATTCCAGCTGGTTCCTCTGGCCGATGTTCTCGTTCCAGGTCTATCCCGGCAACCTGCTGAACACCTATCACTGGCGCGCGGTGGATGCCGATCACGTGGTGGTGTGGCGCGGCTGGTATTCGGTGGACGGGGCCGACAACGAAACCGTGCGCCGCATGGCCCAGCAGGACCGCGCCACGACGGTGGAGGAAGACATTCACCTGGTGGAAAGCGTGCAGCGCGGGTTGCGCTCGCGCGGGTACGTGCCGGGGCCGCTGGTGGTCGATCCCGCCTGCGGCGTGAATTCGGAGCATTCCATCCTGCACCTGCAGCGCTGGATGCGCGAGGCGGTGGACGGCGCGCCGAAGTCTTGAAAAGACTTCGGACCGAAATCCGTGACGGATTTCGGCGCCCGCCGCCACCGCGGCACCAGGAAAGGACACGCAGATGAGCACATTCGACGAAGACCTGTTTCTCAAGGGTCTCGACCAGCGCAGGGCCACCCTCGGGGCAGAGTATGTGGACCGCAATCTCGCCGCGGCGGACGATTTCACCCGCCCCTTCCAGGAGGCGATGACCGCCTGGTGCTGGGGGTTCGGCTGGGGCGACGAGGTGATCGACGCCAAGACCCGCTCGATGATGAACCTCGCCATGCTGGGCGCGCTGGGGCGGATGCACGAATGGGAAACCCATTGCCGCGGCGCGCTGCGCAACGGCGTCAGCCGCGACGAGATCCGCGCCATCGTGCATGTGGTGGGCATCTATTGCGGCGTGCCCATGGCGCTGGAATGCTTCCGCATCGCCCGCAAGGTGCTGGAAGAGGCGGGCGAGCTCTGACCCCGCGGCTCAGGCCATGCCCACCTGCACCTGTTCCGGCAACGCGTCGTCTGGACGGGTGTCGATCATGGCGCGCAACTGCGCGCGCAGGTCGGCGTGGTCGGGATCGTCATAGAGGTTGATCCGTTCCTGCGGGTCATTCCCGAGATCGTACATCTCTCCCGCCCCCGATCGCAGATCCACCGTCATCTTGTGGGTCTGCGTGCGCACCGTGCGCAGGCTCAGCGCCACCCCGGCGCGGCTGGGCAGCAATTCCCATTCGTTCAGCGCAAAGCCGCGCGGGGCGTCGCGTTCCACCTGCGGGCGCAGGCTCTGACCGTGCTGCGGCAACAGCGGCGCGGCCCCGGCATAATCGGCAAAGGTCGCCCCCAGATCGAGCGTCGAGACCGGCGCCGCCCGCACCGCGCCCTGCGGCACGCCGGGGCCGCGCAGGATCATCGGCACGCGCAGCAGGCCTTCGTAATGCATCGGCCCCTTCAGGATCAGCCCGTGATCGCCCAGCCAGTCGCCATGGTCCGAGATGTACACAACCATGGTGTTCCCGGACAGCCCGGCCTCGTCCAGGGCGATCAGAAGCCGACCGACATTGTGGTCGATCAGCGCGATCTGGCCATAGGTGTTGGCGATGATCTCGCGCAGCTGCGCGTCGCTTTGCGGCGGGATGCGGCTATAGCTCTTGCGGGTCTCGGCGGCTTCGCGGGTGCCCTCGGGCTCGTTGGTCAGCGCCGCCTCGTGCCACCAGGGGCGGCCTTCGAAGCTGCGCTGCCTGTCCTCTGGCAGGTCCACCTCGGCCGGGTCGTGCAGGCGCGACCAGGGTTCGGGCGCGTCGAACGGGTGGTGCGGATCGGGAAAGCTGACCCAGGCGCAGAACGGCCCGTCGCCGCGCCCGTGCTTCAGCCAGTCGATGGCGCGATCGGCGGTCCAGGTGGTGTTGTGCCAGGCCACCGGCAGTTTCGAATGCCAGGTCTGCGCCGCGCCCTGGGTGTCGCCTGCGTTTTCCCGGTACAGCGCATTCTTCTCGTCCCCGCGCCCGTCGGCATGGAACCAGCGTTCGTAATGCTGCCCGCGCGGTGGCTTTTCCGGCAGGAACCAGTTGTGCCCCACCAGCATCATCTCGACGTGGCCAAAGCCCATGTAGGGCCCGTGCCAGTCGTCCGGATAGTCGGCGGACGAGGCCAGGCATTCCGGCGTCCCGGTGGGGGAAAAGGTATGATAGGTGGAGAAA
The DNA here is from genome assembly GCA_030425925.1 of Alphaproteobacteria bacterium. Taxonomy (GTDB): domain Bacteria; phylum Pseudomonadota; class Alphaproteobacteria; order Rhodobacterales; family Rhodobacteraceae; genus JAUHZO01. The sequence goes on along the minus strand of JAUHZO010000018.1, from coordinate 63,497 downwards.
TGCGCCTTGCCGAACAGCGCCGTCTCGTAGCCCGCCGCCGCCAGCGTCCCGGCAAAGCCGCGTTCGCCGATCTGCGGCGACAGGTCGATGCCGTTGTCATGCACGCCATGCGTCCTGCACAGCTGCCCGGTGAGGATCGAGGCCCGGGCCGGCTGGCAGACCACGCAGGGCGTGATGCAATTGGCAAACCGCGTCCCCTCGCCCGCCAGCCGGTCCAGATGCGGGGTCTTGATCTTGCGGCCTTCGAAACCGAAACAGTCGGCGCGCTGCTGGTCGGCCGAGATCAGCAGGATGTTGGGACGGGTCATGAAGCCTCTCCTTTTGGCCGGACCGACCAGACGATCACCAGAAGCGCCAGCACCATCAGCGCCAGCGCGACGGGGCGGTTGAACAGAAAGAACGGGTCGGCCCCGGTGGCGGCAAAGGCCTGGCGCGCGGTCTCTTCCAGCCGCCCGCCCAGGATATAGGCGATGACGAAGGGCAGCGGCGACATGCCCACCCGGCGCATCAGATAGCCCAGAACGCCAAAGCCCAGCGTGAACAGGATCACCTCGAAGCGCGGGGTTTCCACGTAGATCGAGGTCAGCGTCAGCAACAGCACCACGGGCAGCAGCAACTGCCGCGGGACCCGCACCAGGAACCCCAGCGAGCGCATGAACACCCCGCCCACCGTCCAGTTCATCAGGTTGGCCAGCATCATCATGGTGAACAGGCCAAAGGCGATGACCAGTTCGGGATTGACGGCGGTTTCGGTAAAGCGAAAGACCGACGGGCCGGGGGTGAAGCCCCCGATGCTTTCGGCGGCCAGGATCAGGAAGACCGCCGCGACATTGCCGGGAATGCCCAGCGACAGCACCGGGATCAGGTTGGCGCCAGAGACGGCGGAATTGGCGGCCTCGGTGGCCGCCACGCCTTCGGGCGCGCCCTCGCCCATCTTCGGATCGCCTGCGCCGGGCTTGTGGCGCGCCTTTGCCACGGTATAGCCCAGCGTGGCCGCAAGGCTCGACCCGATCCCGGGCAGCGCGCCGATGGCGGTGCCGATCAGCGCCGAACGTCCGATATGCGGGGCCAGCCGGCGCAGATCGGCCCAGCCCAGGCTCTGGTCGCCGCTCAGGTCGTATTGCGTCACCTGGCCCGACCGCGCCTTTTCGCGCCACAGATCCTCGATGCCGCGGAACAGCTCGCCCACGATCAGCACCCCCAGGAACACCGCCGCGGGGCCAAATCCCTGCGACAAAGCCTCGGTGCCGAAGGACAGGCGGGGGTAGAAATCCTCGCCCGTGCCCACAAACGCCGCGAGCAGGCCCAGCCCGGTGGCGATCAGCCCCTTGCCCGCCGATCCGCCCACCACGGTGGCGATGAAGCTCAGCGACAGAAGCAGCAGGGCGGTCTTTTCCGGCAGGTCCAGAAAGCGTTCGATCATGATGGCCAGGAACGGCGCACAGACGATCAGGACGATGTCGGAAAACGTGTCGCCCGCCGCCGAGGACACATGCGCCACCTTCAGCGCCTTGCGCGCCTGCCCGCGCTGCGTCATCGGGTAGCCGTCCAGCGTGGTCATGAAGGCATCGGCGGTGCCGGGGGTGTTGAACAGGATGGCGGGTACCGCGCCGCCGACGGTGGCCCCCTTCATCACCCCGATCAGAAAGCCCATGACGGGCAGCAGCGCATCGGCGGAATAGCCGAACAGCGAGATCAGGATCGGCAGGCTGATCGCCATGGCCATGGGGCCGCCCAGCCCCGGCGTGGCCCCCACAAGGATGCCGGTGAGAAAGCCCAGCACCACCATGGCCAGCGCCAGCGAGACCGGCAGCCCGAACAGGGAAAACATCTCGGGGCCGAGAAAGACCGCCGCCACCCCGGCCAGCACATAGTCCAGCGCGCCCATCAGTAATCCCCGTTGGGCGGCAGCAGGATGTCGTCAAAGGGCAGGTCATAAAGCGCGATCAGCACCATCGTGCTGACAAGGCCCAGCGCGAGGCCGCGCCCGCTCAGCCGTCCGTCCACCAGGCCCACCAGCCCAGCCACCATGGCGGTGCCGCCGCATAGAAAGCCGATCTGGCTCCACGGGGCCGTATCACGCAAGAGACGGTATTCGCCCGCACCCCACAGCCGTGCCGCCAGCGGGCCCAGCCCCCACATCAGCGCAAGCGCCAGCCCCAGAACGCCGGTCAGCCAGAGCAGGTAGACCGCGTTGCGCCAGGTCAGGGCCGAGACTTCGTCCGACACCCGCTCGATCCAGAGCAGCAGCGCGCCTATGATGATGAACAGCGCCGCCAGGGTCGGGGCCGCGGCGTCGCCCACCGACACCCGGCGGCGGGATTGTTCAAGAATGCCGCTTGCGCTGTCCAGCGGCACCCAGACCAGCGCCACGGCCAGCCCAAGGACCAGCGCCACCAGCGCCAGTCCGCGATCCCTGGAAAACTGCATGGGCCCGCTCCTGCGTGGCAAGAAGGTGTCAGGCGGCATGGGCCGCCCGGCGGTCACGGTTCCGGGCGGCGCGCGCCGCCCGCGCGGGGCTTATTGCGAGGCTTCGGCCAGCAGCGCCTCGGCCGCGGCCCATTCGGCGGCCAGAAAGCCGTCCAGCACCTCGCCCTGCAGCACGGCGGGTCCGCCGAAGGCCTTGGTGATCATGCCGTTGGACTTGGAGCCGTCCCGCGTGACCACGCCCTCGATCGCCCTAGCCAGCGCCGCGCGCACCGCGTCCGGCATGCCCGCCGGGCCAATGAACATGAAATAGCCGTCCGCGTTGTAGTCGACGCCAAAGGCCGACATCATCGGGGCGTCCGGCGTCTGTTCCAGCGGTGTCGACAGGGCCGATGCCAGGTTGACCAGCTCGCCCGACGCGACGCCGGCGGTCTGGATGCCCGCCATGAAGCCCAGGTCCATGTCACCGGCATTCACCCCGTTCAGCACGTCGCGCCCACCGCGCACCTGAACGATGTTGAACTCTGTCCCGTTTTCGCGCCCCAGCAGATAGGCCAGATCGGACAGCTTGTCCGACATGGTGCCAAAGCGGATCGCCTCGCCGCCCTTCGCCGCCGCCAGCACGTCGGCAAAGTCGGTCCAGCCCTTCTCGGCCCGCGCCACGATCCCCATCTGGAATCCGGCGGTGGTGGTGATGGCGGTGAAGTCCTCGGGCGTCACCCCGGCCTCGGCGACGTACATGTTGTAGCCCAGCGTCTCGGCCACAACCATGCCGATCACCGTGCCGTCGGCCGGTTCGTCCTTGATCGCCATGGCAAGGTTCAGCCCGCCCTTGCCGGTGACCTGCTCGGGGATGAAGTTCCAGCCCAGCTCGGCCTCCAGATCCTCGGCGATCAGGCGGGCCTGGGTGTCGGCCCCGCCGCCCGCGGCAAAGGCGATCATCAGCTTGATCGGTCCCGGCGGCGTCCAGTCCTGCGCGGCAGCGCCGATGGTGGATGCGGTCAGAGCCATCGCGGCAGCCGCCGCCTTGACGAAATTGTTCATGTTGTCCTCCCTTGTTGCGACAAAGTGAGCCATATTTTGGTTGACCAGTCAATTAACAAGTTGACGCCCGCGCGGTTTGCCCCGAAACTGGCGGCCCGAGGAAACCCATGTCACCCAGCGCAGACAGCCCCGGCTCCGTCGATGCGGACACCGACCTGCCGATCAGCCAGTTCCTGACCTACAGGCTGGTGCGGGTGCAGGCGCGGCTGAACGCGCAGGCCGGCAGCCTTTTGCGCGAAACCTGCGGGATCACGCTGACGCAATGGCGGATCCTGTCGCAGATCGGGGCCCTGGGGGCGACCACGGCCAAGGCGGTGGCGCAGAATGCCGACATGGACAAGGGCCTGATCAGCCGCAATCTCAAGACCCTGGTCGAAAGCGGCCTGGTCCTGGTCAGCCCCGACGACCGCGACAACCGCGTGCAGCACCTGAAACTGACGGCACAGGGCCGCGCGGTCTTTGACCGGATGCTGCCGATCATGCAGCGCCGCCAGCGCAAGCTGCGCGACAGCCTGACCGAGGATGAGTTCGCCACCCTGCACAGCGCGCTGGACAAGCTGGAACGCGCCGCCGAGGACACGCTTCTGCCATGAGCGGCAACCTGCTGATCCTGATGTCCGACGAACACCAGGCGCGCGCCATGGGCTGCGCCGGGCATCCGCTGGTGCAGACCCCGAACCTCGATTCGCTGGCGGCGCGCGGGATGCGGTTCACCGATGCCTACACGCCCTCGCCGATCTGCGTGCCCGCCCGCGCCAGCTTTGCCACCGGGCAGCCGGTGCACCGCACCCGGCTGTGGGACAACGCGATGCCGTATGACGGCAGCATTCCCGGCTGGGGCCATGCCCTGCAGGGCGCCGGCGTGTGCGTGGAAAGCGTGGGCAAGCTGCATTACCGCGCCGCCGAGGACCCGGCGGGCTTCGACGTGGAACACATCCCGATGATGGTGGCGGGCGGCGTGGGCATGGTCTGGGCCTCGATCCGGCGCGAGGACGAACGCGTGGTGCAGCGCGACACCCGGATGCTGGGCGACTATATCGGCCCGGGGACCAGCAAGTATACCGATTACGACAGTGCCGTGGTGGCCCGCACCACCGACTGGCTGGCCGCCCGCGCCGGATCGGACCGGCCCTGGTGCCTCTATGTCGGGCTGGTCGCGCCGCATTTCCCGCTGGTGGTGCCGCAGGCATTCTACGACCTCTACCCCACCGAAACGCTGCCCGAGGTCAAGCTGCACCCGTCCACCGGCTATACCCGCCACCCCTGGGTGGAAAAGCAGAACGCCATGATGGACAGCGAGGCAAGGTTCTCTGATGCAGGCGAACGGCTGCGCGCCATGGCGTCCTATTACGGGCTGTGTTCCTGGCTGGACCACAATGTCGGGCTGATCCTGCAGGCGCTTGAAACCCATGGATTTCTGGACAACACGACGGTTGTGTACACCTCGGACCATGGCGACAATCTGGGCGCGCGGGGGCTTTGGGGGAAATCGAACCTCTACCAGGAAAGCACCGCAGTGCCCCTGATCATGGCCGGGCCCGAGATCCCGCAGGGCACCTGCGCCACCCCGGTCAGCCTGCTCGACCTGTCCGCCACCATCCCGGCCCATTTCGGGCAGGCATTCCCGTGTCCGGGAACACCTCTCGGCGACATCCTCGCTGCCCCGCCGGCGCCCGAGCGTCCGGTCTTCAGCGAATACCACGCCGCGGGCGCGGTGTCGGGGGCGTTCATGCTGCGCCGGGGGCGGTGGAAATACCATTACTATGTCGGCTTTGCGCCCGAACTGTTCGACCTGGAAACCGATCCCGAAGAACTGCACGACCTGGGCCAGGACCCCGCGCATGACGCCATCCGCGCCGAGATGCACAGGGCGCTGTGCGACATCTGCGATCCCGAAGCCGCCGACGCCTGTGCCTTTGCGGATCAGGCGGCGCTGATCGAACGCCATGGCGGGCGCGAGAAGGCGCTGGCTCTGGGGGCCCCCGCCGCCACCCCGCCGCCCGAGACCGCGACCGCCCCCAAGGACCAGCGCAAAGGGGGCTGACATGCGGCTGACCATCCTCGGCTCCGGCTCGCCCGAAGCGCATCTGCGCCGCGCCTCCTCGGGCTATCTGGTGGAAACCGGTGCCGCGCGCATCCTGTTCGACTGCGGCGGCGGCGTGGTGGACAACCTGTTGCGGTCGGGGCGGCGCCCGTCGGACATCACCCACCTGGTGTTCACGCATTACCATTCCGATCACATGATGGACTACGCCCGTCTGGTGCACGCCGCCTGGGACGAGGGCGGCGCGCGGCTTTGCGTCTATGGCCCGCCGCCGCTGCAGCGCCTGACCGACGGCTATTTCGGCCCCGACGGCGTGCTGGCCCCCGATCTGCGCGCGCGCACCGAACTGCCGCAAAGCCAGCAGGTCTGGGTCGCCCGCGGCGGCACCCTGCCCCGGCCCTGGCCCGCACCGCAGGTCACCGAGATCGCCGCGGGCGCGGTGATCGAAACGCCGGGCTGGCGGCTGACCGCGGCCCAGGCGCACCACGCACAACCGGTGCTGGACTGCCTCGGTTTCGCGCTGGAGGCCGAGGGGCGCAAGTTCGTCTATTCCGGCGACACCGCGCTGACCCCCGCCATCGCCGACCTGTGCCAGGACGCCGATCTGCTGCTGCACTGGTGCTACCGCGCCCCGGACGAGGCGCTGCACCCCGCGCTGCTGCCCTTCTGTCCCGACCCCGCCGAGATCGGGACCATGGCCCGCAAGGCCGGTGTGCAACGGCTTCTGCTGACGCATTTCCGCGCCCATATGGACCGCGACGCCGTACACACCGCCACCCGCGCCGCCCTGGCGGCCAGCTTTGGCGGCGCGGCGGACATCGTCGAGGACCTGCAGGCCTTCGAGATCTAGCCGCGCGCTCCGGTCCTGCGGCACGCCGATCTGCCGGTGCGGCAACGCGCCACCCGGACGGGTGGACCGGGCAACCCCCTGACCCCGCGCCGCTTTCGCAAAGGCACACCCCGGCAGCGTCACAGCTGCGTTACAAATCGGACTCGGAAAATTCATGGCCGCGATATTGCCGCGACACAGTGCCTGATGAGGGTCGCGCCATGGCGGGCTGCCGCCGTGCCCAATTCTGACACCGGGGAACTTTCATGAAACTCACTGCCACTCTGGCCTCGGGCGCCGTTGCCCTGTCGCTGGCCGCACCGGCCGTTGCCGAAACCGTCACCGTTGACCTGTGGTCGCTGGCCGACCGCTCCGGCCCGCTGCGCGCCGGCAACATCGTCACCGCCGCCGAACAGCTGAACCGCATGTTCGAAGCCGCCGGGTCGGAAACCCGCGTCGAGATCAACCTGATCGAGACCTCCAGCCAGGGCTTTGACGCCGACGCGCTGGAACTGCTCAAGGCGCATTCGGTGGGCGAAACCCCCGACATCGCCGTCGTGGCGCATGAATGGATCGGCTCGTTCGTCGAGGCCGGCCTTGCCGCGAACCTCGAAGACCACATCTCGGCCAATGCCGACCTGTATGCCGACATGATCCCGAACCTGTGGAACTCGGTCATGTACAAGGGCGAGCGCTATGGCGTGCCGCAGGATTCCGAGATCCGCATGTTCTTCGTGAACAACGACATCCTGCGCGCCGCAGGCTATGACGAGACCTTCATCGCCGAGCTGCCGGGCCGTGTCGAAGCCGGTGAGTTCACCATGTTCGACTTCTGCGACCTGGCCGCCGACACGGTGGAAAAGGGCGCGGCCAAGATCGGCTGGGTGCACCGCCCCAATGTCGGCCCGGACTTCCAGATGGCCATGGCCTCGTTCGGCATCGACATCTACAACGAAGACGAAGCCAAGCTGCAGATCACCAAGTCGGGCCTCGAAAACTACTACGGCTGGCTGAAGTACTGCGTCGACAACGGCTCGCTGCCTGCCGACATGACCACCTTCTCGTGGGATTCGGTGCACGCGGCGTTCCGCGGCGGCGACGCGATGGGCAAGTTCCACGGCATCTGGAACGTGGGCGCCCAGATGGAGGCCTTCGGCCTGGAAGGCGCCGAGGACTACTTCAACAAGATCACCTGGATCCACGCCCCGGCGGGAGAAAAGGGCGGTGAGCCGAAGAACCTGTCGCACCCCATCGCCTATATCGTCGGTGACACCGAGCAGAAGGACATCGCCGCGATGCTGGTCGCCATGGCGTCGCAGCACGTGCCGAACACCAAGCACGCGGTGGGCACCAACCACACGCCGATCAACTTCGGCCAGACCGCGATGCCAAAATTCATCGAAAAGGGCTGGGCCCTGATCGCCGGCACCCCGATGCTGGACTATGCCGAGTTCATGCCGAACCACGCCAAGATCGGTCAGTACAACGCCATCACCTATACCGGTGTGCAGGCGGTGGAGACCGGCGAGATGTCGCCCGCCGACGCAGCCGAGATGGTCATCGAAGAGCTCGAGATCGAGCTGGGCGATGACGTGATCATCCTCGACTGATCCCGCGTCGAGACCAGGTGCGGCGGGGAAATCCCCGCCCTACGCTCCGTGGCGGGCGTAGGGCGGGGTTCACCCCGCCGCACCTTTGCAGGGGCCATGCCCCGTGGACCGAAGAATGATGAAGCCCTCCCGCCTTTCGCTTGACGCCCTCCTGTTCCTCGGCCCGGCCGTGGTGCTGATGCTGGCGTTCTTCGTGGCGCCCATCGTGGTCAACATCCTCGTGTCCTTCTCGGACATGTCGCAAACCGTCAGGCTGGACGGCTTTCCGACCACCGCGCAATACAACAAGCTGGGCAAGCTCGATCCCGACGCCTTTCTGGGGTTCGAACTGCGCGGCTCGTTCTACCGCGCGCTGGCGCTGACGGCGACCTTCGTCTTCCTGACGCTCTTCATCTTCAACGTCAGTTTCGCCCTGATCCTGGCGCTGACCACCACCGCCATCCCCGAGCGCATGGGCGCGGTGTTCCGTGCCATCTGGCTGCTGCCGCGCATGAGCCCGTCGGTGGTCTATGCGCTCCTGTGGCTCTGGGTGGTCGATTCCTCGGAACGCGGGCTTCTGAACCAGGTCTGGCTGCTTTTTGCGTCCGAGCCGATCAACCTGCGGCTCGACCACCCGATGCTGGTGATCGTCGTCGCCAACGGGCTGATCGGGGCGAGCCTGGGGATGATCATCTTCACCTCCGCCATCCGGTCGATCCCCGAACACCTGTTCCACGCCGCGCGCGCCGACGGGGCCGGGCCGCTCAGCATCGTGCGCCACGTGGTTCTGCCCGCGCTGCGCTGGCCGATCAGCTACATCACCATCTACCAGGCGCTCGCGCTGCTGGTGTCGTTCGAGTACATCTTCCTGATCATGGGCCCCGCGCGGTCGACCATGACCATGGCCATGCTCAGCTATACCCGCACGCTGGCACCGCAGGTGGGCGGCGGGCAATACGCCTATGGCGCGGCCATCGCGATGATCCTGATCGTGATCGGCATCGTGGTGGCACTGGCCATGTGGCGGCTGGCCAACATGAAAGCGCTCCTGCAGAAACCCAGGATCGAGGTGAACGGATGACGGACTGGACCGCCCTTGCCACCCGGTCCCGCCGCGCGCGCCAGACCCGGCTTGGCGTGCTGACGCTGTTCCTGACCCTCGTGTCGATCCCGGTGGCGGTGCCCTATATCTGGATGGTGATGATCGCCTTCACCGCGCGGCGCGGCATGGCGGAAACCGGCACGCTCTGGCCCGCGCTTCTCGTGATCGTCGCGGGGCTTGCCGTCTATGGCCTCGTGCTCTGGCGGTCGGGGCGCGAACGCACAGCCCTCGTCGCCGGCGCGCTGACCGGGCTGGGGCTGGGGCTGGTTCTGCTCGGCAACGACCTGCACCTGAACAATTTCCGCTTCATGGTGAATGCCAACATCATCGAGGATCTCAAGGGCCAGGCCACCGCGGGAGGGCAGTTCCCCTGGGTGTGGGAGGCGTTCTTCAACTCGCTGATCCTGGCCGGCAGCCAGACGATCATCGTCGTGACCGTCTCGACGCTCGCCGCCTATTACCTCAGCCGGTTCTCGTTCCGCGGCCGCTCGGCTTTCCTGCAATCGCTCCTGGTGCTGCAGGCCTTCCCGGCGATCACGCTGGTGATCCCGATCTTCCTGATCGTCTTCTGGGTGGGCCTCTTGAACACGCTCTACGCACCGATCCTGGTGCTGACCGCGCTGGAACTGCCGTTCTTCATCTTCATCATGAAGGGCTTTTTCGACGCCGTGCCCTGGGACATCGAGATGTCGGCCATGACCGACGGTGCCTCGCGCCGCCAGGCGTTCTGGATGGTCGTGCTGCCCCAGGTCCGCGTCGGCATGATCGCCATCGGCGTCTTCGCCTTCATCAAGGGCTGGGAAGAGTACGTCTTTGTGAACGGCCTGCGCACGGGCAATTCCTACTGGGTGATGTCCACCTATCTCTACTACGTGCGTCAGGACGTGATGGGCGTGGATTATGGCATGGTGGCCGCGGTGGCGGTGCTTTACGTGCTGCCCGCGCTGGTCCTGTACCTCTTCTGCCAGAAATACCTCACGCAAATGACGCTGGGAGGCGTGAAGGGATGAGCGCAACGCCTTGCCCCCCGCGCAACAGGTCCCCTCTCCCCCCGGGGGAGAGGGTTAGGGTGAGGGGGAACCGCGCCACAGCCGACGCCTTCGGAGGACCCCAATGGCCCGCGTAGACCTGCATGCCCTCACCAAGACCTGGGACAAGGCCACCGCCGTTGCCGGGATCGACCTGTCCATCGACGACGGCGAATTCGTCGCCATCCTCGGCCCCTCGGGCTGCGGCAAGTCCACGACGCTGTTCCTGCTGGCAGGGGTCTACCTGCCCTCGTCCGGCGACATCCTGTTCGACGGCACCCGCGTGAACGAGGTCGAGGCGCGGCACCGCAACGTGGGCATCGTGTTCCAGTCCTACGCGCTCTACCCGAACATGAGCGTGCTGCAGAACATCCTGTTTCCGACCCGGTTCCAAAAGACCCCGGATGCCGAACGCCGCGCGCGCGAGATGGGCGAACTGGTGCAGATCACCGAACTGCTGGACCGTCGCCCCTCGGAGCTGTCGGGCGGCCAGCAACAGCGCGTGGCGCTGGCGCGCGCGCTGATCAAGCGGCCGAACCTGCTGCTCCTGGACGAGCCCCTGTCGAACCTCGACGCCACCCTGCGCCTGACCATGCGCGCCGAGATCCGTCGCCTGACCCGCGACCTGGGCGTGACCACGATCCTTGTCACCCATGACCAGCTGGAGGCCACCACCATGGCCGACCGCGTGGTCTGCATGAATGCCGGGCGGATCGAACAGGTGGGCACCGCCGAAGACCTCTATATGCGGCCCGAGACAACCTTTGTCGCGGGGTTCATCGGCTCGCCGCCAATCAACCTGATCCCGCTGCCCACCCCCGGCGTCGATGCACAGGGCCAAACGCAGCCCCAAACGCTGGGCCTGCGCCCCGAGATGCTGCACGCGGGCGAGTCCGGCCTGCCGCTGCAGATCGACCATGTCGAGGTGATGGGCCGCGAAACGCTCTATTCCGGCACCGGGCCGAACGGGGCCCTGCGCTTTCTCGAACCGACCGCCCAGCCGCGCTGGTCCATGGGTGACAGGGTCCACCTGGACTTCGCGCCGGCCGATTCGATCCTGTTTGATGCCGCCGGCCGCCGCCTGCCGGACGCCACCGCCCGCCGAACGGAGTGATCCATGCGCCCCATCGTGACCACCACAACCGACGCCCTGCCCCTCCCGCCGCTGGCCGAGCGGCAGGAGGCCGCAAAGGGCGGCGACCGCGCGGCACATGATCGCTTTCTGAACGCCTGGCCCGCGATGCACGCGGTGGAGCTTTGGCCCGCGCCGCTCTCGCTGCCCCTGCCGCGCGCGCTGACCGTGGCCGCGTGGAACATCGAGCGCTGCAAGCGCGTCGAGGACAGCGCCGACCTCTTGCGCGCCATCGGTGCCGACGTGGTGCTGGCGACCGAGATGGATTACGGCATGGCCCGCTCCGGCCAGCGCCACACCACGCGCGACTTGGCCGCCGAACTGGGGTTCGGCTATGTCTACGGGGTGGAGTTCACCGAGCTGGGCACCGGCGATGCCTACGAGACCGGGCTCTTTGCCGACACGCCGAACGACGCGGGCCTGCACGGCAACGCGATCCTGTCGCGCTACCCGCTGTCCCGCCCCTGCCTGATCCCGGTGACCGAAGACGGCACGTGGTTCGACAGCTCGCTCAAGGGCGACGGGCAGTACCGCGTCGGCGCGCGCATGGCCATCGCCGCGCAGGTCGAAACGGCAGGCGGGCCGCTGACCCTGGCGGCAGTGCATTACGAAAGCGAAAGCGACGCGCAAGGCCGCGCGGACCAGACGGCGGTGATGCTGGCGGGGCTGGCGGCGCAGTATGGCGACGGGCCTTGCGTGATCGGCGGGGACCTGAACACCGCCGCGCTGGCCGGGCAACCGCGTGGCCTGGTGCTGAACGCGCCGCAACGCGTCGAGCCCAGCTTCGATCTCTTCGCCGGGGCCGGGTTCGACTGGCGGACCGCCAATACCGGCGCGCCCACGACACGGGCGGCACCGGGCCGTCCGGTGCGTTACCCGCTGAAAACGCTGGACTGGCTCTTTGTGCGCGGGGTCATGGCCGAGGGCGCGGCGGTGCAGGATGCCGTCTCCGACACCGGCCACTACCTGTCGGACCACGAGTTGATCACCGCCCGCATCACGCCGAACCCCTAACGATTTTCGTAGAAAATCGTTCCAGACACGAAGACTTTTCGACGAAAAGTCTTCTGCCACAGGACCAACCGATGTCTCCCAAACTCGTCTGCCATCGCGGTGCCTCGCTCCTTGCGCCGGAAAACACCTTTCCCGCCGCCGATGCCGCGCTGGACCGCGGCGCGCATTACATCGAGCTTGACGTGCGCGAAAGCGCCGATGGCGTGCTCTATGTCCTGCATGACCGTACGCTCGACCGCACCACCGATGGCAGCGGGCCCATCGACCACTGGCACTCGCGCGATCTCGACAGGCTCGACGCCGGGCGCTGGTTCGCGCCCGCCTTCGAAGGCACCCGCCTGCCCCGCCTCGACGCCTATCTCGCGCATCTGAAAGCGCGCGGGGCCGGGGCCTATGTGGAGGTCAAGTGGTGCTCGGCCATGGCGCTCGCCGGCATCCTGAAGGAGACCGGGATGGAAGACGCCGTCTTCACCTTTTCCTTCAAGCCCGAGATGCGCGCGGCGCTGCGCCAGGCCGCGCCCCATGTCCGGCGCATGATCACGCTGTCGATCGCGCGCACCGTGACGGTGGCGCAAGAGGTCTACCATGCCGACATGGTGGAACTGGAAGCCGAAGAACTGCAGCCCGCCATCCTCGACGCCGCCCGCGCGCGCGGGCTGGAGATCATGGGCTATACCGAGGCCGATGACGCCGGTCTCTTCCGCAAGATGACCAACCTGGGCGTGGACTACATCAACCACGACCACCTTGAGACCTGCCTCAAGGCGCTGTCCTGAACGTCAGTCGGGGAAAACCTTCCCGGGATTGAGAATGCCCTTGGGATCCAGTGCCGCCTTGATCGCCTTCATCGCGTCCACGGCCACCCGGTCCTTGCGCCGCGCCATGGACGGTTTCTTGATGATCCCGATCCCGTGCTCGGCCGAGAACGACCCGCCCAGCGCCAGCACCTCGTCCTCCACCGCTTCCATGATCGCGTCCTTGAGCGCCGGATCGTCGCCCGAGGGCCAGACCGAGTAATGCACGTTCCCGTCGCCCAGATGCGACACCACCACCGTCTCAGCCCCGGAATCTATCTGCGGCAGGCGCGCTGCCATCCGGTCGAGGAAGACCGAGACCTGGTCCAGCGCCACGGCGATGTCGTTGTTGATGACCGGACGGCGCGACATGGCGACCTCGGCGGCGGCCTCGCGGCGGGCCCACATGGCGCTGCGCTGCGTCTCGTTCTGGGCGACGGCCGCGTCCAGCACCGCGCCGTCCTCCATGAGGGCGGCCAGCGTCTGTTCCAGGAAACCCACCAGCGGCACGCTGCCGTCCGGGCCGGGCGCTGCGTCGCGGGGCGCGGTGGCGCCGACCTCGACCAGGATGTTGACGTCGCGTGGAATCTCGAAAGGCGCACGCGCCTCGGGGTGCATCCGCTGGTATTCCGCCACGTGGCGCGGGCTCATGTATTCGAACGCCTCCACTGCGCCGCCCGTCGCCTCCTGCAGGCGGTTCAGCAGCTCCAGCGCCGCCTCAAGCGACGCCGTCGCCACCATCGCCGTGGCATAGGCGCGGGGCCTTGGGACCAGTTTCAGCACGGCCGCCGTGATCACGCCCAGCGTGCCTTCGGCCCCGATCATCAGGTGGCGCAGGTTGAGGCCGGAATTGTCCTTGTGCAGCGCGCTCATCAGGTCCATCACGCGCCCGTCCGCCAGCACCACCTCGATGCCCAGCACCAGGTCGCGGGTGTTACCGTAGCGCAGCACGTTCGACCCGCCGGCATTGGTGGACAGAAAGCCCCCCACCCGCGCCGATCCCTTGGCCCCGAACGTCATCGGGAAGCTCAGGCCGTAAGGCTCTGTTGCATCGTGCAGCGCGCTCAGGATGACACCGGCCTCCACCACCGCCAGCCGCGCGGCGGGGCGGATTTCGCGGATCGCGTCCATCCGGTCGAGCGAGAGCATGATCGCCCCTTCGCCATAGGTGCCCGCGGCAAGCCCGGTATTGCCGCCCACCGGCACCACCGGCGTGCCGCTTTCATGGGCCACACGCAGCACGGCCGAGACCTGCCCGGTGTCACGCGGCCGCGCGACGCAAAGCGGCGTCCAGTGATACATGCCGGTCCAGTCCTGCGCCCAGGGCGCGGCGTCCTCGCCGGTCAGGACCGCGCTCTCGCCAAGGCTGGCGCGCAGGGTATCGACCAGGCTCATTCCGGCACCGCGAAGGTCAGCGAGGCCCAGAGGCTTTCCCAGACCGGCGCGGCGGGATCGTCGCCCGGGTCAAGCTCGCGCATCACCACGTGATCGGCCAGATAGCTGTGCCCGGCCACCACCGGCAGACGGGCGATGCCGTCCGGCCCGGTGCGGTGCAGGCTGACCGACACCTCTCCGTCCGGGTCGCGGGCAAACAGTTCCACCTGCACATCCGCACGCACCTGCCCCTGATAGACCACCTGCACCGGCAGACCGTCCGACAGGTCGTCGGTATAGGGATTGGCCAGCGCCACGATCTCGACCGTCAGCCCCACCACCCGGTCCTGCCCGGCCCCGTCGCCGCCGGCGGCGACCAGCGCCTTGGCATGGCGCGAATACAACTCGCGGAAATCGCTGCGCGGCAGGCCGCGCGCCTCGTGCCGTTCAAGGACCCAGCGGAAATCCTTGTGCGTGCAGAAGGTGACGAACTTTTCCCACTCGGTATAGCGCAGACGGGTGTCGGTGGTCTGGTGCACCAGGATGGCCAGCCCCGGTTCGGGCAGCGCCATGTCCAGCGCGGGGCGGTCGCCCGCCCGGCCCTCCACCGGCACCACGCCGTCCGCCGTCACGATGTCGAACCGCCGGAACTGCTGGGGGTTGAAGCTGTAGCCGGCGCCAACAAAATTCTGACCCACCCGGATTTCGGCACGCACCGGCGCGTCCGGCGGCGGGGCAAAGTCCAGCGGGTCGATCCAGAATTCATGCGCAAAGGCCGGCGGGGCCAGAAGCAGAAGCGCTGTCAACGCGAGCGGGCGAAACATCCCAAATCCTTTCCGTTGGCGGTGCCGGCACCGCCTCTGCGTGTCAAACAGGCTCAGAACGGCGATTTCAGCCGGTCTTCCAGTTCCCTGGCAAAGCGGGCGATACGGGTGCGAAAGCGCTTGTCGATGCCGCCCTTGGCCAGTTTCAGCGACTGCACCAGAAGCCGCGCCGACAGCGTCTTGGGCACCAGTTGCGACACGAGGTTGATCCGGGTGCGTCCGCGCGACAGCGGCACCAGTTCGATCACCGTCTTGGCCTCAAGCCCGCCGACCTCGCTGTCAAAGACCAGCCGTTCGGGCGGGGTGTATTCGCGCAGCGTGATGTCGGCCTCGCGCATCTTGCCGCGAAAGCCGAACCCGGCCCGCCAGGACATGCCCGCAGCGGGGCCCGCCACCTCGTCGGTGCGCCGCACCTCGACACCGCGGCGCAGGGCCTGCCGTTCGATGGAGTCGAAATTGGTGATCTCGGCAAAAACCCGGTCGAGGGGGGCCTCGATATCCTCGCGCGCTGTCAACTGCATTCCTGCTGCCCGTCCGTTGTGGTTCTGATGGCGTTTGGTCTAGCCGATATCGCCGGTCAATCCAATCTGTCCGCAAGCCAATTGCGCAGCAGAAAATGGGCAATTGCCCCCTTTCGCGCCGGTTTGATGTCGCTGCGCAGCCCGGCAAAGGCGTCGGCCACCTCTTCGCGCGTCATCCAGCGCGCGTCCTCCAGTTCCGCGGGGTCGACGGTGATGGCGTCGCTCAGCGCCGCGCCGTGGCAGCCGAACATCAGCGAGGACGGAAACGGCCAGGGCTGGCTAGACAGGTAGCGCACCGCGCCCACCCGGATGCCGGCCTCCTCGAACGTCTCGCGCCGCACCGCGGCCTCGATGGTCTCGCCCGGTTCCACGAAACCGGCAAGGCAGGAATACATCCCCTCGGGCCAGCCGGGCGAGCGGCCCAGAAGGCAGCGGTTGCCATGGGTGATCAGCATGATCACCACCGGGTCGGTGCGCGGAAAATGCTGGCCGCCGCAGGCGGGGCAGATCCGCTGCCAGCCCGCCTGATAGACCTCGGACGCAGCCCCGCAGCGGGCACAGAAGCCATGCGTGGCGTGCCAGCCGTGGATCGCCTTGGCCGTCGCCGCCAGTTCGGCATCGCGCGCCTCCAGCCGGGTCATGATCGCGCGCAGTTCGGCAAAGCGCATCGTGTCCGGCAGGCCGGGATGGCGCTGCTCTGTCGGGTCGAGAAAGCGGCCCATCTGCTCGGCGTCCAGATCGGCCGGTTGCCAGGCCGAGATGTCGTGCGCAAAAATCGCGTTGCCATCCTCGCGCCCCAGCAGGATCGGCGGCACCTGCGCCTCGGCCAGCACCGGGTGGTCCAGCGGCAGACGGCACAGCGTCAGCGCCGCCTCACCCGTCACCAGCGGCTTGCCGCGCCAGATCAGCACCGTGCGCGATGCGCCATCGGTCATCGCCGCGGCCAGGGCCGGGATGTCCGTGCGCAGTTCCGCCGCCCGGTCCAGCGCCGAGCCGCCAAAGGTCACCTGTTCCGCATGTTGCATCGCCTGCCCCCCTGTTCTGGCTCTCGTTCTGGCCGGACACTGCCCCGCCCGGCCGGGATTGGCAATTCCCTGCTGCGTCGCCGCTGCAATCTGCGATTGCAATCCACCGCCATTTGCGGTTCCTTCACAAGTCTGTAGGAAACAGGTCTTACCGTGGCGCAATCATCAATGCCGACAGGTGGACCACGCCCATGAAACACAATGTCACCCGCCGCCAGTTCCTGGCTGGCACCACGGCCGGAGCTGCCTTGATCACGCTGCACCCCTTCTCTGCCAGGGCCGCCGCCAACCAGGCGCATCTGCGGATCATGGAAACGACCGACATCCACGTCCATGTCTATCCCTACGACTATTACGCCGACCGTCCCGTCGACACCGTCGGCCTGTCGCGCACCGCGTCGATCATCAGCGACATCCGGGCCGAGGCGACCAACACGCTGTTGGTGGACAATGGCGACTTCCTGCAGGGCAACCCGATGGGCGATTACATCGCCTATGAACGCGGCATGGCCGAAGGCGACATGCACCCGATCGTGACCGCCATGAACACCCTGGGCTTTGACGCCGCCACCATCGGCAACCACGAGTTCAACTACGGCATCTCCTTCCTCGAAAAGTCGATGGCGGGGGCCGACTTCCCGGTGGTTCTGGCCAACATCGCCAAGTCCGAAGGCGCATCCCCGCGCGAGGACGAGACGCTGTTCGCCCCCTATGTCATCCTTGACCGCATGCTGACCGACGGAGCGGGCAACACGCATCCGATCAAGGTGGGCGTGATCGGCTTCACCCCGCCGCAGGTGATGAACTGGGACCGCAAGCATCTCGAAGGCAACGTGACCGCGCGCGACATCGTCGCCACCGCCGAGGCCTATGTGCCGCAGATGCGCGAGGAAGGCGCCGACATCATCATCGCGCTGTCGCATTCCGGCATCGGGTCGGCCCAGCGCGCAGACGGGATGGAGAATGCCAGCGTGCCGCTGGCCCAGGTCGACGGCATCGACGCGCTGGTCACCGGCCACAGCCACCTGGTCTTCCCCTCGCCCACCTATGCCGATTACGCCGCGGTGGACGCTGACAAGGGCACGATCCATGGCAAGCCGGCTGTCATGGGCGGCTTCTGGGGCTCGCATCTGGGCCTGATCGACCTGCTGCTGGAGCGGGACGGCAATGCATGGCGCGTGGTCTCGTCCGAGACCGAGGCCCGCCCGATCTCGCGCCGCAACGAAGACCGTTCCATCACCGCACTGGTCGAGGACGACGCGGCGGTGATCGAGGCCGTCCGGCAGGACCACGAGGAAACGCTGGCCTATGTGCGCCGCGCGGTGGGCAAGACCTCGGCCCCGCTGCACAGCTACTTTGCGCTGGTGGCCGACGATCCGTCGGTGCAGATCGTGTCGATTGCCCAGAAGTGGTACATCGAACAGATGCTGGCCAATACCGAATATGCCGGCCTGCCGATCCTGTCGGCCGCCGCACCGTTCAAGGCCGGCGGCCGTGGCGGTCCGGAGTATTACACCGACGTGGCCGCGGGCGACGTGGCGATCAAGAACGTGGCCGACCTCTACCTCTACCCCAACACCGTGCGCGCGGTGAAGGTCACCGGGGCCGAGGTCAAGGACTGGCTGGAACGCTCCGCGGGCATGTTCAACCAGGTTGAGCCGGGTGCGCAGGACGCGGCGCTGCTGAACCCCGACTTCCCCAGCTACAATTTCGACGTGATCGACGGGGTGACCTACCAGATCGACCTCAGCCAGCCGTCGAAATACGACCCCAAGGGCGGGCTGGCGCAGGCAGAGGCCAGCCGCATCGTGAACCTTGCCTATAACGGCGAACCGGTCACGCCGGACATGGAATTCGTGATCGCCACCAACAACTACCGCGCCTCGGGCGGCGGCAGCTTCCCCGGCGCGATGGGCGACACGATCATCTTCGAGGCCCCCGACACCAACCGCGACGTCATCGTCCGCTACATCGTGGAACAGGGCACGATCAATCCGTCGGCGGATGCCAACTGGTCCTTCGCACCGCTGGAAGGCACCACCGTGCTGTTCGAAACCGGCCCCAGGGCGCGCGACTACATGGGCGACGTCAAGGGCGTGACGATCGAGGACGCGGGCGAAGCCGCAGACGGCTTCGCGGCCTTCCGCATCAAGCTGTAAGCTCGGGACACAAAGCGTGACAGGCGGGCGGCTATCCAGCCGCCCGTTTTGTCGTTAGAGCGCCCCATGACCCGCCCCGCGCAACAGGTCCCCTCTCCCCTTGGGGGAGAGGGGCAGGGTGAGGGGCGGCAGACCACCAACAACGGAGCGCGACATGCCCTTTGACGCCGTGATTTTCGACCTCGACGGCACTCTCGTCGATACCGAACGCCTGATGTACGAGGCGGGCGAGACGGTCTTTGCCCGCCACGGCACACGGATGACGCATGACCTTTTCGGGCAGATCCTCGGCACCGACGGCCCCACCGGGCAGCGCATCCTGCGTGCGGCCCTGCCGGAGACGGATCTCGACGCGCTCAACCGCGACTGGGATGCCGAGATCCACACCCGCTTTGCCGCCGGCATCCCCGCGCGCGAGGGGGCCGAGGCGCTTCTGACCGCGCTTGCCGGCCAGGGCCTGCCGCTGGCCGTCGCCACCTCGTCGGGGACCAGAGCCGCCACGCGCAAGCTGTCCGAAACCGGGCTGGCGCGGTTCTTCGAGGTGGTGGTGACCGCCGATGACGTCACCCACCGCAAACCAGCCCCCGATCCCTATCTGCTGGCTGCCCGCCAGCTGGGCGTCGACCCCGCGCGCTGCCTGGCGTTCGAGGACAGCGGGCCGGGATCGCGCTCGGCCTTTGCGGCCGGCATGCAGGTGGTGCTGGTGCCCGACATGACCACGCCCCCCACCGATCACGCCCACCACGTCGCGCCCAGCCTGATCGAGGGCGCGCGCAAGGCGGGGTTCGACCTGCCGCTCTGATCCGCCGTCTCGACAAGCGCGGGGCCCGGCAGTACAGCACGGCCATCGCCACCGGACCCTCCCCTGTCAGGGGGGGCGGGCCGCACGCCATTTCCCAGAGTCAGATCCCGTGAAAGGGGCCCCATGTTCAAGTTCCTCCTCGGCATGCTCACCATGGCCGCCATCGGTGCATGGCTCACCAATCCCTCGATGGAAGACGCCGAGGCCGAACTGAAACGGCAGGTCATCGCGGCGGTGGACAGCCAGTCGCTGGGTACCGGCTCGGGCCTCGATGCCGCCGCCCTCTTGGCCTGCCGGGTCGACCGGGACGGATGCTACAGCCTGGTGCGCACCGGCATCGACATCACCCGCGACAACCGCCAGCTTTACAGCCGCTTCGATCTGGAAGGGTTCGGCCGCAGCGCCACCTGTTACGGGCTTTACACCGGCTTCTGGTGCCCGCGGGGGATGCTGGGCGGCTGACCGCCCGTCGCCGCCGGAACGGGCAAGTCCGGAATCGCTTGCCTAATCAACAGGCAAACGGCACTGTCCCTCCGACGCCGCCCGGTCCGCACTGGCAAAGGGCGTGCCGCCAAGAAACCGTAGCGCCCAACGCGCACGACAAGGAGGTATAGATGTTCCACCGCGCTTTTGCCGCCGCTGCCGGGCTGACGCTCGCCACCGTGGCCCAGTCCGAAACGGCCATGCCGTTCGCGCTCGACTGGAAATTCGAAGGCCCCGCCGCGCCCTATTTTGTGGCCATCGACAAGGGCTATTTCGGCGAGTCCGACCTGTCGGTCGAGATCTCGGCCGGCCAGGGGTCGCTTGACGCGATTCCCAAGGTGGCCACCGGGGCGTTTCCGGTGGGCTTTGCCGACATCAACTCGCTGATCAAGTTCCTCGACCAGAACCCCGGAGCGCCGGTGACCGCGGTCATGATGATCTATGACAAGCCGCCCTTCGCCATCGTGGGCCGCAAGTCGCTGGGCGTCGAAGCGCCCGCCGATCTCGAAGGCCGGGTCCTGGGGGCGCCGCCGCCGGATGGGGCCTGGGCGCAGTTCCCGATCTTTGCCGCCGAAACCGGCCTTGACGTGGACGCCATCACCGTCGAGCCGGTGGGCTTTCCCACGCGCGAGCCGATGCTGGCGCAGGGCGAAGTGGCCGCCGTCACCGGCTTCAGCTTTTCGTCCTACCTGAACCTCGTGCGCCTGGGCGTGCCCGAAGACGACATCTCGACCATCCTGATGGCCGATCATGGCGTCGACCTTTACGGCAACGCGATCATCGTGAACACCGAGTTCGCCGCCGCGAATGCCGACGCGGTCAAGGGCTTTCTTGCCGCTGTGGCCAAGGGCTGGACCGATGCCATCGCCGATCCGGCGTCTGCTGTCTCGGACAGCCTGATGCCGCGCAACGTGGCCGCCGATGCCGCGCTGGAGACCCGCCGGCTGGAACTGGCCATCGCGGCCAACGTTGTCACCGATTACACCATGGCCAACGGCATGGGCGGGATCGATGCGGCGCGCTTTGCCAATGCCATCGAGCAGATGAAGCTGACCTACGAGTTCAATTCCGAGCCGGACGCGTCGCTTTACTTCTCCGATGCCTACCTGCCCGAGGGCGGGTTTGCGCTGAACTGACGGTATGGCGGGGTCAACCCCGCCCTACAGCCTTTCGCAGGGCGGGGTTGACCCCGCCTTGCCTGCCGGATGGCCGCAAAAGACCGCTTCATGACAAACCTCATCGAAATCAAGCATGTCCGCCACGCCTACCAGACCAAGGCCGGCCCGCTGCCGGTGCTGGACGGGCTGGACCTGGCGGTGCCCGAAGGCGGCTTTGTCGCCGTTGTCGGCCCCTCGGGCTGCGGCAAGTCCACGCTGACCAAGCTGGTCGCAGGCCTGCTGAAGCCCGACACGGGCGAGGTCTGGCTGCATGGCGAGCAGGTGAAATCGCCCCGCTCCACCGTGGGCATGGCGTTCCAGAACCCCGTGATGCTGGAATGGCGCACGATCCTGCAGAACGTCATGCTGCCGCTGGAAATCGTGCCGACCCGTCTCGGCAAGGCGCAGCAGCAGGAGCGCGCGCGCTATCTGCTGTCGCTGGTGGGGCTGGAGGGGTTCGAGGACAAGCGCCCGTCGGAGCTGTCCGGCGGCATGCGCCAGCGCGCCTCGCTGTGCCGGGCGCTGGTGCACCAGCCCGAGGTGCTGATCCTTGACGAACCCTTCGGCGCGCTTGACGCCTTCACGCGCGAGGACCTGTGGCAGATCATGCACCAGGTGAAGGAGAAAGAGCCGTTCACCGGTGTGCTGATCACCCATGACCTGCGCGAGTCGATCTACCTGGCGGACCAGGTGGTGGTGCTGTCGGGCCGCCCGGCGCGGACGCAATACGTGCTCGACATCCCCGATCAGGGCGACGGCCCGCGCGATATCGAGATGCTTTACACGAAGGAAACCGCGGACATGCTGCACGATCTGCGCAACCAGATCGAGATCGCCCAGGGCCGCGCGCCCGCCGCCTGACGGAGACCGACATGGCCTATGTTCCCCAGCCCCTGCCCGACCGCGACAGCCCCTCCGGCACCCTGCTGCGCGCGCTGACCAGCCGGGCGGTGATTGCCCCCATCGCGGCCGTGGTCGTCTTTCTGGCCTTCTGGGAGGCGCTGGTCTGGATCAATGGCTGGCCGAACTACGTGATGGCCTCGCCCTCGGACCTGCCTCCGGCCTATGCGAAATACTGGAGCCTGTTCCTGACCATGGGCTGGCAGACGCTCTGGCGCACGGTGGTGGGCCTGCTTCTGGCGGTGGTCGTGGGCGTGCTGCTGGGCATGGTGATGGGCTTTTCGCGCGTCATGCGCGACGCGCTCTACCCGCTGCTGGTGGGGTTCAACGCCATCCCCAAGGCGACCGTGGTGCCCATCGTGGCGCTGCTTTTCGTGGGCCACCACGATTTCAACACGGTGCTGATCGCCTTCATGATCTCGTTCTTTCCCATCGCGGTGTCGATCTCTATCGGTCTGTCCACGCTGGAGCCGGAATATCGCGACATCCTGCGCAGCCTCGGTGCGTCGCAAACCACGATCTTCTGGAAGATCGCCCTGCCCAAGACGCTGCCGGAGTTTTTCGGCGCGCTCAAGGTGGCGGTGACGCTGGCCTTCATCGGCACCAACCTGATGGAGATCGTCTCGCCGCACGGGCGCGGGCTGGGCGCGCTCTTTGACAGCGGCAAGACGAACTCGGACTACCCGCTGATGTTCGCGGTGCTGATCGCCTTGGCGTTCCTCGGGATCGTGCTCTACTACGTGGTCGTCGCGCTGGAGAAGGTGTTTGCGGGCTGGGCGGAACGCGCACCAAATTGAGCGACGGGCACCGGAAACTTCGCAAGTTTCCGGCCGATTTCTTTGCAAGAAATCGGCCCCGCCCCCTGGCGAACCGCATCGCGCCGCCGCTACAGTTTCGCCTGGTACAGCTTGACCTTGATCCCGCCCAGATCCACCGGCGGCCCGGCCTGCAAGCTCAGCCCCGTCGCCTTCGCCAGCCCGCCATCCGAGGTCACCATCCCCAGCCGCCAGCCCTGGAACCGCGCCGTCAGCACCTGCCCCAGCGTGCCGTAAAGCGCGAACAGCAGCTTCCGGTTGCCGATCCGCGCGCCGTAAGGCGGGTTGACCATGACAAGCCCCGCCGGCCCCTCGGGCCGCGCCAGATCGCTGATCGGCGCGCGGGCGAAATGGCACAGCGCCCCCACCCCGGCGCGCGCCGCATTGGCGGTGCTGGCGCGGATCGCGCCGTCGTCGCGGTCCGCGCCGTAAAACCGCAGACCGCTCTCCCGCGCCGCGCCGCCGCGCAGCGCCGCCACGGCCGCCGCGTCAAAGCCTGCCAACTGCTCGAACGCAAAGCCACGCGACCGGCCCGGGACGAGACCGGCCGCGATCTCTGCCGCCTCGATCACGAAGGTGCCCGAGCCGCACATCGGATCCAGCACCGTCTGCGTGCCGTCATAGCCACAGGCGCGCAGGAACAGCGCGGCCAGGGTTTCGCGCAGGGGCGCCTTGCCGACCGCCTCCTTGTGGCCGCGCCGGTGCAGCGGCTCGCCCGAGGTGTCGAGGCTGAGGGTCACAAGGTCGTCCTCGATCCGCGCCTTGACGCTGACGCCGCCCTCGCCCAGCGGCGCGCCCAGCGTCTCGGCGATGGCGCGGTCCAGCCGCTGCCGGGCGGCGCGGTCGTGGTAGATCCTGGAATTGCGGCAGGTCACGTCGACACGCACCGGCACATCGGCGCGCAGCACGCCCGCCCAGTCGATCTTGCGCGCGCGCTTGTCCAGCTGCGCCAGATGCATCGCCCGGAAGGACGCAAAGCGCGCCAGCACCCGTGTCGCCCCGCGCAGGCACAGATTGGCGCGCCAGACCTCTGGCCAGCCGCCGCGACAGGTCACGCCGCCCGGCACGGTTGCGGCCTCGGCCAGGCCCAGCGCCTGTGCCTCGTCCAGCAGCAGCGGTTCCAACCCGGGCGGGCAGGCGAGGAAGATCTCGAAATTGTCCATCCCCCGCCTTTACGCCGACGCGGCGGCGGTGGCGAGACCCGTCAGGGCCGCTCTACCAGCTCCACCCGCCGGTTCACCGCGCGGCCCGCGTCGGAGGCATTGGAAAAGACCGGCACCAGCGGCCCCACTCCATGCGCCTCCAGCCGCGACCGGCTGACGCCGAAGCGGTCGACCAGCGCCTCCACCACCGAGGTCGCGCGCGCACCGCTCAGCCGCGTGTTGTAGTCAAAGCTGCCCTTGGCGTCGGTGTGCCCGACCACGTAGAAATTCTGCTCCGGATAGGCCGCCAGATGCTCGGCCACCGCGGCCAGCGCCTGGTCCGACTCGGGTGTCAGCGTGGCGCTGTCGAATTCGAAGGTGATCCCGTCCAGCACCACGCGGCCCTTTTCCTGCAGATCGCGCCCGATGGCCTCGGCATCGACGACGACCAGCCCGACCTCGGCGCGGTCCACCTCGACGATGTCGATCAGCGCACCGACATAATCCTCGGCGTGCTGTTCCACCGTGACCACGACATAGACCAGCCCCGCCGCGCGCTCCTTCTGCACCACGAAACTGCCCGCGCCGCCGGCCGAGGACGTGCCGGCGGCGATGGTCCCCGACTCGCCCTGGGAGGTGAAGGGATTTTCGCGCAGGTAGACGTCCAGCCATTGCCGCGTGCCGACCTCGACGCCCTTGCGGTCGTCGAACATGCCCTGCCCCAGCACCTCGAACCCCTCGTCCTCGAACGCCTTGAGATAGTTCAGATAGACCTCGGCGTAATCGCGGTCGCTGCCCTGCAGGCGATAGAACGTCCGGGTGACGCGGCCCTCGGTGTCGATCCAGTCGTCGATGGCGCGGTAGCCGGTCACCGGGCCGGTGGCGATGCGGTAGGGGCGGTAGTTCTCGATGGTCTGCCAGCGCAGCTCGCTGCCGGGATAGCGCTGGACCATGGGGTGTTCGATGGCGCCCTCGATGTCCTGGGCAAGGGCCGGGGCAAGGGCCGGGGTCGTGCAGGCGAGGGTCAGAAGAAGGGCGAGGCGCCGCATGTTCAGTCTCCGTTGGTGATCAAATGCGACGGCAGCGTAACACGGGTTTGCGGCGCGGTCATTGCATTGCGCGCGGATGTCGCTTAAATGAACCATCGAGAGGTTGTGCGGGCAAGCGCCTCGCCAACCCGGTCAGGTCCGGAAGGAAGCAGCCGTAACGAGCCCCGCTTGGGTCGTTGCAATCTCTCACCCCGCAAGTTTCAGCGCAGCTGGAACTTGCAAAGGAGCGGAGCCTGTTTGCCAAGCGAACAACGCGGTGCCTCTCCCGCCGGGCTAGTCCGCTTCTGATTCGCCCCCGGTGGCGCGCCCCCACGCAACGCCCGCCGCCCTCACCCTTCCTTAACCGCCCCGCCGCATCCTCATCCGCGGTTGACCAAGAAAGACCGGATCACCTGCCCGTCCAGACGGGCTCGCGAGTCCGAACGGAGGTGCGCGGCTCAGGCGGCGCACAAGCGGCACCGGGGCCTGGCAACCCCCGGAACACGATCCACAGGGCGGCCGCCTCTTTCGCCAGAGCAAGACAGCAGCCAGACCCGCCCGGCCAAAGCGCCGCCGGCGGGTCCTGGTGCTGCCGTGCTGTCATCCCGAATGCCGCACGAACTGCACCGGCTTGCGTTCGGCGGCCATGGCCCAGGCCATCTGCGCATCGGTCTCCACCGCGCAGGGGCGCACGCCGCGCAGGCGCGCCAGCGCTTCGTCCGGGGCCTCGTCGGCCTCGATCATCAGCCGCAGCGCCACCATGCCCGAGCGTCCGCAGCCGCCCCGGCAATGCACCAGCACACGCCCGCCGCCCAGCAGGGCACGCCGCGCGCGATGGCTGATTTCGGGCCAGGCCTCCTGCATCTCGGGGCCGGGCACGCCGAAATCGGCGACGGGCAGATGCACCCAGCGGGTGCCCTTGTCCTGAATGTCCTGCCCCAGCGATTGCGCCCCGGCCTGCAGCAGTTCCACATCGGTCACCAGCGAGATCACCATGGCCGGGGTCCATTCATGCACATGGGCCAGATCCCCGGCATAATCGCCACCCGCCCCGGGCAGGGGCGCGATGGCCAGGATGCCGCCGCCCACGGGCAGGGCATGCATCACCATGGGCGCGCGGGCCGCTTGGTCCGAAGGGGTCGGCGTCATGTGTGTCTCCCATGCGAGCCGCGGCCCGGGCGGGCAGACCTGCCCCTGGCGCGGGCACGCGGCTCTTGTCCGGAATGATACACATTGCCGCGCAAAGTCCCAGCGTTTCGTCAGGAAGACTGCGTCAGACCACCTGTCCCGGATAGCGCTCGGCCCAGTCCTCCAGAAAGGCGCGGACGTCTTCGCGCCCGGCCCCCGTGATCTCGGCCCGCGGCAGGGCCAGACCATGGGTCAGTGTGATCTCGAGACAGGCAATGTGATCGCGGTCCGCCCGCTCCGGCGCGTTTTCCGAGCCGTGAAGGATCGTGCTGAGCAGCGTGCCGCCATAGCCGTTGACATGGGTCAGGTCGGGTTTCAGCCGCAGCAGCCAGGTCAGGACCTCGGGCAGCCCCTCCCACCCGGCGATATGGGTGGGCGTGATCCGCTCGTGATCGTCCGGCCGGTCATAGGGCAGACCCAGCGCCACCAGCCGCTTCATGTGCGCCAGCTTGTCCGGCAGATGCACCATGTCGCGCAGCAGGTTGGCATAGGCGGGGGGCAGCGTTTCGGGGTCGATATACTCTCCGGGGCTGTCCAGCCCGTCGGCGGCGCGGGCCATCAGCGCCTCTTCGCGGCTGAGCGGCGTTGCGGCGCCATGTGCCTCCAGCGCCCCGGCCACCGCGTGGTGGCCAAAGACCCGCGCCATGGCATAGGCCGACACGCCCTGGTACAGCCGGTCCGTCCGCGCCCCGGCCTGCAACAGCAGCGCCACCATCTCGGCATCCGATCCACGCCGCGCCGCCTGCTGCAGCGCCGGGATCACCCAGGGACTTTCGCCGCCGACCTCGCCCGCGTTGAAATCGTCGGGCTGCGCGCCGTGCTCCAGCAGCAGGCGGACGGCGGTGTGATCGTGGAAATCCATCGCCCGAAACAGCGCGTTGGTCCCGGTCGGATCCGCGCCGGCCTCCAAAAGCATCCGCAGCCCGTCATGGTGGCCCAGCTCGGTGGCGTGATAGAGCGATTCGTTGTCGTTGGGATTGGCCCCGCGATCCAGCAGCCACTGGCCCAGCACCACGTTGTTGGCATGCCCGATGGCCCCGTAAAGCGCGCTCAGCAGATGGTCGGAGCCCGGTTCGTGCGGGTAGCCGTCATTCACGTCGGCCCCATGGGTGACCAGCAGCTCGGCCACCGCCAGCATGTCCGCCTCCAGCTCGGGCCGGGCCTGGATGTGGCGGGAAAAGGCCAGGTGCAGGATCGGGCGGCGCGGGCCGTACAGCGTGACGGCGCGGCCCGGATCCTCGGCCAGCATGGCCGCGACCGACGCGCGGTCATACAGCGCGCAAAGCAGCCCGAACTGCCCCGCCGCCAGGTCCGGCGTGTCGGCCAGCAGACGCTCTACCACAGCGCTCTGCCCGAAATAGAGTGCGACCTTCAGCCGTTGCTGTTTGGCCGCGCGGTCCAGCCCCATCGTCTCGGCGGCGATCTTCAGCCGGGGCCAGCTGGGAAAGCCGTTCTCGCGGGCGACGATGTGCAGGAAATCGGCGTGTTTCGCGTCGACCGGGCTGCGGTCGGGGAAAAACTGGCGCAGGCGCTGCGTGGCGTGCACATCGCCCGCGATCAGGCTGCGGTGCAGACGTTTTGCCGCGCGGCGCAGATCGTCCAGCGAAAGCGGAGCCTCTGAAAGGGTCATGGGTCGGGTTCCTCCGAATACCGCCCGCCGATCCGCCAGTTCGGGCAAGAGAAAACCGATATGTCAGGTCCGGTCTTGTCGGAAACAGGTGCGTCGCGCTTTCCGCGGATCAGGCGGCCCCCTGCACGGGCCATCGCCAGCATGGCCGGTCTGCGGTGACAAATCAAGCGTGGACCCTGCCGGACTGGACGCTTAGTTTGCACCGTGATCCGAAGACAGCGAGCCTCATGACCGACAGCCCCGCCTACCAGGTGCTTGCCCGCAAGTACCGCCCCGAAACCTTCGCCGACCTGGTGGGCCAGGACGCGATGGTGCGCACGCTCAGGAACGCCTTTCAGGCCGACCGCATCGCGCAGGCCTTCATCATGACAGGCATCCGCGGCACCGGGAAGACGACGACGGCGCGGATCATCGCCAAGGGCATGAACTGCATCGGGCCCGAGGGCAGCGGCGGGCCAACGACCGACCCTTGCGGGCAATGCGAACATTGCGTGGCGATCATGGAAGGCCGCCATGTGGACGTGATCGAGATGGACGCGGCCTCGCACACGGGGGTGAACGACATCCGCGAGATCATCGAAAGCGTGCATTACCGCGCCGCCTCGGCGCGCTACAAGATCTACATCATCGACGAGGTGCACATGCTCTCGCGCAGCGCGTTCAACGCGCTCTTGAAGACGCTGGAAGAGCCGCCCGCGCATGTGAAGTTCATCTTTGCCACCACCGAGATCCGGCAGGTGCCGGTCACCGTGCTGTCGCGCTGCCAGCGCTTCGACCTGCGCCGGATCGAGCCGGAGGTGATGATCGCGCTTCTGCGCAGGATCGCCACGGCGGAAGGGGTCGAGATCACCGACGAGGCGCTGGCGCTGATCACGCGGGCCGCCGAAGGCTCGGCCCGCGACGCGACCTCGCTGCTGGATCAGGCGATCTCGCACGGGGCGGGCGAGACGACGGCGGACCAGGTGCGCGCCATGCTGGGGCTGGCGGACCGGGGCCGGGTCATGGACCTGTTCGAGCGGATCATGCGCGGTGACGCGGCGGGGGCGTTGCAGGAACTGGCGGCGCAATATGCCGACGGGGCCGATCCGCTGGCGATCCTGCGCGACCTGGCCGAACTGACGCACTGGATCTCCGTGGTGAAGATCACCCCCGAGGCGGCCGAGGATCCGACGGTCTCACCGGACGAACGCAGGCGCGGACAGGCCTTTGCCGACGGGCTGGCCATGCGGGCGCTGTCGCGGGCCTGGCAGATGCTGCTGAAGGGGATCGAAGAGGTTTCGGCCGCGCCCAACGCGATGATGGCCGCCGAGATGGCGGTGATCCGGCTGACCCATGTGGCCGACCTGCCCTCGCCCGAGGATCTGGTGCGCAAGCTGCAGGACACGCCGCCCCCGCCGCTGCCGGGTCCGGGCGCGCCCGGTTCCGGGACGGGGCCCGCACCCACGCAATCCGGCCCGTCGGCGCGCGGCGCGCCGATGCCGACGCATCCCGGCCCGTCGGGCCCGGTGGCGCAGCGCGCCGCCGACCAGGCTCAGGCCCTGGCGCGCTTTCCCAGCTTCGAGCATGTGGTCGACCTGATCCGCGCGAATCGCGACGTCAAGCTGCTGGTCGAGGTGGAAGGCCAGCTGCGCCTGGCCGCCTACCAGCCGGGCCGGATCGAGTTCACCCCGGCAGAGGAAGCCGCGCCGGACCTTGCGGCCCGTCTCGGGACGGCGCTGCAGCGCTGGACCGGCAATCGCTGGGCGGTGATCGTGGTCAATGGCTGCGACGCGCCCACCATCGCCGAACGCCGCGATGCCGACAAGCTGGCGCTGCACGCCCGCGCCGAAGACCACCCGCTGGTGCGGGCGGCACTGGCCGCCTTTCCCAAGGCCCGGATCACGCAGGTCCGCACGCCGGAAGCCGCCGCGCAGGAGGCGTCGGCCGATGCGCTGCAGGAGGTCGAGGACGAATGGGATCCGTTCGAGGAATGACCGGCCCGGACCAGAACCGCGCACGTGCGCATCCCTGCCGATCCGGGCCTGTTCGCGGGTCCGTCCTCGGTCCTGTCCCGAGGTGCGCGCAGGTCTGGCTGGCGCTTGTGCTGCTGCCCTCCTCCGCCATGGCCGAGGTCTGTGACAAGGAACGCCCCGATTGGGACGGGGCTCCGGCCTCGGCAGTGAGCGAAGCCCTGATGCTGGCCGGGTCGCTGCCCTCGGTGGTGCTGATCCTCGCCACGGCATTGGCGATCCGGGTCCGCAGTGTCTGGGGCGGGCTGGCCGCCGTCTGCGGCTGGTCCATCCTGGTCGGGGTGCTGGTCTTTGGCGGCGACCGCGCGATCCGTGATACGGCCATCGCCGAAGGCTGCGTCGGCTCTCCCGCCTTGTTCATCGCCGCCGTGGCTGCGATATGTGTAGGCACAATCCTTTACACCGCGCCCAATGAGGCCCGGTCCAGCAATCAGGAGAAATGAGATGCTCAAGGGTCTGGGAAACCTCGGCGACATGGCCAAGATGATGAAGGCCGCGCAGGAGATGCAGGGCAAGGTCACGCAATTGCAGGAAGACCTCAAGGCCATGACCGTAACCGGCGAATCCGGCGCGGGCCTGGTCTCGGCCACCGCCACCGCCAAGGGCGAACTGACCGGGCTCGAGATCGACCCGTCGATCTTTGTGCCCTCGGAAAAGGAAGTGGCCGAGGACCTGATCCTTGCCGCCATCAAGGATGCCCAGGCCAAGGCAGTGGCCCGCGCCGAGGAAGAGATGCGCAAGCTGACCGAGGAAATGGGCCTGCCTGCCGACATGAAACTGCCGTTCTGATACCGGGCACGGCCTCAAGGGGCGGCGGGGTGAACCCCGCCCTACACCGTCTTGCAAAACGCCAACCCCATCGACACCCTGATCGAGCTGATGGCCCGCCTGCCGGGCCTCGGCCCGCGTTCGGCGCGGCGGGCGGTGCTGTACCTGATCCGCAAGCGCGGGCCGCTGCTGGCCCCGCTGGCCAAGGCGATGCAGGCGGTGGCCGACAGCGCCCGGGAATGCCTGAATTGCGGCAATGTGGGCACTTCGGATATCTGCGACATCTGCAGCAACCCGGCGCGCGGCACCGGCCTGCTTTGCGTTGTCGAGGATGTCGCCGATCTCTGGGCGATGGAGCGCGCCCGGGTGTTCCGCGGGCGCTATCACGTGCTGGGCGGCACGCTGTCGGCGCTGGACGGCGTCGGCCCGGACGAGCTGCGCATCCCCCAGCTCAAGGCGCGCCTGGCCACGGAATCGGTGACCGAGGTGATCCTTGCGCTCAACGCCACCGTCGACGGGCTGACCACCGCGCATTACATCGCCGATGCGCTTGAAGGGACCGTGACGCTCAGCTCGCTGGCGCAGGGCGTGCCCATCGGCGGCGAGCTGGACTATCTCGACGACGGCACCATCACCGCGGCGCTGAACGCGCGCAAGCCGATTTAGGCGCGCGCGCCTGCGGGACGGCGGGCGGGGCGACGTTCCGGCCCCGCAGGGGGCCGGGACAAGCGCCGTCCGGCGTCTGCCTCAGGGCTGGTCGTCCTCGTCGTCGCTGTCGCCCGGCAGGTTGAAGAAGCTGTCGGCATCGGCAAAATCGCTGTCGCCACGGGTGTCCTCCTCGTCCTCCTCCTCGCCGCGCGGATCCGACAGGCTGAAGCTTTCCAGCCCCTCGATCGCCGTGGGCAGGCGCGGCTCGGACGCGTCCATGCCCAGGCTCTGCTCGGTCGAGACCAGCTGGCGCCGCTCGTCATCCGACATCACCGCCTCCTGCTTCTTGGCCGCCTTGGCCACGGCGGCATCCAGTTCGGACTGCTTGCACAGGCCCAGCGCCACCGGGTCGATGGGCTGGATGTTCTGGATATTCCAGTGCGTCCGTTCGCGGATCGTCAGGATCGTCGGCTTGGTGGTGCCCACCAGCTTGGCGATCTGGCTGTCGGCCAGTTCGGGGTGGAACTTGACCAGCCAGTAGATCGCCGCCGGACGGTCCTGCCGTTTCGACAGCGGCGTGTAGCGCGGCCCGCGGCGCTTGTCCTCGTCCCGCGCCGCCGGATTGTGCTTGAGCCGCATCTTGTAAAGCGGATCCTTTTCCGCCTTGTCGATCTCGGCCTGCTCCAGCTGGTTGTTGGCGATGGGGTCAAAGCCCTTGACCCCCGCCGCCACGTCGCCATCGGCAATCCCCTGGATTTCCAGCTCGTGAAAGCCGGTGAAATCGGCGATCTGCTTGAAGCTCAGCGTGGTGTTGTCCACCAGCCAGACGGCGGTGGCCTTGGGGTGCAACAGCTTGGCCATTTGTTCTTTCTCCTTTAAGCGCACGGACCCCGGCAAACGCCTTCCCCGGCCCCGGGCGCCGGGCCGCGGGAGGCCCCGGAGCACGTCCGGGGCGGGTTACCGTTGTCGGGAAACTTGAAGCGTATATAAGTGCCGTGCACCGGGGAGGAAAGAGAAAATGCGTTTCGTGGTGATCTGGTTTCTGAGCGCGCTTGCGGCCTTTGCCGACGGCGACCGGGCGGGGGAGTTCGACTATTACGTCATGGCGCTGTCCTGGTCACCCAACTGGTGTCAGATCGAAGGGGATGCGCGCGACGCCCCGCAATGCGACGCAGCCGAGGATTTCGGCTGGGTGCTGCACGGGCTCTGGCCGCAGTTTCACCGCGGCTATCCGTCCAACTGCCCCACCGCCGAACGCCCGCCCTCGCGCCGGATGACCGCCGAAATGGCCGACATCATGGGCTCGTCGGGGCTCGCCTGGTACCAGTGGAACAAGCACGGGGCCTGTTCGGGCCTGTCCGCCCCGGCCTATTACGCGCTGTCGCGCGAGGCATATGACAGCGTCACCCGCCCCGACATCTTTCGCCGCCTGAAAGACCCGGTGCGCCTGCCCGCCGCGGTGGTCGAGGAGGCCTTTCTCAAGGCCAACCCCGGGCTGAAACCGGACATGCTGACCATCACCTGCCGCGACGGCATGATCCAGGAGGCGCGCGTCTGCCTGTCGAAAACGCTGGACCCTGTGCCCTGCGGTGCCGACGTGGTGCGCGACTGCCAAATGAAGGACGCGCTCTTCACGCCGGTGCGCTGAGGCCCCCACCCGCCTGAACATACAGGTGATCCGGGTGGTCATAGCCCGGAAAGCTGATCTCGCGCGCGTATTGCAGCCCCAGACGGTGCAACAGGCGCACCGACGGAGTGTTCCCCGGATCGACCACCGCCACGACGCGGCCCGGGGCCTGCGCCATCACCGCCCGTGCGGCCTCGTGCGCCAACCCCTGCCCCTGGGCCGCCCGGACCAGCCGCAGGCCCAGTTCCACATCGCCCGCCCCGGTCCGCGCCGCCGCATCGCCCAGCCGGACATAGCCGACCACCGCGCCCCGCCACAGAATGGCCCGGCACCCGCCCCCGGGGCCGCGCCGCGAGGCGATGGAAGCGGCCAGCCAGCGCGACTGCCCGTCCCGGCCCAGCGGCCCGGTATCGCTGAAGCGCATGACATCGGCATCCCCCAGAAGCCGCGGCAGCCATTGTGCGTCCGACCAGCGCCAGGCCCGCAGGCGTACCCGGTCCGTCGCAGGTTCAGAAGGCATAGCCGAAGCGCGCGATATCCTCGGCGCAGGTCTTGGCCACCACACCCGCCAGCGCGTCGTCGTAATACCGCCGGTAGCCGCCCCGCCCGGACGTGTTCACATGCGGCATCTCGGGCGTGAATCCCAGATGCGCCACCAGGGGGGCCATGTCCTGTTCCAGATGCTCCAGCCGCAGGCAGATGCCGCGCTGCACGCCTGCCGCGTCGGTCATATAGCGCGCCGCGGGCCAGGCCTTCAGGCTGGCCTGCGTGTGCGGATGTCTCACGAAATCCGCAAAGTCCAGCCCGCTGGCCAGCCCCACCGCCGGATGGTCGAACGTCTGCGCCCGCAGCCAGTGGTAATAGCTGACCACCCGGTCCCACGGATTGCGCACCAGCGTGA
The DNA here is from genome assembly GCA_030425925.1 of Alphaproteobacteria bacterium. Taxonomy (GTDB): domain Bacteria; phylum Pseudomonadota; class Alphaproteobacteria; order Rhodobacterales; family Rhodobacteraceae; genus JAUHZO01. The sequence continues at coordinate 29,493 of JAUHZO010000018.1, read as the reverse complement.
AACACAACATCCCGTCCAGATCCCGCGCCGCGACGATCCCGTCGATATCCGCCAGCGTGGCATGTTTCCACAGCCGCCCCGCCGGCTGCAGCCCCTTCAGCCGCCCGCGCCGCCGGATCGCCTTGGGCGTGTCGCCGATCAGGATGTCGTCGGCCATCGCCCGCGCCTCCAGCGCCAGCGCCATCGAGGTACCGCCGGTCTTGGGGATGTGCACAAAGACATAGCGCCGCCCGCGCGAGATGATCATGCCCCCAGTCTATCCCACCCCGGACGCGTCGCGTTCAATCGGAAAATCGGGGGCCGGGCCGGGCCACCGCCTTGGGGAACGTCAGGCAACACTCAACCCAAATGCCAAACTTGGCACGGAACCACTCGCGTTCTAAGGTTTCCAAACCGGTCTGCAGGCGGCTGCAGGCCCGGAAAACATCATGGGCCACAGGGCCACACCGTGCCCCGCACGCGTCACAGGACAGGAGCTTTGCGTGGATTTCACAAACCTCATTAACTTTGCCGCCAGTGTTCAGGGCATATTCTCTCTGCTGGCGCTTTTACTGCTCGTCACGATATCGTTTTCCGGCCTGTTCGCCAGAGGACGCAGAAACGACGTCCTGAAGGCCGTCGAATCCGGCAATCCCGACTTGGTGAAACAGGTCAACAACGCCTACAATATCGACGTCTCGAAACTGAGCAAGGACGGCGCGCTGACGGCGACAAGAACCAAGATCATGCATGACACCATCCGGCTTGCCATGCGGTTGTTCTTTGGGTTCGTCATCTTCCTTGCCGTACTTGTTGTCCTTGTGCTGCTTCTGAAGCCTGCGAAGGACGAAGCCAAATCCAATACCGATTTCCTGAAACTGGCGGTTGCCCTGCAACGGGTCGGAGATGCGGAAACACGGGTCGACATCGCCCGGGAGTATTGTGGCGATGACTTTGACCCGCTGTTCGAATTTGCGTTGCGCGACAAGGGATTTGCGCCTGCCGATCCCGACAGTGCCCCACCCCCGCAAATCGCCGACATAAACGATGTCCGAACGGTGTTGCAGCGCGCCAGCGGCTGTTCCCGGATGGACCTGCGCGACGGCGTGCTGCACTGTGACGGGTTCACAACGTTGCTGGATGTCGGCGTGCGGATGCCGGCGGCCGATCCGGAGTCCATCGTGTTGCATTATACTGCGGCCCCCGCCAGCCCGCGGCAATTGTCCGAAATGTTCAGAACGAACCGGGTCGGATATCATTTCCTGATCGGACGGGACGGGTCGATCACGCAATTTGCCAATCTCGAATTCCGAGCGCTGCATGTCGGGCGCGGCGCACGGGTGGGCGACACCCATGTCGGCAACATCAACTCCATCGGCATCGGGTTTGACAATCTGGGCAGGCTGGACCAGCGCGGAGACGCGTATTATCTGGCCGGATCCGATATCAAAGTCTCGCCCCGGGCAGAACCCGTCATGGCTGAAAACCGCCTTTGGGAGCCGTATACGGAAGACCAGCGCGAGGCCGGAAGACGGCTGATTTCAAGCCTTCGGGAGGAATACGGCCCCCTGCTTGTTGTCGGCCATTCCGATGTCAGCCCGTTCAAGGAAGACCCCGGCCCGCTGTTGCAGATATAGGCCGTTGTCCTGCCCGGCACGGTGCCTCTGGCCGGTGCCATCACGCGTCGGGACCAAAGCCGCGCGGCGCTCTAACTCAGCGCCCGCGCCTCGTCCTTCAGCATCACCGGGATGCCGTTGCGCACCGGATAGGCCAGACCCGCCGCCTCGGACACCAGTTCCTGGCGTTCGGCGTCATAGCGCAGGCCGGTCAGGGTCAGCGGGCAGATCAGCGCCTCCAGCATGCGGCGGTCGGCCTCGCTCATTGCATCAGCCCCTCGTCCTCGCCTCCGCGCAGTGCAAATTCCAGCAGCGTCACCAGCGTCTCGCGCCGGGTCGACAGCGTGGGGGCCTCCAGCAGGGCCTGCTTGTCCTCGGGATCGAAATCCAGCAGCATCGACAGCGAGTTCAGCAGCAATTCGTCATCCGCCTGGCGCAGCGTGTCCCAGTCCGCCGACAGGTCGCGCGCGCGGAAATAGCGGTCGAGCAGGTCGAGGAACGGCTTGCGGCGAAAGCCGGGATCGGCCTCGGAACTGTCGCGGTCGCGGCCAAAGCTGTCCCAGCTGACCTCGCACCGGCGATAGGGGGTGAACCCCTCCACCTCCTGCGTGACCCGGAACCGCGACACGCCCGACAGCGTGACCATGTAGCGCCCGTCCTCGGTTTCCGAGAACTGCGTGACCCGGCCCGCGCAGCCGATGCGGTGCAGGCCCTTTTCGTCCCGCGTGGTATTGGGCTGGACCATGCCGATCAGCCGCGTGTCGGTCTTCAGCGCGTCGTCCAGCATCGCCAGATAGCGCGGCTCGAAGATGTGCAGCGGCAGCCGTGCGCGGGGCAGCAGCAGCGCCCCGGGCAAGGGAAAGACGGGGATCACCCCGGGCAGATCGGCCAAGCGTTTCATGCCTCGGGACCTAGTCCGCCGCCGGTCTCAGGCAAATATCATCGACGACAAACGGCGGCGCCTGTTCAGCATCACCGGATCGTTCGGCTTGAGCGCGTCGAAGATGGTCATCAGCTGGGCCCGCGCCGCGCCGTCGTTCCATTCGCGGTCGCGGCGGAACAGCTCCAGCAGGTGGTCGACGGCCTCTTGCGCGTCGCCCTTGGCATACAGCGCCTGCGCAAGATCATAGCGCGCCTGGTGGTTCATCGGGTCGGCCTCGACCGCCGCCATCAGTTCGGCCACCGGTCCGGCATTGGCGGCCTGCCTGGCCAGTTCCAGCTGGGCATGCGCCGCTTCCAGCGCGGCATGGGTCGAGATCTCGGCCGGGGCGCCGTTCAGGATCGCCTCGGCCTGATCCAGATCGCCCATGGCAATATGCGCCCGCACCATGCCGCCATAGGCGCCCGCATGGGCAGGGTCCTCGCCCAGGATGGCGGCAAAGACCTGCGCCGCGTCCACCGCCGCGCCCTGGTCCAGCATCTCTTCGCCCGCCGCCATGGCATCGTCGAGCCCGCCGGACGCGTCGCCGCCCGAGGCCTGCACCACGCGCTCCACAAACGCCTTGATCTCGGAGCCGGGCACCGCGCCCTGAAAGCCGTCCACCGGCTGGCCCTGCCAGAAGGCATAGACCGTGGGGATCGACTGGATCCGCAATTGCGAGGCGATCATCTGCGCCTGGTCGACATTGACCTTGACCATGCGGACCGCGCCTTTGGCAGCGTTCACCGCCTCCTCCAGCATCGGACCAAGCGTCTTGCACGGGCCGCACCAGGGGGCCCAGAAATCCACGATGATCGGGACCGTCTGCGAGGCCTCCACCACCTCGGCCATGAACTCGGCCTCTGTGATGTCCTTGACCAGATCGCCCTGCTGCGCTGCCGCGCCGCCCCCAAGTTCCAGCATGTCCGCCTCCGCCGTTGCGGTGAGTTTAACCGGCTAGATGGCGCAGCCCGCCCCGAGTTGCAAGGCCCCAACACCGTAGGGCGGGGTTCACCCCGCCGTACCTTGCCGGTTGCGCCGGGTCAGAAGGGCAAAGTGAACGAACCGATCAATTTCCAGAAGCCTTCAAACACGGGTGTCAGTTTGCCAAGAACCCAGATGACCCCGGCCCCCAGACTCGACACCCCCCTCCGACGGTCACGGGGTTTTCCTTCGCAAACTCTACCTGTGCCAGGCTCCATTGCCCTGTCCGCTTCAACCATTGAGTCAGGCGTGCCTGAATGCGCCCCAGATACGCCGTGACCAGAACAGAGACGGCCTGCAATTCCTTGCCAGCCGCCTCTCGACGCGCCTCGTCCGAAGCGGTCAGATATCCCCGCCGCGCACCCTCTTCGCGACGGTACAACATTTCCAGGGCATCACTGACGCTGGGAGCAAAGACATGCTCCGCCTCAGGTGCCTTCAAGATGTCCCGTGCCGCCTGCAATCGCAGAGGCATTTCTTCGACCAACTGCTGGGGAGGGGTATGTGTTTCATACGATGCGCCCCGCAACGCGTCTGGATAGTATTCCCGAAGCAAGGCGTCATGTTCGCTCAGGAAACCTCCAAGCTGAGACCGGTCGAAAGCATCGAGGGCGTCAGAAGTATATGGATCGTTGAAGACATCGCGAATGCCCTTCGCGAGGAATGACAAGATGCGCCCATTGATGGGCTCCTGCCTGATGAACTCCCGATAGTCCTTGAAGTTCTGACGAACGTCTTTGCCCAGCCTGTTCTCGACCGACGCCGCGCTCATCCTGTCTGAAATGAAGTCAAGGTTCCCGACAAGATCGACGTGGCGCCGGTCCACTGCCTTGGCAGGCGCATCCACAAGCGCCGTTGCGTGAAACTGATCTGACTGCTCCTCGATCTCTGCCAACGAGGCGGACAAGATCGGCTCGTGCAGGGCTGCCTCGATCTGATTGTCGCTTGGCATGTGATCCTCACCCGGCGGCACCCAATCCGCCAGATAGTCAAACAACGCCCGCGCACGGTCGCTGTTGTCCTCGATCTCCGAAATCCGCGCGATCTCCGGATCGCCGGCGCAGGCGGCGCTCCCGTGAAAAATCAGGCCGTTGCCAAAAGGTTCTTCCACAAGTTTATGCAAGGCACGCAATGGCCGCAAATCAGTTGCGCCGGTTCCAAGTAGCGATAGCTCATGTAAGTTTTTCAAACCGGAGAGAGGCGTGAGGTCTGTAACACCCACGCCCTCCAAATCCAGCACGGTAAGCTGCGCCAAAGATGAGAGCGGCGTCAGGTCCGTTATTTCTGTCCCGCCCAACCATATTTCCCGCAACCCCGTCATTCTGGAAAGCGCCTCAAGATGCGTTACTTCAGTTTCCCGCAAACGCAGGTCCAACAACCCTTTCAAACCTGCAAGCGGCGTCAGGTCTTTTACAGCAGTACTGTCCAGCCTCAGTTCCCGCAGTTCCGTCAAACCGGAAAGCGGTGTCAGGTCCGTCACGCTCGCCCCATCCATCCATAACCGCCTCAGTCTCGTTAGACCGGAGAGCGGCGTCAGGTCTGTTATAGAAGTATTGCCGAGGTCCAGGTTCCGCACCTGATGCAGGTCGGCAATTTCAGCGGGCAAACGCTCTAAACTGTCGAATCTCGATGGAAGAAAGTCCAACGTCTCCCACCCCTCCGCTTTCGCGCGGTCGATCTCGGCCACGGCGGCGGCGAAGGCTTTGTCTGCGTCGTTCATCAGGCGCTCCGGCGGGATGGTGCGCGCAGGATGCGATGGGTGGGGCGGGGATGCAACCTTGGGGTCAGAGGTCGAAACGCGCAAACACCGGCGCGTGGTCCGAGGGCTGCTCCCACCCCCGCGCCGCGCGCAGCACCCGGCTGTCGCCCCCGGCCGAAGCGATGTCGGGCGTGGCCCAGATATGGTCCAGCCGCCGCCCCTTGTCCGCCGCGTCCCAGTCCTTGGCCCGGTAAGACCACCAGGAATAGAGCTTGCCGTCGGGGATGTCGCGGCGGGTCAGATCAACCCAGCCGCCGGCGTCCTGCACCGCCCCCAAAGCCGCGACCTCCACCGGCGTGTGGCTGACCACCTTCAGCAACTGCTTGTGCGACCACACGTCGTCCTCCAGCGGCGCAATGTTCAGATCGCCCACGAGGATCGCCTTTTCGGGCCGCGCCCCGTGGAACCAGTCGCGCATCTCGGCCAGGTAATCCAGCTTCTGCCCGAACTTCACGTTCTTGTCGCGGTCCGGCACGTCGCCGCCCGCAGGCACGTAGAAGTTGTGGATCACCACGCCCGACTCCAGCCGGGCGGCCACGTGGCGCGGGTGGTTCAGCGCCGCGAAATCCTGCCCGCCCGCGTCCTCGATGGGCAGGCGCGACAGGATCGCCACGCCGTTATACCCCTTCATCCCGCGCGCCACCATGTGGGTGTAGCCCAGCGCGGCAAAGCGTTCGGCGGGGATCTTGTCCACCGGGCACTTGGTTTCCTGCAGGCACAGGATGTCCGGGGCCTCTTCGGTCAGCAGACGCTCCACCAGGGGTGCGCGCAGGCGGACGGAGTTGATGTTCCAGGTGGCAAGGGTGACGGGCATGGGGCTCTCCTGTGGCAGCCGCGCGACCCTGCCAAGGCGGGCGGGGCGGCGCAAGGCGGGTTCAGATGATCTCGTCCTCGTCGAACAGCACCGGCACTTCGAGATGTTCGGCAAAGTCGTCGGCGGCGGTGTCTTCGCGCGGCTCGGCGATGTGGAACAGGGCATCGCCCTCGTTCACCACCGGATGGGTGACACGGCCGATGACGATGCCGGCGTGATCGCTCTTCACCTCGGTCTCGGTCTCGCCGAACGGATCGGCCACGACGCCCAGCACGGTGCCCGGCTCCACCACGTCGCCGCTGGCGCGCAGGGTGCGCACCAGCCCGCCCATGGGCGCACGGACCCAGTGGGAGTGCTCGCAGAAGATCGGCAGGTTGCGCGGCTTGGGGATGCCCTTTGTCCCGACCATGCCCAGATGCGCCATCACGCGCAGGATGCCCGCCACCCCGGCGCGGGCGGCAAATTCGTCGAACCGCCGCCCTTCGCCCGCCTCATACAGCAGGATGTCGACCTCGCGCCGGTCGGCGACGCCGCGGAGCGAACCTTCGCGGGTCTTCGACAGCAGCGTCACCGGCGCGGCAAAGGCGCGGGCCAGTTCCAGCAGCCGCGCATCGCCGGGCGTGAGGCGGATCTGCGGCAGGTTCTCGCGGCCCTGCGCGGCCGAATGCAGGTCGATCCCCACGTCCGAACGGGCGACGATCTCTTCCATGAAGAGATGCGCCAGACGCCCCGCCAGAGAGCCTTCGGAATGGCCGGGGAACGAGCGGTTCAGGTCGCGCCGGTCGGGCAGATAGCGCGAATGGTTGAGGAAGCCGAACGCGTTGACCACGGGCACGGCGATCAGCGTCCCCGCCAGCCGGTGCACGGGGGCGGCGTTCAGCAGGCGGCGCACGATCTCTACCCCGATCACCTCGTCACCGTGAATGGCCGCAGAGACAAAGACCACCGGGCCGGGGCGGCGGCCATGGATCACATGGGCCGACAGCGTGACCGGCGTGTGGTCGGACATGACCGAAACGGGCAGATCGACGGTGCGGCGGGTGCCCGGGGGGACATCGACGCCGCCAAGCGTGAAAGGCGTGTTCATGGGATGGTCTATGGCACCGGATTGGCCCGATGGGAAGCACCCGCACACTTGATCGGGTGCCGTGTCTTCAGGGCGCAGACCGGCATACGGCGGGTCCGGGCCGGTTGGTCTGTTGCATCCCTTGATGGCGGCGGCTGCACGTGTTCAGGTGTCGGCAGCGCAGGGACCCTGCAGGCGCGTGCCGTTCACGACCACGCCAGCCCACGGTCATGACAGACGACACGCGTCTCCCCGGGGCGCCCTCGCAATCTGTCACTCGGCCTTGGGAAGATGCGGAAAATCGCCTTTTGCGATATAGTCCTCCTCTGCGGCGGAGGACAGCCGTCCGAAATGGTCTTTGCGATGCGGATGCCGGCCGAATTGCGTGATGATGGCGCGTCCGCGGGCGTTCTGCCCGCGCAGGACCTCGGCAGAATGGGCCAGGTGCGCCGGCAACTCGGCGATGATCACCTCCGTCAGTTCTTCGACACGTGTCAGCCGCTCCAGATGGTCCGGCCCCTCGCAATGGTAGAGCGCGATCGTGTAGAACAGCTTTTCCCACGGTTTCGCAGCGGCGAAGTGACCGTTTGCAACGCCTTCGATCACAAGCCTGGCCGCCTTGATGTCCTGCGCATAGGCCAGAGGGGTGTCGCGCCACAGGGATCGGGGGAATTGATCCAGCGCGATCAGCAGTGCCATCCGGCCCTCTGCGGTCTCTGCCCAGTGATCCGGTTCGCTTCGGGCCGCGGCCCTGGTCAGTTCGGCGAAGTCCCGGCAGATCGTCTGGTCCATGCCGCCAAACACACGCTTCCCGCGGAGTTTTCCGACGATATGGAGGCGCATTGTGTCCTGCTCCTCAACCATTTCCCAAGCAAGAGGCGCAACATCGCGCGCTGTGCGACGGTCAATGACCTGATGATGGCGGCCGAGACCGGGCAAGGGATCGCCCCTTTCCCCGTGACGGTGGGCGATGCCAATCCCAACCTGGTGCGCTGCTTTGACCCGCCGCCGGGCGCCGAATTGCAGGTCTGGCTGCTGACATCCCCCAGCGCGCACAAGCGGCCCGAAGTCCGCCATTTCACGGCGTTCGCCGCGCCCCGGCTCGCGCGCAACCTCAAACGGTCGAACACGCGCGATCCGGCGTCCTGAAGGTTTGGCCGGACTGACGGGCGCTGGCCGTCGCGCCCCGCCACCGTTCGGGGGAACAACACTTTCAGAACGCGTCGCCCACAGGGCCGGACCTGTGTTACCCTTGGGGCTGATAGCAGAACGGATTGGACACAAGACATGGCGGCACTGGCATATGATGAGGCGGCGTCGGAACGGCTGGAGGCCGTGTATCTTGGCCGCGACGTGGTGGCGCAACGGGCGGATACGCTGACGCGTCTGGATATCCGCCCCGGAGAAACCGTGCTGGATATCGGCAGCGGGCCGGGCTTTCTGGCCGAGGACATGGCGGTGCGGGCGGGCGCGTCGGGACAGGTGACGGGCATCGACCTGTCGCCGCAAATGGTGGCGCGCGCCCAGGCGCGCAGCCGTGGCGTGCGCTATTTCGAGGCCGACGCGACCGATCTGCCCTTTGACGATGGCAGCTTTGACGTCGTGGTCAGCACGCAAACCGCCGAATACGTGCCCGACATTGCGGCGTTCTGCACCGAATTCGCCCGGGTGATGTCACCCGGCGGGCGCGGGCTGGTCATGGCGTCGGACTGGCGCACGCTGGCCTGGCATGCCGGGGACGCCGCGCGCATGACCCGCGTCCTGCGCGCGTTCGAGCCGCATTGCGCCCATATCAGCCTGCCCCGGCATCTTGCGCCGCAGCTGCGCGCGGCGGGGCTGGAAGTGACCGGGATCAGCGCCTTTCCGATTCTGCACCTGACGCGCCATGACGGCAGCTACAGTGGCATGGCCATGGGTCTCGTCGACGCCTATGTGCGCGGTGCCGGTACGATCAGCGACGACGAGCTTGACGACTGGGCCGAGGATCTCGCCGCCGAGGATGCGGCCGGTCGCTATTACTTTGCCACCAGCCGCATCAGTTTTCACGTCACTCGGGCCGCTTAGGCCGGCATCCTGGTCTTGCGCAGGTAGGGCAGCACGACGTCGATCTCGCCGAACGTCTCGCGCGCCTGGTCATCGGTCAGCGACAGCGCGACGATGACGTCCTGGCCGTGTTCCCAGTTGGCGGGCGTCGCGATGGGCGTGCCAAAAGTCGCCTGCAGTGCGTCGAGCGCGCGCAGCACTTCGGCGAAGTTGCGGCCCACCGACATCGGGTAGGTCATGATCAGCTGTACCTTCTTGTCGGGCGAGACGATGAACACCGAACGCACCGAGGCGCTGTCTGCCGCCGTGCGGCCGTCGGGCAGGTAGGCTTCGGCCGGCAGCATGTCGAGCGCCTTGGACACGGCCAGGTCCTCGTCGGCGATGATCGGGAAACCGGCGGGCGCACCGGCGGTCTTTTCGATATCGCCTTTCCACTGCTTGTGCTCTTCGACACCGTCGACCGAGATGCCCATCACCTTGGTGCCGCGCTTGGCCCATTCGTCGGCCAGTTGCGCCACGGCCCCGAATTCGGTGGTGCAGACGGGGGTGAAGTCCTTGGGGTGCGAGAACAGGATCGCCCAGCTGTCGCCGATCCAGTCATGCAGGTCGTATGCGCCCTGGTCGGTGACCACGTGCAGGTTCGGCATTTCGTCGTTGATACGCAGGCCCATGAGAAGTCCTTTCCTTGCGTGTTGTTCGGTTCTACGGGTCTAGATACATTCGAAAGTTGCGATGTAAAGGCCCCGCCTTGCCGCTGAACGTAAGGGGTGACAGAGTGCCGCAAAACCCGGGCGGGCAAACAAGAACGGCAGGGTTTTCCGGTCGTCCTGCGCGGAACAGCAACAGGAGATGCACCATGATCGAGAAACGCCAGTTCTATATCAACGGCACCTGGCAGGACGCGCGGGAGGGCACGCAGCACAGCGTGATCGACCCTTCGACCGAAGAGCCCTGCGCCGTGATCGCCCTGGGTGGCCAGGCCGATACCGATGCTGCGGTCGCCGCCGCCAGGGCCGCCCTGCCCGGCTGGATGGCCACCCCCGTCGAAGACCGCATCGCCGCGCTGGAGCGGGTCTATGCCGCCTACAAGGCACGGGCCGAAGACCTTGGGCCGGCCATCAGCGTCGAGATGGGGGCGCCCATCGACATGGCGAAGACCCAGCAGGTGGGTGCCGGGCTGTGGCATCTGAAGAACTTCATCGCCGCCGCCAAGGCGTTTCCCTGGGAAGCGCCGCTGGGCGATCACGCCCCGAATGACCGGATCATCCACGAGGCCGTGGGCGTCTGCGCACTGATCACCCCGTGGAACTGGCCGATGAACCAGATCACGCTCAAGGTCGGGGCCGCGCTGGTTGCCGGCAACACGATGGTGCTGAAGCCGTCCGAGGAAAGCCCGCTTGACGCGATGATCTTTGCCGAGATCATGGACGCCGCCGACCTTCCGCCCGGCGTGTTCAATCTGGTGAACGGCGACGGGGCGGGCGTGGGCAGCCAGTTGTCCCGCCATCCCGACGTGGACATGGTCAGCTTTACCGGATCGACCCGCGCGGGGCGGCTGATCTCCATCGCCGCCGCGGACACGCTGAAGCGCGTACACCTGGAACTGGGCGGCAAGGGCGCGAACCTGATCTTTGCCGATGCCGACGAAAAGGCCGTCAAGCGCGGCGTGCTGCACATGATGAACAACACCGGCCAAAGCTGCAACGCGCCCTCGCGCATGCTGGTCGAGGCCTCGATCTATGACCGCGTGGTCGAGGAGGCGGCTGCGGTGGCCGCCAAGGTCGCCGTTGGCCCCGCCTCGGAAGAAGGCCGCCATATCGGGCCGGTGGTGAACGGCACGCAATGGCAGAAGATCCAGGACCTGATCCAGACAGGGATAGACGAAGGCGCGCGGCTGGTTGCCGGCGGCACCGGGCGGCCCGACGGGTTCAACAAGGGCTTCTACGTCCGCCCCACCGTCTTTGCCGACGTGACCAACGACATGACCATCGCACGCGAAGAGATCTTTGGCCCGGTCCTGTCGATCCTGAAATTCGAGGACGAGGACGAGGCCGTGCGCATCGCCAACGACACGCCTTACGGACTGACGAACTACGTGCAAAGCCAGGACGATGCGCGCCGCGTGCGTCTGGCCCGGCTGCTGCGCTCCGGCATGGTCGAAATGAACGGCGAGGCGCGCGGCGCAGGCTCGCCCTTCGGCGGCATGAAGATGTCGGGCAACGGGCGCGAGGGCGGCAGCTGGGGCATCCACGACTTCGTCGAGGTCAAGGCGGTGTCGGGCTGGGCGGCGGAGTAAGTGCGTCCGGCCCGCGCCTGACGCCGCCCGCCCCACGTCATCCCGCCTCGGGACAAGGGCGCACCGCCCATGGCTTTTTCGGGCGGAAAATACCCCGGGGAGCGCGAGGGGCAGCGCCCCTCGCCGTCCCGACGGACCATCCAGACGCGACATCCGGACTGACTAGAACGGCGCCGCCACCCGGAACTTCAACCCCACCCCGCTTTCGGGGTGGCTGAGCCGCAACTCTTCGGCATGCAGCATCATGCGCGGATGGTCCCCGGCCGTCTCGGCCGCATAGAGCGGATCGCCCAGGATCGGATGGCCCAGCGCCAGCATGTGGACGCGTAACTGGTGGCTGCGCCCGGTCAGCGGGAACAGCCGCACGCGGCTTTCCGCGTCGCTGGCGTTGAGCACCTTCCAGTCGGTCACCGAAGGCTTTCCCGTCTCGTGGCACACCATCTGGCGCGGCCGGTTCGGCCAGTCGACGGTCAACGGCAGATCGACCGTGCCGGTTTTCGGCTCCAGCCGCCCGGCCACCCGGGCGACATAGGTCTTTTTCGTCTTCCGCGCCTCGAACTGCTGGCCCAGATGGCGCTGCGCATGTTCGCTCAGGGCAAAGACCATCACACCCGACGTGTCGCGGTCCAGCCGGTGCACCAGCCGCACGGTGGGAAAGGCCCGCGTCAGCCGTGCGATCATGCAATCGGCCAGCGCCGCGCCCTTGCCGGGAACCGACAAGAGCCCGGCGGGCTTGTCGACGGCAAGGACATGGCTGTCTTCGAAAATAACCGGGATCTCGCCCTGCGGCGGCGTGTAATCGGACATGCCCCGCCCTGTGCCAAAGGCGAGGCGGCCACGCAAGAGGCCGACGAGCGCCCCGTTCAGGCTTTGGTCCGCTCTCCCTTGGGATCGTAGAGCGGCCGGAGCGACGCCGTCGCCGCCACCCGCGTGCCCGCCACGTCGATCTCGTAGCGCGAGGCCAGCATCTGATCGGGGCTTTCCCCGCGGCACGGCACGTAGCCCAGACCGACCGCACCGCCCAGGAAATGCCCGTAAGCCCCCGAGGACAGGTAGCCCACGATCTCGCCATCCCTGAGGATCGGCTCGTTGTGATAGACCAGCGGCTCGGGATCGTTCAGCAGGAACTGTACCAGGCGCTTGTCCAGCCCGGCCTCGCGCTTGGCCAGCACCGCGTCACGCCCGACGAAATCCGGCTTCGACGTCCTGACGGCAAAGCCCAGACCGGCCTCCAGCACGTGATCCTCGCAGGTGATGTCATGGCCGAAATGCCGGAACGCCTTTTCGGCGCGGCAGCTGTCCATCATGTGCATGCCGCACAGTTTCAGCCCGAATCCCTGCCCCGCTTCCCACAGCGTCTCGAAGACGTGGCCCGCCATGTCGGCGCCGACATAGACCTCCCAGCCCAGTTCGCCCACATAGGACACCCGGTGCACCCGCGCGCGGGCCAGGCCCAGGTCGATCTCCTGCGCGGTGCCGAACGGGTTGCCATCGTTCGAGAAATCCGCCGGCGACACCGCCTGCATCAGCTCGCGCGCCCGTGGGCCCATCACCGCCAGCACGCCTTCGGAGACGGTGACATCGGTGATCGTGACCCGCGCGTCGCGTGCCATCCCCCAGCGCGTCAGCCAGGTCTGATCGGCCCGCCGCGTGGCCGCCGGGGTGACCACGAGATAGACCTTTTCCGACAGCCGCGTGACGGTGACATCCGCCTCGATCCCGCCGCGTGCGTTCAGGAACTGGGTATAGACGATGCGGCCCGGCGCCACCGACATGTCCGCGCCGCAGACATGGTTCAGCAGGCTTTCGGCATCCGGGCCTTCGACCCGCAGCTTGCCGAAGGAGGACATGTCGTACAGGCCCACCCCCTCGCGCACCGCCATATGCTCGGCCCGGGCGTTGTCGAACCAGTTCTGGCGGCCCCAGCTGTAGCGGTAGTCGCGTGCCTGGCCCGGCCCGGCGAACCAGTTGGCCCGCTCCCAGCCGGCCAGTTCCCCGAACACCGCGCCCTGTTCGGACAGGTGGTGGTGGAACGGCGTGCGGCGCAGCCCGCGGGCGGTTTCCTTCTGCCGGTAGGGATAGTGATCGGCGTAAAGCAGCCCCAGCGTTTCCGACACCCGGCTGGCCAGATAGGTGCGGTTGGTCTGGAACGGCTCGGCCCGGGCGATGTCCACATCACCCAGATCGAACGGCTTCTCGCCGTCCTCCATCCATTGTGCCAGCGCCATGCCCGCGCCGCCCGCCGACTGGATGCCGATGGAGTTGAACCCGGCGGCGACCCAGACATTCTGCGCCCCCGGGCAGAGCCCCATGTAATAGGCATTGTCGGGCGTAAAGCTTTCCGGCCCGTTGAAGAAGGTGTGAATGCCTGCCTCTCCCAGCATCGGCATGCGGTTGACGGCCTTTTCCAGGATCGGCTCGAAATGGTCGAAATCCTCGGGCAGCTGGTCGAATTCAAAGCTGTCTGGGATACCGTCCAGCGCCCAGGGTTTCGCCCCCGGTTCGAACGCGCCCAGCATCATCTTGCCCGCGTCTTCCTTGTAATAGGCGCATTCGTCCGGCACCCGCAGGACCGGCAGCCGGGACAGGCCGGCAATGGGTTCGGACACGATGTAGAAGTGCTCGCAGGCCTGCAGGGGCACGTCGGTGCCCAGCATCGCGCCGACCTCGCGCCCCCACATCCCGGCACAGTTGACGGCGTGCTCGCAGGTGATGGTACCGGTGACCCCGTCCTCATTGGCCCAGTGGACCGCCGTGACGCGCCCGGCATCGCGGGTGACCGAGACGGCCATGGTGCGCTCGGCAATCACCGCGCCGCGCTGGCGCGCGCCATTGGCCATGGCCAGTGCGATATTGGCCGGATCGCCCTGGCCGTCCTTTGGCAGGTAGACCCCGCCCAGCACGCCATCGGTGTTCAGATGCGGGTACCTGGCGGTAATCTCGGCCACGTCGATCTCGTCGATCTCGACGCCAAAGGCACGGGCCATGGCGGCCGAGCGACGCAGTTCCTCGTGCCGTTCGGCGTGCAGGGCGACGGTGATGGAGCCGACCCGCTTGAACCCGGTCGCCACACCGGTTTCGGCTTCGAGATTGCCGTAGAGTTCCTGGCTGTACTTGGCCAGCCGGGTCATGTTGGCCGTGGCGCGCAGCTGAGCGATCAGCCCGGCGGCGTGCCAGGTGGTGCCCGAGGTCAGCTGCTTGCGCTCCAGAAGCACCACGTCGGTCCAGCCGAGCCTGGTCAGGTGATACGCGACCGAACAGCCGATCACGCCGCCGCCGATGATGACCGCGCGGGCCTGGGTGGGAAGGGTCATGTCATGCTCCTGAACTTACACGATCCGCAGACCCGCCATCTGCATGCGGCGGGCAATTTCGGCGATATGGGCGGGGCCGGTTTCGCAGCATCCGCCCACGATGGTGGCCCCCATGCCGATCCAGCCGAGCGCATGGTCGGCATAGACCTGCGGCCCCAGATCGCGGCGGGCCGACAGGTCGGCGGCTGTGGTGCCGCCGTCAAGGAAATCCTTGGTGATCGTCGTGAACGCGTTGGCATAGGCCCCGAAGGGCACGCCGGCCCGGGCAAGCTGGTCCAGCGCCGCGGGCATCGCCTCGGGCGTCGAACAATTGGCCAGCACCGCGTCGGCCTCGGCCGCGATGGCGGCGGCTTCGGCCACGGGCTCGCCCGAGCGCAGCCTGCTGCCATCCTCGTCATCGACGGTCAGCGCCAGCCAGACCGGACGGTCGGTCTGGCGTCCGGCCTCCAGACAGGCGCGCGCGGCCTCAAGCGAGGCGATCGTCTCGAACAGCAGCAGATCGACGCGGGGCGCGTGCAGCCGCGCCACCTCGGCATAAAGCGGCACCGCGGTTGCGCGGTCGGGATGCAGGTCGGCCCGGTAGCTGGCCCCCAGCGGCCCGATGGAGCCCGCAATGCGGCATTGCCCCCGCACCGCCTCGGCCTCGTCCAGCGCGGCCTTGTGCAGGGCGTCGAACCGGTCCTCGAGGTCCGGCATCGCTTCGCCCCGGGCGGCGTAGTGATTGCTGTCGCCGCCGCGCAGACGGTCGCGGTGGATGGCATAGCTGTTGGTGGTGGCCACCGTCGCACCGGCGTTTGCATAGTCGCGATGCACGTCGGCCACCATGCCGGGGTTGTCCATCATCACCTGTGTGGACCACAGGGGCGCGGCGGGCTTGCCGGAGCGTTTGATCAGCTCCTGGCCCATGCCGCCATCGAGAAGCGTAATCGTTGTCATCTGGTGGTGTCCCTTGCGCCGGGTGGGGGCGTTGCCCCCGTCGCCTTTGGCGACTCCCCCGGGTATTTCGACCAAGAAGAAGTTGCAGGGCTCAGGCCCTGAGGCGCGCGTTTTCCGGATCCCACAGCGGGCGATCCTCCTGCACCGTGGCGCGGCAGCGTTCGCCGTAGATGTCCACCTCCAGCTCTGTTCCCGGCACCGCAAGATCGGCGCGCAG
Organism: Alphaproteobacteria bacterium; assembly: GCA_030425925.1. Taxonomy (GTDB): domain Bacteria; phylum Pseudomonadota; class Alphaproteobacteria; order Rhodobacterales; family Rhodobacteraceae; genus JAUHZO01. The sequence goes on along the minus strand of JAUHZO010000018.1, from coordinate 13,550 downwards.
CATGCCCAGCGCGACAGAGGCGTTGACGCGATAGCCCCAGGCACCCGAGGTGGTTTCCCCCACCACCTGCCCGTCATGCCAGAGCGTGGACATGTAGGGCGCGTCGCACGCGCCCGCGTCCACGATCAGCGTGACAAAGCGCTTGGTCACGCCCTGCTGCCTTTCGTTCTGAAGCGCCGCCTTGCCCGGGAAATCCTGCGGCTTGTCGAACTTGACGAAGCGGTCAAGCCCGCCCTGCAGCAGGGTGTAATCGGTCGACAGGTCGCCCTTCCATGCGCGATAGCCCTTTTCGATGCGCAGGCTGTTCAGGGCGAACATGCCGAAGGGTTTCAGCCCGTGCGCCGCGCCGGCCTGCATGACCGCGTCATAGACGGACGCGGTGTCCTCGACCTTGGAATGGATCTCCCATCCCAGTTCCCCGGCGAAGGAGACGCGCACCAGCTGCACCCAGGCCTCGCCGATCCGGGCGGACTGGTGGGTCAGCCAGGGCTGGCTCAGGTCGGCCTCCGTCACCTCCGCAAGAATGTCGCGGGATTTCGGGCCGGTGAGGATCTGGCAGGAAAACTCCCGCGTGACATCGCGCAGCGACAGGCTTTCCGGCAGGTGGGCCTTGAGCCATTCGAAATCGTGCCATTGTGCCGACCCGGCGGTGATGAGGAAAAAGAAATCCTCGGCCAGGCGCATCGCCGACATCTCGGTCACGATGCGGCCACGGCTGTCGGCAAAGTAGAGCAGCCCGATCCGGCCCACCTTGGGGATGCCGCCGGTGCAAAGGCCGCGCAGCGCCTCTGCCGCGCCTTCGCCTTCCAGCCGGTAACGCGAGAAACCCGGCAGGTCGAGGATGCCGGCCGCGTCGCGCACCGCCTCGCATTCGGCGCGGATGCGCGGCTCCCACGGGCCGGAGCGGGCCCAGGTCTGGGTTGCCTCCTCGGAGGTGTCGTCGCCCGGCTGTGCGAACCAGTTGGCGCGTTCCCAACCGTTATAGGCGCCCATCACGCCGCCCATCGCCTTGATCCGGTCATGCACCGGCGAAAGCTTGCGGTCGGGCGCGGCGGGCCAGCGGTGCCAGGGGAAATGCATGGCGTATTCGTGGCCATAAACCTCCAACGCCTTGGCGTTGCAGTACTCCTGGTCGGTATAGTCGGTGTAGCGGCGCGGATCGACGGCCCACATGTCCCATTCCGTCTGGCCTTCGGTCACCCATTCCGCCAGCACCTTGCCCGCGCCGCCGCCCTGCGTGATCCCGAAGGTAAAGACGCAGGCCTCGTAGGCATTGGGCACGCCCGGCATCGGGCCGATCAGCGGCAGGCCGTCGGGCGCGTAGGGAATGGGCCCGTTGATGTTGCGGCCCACGCCGCCCTCGGCCAGCAGCGGCACGCGGGCCATGGCGTCCTCGATATACCATTCGATCCGGTCGAGATCGTCGGGGTAAAGCTGGAAGCTGAAATCCTCGGGCATGGGATCGTCCGGCGTGATCCAGTGCGCCTTGCCGTGACGCTCGTAGGGGCCGAGGTTCAGGCCGTATTTCTCTTGCCGCAGGTAATAGCTGCTGTCCACGTCGCGCAGCAGCGGCAGTTTCCGGTTGCCCGTGCTTTCGCACCAGTCCTTGAGGGCGGGGATTTCCTCGGTCAGGAAATACTGGTGGGACATGACCGCCATGGGCACGGTGCGCCCGCCGTAAGGCTTGAACCATTCGCCCACGCGCTGTGCGTAGTAGCCGGCGGCATTCACCACCTTCTCGCAGCGGATGTCGCCCTTGGGCGTGTGCACGATCCATTCGCCGTTCTCGCGGCTGACGCCGGTCGCCGGGCAGAACCGTTCGATCCGCGCGCCGGCCATGCGCGCGCCCTTGGCCAGCGCCTGGGTCAGCTGCGCGGGGTCGATATCGCCATCGTCGGGATCGTAGAGCGCGCCCGCAAGGTCATGGGTTTCGAGGAAGGGATAGCGGTCCTTCAGGTCCGAGACCTGCAGCATCTCCAGCGCCATGCCCTGGTAGCGGCCCATGCCGCGGGCGCGCTCGAACTCCATCATCCGTTCCCGGGTATGCCCCAGCCGGATCGAGCCGGTGACATGGTAGTTCATCGGATAGTCGACCTCATCCGCCAGCGTGCGATACAGCTGCAGCGAATAGCGCTGCATGTTCATGATGGCCCAGGACGTGCTGAAGGACGGGCAATTGCCTGCCGCGTGCCAGGTGGAGCCGGCGGTCAGTTCGTTCTTTTCCAGCAACACGCAATCCCACCCCGCCTTGGCGATGTGGTAGGCGCCAGAGGCCCCGACGGCCCCCCCGCCAATGATGACGACGCGGGTCTGGGTGGGAAAATCGGTCATGCGGGTTTCCTTTCGTCAAGAGTCGATAAACGTGTGCTAGGATTCTGTCGCGGCCAAGGCGGCGATCCGTGTGGAACAAGAGGTGCCTGATGTACGACAACTTCATCTACTGGCTGACCAATGTGGCCTATGCGCCGCTGCGCGACAGCGCCTACGACCTGATCATCGTCGAAAGCGGCGAGACGTTCCGCGCGCTGGATTATTCCGGCCTGCCCAGCGGCCTTGCCCCAAGCCTCACGCCCGCACAGCTGGCGGTGCTGCAGCAGAACGGCACGCCCGCCAACCCGGCGGACGACCGTCCGGTGCTGGGATATGTCAACGTGGCGGTGACGGATCACAACCGCGCCTTCTGGGACTTTGCCTGGGTGGTGCCGGACGAGATCGCCAATCCCGATGTCGGCAGCGTGCAGCCCGGCGCGCCCTACTGGCTGAGCGGCGCGTTGGGCGAGGCGCGCGGCCCGCGCGCGGCCGGAGACCTGCCCGCCCCGGACAATCCCGACCAGACGATCTATGGCCCCGTCGTCGATTTCGTCAGCCCCGCCCCGGCGGGTCAGACCAGCTGGACGCAGATCGTGGTGGATCAGGCGCTGGCGGTGTTCGACGCCGGGTATGACGGCGTGTTCCTCGACGACGTGTCGCGCTACTACCTGACCGGCGGGGTGGTGGGCGGCACCACCCTGGCCGAACGCGCCGACGCCATGATCGCGCTGGTCAACACCGTTGCCGCGGCGCTGGACGCCGCCGCCGATGCGGCCGGGCGCCCCGATCCGCTGATTGCCATCAATGGCGATGCCTACATCACCTGGAACAACGGCACACCGGTCAGCGCGGGGGATGCGGCGTTCTTCGACGCCGTCGACCTGCTGTTGATGGAGAACCTGTTCACCACCGCGCCCTATGCGCTGGACGCCGCCGCCACGCTCTGGGCCGGACAGGCGCAGATCCTGTCGGTGGAATGGCAGGACACGCTGCAGGCCCCGGGGGCCTATGACGCCTTTGCCGAGACCCGCGGCATCCTGACCCATATCCCCGACGACGCAGGCTATGACGAATTCACCCCGCTGCCCGGCGGCCCGGCGCCTGCGGCGGAATACACCGTGATCGTCGGCACCTGGACCGCGGACAACATCACCGGCACGCCCGGCGACGACCTGCTGCTGGGACAGGGCGGCGCGGACCGGCTGTTCGGCATGGGGGGCGACGACCGGATGATCGGCGGCGCGCGGCCCGACCGCATCGTGCCCGGCGCCGGTCAGGACCGGCTCTGGCACGGCGACGGCCCGGCGGGGCTGCTGGACGCGGACGAGCTCATGTGGCTCTGAACGGGGGGCGGACATGGTCACGGGCTCCAGACCAGGCGCAGCGCGAGGCCGCCAAAGACCAGCGCAGCCAGCCGGTTCAACACGCGGCCGCGGCGGTGGAGCACCGCGGCAAGGCGGCCCGCCAGCGCGCCATAGGCGGACGTGACGACAAAGCCGGTCAGGATGAAGAGCCCGCCAAGGACAAGGATCTGCGCCCAGACCGCCCCGCGCGCGGGGTCGGTGAACTGCGGCAGAAAGGCCAGGATGAACAGCGCCACCTTGGGGTTCAGCACATTGGTGACAAAGCCCTGCGCCACCGCGCGGCGAATCCCGCCTGCGCCATTGGCCGCGCGGGCGGGCGCGGCGCGCCAGCTTTGCACCGCCAGGACCAGCAGATAGGCCGCCCCCGCCCAGCGCAGCCCGTCGAGCGCCAGAGGCTGCGCCCGCAGCGCCGCCGCCAGCCCCAGCGCGGTCAGCGCCACATGCACGAGGCAGCCCAGCGCGATCCCCGCCGCCGCGGCGATCCCGGCCCGCCAGCCTCCGGCCGCGCCGCTGGCGGTGGCAAACATCACGTCGGCCCCGGGGGTGAGGTTCAGCAACAGCCCCGCCGCCAGAAAGGCGGTGAGGGTTGCGGGATCGAAGGCGGGCAGCATGCCGGTCATGCCCGCGCCTCCCGCAACGGGCGCGCTGCGGCAAGCGAGGCCGTGCGCGCGCAGGGACGGGGCAGCGCAAAGGTCCTGTCGCCGCGCATGTCACACCCGCCCCGGCAGCGCGGTCGCACCCAGCGCAAGCCCGTAGAGCATGAAACAGACCGCAAGGCCCCGGCGGATCAGCCGGTTCATCACCGCCGACAGCGCCGCCCGGCCCAGCCCGGCCCCCAGCGCGGTATAGGTGGCATAGCTGAGCGAGGTCAGCGTCAGCGCGGTGGGCACGATCACCCACATCTGCTGGCCGATGGGCACATCGGCCTGCACGAATTGCGAAAAGGCAGCCAGGTACCCCGCCACGGATTTCGGGTTGATGGTGGCGATGGCCAGCGCCCGGCTGTAGATCCGGTGCGGCGGCGCGACCTCCAGCGTGATCACCTGCCCCGCCCTGCGCCAGCCGCGCAGCCCCAGCCAGATCAGCACCAGCGCGCCGGCGATCTTGGCCACAAGGAACGCGGTGGGCAAGGCCGCGATCAGCGCGGTGATCCCCGCCGCCGACAGCGCCAGAAACAGCGCCGCCTGCGTCAGGATCGCCGCCACAGCCCAGAGGCTGCGGGCAAAGCCGTAGGTCATCCCGTTCTGGATGCAGTTCACCGCGTTCGGCCCCGGCGTGGTCACGAAGACCACCCAGAAGAGCGCAAAGACGGTCCAGGCCTCGACGGTCACGACCAGCCTCCGGGATGCGGTGCCTGTGCTTTCATCTTTCTCCAAATACTCCCGCCGCAGGCGTCCGACCTTTCGGCGAGCGCAGGGGCCCGGGGGCAAGATCCGCGCACCATCCCTCAATACACCGGCGGGGCGATCACCCAGATCGCCACCGCCGCCTCGTCATAGGGATTGATCCATTCGAACGGCTCTCCGCGGATGCGGAAGCTGTCGCCGGGGGTCAGGGTAAAGGCCCGCCCGCCGATCACGAGGTCGAGCCGGCCCGAGATCAGATAGCCCACCTCCTGCGTGGGGCGGGTGACGACCTCGCCGATGCGGCTGTGCGGCTCGAAGGTGGAATGCACCACCTCGAAATCGTCGGTCAGGTCGGGGGAGAGCAGTTCCTCCACCAGCCCCGGGGTGCGGTTGCCAATGGGGCGGCGGCAGCCCCGGCGCACGATGACTCCCACCTCCTCGGACACCGCGGCATCGGGGCGGGCGAGGGTCGAGACCGACACCTCCAGCGCCCGGGCCAGATGCCGCAGGTCGGTGATGGAGGGGGCCGACAGGTCGCGTTCCACCTGGCTGAGCCAGCCCACCGAGCGGCCCAGCTGATCCGCAAGACCCTGCAGCGTCAGCCCGCGCGCCCGGCGCAGCGCGCGCAGATCGGCACCAAGAGTGCTGGGCGGGGACAGGCTGGGATGCATGGTCGTGAAAATCTCCGTTCGATTTTCACGCTGGCATGATTCCATGAAATTTCAAAGCGAAATTTCATAGCGTGTCGACAGGTGAAGGCCAGGCAGCGTTTTCGCCGAAAACGCTGCCCCCCGCGATCCGGCCGGATGGGGCGCGGGCAAAGAGTTTTCGGCGAAAACTCTTTGCACCAGGCCTCAGCGCGGCGCGCCGAACACCCGGTCGAGAATGGATTGCAGGCCGGTTGCATCGCCGTCGTCGAACGCGTCCGGCTGATCGCTGTCGATGTCGAACACCGCGATCAGCCGTCCCGCCCCGTCCCGCACCGGCAGCACCAGTTCCGAGCGTGTGGACGAGGCGCAGGCGATATGGCCGGGAAAGGCTTCCACATCCGGGACAAGCTGCACCTCCCCTGTCCGCGCGCAGGCCCCGCAGACGCCGCGGTCAAACGGAATCACCAGACAGCCATGCCCCCCCTGGTAGGGCCCGATCTTCAGCAGATCCGGTGCCACCACGCGGTAGAAGCCGGTCCAGTCGAACCGGTCGTCGGCGTGGTGCACCTCGCAGGCCAGCGTCGCCATCAGCGCAACCTCGTCAGTTTCGCCTTCGGTCAGTGCGGCGATGGTCCGGGCCAGCGCGGTATAGTCGATCTGCATGCGGGGTTTCCTCGTGTGGGCGGACCGGGGCTCTGCCCCGGACCCCGGAGTATTTCGGGAAAGATGAAAGACCGTGGTGTGCGGGGCCTGGACCCCGCGCCATGGGCGTCCGGGATCACTGCGCGCTACAGGCGTTCGATGGCGATCGCCGTGCCTTCGCCGCCGCCGATGCAGATCGCCGCCAGGCCGCGTTTGAGCCCGCGCCGTTCCAGCGCGTTCAGCAGCGTGACCATGATTCGCGCCCCGGACGCCCCGATGGGATGCCCCAGCGCGCAGGCACCGCCATGGACGTTCACGATCTCGTGGCTCAGCCCCATTTCGTGCATGAAGGCCATGGGCACCACGGCAAAGGCCTCGTTCACCTCCCACAGGTCCACATCCGCCTTGTCCCAGCCGATCCGGTCCAGCAGCTTTTGCGCCGCGGGCACCGGTGCGGTGGTGAACAGGCCCGGGGCCTGGGCGTGGCTGGCATGGCCGACAATCCGCGCGCGGGGCGTGGCCCCCGCCGCCTCGGCCGCCGCCCGCGTCGACAGCACCAGCGCCGCCGCGCCGTCCGAAATCGACGAGGCATTGGCCGGCGTCACCGTGCCATCCTTGCGGAAGGCGGGTTTGAGATGCGGGATCCTGTCGGGGCGCGCGGTGCCGGGCTGTTCGTCGGCGCGCACCTCGACGCGGCCCTTGCGGGTCTCGAAGGCCACCGGCGTGATCTCGGTTTCGAACGCGCCCGAGGCCTGCGCGTCGAGCGCGCGCGACAGCGAGGCCAGCGCATAGCCGTCCTGCGCCTCGCGCGTGAACTGGAACGCCTCGGCGCAATCCTCGGCAAAGGTGCCCATCAGGCGGCCCTTGTCATAGGCGTCTTCGAGCCCGTCGAGAAACATGTGATCCAGCGCCTGCACATGCCCGATTCGCGCGCCTGCGCGCATCTTGGGCAAGAGGTAGGGGGCCTGTGTCATCGATTCCATGCCGCCTGCGACGATGGTCTCGGCATGGCCCAGCGCCAGCCGGTCATAGGCCAGCATGGCCGCCTTCATGCCTGAGCCGCACATCTTGTTCAGCGTGGTGGCCGGGACCTCTTCGCCCAGCCCTGCGGCAAATCCCGCCTGCCGCGCCGGTGCCTGGCCCTGCCCTGCGGGCAGAACGCAGCCCATCAGCACCTCTTCCACCCGCGGGTCGCCTGCCCCCGCCAGCGCCGCGCGGATCGCCGCGCCGCCCAGATCGGCGGCGCTGACATCTGCCAATGCGCCCTGAAACCCGCCCATGGCGGTCCGCGCCGCCCCGGTGATCACCACGTCCTGCATCCCGTTCTCCTGTCCGTCGCCGCCCGTGCCGGTCCTGCATACTGAATCGTAAGGATTGGCGTCTAGCCTGCCGCTGCTTTCGACACCATCGGGGGGCTCATGGAACTTATTGCCGAACAGGATGACGGTCTCAACGTCGTCCGGGTTGTCGCCACGCGGATCGACGCGGCGGTCGCAATCCAGTTCAAGGACCGCATGCGCGAGGCGGCGGCGGCGCTGGACGGGCGCGTGGTACTGGACCTGCAACAGGTCGATTTCATCGATTCCAGCGGTCTGGGCGCCATCGTCGCGGCGATGAAGCTGATGCCGCCGGGGCGCAAGCTGGAACTGGCCGGGCTGACCGCGGCGGTGGACAAGGTCTTTCGCATGACCCGGATGGACACGATCTTTGCCATCCATGACAGCGTGGCCTCGGCCCGTGCGGCACATGCTTGACTGTGTCCGTGGCAGGGAGAACGCGATGAGACTGCCGGGCCCGCCATCGCCGTGCGAGATGCGGTTCTGCCTTGCCCTGCGCTCCCGGCCCGACGCGGTGCGCGACACGCTGGTCGATCTGCGCGCGGCACTGCAGCGGGCCGAACACCCCGCCGGTTCCTGGCCGGATTGGGAGATCGTGCTGGCCGAGGCGCTGAACAACGTGGTGGAGCACGCCTATCAGGAGGCCCCGGACGGCACCATTTCCCTGATGCTGCGCTTCGATGCCGCCGAGCTGGAGGCGGAACTGCGCGATGACGGCCACCCGATGCCCGACCTGCGCCTGCCGGGCGGCAAGCGTGCCACCCCCGAGGACCTGCCCGAAGGCGGCTTTGGCTGGTTCCTGATCCGACAGATGACCCGTCGGCTGGACTATGCCCGCATCGACGGCCAGAACGTGTTGCGCTTCCGGATGTCCATGCCGGGCTGAGCCTGCCCCGCAGTGTGGCGGCCCTGCCCGCTGTGTCGGCCCGGAGCAGAGGTTCCGCCCAGGTCTTGCCGGTCTGCCGGTTCTCACCGGTCAGCCCGGGGCGCGCGACCCGCGGGCGCGCACCGGTCAACCCGGGCGGGCAAGGCGGGGACGATCCGCGGGCACGCGCCGCTTCACCAGCCTGCGCAGCGGGCAAGCCGGGCGCGTTTGGAGCGAGCCTGCTCCCGGGCCGGCCGCAGCGGGGCCTGCCTCCGGCGGGGCCAAGTGCCCCGGTCAGCATCAACCGCGACGAGGCCCGGGGTGCACGGCATCGGCCCGCGGCATGACAGGGCCGAGGACCGTGCCCTGCAGCCCACGGTTCACTTCTTCACGCCGCCGCGTGCCGCGTCCACCCCAAGGCGCGAGATGTCGGGCCTGGAACTTGCGAAGACGTCGTCGGCATCATGCGCCTTAGCGTCCGCGGGACACGCTTTCCAACCCGCGGCCCACGTCTTCGACCTTCGGGGGGGGCGCATGCCACCCCACGGCGCGAGGCGTCGGACCCCGCACCCTGCGCCTTCGAACCCGTGGCGCACATGCTCTGACCGGCGTTGCCCAGCCCCCGTCATGTCTCCTTGCACCCGCGCCGAACGTACCGTCCGACCACCCCGCCCCGCCGCGCGCCCCGGTGCCACGAAAACTCCCCATTTGTTCCTCATTCCTGCCCGCTGAAAGGGTCATACAAAACGGGTAGCTGCATATGGCTTCCCTCGGTGCCGCGTCTTTTCAGCCCCCACCCAGTGCGCGGCACCGAGGCACTTGCAGCACGCCCCTTCCGAGATTGACCTTGTCCGAACGCCGCCTATGCTCCGCCCGAGACGAGGGAGGACACCAGACATGCGCGATTTCCAGCAACCCGGCCGTTCGTCGGTCCTGGCGCTCAACGGGATGTGCGCCACATCGCACCCGCTGGCGGCACAGGCGGCGGTGGACATCCTGCGCCACGGCGGCAACGCCATGGACGCCGCGATTGCCGGTGCGGTGCTGCTGGGCGTGGCCGAGCCGCACATGACCGGCATTGGCGGCGACTGCTTTGCGCTGGTCTCGCCCGCCGGGGATGACGAGGTGATCGCGGTGAACGGATCGGGCCGCGCGCCGGCCGCGGCCTCGGCCGAGGCGCTGCGCGCGGCCGGGCACGACAACGTGCCGCCCACCAGCGCACATGCCGTCACGGTGCCCGGTGCCATCGACGCGTTCTGCACGATGTCCGAGCGCTGGGGCCAGCTGGGCCTTGCCGACAGTCTTGCCCCGGCCATCCGCTACATGGACGACGGCGTGCCGGTTGCGGCGCGCGTCGCGTGGGACTGGCAGGGCTGCGCGGCACAGCTGCAGGGGCACGGGCGCACGCATTTCCTGTCTGCCGGGGCTGTACCGCAACGTGGCGACGTGTTCCGCCTGCCGGGCCAGGCCGAGGTGCTGCGCCGCATCGCCCGCGACGGCCGCCGCGCCTTCTACGAAGGCGAGGTCGCCGAGGACATGCTCGCCGCGCTCACCGCGCTGGGGGGCGTGCACAGCGCCGAGGATTTCGCCGCCACGACCTGCGATATCGGTGCGCCGATTTCGGGGCCCTACAAGGGGCGCGAGCTGTTGGAGCATCCGCCCAACGGCCAGGGGGTGACCGCGCTGCTGCTGCTGAATATCCTGTCGCAGTTCGATCTGGCGGCGATGGATCCGCTGGGGGCCGAGCGCGCGCATCTGGAGCTGGAGGCCGCCAAGCTGGCCTATGACGCGCGCAACCGGTTTGTCGCCGATCCCGACCACATGACGCGGCTCGACCATCTGATGTCGCAGGACACCGCCGCCCGGCTGGCCGCGCTGATCGCACCCGACCGGGCCTTGCCGATGCCCGCGCCGGCGGCCGAGTCGGTGCACAAGGACACGATCTACATCACCGTGGTGGATCGCGACCGCATGGCGGTGTCGCTGATCTATTCCATCTTCCACGGCTTCGGCTCGGGCATCGCGTCCGAAAAGTTCGGCATCCTGTTCCAGAACCGCGGTGCCGGCTTTACCCTGACCCAAGGCCATCCCAACGAGATGGGCGGCGGCAAGCGGCCGATGCACACGATCATTCCGGCGATGCTGCGCGATCACGGCCGGGTGTCGATGCCCTACGGCGTGATGGGCGGGCAATACCAGCCCACCGGGCACGCCCGCGTGCTGAGCAACCTCACCGATTTCGGGATGGATCTGCAGACTGCTCTCGATGCGCCGCGCTGTTTCTTCGAAGACGGCAAGGTGCAGCTGGAACGCGGCTACGGGGCCGAGGTGAGGGCCGCGCTGGCCGAGCGGGGCCACGACATCACCACGCCCGACATTCCGCTGGGCGGGGCGCAGGCCATCGCGATCGGCGAGAACGGCGTGCTCGAAGGGGCGTCGGACCCCCGCAAGGACGGCTGCGCCATCGGCTATTGATCGGCCCGGCCTCCCCGCCCATCCGTAGGGCGGGGTTTACCCCGCCGCCCCTTGTGCTCAGTACGAGAACGCCGCGTAGATCCTTGACAGGTCGCCGTTCCAGTCGCCGTGGTAGTGGTCGAGCAGTTCGTCCGCCGGAACCATGCCGGTCTCCACCGACTCCTTCAACGCGTTCAGGAAATGCGTCTCGTCCGGCACCATACCGCCCGCGCCCTCGCGGGCGCGCGCCTTGAGCCCGGCCTCGGACAGGGCCAGCACCTCGCGCGCCAGCGCGTGCATGGTCACGCCATGCGTCTCGGCCTGCAACCCGTCCACCGAGGCCGCCACCCGCAGCGCCTCGCGGGTCTCGGCATCCCAGCCCTTGACCAGGTCCCAGGCGCCGTCCAGCGCCGACTGGTCATACATCAGCCCGACCCAGAAGGCCGGCAGCGCGCACAGCCGCCGCCACGGCCCGCCATCGGCCCCGCGCATCTCGATGTATTTCTTCGTCCGCGCCTCGGGGAAGACGGTGGTCAGGTGATCCGCCCAGTCCGACAGCGTCGGCGTCTCGCCGGGCAACGCGGGCAATTCGCCCTTCAGGAAATCGCGGAACGACATGCCCAGCGCGTCCACGTATCTGCCGTCGCGATAGACGAAATACATCGGCACATCGAGCGCGTATTGCACCCAGGCCTCGAACCCGAAGCCCTCTTCGAAGACAAAGGGCAGCATGCCGGTACGCGCCGCATCGAGGTGCCGCCACACGCGCGAGCGCCAGGATTTGTGCCCGTTCACCTTGCCCTCGAAGAACGGCGAATTGGCAAAGAGCGCCGTCGCCACCGGCTGCAACGCCAGCGCCACGCGCATCTTCTGCACCATGTCCGCCTCGGAACTGAAATCGAGGTTCACCTGCACCGTGCAGGTCCGCCGCATCATCGTGGTGCCATCGGTGCCCACGCGGTTCATGTAGGCATCCATCAGCTTGTAGCGGCCCTTGGGCATCAGCGGCATGTCCTCGTGCCGCCAGATCGGTGCCGCCCCCAGCCCGATGAAGCCTGCGCCGATCCCGTCGGCGATCTCCTTGACCTCGCGCAGATGCTCGTTCACCTCGTCGCAGGTCTGGTGGATGGTCTCCAGCGGGGCGCCCGACAGTTCCAGTGCGCCGCCCGGCTCCAGGCTGACATTCGCGCCGTCCTTTTCCAGCCCGATCAGGTGCCCGCCCTCTTCGATCGGGGCCCAGCCAAAGCGGTCGCGCAGCCCTTCCAGCATCGCGCGGATCGAGGTCGGGCCGTCATAGGGCAGCGGTGCCAGCGTGTCCTTGATATAGCCGAACTTCTCGTGCTCGGTCCCGATGCGCCAGTCCTGCCGCGGCTTGCAGCCCGCGGCGAGGTATTCGGCCAGTTGCTCGTGTCGTTCGATCGGCCCGCCGCCGGATTGAGGGATGGACATGGGTTTGCGCGCTCCGATCTGGTCGTGTTGGCGTCAAGGCATGGGCAGAAAGCGCACGGGTGTCAATGCAGCCGCGGCAGCGCGGGGCGCGCAGGACCCTTGCGCCAGATCACAACCGGATGATCCGCACCGCCCTGCATCTGCCGCAGCATGTGTTCGGTGCGGATGCCGGGCAGGCTGGCAAAGGCGTCAAACAGCTGGTCCGCGCCCTGCGCGCCCAGCGGAATGGCGATGTCGGGCTGGCCGGACTGGCTGAGCAGCCAGTGCGGCGGACGCGCCGTGGGGTCGAGCGTCAGGGCGCTGAGCGCGTCCAGATCCACCACCCCGCCGGTGAGCGGGCCGAAATAGGTGATCCGCCCCTCCACCACCTGCACGATGCCCGGCGCATCGCCGCCCTGCGCGAACCGCGCGCGCTGCACGCCCGCCGCCGCGATCACCGCCCCGATCGGCGCAACCACCACCCCGATCCCGCGCAACAGCCCGCCCGAAAAGACCAGCCAGTACAGCCCCAGCGCCAGCACCGCCCCGCCGATCAGCACGTCGCGCCAGCGCGACAGTGCCGCGGCGGCCTCGGGTCGCACAAGGCTCATGCCGGGGTGCCCAGCGTGAGCGGGGCGCGGGTCATCGCGATGCGATAGGTGCCCGCGCGCCGGAAACCGATCCGCTCATAGGCCCGGGCCGCGGGCGGCGAATGCGCAAAGAGGATCGCGCGCGCCGCCCCCCTGTCGCGCAACTGCGCCAGGTGGCCCGCCACGACGCGCCCGGCCCGCCCCTGCCCGCGCAGCTCCGGCAGCACGTAGACGCCGCCCACCTGCACCGCCTGTCCCGCCTGCGCGTTGAGCCCCGTCATCGCGGTGATCCGGCCGTCTTCCTCCAGCACCCGCAGCCGGTCCGACCCGATGGCCGCCTCGGCCCGCCGTGCCGCCACACCTGGCCCCTGATGCGACGAGGTCTCGGTCATGTAGGCGTCGAACCAGACTTCCAGCGTGTCGCGATCCCGCGGCTCTGCCATACGCACCTGTGCGTCCGGGGCCGCAAGCCCGGCCAGGTCAAGCGTGTAGAGCGGCTCGTCATGGTTCAGCTGCCAGCTGTCCCCCGGCACGGGCAGCGCGTCGAGGATCAGGGCCACCTGG
>JAUHZO010000017.1 GCA_030425925.1 Alphaproteobacteria bacterium | reverse complement strand
GCGACTTCGGGAAGTAGGGCTCCAGACGCGCCATCTGCGCGTCCGTCAGCCAGAAGAGATTGCTCATGCCACCGCTCCCTTTTCGAACAGTGAATCATGAGCTTACCGCTCATTCAATGGGTCCTGAACCTAATGTGGAAAGAATCGGTATTAATCTACTTTAACAAGAATTAACTTTTTTGCAAACGCGTTTTGCGGGCACCGTTTGGCCACCACTCATGGTCAGCAGAGGAGCCTGCCAAATGTCCGCAGAACGTAAGCACACCACCCGTCAAGAATTCCTTACCAGCGCCGCCAGCGCGCTGACCGGCGATGCCGTCGAAGCCTTTACCAACTGGTGCGGCCCGACCACCGGCGACGCCGACCGTGGCGATGCCGTCGAGGCGTTCACCAACTGGTGCGGTCCGACCACCAGCCAGGCGGAGACCGGCGACGCGGTTGAAGCCTTCACCAACTGGTGCGCGCCCGTCACCAGCGAAGCCGACCGCGGCGATGCCGTCGAAGCGTTCACCAACTGGTGCGCCCCGGTGACGAGCGACGCCGGGCAGGGCGACGCCGTCGAAGCGTTCACCAATTGGTGCGCGCCCGTCACCAGCGAAGCCGACCGTGGCGACGCGGTTGAAGCCTTCACCAACTGGTGTGCCCCGGTGACGAGCGAAGCCGACCGTGGCGACGCGGTTGAAGCCTTCACCAACTGGTGTGCCCCGGTGACGAGCGAAGCCGACCGCGGCGACGCGGTCGAAGCCTTCACCAACTGGTGCGCTCCGACCACCAGCGAAGCCGACCGTGGCGATGCCGTCGAAGCGTTCACCAACTGGTGCGCTCCGGTGACGAGCGACGCCGGGCAGGGCGACGCGGTTGAAGCCTTCACCAACTGGTGCGGCCCTACCACCGGCGAAGCCGACCGTGGCGACGCTGTCGAGGCCTTCACCAACTGGTGTGCCCCGGTGACCGCCTGATCCCATGACCGGGCGGGGCGTTTCAGCTCTGCCGCAACTGACAGAGGAGACCGTTCCATGAACAACGTCATCACCCTGAGCGTCCCGTCCCGGATCCTGCCCCTGGAAGCGCGGCTTGCCGCGCTTCTGGGTCTGTTTGCCGAAAACCGCCGCGTCGGCGCGGATGTGTTCTGGCTGAAGGAAAACGCCGAGGTCCTGAACATCCTCGAAAGCTCGGGCACGCCGGTGCCCGCCGAGGCGCTGGCGATCCATGCCGGGTTCTACGCCCATGCGATGGAGCGCCTGCAGTTCTTTCCACAATATTACCGTTTCATGCTGTCGCTTGTGCTCGACCTCGAATCGCTGGGCATGCCCGGCGATGTCGGCGAGCGCGTGGTGCAGTTTGCCGCCCGCGAAGGCCTTGTCGGTGCCGAACTGTCCGACCTGCAGCGCGCCGAGGCGCGGCGCCTGATGGAGCGGCGCAATGTCAGCCCGCTGAACGATCCCGGTCTCGACGACCGCCTGCGCGATTTTGCCGGCAGATCAAGGACGTTCGCCCTGCCGAACAAGAAGGCGGCCTACGAGCTGACGCATATCGTCTTCTATCTTGGGGAATACGGCCGCCGCGACCCGCAGCTGGGGGCCGAGGTGGTGCAAAGCCTTCATTTTGCCGGACTTGTCGCGTTTCTGGACCAGAATGCAGACCTTCTGTCCGAAATCTGTATTGCATTACACTTTATGCGCGAGCATATTCCCGAAGTATGGACAGCTTGGTTGCATCAGGAAACGCAGGCCTTCGGGTTTGAAAGCGGGGAACATGTCTCGTTGAACGATGACTATCACGAATTCCTGGTCTGCAACTGGTACGCGGCCGTGTCGGGGCAAGAGCCGTTCCGCAAGGCGCTGGTGCCGGGCCGCACACGGTTCGACCGTGCGCCGCGCGGCACCACCGCCCTGCGCGAGATCAGCCAGATGCTGCTTGCGTTCGAAGACGGGCGCAGCGGCGACTGGGACGTGATGCGCCGCCGCATGGATGGCGCGTTGTCGCCCGCCGCGCGCGACGTGCTCGACATGGCGTCGGCCAGCACCGATGCGTTCGGGGCCTTTTTCGAAGGGTTCGCCCGGGCAGGTCGCGCATGAACCGCACGGCTCTGGGCGCTTTCCTGATCCTTGTCTGCACCGGCATGGTTGCGGTGGCGGACGGCATCACCAAGCTGATCGGCGAAGGCTATGCCGCGCCGCAACTCTTTGCCATCGCGTCGCTTCTGGTGGTGGCCTTCTCGGTGGCCGGATCGCGGCTGCAGGGGCCCGCGGGCACGCTGCGCATCCGCTCGGTCCGGCCCATGGCGTTGCGCGCGGTGCTGACGGTGGTTGCCTCGCTGGGGCTGTTCCAGGCGTTTCGCCTGCTGCCCTTTGCCGATGTCTTTTTGTTCACCGCGCTGATGCCGCTGATGGCGGCCGTGCTCAGCGGGCCCTGCCTGGGCGAAACCCCGCGCCCGCTGGCCTGCATCGCGCTGGCGGTGGGATCGACGGGCCTGTATTTCCTGATGCCCGGTGGGCTCAGCAGCGCGCAGGCGGGGCATGTCTGGGCCTTTGTCGCGGTGCTGGCAGGGACCGGGTCGATGCTGGCGGCGCGCCATATCGCGCGGGTGGAGCGGGTGCCCATGGCGCAGGTCTTCTGGCCCAATCTGGCGCTGATGCTGGTGATGGGCTGCGCGCTGCCCTTCGTCTGGAAGCCGATGACCGGTACCGATCTGGGCTGGGTGGCGCTGTATGCCGTGTTCCTCTTTGCCGCGCGCTATGTCGTGGCCGAGGCGCTGCGGCTGTTGCCGGCCTATGTCGCCACGCCGCTGATGAACGTGCAGTTCGTCTGGATGGTGGCGATCGGCTATGTCGCCTTTGCCGAGATCCCGTCCACGGGCACGCTGATCGGGGTGTCTCTGGTGATCGGGTCGAGCCTGTTCCTGGTGCTGGAGGAGTCGCTCCAGCGGCCCCGGGTCATTCCGGCAGAGTGACGGGGCAGGGCCCCGTCACCCCGGGGTCACACCGAAAAGGACGTGCCGCAGCCACAGGAACTGGTGGCGTTGGGATTGTCGATGACAAAGCGTGCGCCGATCAGCTCGTCGGCAAAGTCGATCACCGCCCCCGCCAGGAAGGGCAGCGAGACCGGGTCCACCACCACGCGCTGCCCCTTGCCCTCCAGCGTCAGATCGTCGGGGGCCGGCGCATCCAGCCGGATGTCGTACTGGAACCCCGAACAGCCGCCGCCCTCGACGGCGACCCGCAGGGCCTGGCCGGCATCGCCCGCGCCGATTTCGGCCAGGCGGTCAAAGGCGCGGTCGGTGACTTTGGGCGGCAATTGCATGATGTCCTCGCGATTGGCTTGGGGGCGGTTTATCTCGGGCGCAAATGACAATATACGAACGCCGGGGACAGGCGACAAGGACAGCGATCATGCCCGCGCCGTTATCATGCCAGCCGGATCGGGCGCGGGGGCGTCTGTTCGGCGAAGAGGAAAGCGCGTTCCGCTCCTGCTTTCAGCGCGACCGGGACAGGATCATCCATTGCTCGGCCTTCCGCAGGCTCAAGCACAAGACCCAGGTCTTTGTCGAGCACGAGGGCGATTTCTACCGCACCCGGCTGACCCATTCCATCGAGGTGGCGCAGGTGGCGCGCACCATTGCCGGGGCTCTGGGGCTGAACACCGACCTGACCGAGGCGGTGGCGCTGGCGCATGATCTGGGCCACACGCCGTTTGGTCATACGGGCGAGGATGCGCTGGACGCGTTGATGCAGCCTTATGGTGGGTTTGACCACAACGCGCAGACCATCCGCATCGTGACGGAACTGGAGCGGCACTACGCCGAATTCGACGGGCTGAACCTGACCTGGGACACGCTTGAAGGCATTGCCAAGCACAACGGGCCGGTCACCGGGGACATTCCCTATGCGCTGCACGCCTACAATGCCCGCCATGATCTGGAACTGCACAGCCATGCCAGCGCCGAGGCGCAGGTGGCGGCGCTGTCGGACGACATCGCCTACAACAACCACGACCTGCATGACGGGCTGCGCGCGGGGCTGTTCACCGAAGAGGCCATCGCCGCGCTGCCCGTGGTGGGCGAGGCCTATGCCGAGGTGGACCGCGCCTATCCGCACACGGACGCCTATCGCCGCCGGCACGAGGCGCTGCGCCGTGTCTTTGGCGCAATGGTGTCGGACCTGATCGAAACCTCCCGCGCCCGGCTGGCCGGCGTGGCGGGCGAGGGCGCGCAGGCGGTGCGCGACTGTGGCGCGCCGGTGATCGCGTTTTCACAAGAGATGCACGACAGCCTGCGCCGGATCCGGGCGTTTCTGTTCGAGAACATGTACCGCGCACCCCGCGTGATGGAACAGCGCGGCAAGGTCACGCGGGTGGTGGAACATCTCTTCCCGCTCTACATGGGCGATCCCGGCCTCTTGCCGCGGCGCTGGCAGGGCCAGATCGCCGACGCCCGGACCGAGGCCGACCTCGCGCGGCTGGTGGCCGATTACATCGCCGGCATGACCGACCGTTTCGCCCTGCAACAGCACGCCCGCCACACCGGCACCTACATTCTGCACGACGGGAGTTGAGCGGCTTTTCCCCAACGCAGGGATGTGGCAAAGGGCGACATCGCGTGAGGGGTGCAAGCGGTGTTCGGGGTTTCGCGTTTCAGGGACAAGGTGGCGGTGATCGCCGGGGCCGAGCATCCGCTGGGGGCCGCGCTGACCCATCGGCTGGCTGCCTTTGGGGCCACGGTGGTGGCGATGGGCCGCTCGGACGACCAGCTCATGGCGCTGGCGTCGCCCTTTCCCGCGCGGATCGAGCCGCTGGCGCTGCGGCCCGGGCGGCGTGACGTGCTGGCGCTCTTGCAAGAGGCCTGGGACGACACGCCGCTGGACCTTTATGTCGACCTGACCCCGCTTTGCATCGAGGCCGAGCCCGGCCCCTCACACGCCTTTGCGCGCAGTGCCGGGCTGGCCTCGGCGCTGGCGCGCGGCATCGCCGGGGGGGCGGCGCGCGCGGTGATTGCGGTGCCCGCGGTGCAGGCCGACAGCGCCCCGGACGATCAGGCCCGCGCGGCCGGCTACGCCGCCCTGGTGCGCCGCTTTGCCGCCGAAACCGCGCCCGCGCGCTTTCTGGGGCTGCGCCTGCCGACGCAACCGACCTGGGACGCGGCCGCCTGCCTGTCAGCCGGTGACGCGATTCTGATGCTGTGCCACCCGGTTTCCCGTGGCCTGCAGGGCGGCCACGTGATTGACTGGGCCCCGGACCCCGACCCGCCTCCGGGCGGCTGAACCAGACGGAGCGCAGATCATGGCCACACCCGACCAGACCGGGCTTGACCCCGTGCTTGCCTTTGCTCTGGTGGGCGCGCTTGGCGTGGGCAGCCAGTGGCTGGCCTGGCGGCTGCGCCTGCCGGCGATCGTGCTGATGCTGGCGGCGGGGCTGATCGTGGGTCCGGTTCTGGGCCTGCTGGACCCCGGGGCGCAGTTCGGCGACATGATGGCGCCGATGATCGCCATCGCCGTGGCGATCATCCTGTTCGAAGGCGGGCTGACGCTGAACCTGCACACGCTCTCGGACGCCGCCACCGGCGTGCGCCGCCTGGTGATCCTGGGCGCGCCGTTGGGCTGGGCGGCCTCGGCGGCGGCGCTGCATTATGTTGCCGGGCTGGGCTGGGCGGCTTCGGCGGTGTTCGGCGGCATCATGATCGTCACCGGCCCCACTGTCATCGCCCCGCTGCTGCGGCAGGCGAAACTGCAAAAACGCCCCGCCGCGCTCTTGCAGTGGGAAGCCATCGTGAACGATCCCGTGGGCGCGCTGGCGGCGGTGCTGGCGTTCGAGGTGGTGGTGGTGCTGCAGACCGACACCGGCAGCGGCACCGCGGCGCTGGCCATGGGGCAGGGGATCGCGCTGGCCACGGCGCTGGGGCTGGCGGCGGGCTGGGGGTTGTCGCGCGCCTTCCGGCTGGCCCATGTCCCGGAATACATGAAGGTGCCGGTGCTGTTCGTGGCGCTGCTGGCGGTGTTTGCGATCTCGGACGCGGTGCTGCACGAATCCGGCCTGCTGGCGGTGACGATCATGGGGCTCTGGATGGCCAACGCCCATCTGCCCAGCTACACCGAGCTGCGCCGGTTCAAGGAACATGCCACGGTGCTACTGGTGTCGGGCGTGTTCATCCTGCTGGCCGCAAACATGAGCTTCGAAACGCTGGCCACGCTCGACTGGCGCGCCTTGGCCTTTGTGCTGTCAGTGATCCTTATCGCGCGGCCCCTGCCGGTGCTGATCGCGCTGGCCTTCTCCAACATCCCCTGGCGCGAGCGTCTTCTGGTGGCCTTCACCGGCCCGCGCGGCGTGGTGCTGGTGGCGGTGGCCGGGCTGTTCGGAGAGCGGCTGGTCGAAATCGGCATCCCCGATGCCGACCGCGTGGCCCCGCTGGCCTTTGCGCTGGTGGCGGCGACGGTGGTGCTGCACGGCTTTACCCTGACGCCGCTGGCCCGCGCGCTGGGTCTGACCGCGGCGCGCAAGCCGGGGGTGATGCTTTTGGGCGGTTCGCCCTGGTCGGTGGCGCTGGGGCGCGCGCTGAAAAAGCTCGACCTGCCGGTGATCGTCGCCGATCCCAACCACGCCCATCTGCGCGCCGCGCGCGAGGCGGGGCTGGAGACGTGGTTCGGCGACATCCTGTCCGAGGCCGCCGAGGACCGGCTGGAACTGGCGGCTTATGAAAAGCTGATCTGCGCCACCGACAACGACGCCTACAACACCCTTGTCGCCACTGACCTTGCCCCGGAATTCGGGCGCGAAAACGTCTTTCAGCTCAAACGCGTCAAGCAGACCAGCACGCGCCACGCCCTGCCGCCCTCGCTGGGCGGGCGCGCCATCGGCGGGGGCGAGACGTTCTTCGAGGTCAATGCCCGCCTTGCGCGGGGCTGCGAATTCCGGGTGACGACGCTGACCGACAGTTTCACCCTCGACGACTGGCACGCCCAGCACGAAGGGGCCACGCCGGTGGCGGAACTGGGGCCACGGGGCACGTTGCGGCTCTTGGGCCCCGACGACGCGCTGCGCGGCGGCGAAGGGGCGTGCATCGTGGCCCTGGCCCCGGCGCGCCCGGAACGCCGGGCGGCGGCAGGCGTTTGACGCCGCCCGCCCACGTGATAGAGGAACGCGGCGACCGTTGGAGTGCCCCATGAACCTCTTTGCCGATATCCGCGCGCTTGTGATCGACAGCGTTGCCGCCCTGCAGTCCGAAGGTGCGCTGCCCGAGGGGCTGGGCCTTGATGCCATCACCGTGGAGCCGCCGCGCGATCCGCTGCATGGCGACATGGCCACCAACGCGGCCATGGTGCTGGCCAAGCCCGCAAGGCAGAAGCCGCGCGACATCGCCGAGGCGCTGGCGGGCAAGCTCATGGCCGATCCGCGCGTGACCAGCGCCGAGGTGGCGGGGCCTGGCTTTCTGAACCTGCGGCTGGATCCGGCGGTCTGGCAGGCGGTGCCCCGGGCGATCCTGCAGACCGGCACCGGCTATGGCCGCTCGGTCATGGGGCAGGGGACGAAGGTCAATGTCGAATACGTTTCGGCCAACCCCACCGGGCCGATGCATGTGGGCCATGCGCGGGGTGCCATCGTCGGCGACGCCATGGCCTCGCTCCTGGCCTATGCGGGCTATGAGGTCACCCGGGAATACTACATCAACGATGGCGGCGGGCAGGTGGATACGCTCGCCCGGTCGGTCTATCTGCGCTATCTCGAAGCGCATGGCCGCGAGGTGGAGTTCGCCGACGGCACCTATCCCGGCGACTACCTCGTGCCGGTGGGCGCGGCGCTGAAGGAAAAGGTGGGCGACGCCTGGCTCGACCAGCCCGAAGAGGTCTGGCTGGCCGAGTTGCGCGGCTTTGCCACCGATGCCATGATGGAACTGATCCGTGCCGACCTCGCGGCATTGGGCGTGCAGATGGATGTCTTCTTCAGCGAGAAGAGCCTCTATGGCACGGGCCGCATCGAAGAGGCGATCGACAGCCTCAAGGCCAAGGACCTGATCTATTGGGGCACGCTGCCCAAGCCCAAGGGCAAGGCCGACGACGATTGGGAAGAGCGCGAGCAATGGCTGTTCCGCTCCACCGCCTTCGGCGATGACGAAGACCGCCCGGTGCAGAAGGCCGACGGGGCCTGGGCCTATTTCGCGCCCGACATCGCGTATCATTTCGACAAGGTCAGCCGCGGCTTCGACCTGCTGATCAACATCTTTGGTGCCGATCATGGCGGCTATGTCAAGCGGCTCAAGGCGGTGGTGCAGGCCTATACGAATGGCCGCGTCGATCTGGACATCAAGCTGTTGCAGCTGGTGAAGCTCTACAAGAACGGCGAACCCTTCAAGATGTCGAAACGGGCCGGGACCTTCGTGACCCTGCGCGACGTGGTCGAGATGGTGGGGGCCGACGTGGCGCGGTTCCACATGCTGACCCGCAAGAGCGACGCGCCGCTTGATTTCGATTTCGACAAGGTGGTGGAGCAGTCCAAGGAAAATCCCGTTTTCTACGTGCAATATGCCCATGCGCGGATCTGTTCGGTCCTGCGCAAGGCGGCGGACGAAGGCTGGGCGACGGATGACGCGACGCTGTCGGGCGGCGATCTGGGCACACTTGGCCATGAGGCCGAGCTGGGCCTGATCCGCAAGCTGGCGGACTGGCCGCGCCAGGTGGAGATCGCGGCGCGCACGCACGAGCCGCACCGCATCGCCACCTACCTTTCGGAACTGGCCGCCGATCTGCACGGGCTGTGGAACCGCGGCAATGACGACCTCTCGCTGCGTTTCCTGCAGGACACAGAAGCCGCCTCGCAACCCAAACTTGCGCTTGCCAGGGCCGTAGCGGTTGTCATTTCCGCTGGTCTTGGTATCTTGGGTGTGACGCCGGTCGAGGAAATGCGCTGAAAAAAGCGCCGCTCGCACCGGTGACAGGCGGAACAGATCACCCGACGGGCCATGTATCCGGCGGGGGCGAGAGGCGCAGATGGCAGATTATACCTATGACGACGCACAAGCTGCGTCTTTTCCCGCTCAGAATGTCGCGACGCTGACGAACTGGGCAGGGGCGGCGGTGTCCCTGGCCCTGGTTGTCGGTGTGGGCGTCTGGGGCTACAAGGTTCTTGCGCGCGACGTCAGCGGCGTGCCGGTGGTGCAGGCCATGGCAGGCCCGATGCGCGTGGCTCCCGAAGACCCGGGCGGACGGCTGGCCGATCACCAGGGGCTGGCGGTGAACGCCGTGGCCGGCAACGGTGCCGCCGCGCCGCCGGCAGACCGGCTGGTGCTTGCGCCGCGCCCCGCCGGGCTGGGTGCCGAGGATGTGGCGCTGGGTGCGCTGGGGCCGCAGGTCCGCCCGGCGCCCCTGCGCACCTCGCTCCCGCGCGAGGCCGCGCTGGCCGAGATCGACCCGCCGGCCGACATCCCCGAGGATCAGGCGCTGGCCTCTGACAGCACGACCGCTGATATCGGCGAAGAGATCGACCCGATCATCGCGCTGGCCAACCAGCTGGCCGCCGGTGCCCAGCCGCTGTCGGCGCTGGCCGAGGGCGAGGACAAGCCGGTGGTCACCGCCCTGGCCGACCTGCCCGAACTGGAAGACGCGCCCAGGCCGGGCCCCGGGCTCGCACGGTCGCTGCGTCCGCAATTGCGCCCGTCCCGGCTGGCCGAGCCGCCGGCGCGCCTTGTCGCCGCCGCCGAAGCCCCCGCCGCGCCCGGCGAGGTCGATCCCGACACGCTGCCCGTCGGCACACGGCTGGTGCAGATCGGTGCCTTTGACAGCCCTGAAACCGCCCGCCGGGAATGGCAGCGGCTGGAGCAGCGCTTTGGCGACTACCTTGTCGACAAGGCCCGCGTGATCCAGCGCGCAACCTCGGGTGGACGTGTTTTCTACAGATTGCGCGCGCATGGCTTCGAAGATCTTGCAGATGCCCGCCGTTTCTGTGCAGCATTCGTGGCAGACAATGTAGACTGTATCCCGGTGGTGACTCGTTGATGAGTGTGTTTGGTGCGGCCATCCTAGGCTGTTCTGGTCAGACCCTGACGGAGGATGAGCGGCAGTTCTTTGCCGAAACCAATCCTTTCGGCTTTATCCTGTTTTCCCGCAACATTGCCGATGGCGATCAGTTGCGCGGCCTGTGTGCCGACCTGCGGGCGTCCGTGGGGCGCGACGCGCCGATCCTGATCGACCAGGAAGGCGGGCGCGTGCAGCGCCTGGTGCCGCCCCTGGCGCGCGACTGGGCGCCGCCGCTGGACGATGTGCAGCGCTTCGGGGCCTATGCCGAAGCGGCGATGCGCCTGCGCTACAACATCATCGCGCTGGAATTGCGGCAATACGGCATCGACACCAACTGCGCCCCGCTCCTGGATATTGCCCGCACCGAAACCCACGCCTTCTTGCGCAACCGCTGTTATGGCGAGGACGTGGACACGGTCACCCGTGTCGGGCAGGCGGTGGTGCAGGGCCTGCGCGACGGCGGCATCGTGCCGGTGATCAAGCACATTCCCGGCCATGGTCTGGCCAGGGCCGACAGCCATGAAGAGGTGCCGCGGGTCTCGACCGATCCGGCGACGCTGAACGCGCATGATTTCTCGGCCTTCCGCCCCTTTGCCAGCCTGCCCATGGGAATGACGAGCCATGTCATCTATGAATGCATCGACTGGGCCCCGGCCACGCTGTCGCCGGCGGTGATCCATGTGATCCGCCACACGATCGGCTTTACCGGTCTGCTGATGACCGATGACATCTCGATGGGCGCGCTCAGCGGGCCGGTGGCGCAGCGGGGCGAGGCGGCGGTGCGCGCGGGCTGTGATCTTGTGCTGCACTGCAATGGCGATCTGGACGAGATGCGGGCGCTGATGACGGCGGTGGGCGGGATGCGCCCCGACGCCCAGACCCGCGCCGAGGCGGCGCTGCGCGCCCGGCGCGCGCCGCGTCATGTTGACATTCCCGCTCTGGAAGCGGAACTTGAGGCGCTGACCGGGCGCCTTTTATGAACCAGACCCCAGACCAAGCCGACCCCAGCCTGTCTGTCGCCGACCGGATGGCGGCGGAATCGCTTGTCGTGGATGTGGACGGGTTCGAGGGGCCGCTGGATCTGCTGCTGACGCTGGCGCGGACCCAGAAGGTCGATCTGCGCCAGATCTCGATCCTCGCGCTTTCGCAGCAATACCTGGTCTTTGTCGAAGAGGCCAAGGCGCTGAGGATAGAACTGGCCGCGGATTACCTGGTGATGGCGGCCTGGCTGGCCTTTCTGAAATCGCGCCTGCTGTTGCCGCCGGACCCGGCCGAAGAGGGGCCGTCGGGCGAAGACCTTGCGGCGCATCTGGCGTTCCAGCTGGAACGCCTTCAGGCGATGCGCGACTGCGCCGCACAGCTGATGGCGCGGGACCGGCTGGGGCGCGATGTCTTTGCCCGCGGCCTGCCCGAACCGGTGGAACAGATCCGCCGGGTGGCCTATACCGCCACGCTGCTGGACCTGATGCAGGCCTATTCGCGCATCCGCACCCGCGACGAATTCCGACCCTTCGTGATGGACCGCGATTCGGTGTTCACCATGGAAGAGGCGCTGGACCGGATGCGCGGGATGATCGGCTTTGCCGGCACCTGGACCGACATCCAGAGCTATCTGCCCGAGGGCTGGCGGGGCGATCCGGTCAAGTGGCGTTCGGCCACCGCGGCGACCTTTGCCGCCTCGCTGGAACTGGTCAAGGAGGGGCGGGTGGAACTGCGCCAGGACGGTCTGTTTGCACCCGTGCACCTGCGACGGCGCGACGGGGGGCGGGATGACTAACGAGGCCCCGCCACGCGAGTCGCTGTTCGAGGCCCCGCCCATCGCCGAGCAGGAGCGCATGGTCGAGGCGATCCTGTTTGCCGCGGCCGATCCGGTCACGGTGAAGATGCTCGAAGACCGCATGCCGCATGGCTGCGACGCCGCCGAGGCGCTGGCGCATTTGCGCAAGCGCTACGAGGGACGCGGCGTGCGCGTGGTGCGGGTGGGCGATGCCTGGGCCATGCGCACCGCACCCGATCTGGGCTTTCTGATGAGCCGCGAGGTGGTGGAGACCCGCAAGCTCAGCCGCGCGGCCATCGAGACGCTGGCCATCATCGCCTATCACCAGCCGGTGACCCGGGCCGAGATCGAGGAAATCCGCGGCGTCTCGGTCAGCCGCGGCACGGTGGATCTGCTGATCGAGATGGGCTGGATCCGCTTTGGCCGGCGCAAGATGACCCCGGGGCGGCCGGTGACCTTTGTGGTCACGCAGGCCTTTCTGGATCATTTCGGCCTGGAATCCGCCCGCGATCTGCCGGGGCTTTCGGAACTGCGCGCCGCGGGCCTGCTGGAAAGCCGACCGCTGGACGGCGCGCCCTTGTCGGGTGAGGGCGATGTGGATGCCGAGGAAGCCGCCGATGCCGGGCAGAGCGAGCTGTTCGAGGATTGAGCCGTCCTTGAAAAACCGGCGCGCACGGCCTGATTTTGCGCACATTCTGCGCTATACTGTGCGCAACGAGCAGCAATCCTGAAGAGGTGAGGCATGAACGCCGATCAGATCGTCAACATGATCCTGCGCCTGGTGATGCGCCGGGTGGTCAACAAGGGCGTGGATGCGGGCATCCGATATGCGTCGACCGGCGGCAAGTCCCCGGACGAGATGAGCCCGCAGGAACGCCGGCAGATGCGTGCCGCGCGCCGCCAGGCGAAACAGGCCAAGCAGGCGGCGCGCCTCGCCCGCCGTGCCGGGCGGCTCTGACCTGTCCGCCGTGCCGGGCGGCTCTGACCTGTCCGCCGTGCCGGGCGGCTCTGACCTGCCCGCGGACGCGATCCGGAGAACATCAAGAACGCGTCGTTACATCCTGAAATGCTTGGAAAGTTTCAAGCCTTGCCCCTGGTAGTTCGAGGCGATACCCGCGCCGTATAGCTGCGCGGGCACCTCGGACATGCGCTCATACACCAGCCGCCCCACGATCTGCCCGTGTTCCAGCACGAAGGGCGCCTCGTGGCAGCGCACCTCCAGCACGCCCCGCGCCCCGGCCCCGCCCGCGGCCGCGTGGCCAAAGCCGGGATCGAAGAACCCCGCGTAATGCACGCGGAACTCGCCCACCATGGCCAGGTAGGGGGCCATCTCGGCGGCATAGCCGGGCGGGATATGCACCGCCTCGCGGCTGACAAGGATGTAGAACGCCCCCGGATCGAGGATCAGCCGGCGATTTCGCGTGCGCAATTCGTCCCAGAACTCTGCCGGATCGTACTGGCCGATGCGGTCAAGGTCGATCACCCCGGTATGCGGCTTGGCGCGGTATCCCACCAGCCCGCCGGGGCCGGGCGCCAGGTCCACCGAAAAGCCGAGGCCCTCGCTGATCACCGCCGG
Organism: Alphaproteobacteria bacterium; assembly: GCA_030425925.1. GTDB lineage: Bacteria > Pseudomonadota > Alphaproteobacteria > Rhodobacterales > Rhodobacteraceae > JAUHZO01. The sequence goes on along the minus strand of JAUHZO010000017.1, from coordinate 83,310 downwards.
GCCGCCGCCCACCAGCGTTTCGCGCGCGTGCAGGGCGCGCAGGTCGGCATCGCTCAGCACCGCCTGTCCGCGACGAAACCGGATCTGGTTCAGACGCATGCCCGGCCGCACCAGCACCGAAAACGACCGCGGGCAGATCTCGGCATAAAGCGGACCTGCATAGCCCGGGGCGATGCGGTCGAATTCGGTGCCGCCATCGGTGATCACCCGGGTCAGCAGATCGAGCCGCCCGGTCGAGCTTTTGGCGTTGGCGATGGCCTGGACGGCGTCGGGCAGGGCCAGCCGCTCCATCAGCGGCACGACATAGACGCAGCCCTTTTCCAGCACCGCGCCGCCGTCCAGCGCGATGCGGTGCATTTCGAACTCGTCCAGCCGCGCGGCGACGCTTTGCCCGTCCCCCGCGAGAAACGAGGCCCGCACCCGATAAGCCACATCCCCAAGCCGCAGATCAAGGCTGGCGGGCTGCACCTGCCCATCGGTCCAGGGCGTGGCCGAGGCCACCGCGCCTGCCTGCATCAGCGCTTCGATCTGCTGGCTTGCCAGTACCCCGGTCATGTCGGTCCCTCCCCTGGGCGTGGCACCCTGCATAACAAGCGCCGCGCCGGAGGGGGAGGTCCTATTTCCCGCCTCAGACGTAGAGGTCGCTGCCGTCCTCGGCGAACGCCTCGTCGTCGTCGGGTACCACGACGTCGGCGCTGTCCTGGCCCGGAGCCTTGGCCAGTTCCTTGGCGATGATGTCTTCCAGCGTGCCGGTCTGGACAAAATCCACCTTGAGCGTGGTGCGGCCCAGCTGTTCGAAATGCATCACCTCGATCTCGTGCTCGCCCGGCATCAGGTCGAACACACGGGTCTGCGACGGATCCCAGTCGGGCTTGCGGCTGTCCAGCACCGGGACGCCATCGACGAACACGATCGCCTGGCTGTCGGTGTCGAGGCCGATGCTGAACTCGCCCGGCTCGTCCAGGTCGAACACCTTGCCGTAATAGCCCGCCACGTTGGTCTTGGGTCCGCCGGCCCAGTATTCGCCGGTGCTGCGCGCGATATCGAGGTCCTGGACAAAGCCGATGGCGTCCGGCGTGGCGGCGAAGTCGATCTGGCTGATGTCTTCGGTGCGCGGGTCGACGGCGAAATAGCGCACTTCGAACGGCGGAAGATCGGGCTGCGGGACGCCGGCCACCTGGTCGCCGGGCTGCGGCTCGGGTTCCGGTTGCGGCTCGGGCTCCGGTTGCGGCGCGGGTTCCGGTTCGGGCTGCGGTTCCGGCTCCGGTTGCGGCGCAGGTTCGGGTTCCGGTTCGGGCTCCGGCTGCGGTTCGGGTTCCGGTTCGGGCTGCGGCTGTGGTTCGGGTTCCGGCTCCGGCTCGGGCTGCGGTTCGGGTTCCGGCTCCGGTTCCGGTTCGGGCTCCGGCGCGGGCAGTCCCGGCTCCTCTGTTCCGTCCACCACGCCGGCCTCTGTCAGGCGCAGGTCGATGGTGTCGAGGATCTGCTGGTAGTTCTGCGCCACCGCCGGGTGGATGCTGTCGGGCAGTTCCGCCAGTTGCGGGGCCGGGACGCCAAAGCTGGCCTGGTAGGTGATCAGCGAGGCGAGGAAATAAACCGTCTCTGTCCCGTGCGGGGCGCTGTCGACATAAAGGTCTTCCACCGGAATGTCCGAAAGCGTGGTCGTGAACAGTTCGGACAGGACCGAGGCCACCGGCAGCAGCGTCACATCCGCGTCCGGGTCGGCGGCGTTCAGCTGGTCGACCAGATCGACATACCAGTCGTGATAGGCCCCCATGTTGTAGGCATGATACGCCGCCTCCTGCGCGGGGGCGGGCGGCACCGTTTCGCTGAACGGTGCCATGTCGGCCCAGCCTTCATAGACAAAGATGCGGGCGTCGGGCTGCGCCACCACCACGTCGCCGACGATGTCCTGCAACGCATCCAGGGGCGAGCGGGTGTCGAAATAGTAGTCGTCGTCCGGCCCCTGCTCCTGCAGGAAGTTGGCGGGCGCGATCAGGACCGAATCAAAGCTGGCCTGGTCAAAGCTCTGGCTGTCGGCATCCCAGGCGCTGCCGACCCCGTCGAAGAACCAGTTCGACTGCGGCTCGGGCCGGTCTGCAAAGTCGCGCAGAAAGCCGTAGGCCCCGTTGGCGGCATAGCTGCCACCGGACGCGTCGGCCAGATAATCCAGCCAGACCGGGAGGTTGGTGGACTGGCCGCCTTCGGCATAGTTGATAAGGGAATTTCCGAACAGGTACTGCGCCACATTCACCGGCATACACTTACACTCCGAGATCTCGGTTCACACAAACTTCGGTTCGAGGGTCGGAGAGGTCCAAACAGCCAAACGCGCTGCAGCAACCTGCGCGCGTTCAGACGGGCCCCCACGATCCGCAAGCCGAACGTATCCCATCCTTGTAACGCTTCAATGGGAACTCCGACCGGTTTTTTGCATACGCAGCAAACACAGCGTTTCGCAATCGGAAACGACGGCACCGGCCAGGCACCGCGCAAGGTGGGTGTGGTTCGGGGAGAGGTTATGACTTGGTCGGGCTAGCAGGACTCGAACCTGCGACCTTCCGTCCCCCAGACGGACGCGCTACCAGGCTGCGCCATAGCCCGACTTGTCCCGCTGTCATACCGGTTTTACGCGGCGGAGCAACCCCCAGCGCGCGAATATTTCAGCGCTGCAGCGGGGCGGAAAGGCGCTCTGCGGCGGCCCGCAGGGCGGGCAGATGCGCCGCCAGTTGCGCGGCGGTGTCGCGGTCCAGCCGCCGGATGCACGCCAGATGGGCCAGCGCGCCCTTGCGCGGTGTCGCGTCGTCCCCGCCGGCGCGCCGGGTGTCGCCCATGCCGGGCATGGGCCGCTTGAGGAAGGAGGGCAGGGCGGCCGAAGCGGCAACAGGGGCTGGCGGCGGCGCGCTGTCTGCCGCGTGCGGATCCGGGACAGTTTCCGGCGTGGGGGCGTCCCCGGCGGGCGTGTCGACAGCGTCCGGTGCCGGGTCGGCAACGGGTTCGGCCGCGACAGGCCCGGGCTCCGGGGCGGTCGGTTCGGCTGTGCCCGAACCCTCGTCGGACAGAACTTCGTCGGTCGCCGCGTCCTCGGGCAGGGGCTGCCCCGGCTGATCGTCCGCCGCGTTGTCGTCCGTCGGCGTGACCTCGGCCCCGACCGGCTCCGGATCGGCAGGCGCGTCCAAAAGCGCGGGCTCCGCGGCGTCCGGGCCATCCTCTGCCTCGGGGCCCGGCGCGGCTTCCGGCAGGTCCGACCCGGCGTTGGCGGTGTCGGCAGACGCGTCGGCCGAGAAAGGCGCGTCTTCGGGTGAGTCGTTTGCGGTCTCGGCCTCGGGTTCGGCGGGATCGGGCAGTGTCTCGGCGGGTGGCTCGGCCATGTCCGGCATGTCATCCGCCGCGGCCTCGGGCGTGGGCTCCGGCTCGAGCGCAAAGCTGAACCGGGCCTGAAGCGGCTGGCGATCCGTGCTACCCGGCGCGGCGGGTGCGGTCTCGTCAACTGCGTCGTCGGTGTCGTCGGGATCTTCCGCCGCCTCTGCGGGATCGACCGGCGCATCCGCCGCGGCCCCCCGGTGAAAGGTCACCACCGTGCCCTCGCCCGGCAGGATGTCCACCTCGGCATAGGGCGCATCCTCGATCAGCGCGCCGTCTTCCTCGTCCACGCGCTGCTCGCACAGGGCGGCGACATGGCGCACGCCCTGTTCGCGCAGAATCTTCTGCACGCCCTTGATGGTCATGCCGTCATCATGCAGCAACTTCTTGATTCCGCCCAGGAGTTCCATGTCCGCCGGGCGATAGTACCGGCGCCCGCCGGCGCGTTTCACCGGCTTGACCTGGCTGAACTTGGATTCCCAGAAGCGCAGCACATGCGCCGGCGTTTCCAGCCAGTCGGCCACTTCCGAGATGGTGCGGAACGCGTCGCGGGATTTCGACATCCGCCGCGCCTCAGCGCTTGTTGCCGTCGGCGACGCGTTCTTTCATCAGATGCGACGGCCGGAAGGTCAGGACGCGGCGCGGCTGGATCGGCACCTCTTCCCCGGTCTTGGGGTTGCGCCCCACGCGCGCCGCCTTTTCGCGGACCGAGAAGGTGCCAAAGGACGAGATCTTGACCTGTTCGCCCTCGACCAGCGCGTCCGAGATGTGCTGCAGCACCGACTCGACCAGCTGGGCGCTTTCGTTGCGTGACAGGCCGACCTCGCGGAAGACGGCCTCACTCAGATCCATGCGCGTCAACGTCTTGTCGCCCATCTCATCCCTCCCGAATTTGCAGGGAGGATGGCGCGGGCGAAATCGCAAGTCAATATCAAGCACTTGCTTGGTGCTGTTTATGATATGCCTGATGTGTCACCAGCGCAGCACAACCGCACCCCAGGCCAGCCCGCCGCCGATTGCCTCGGTCACGATCACGTCGCCCTCGCGGATCTGGCCGCGGGCCTTGCCCACCGACAGCGCCAGCGGGATCGAGGCGGCCGAGGTATTGCCGTGATCCTGCACCGTGACCACCACGCGGCTCATCGGCAGGCCCAGCTTTTTCGCGGTGCCCTGGATGATGCGGATATTGGCCTGGTGCGGCACGATCCAGTCGATCTGGTCGGGGGTCATGCCGATCCTGGCCATCGCCGTTTCGGCGGTGGCGGCCAGCTTTTCCACGGCGTGGCGAAAGACCTCCTTGCCCTGCATGCGCAGAAAGCCGGTGGTCTGGGTGGACACGCCGCCATCGACATAAAGGATGTCGCGATAGCGCCCGTCCGAATTCAGATCGGCGGACAGGATGCCGCGGTCGCCGGTGTCGCCCGTGCCCGCCCGGGCTTCGAGCACCAGCGCCCCGGCGCCGTCGCCGAACAGCACGCAGGTGGTGCGGTCCTGCCAGTCCATGATGCGGCTGAAGGTTTCCGCCCCGATCACCAGAACCCGCTGCGCCTGCCCGGAGACGATCAGCGCATTGGCATTGGTCAGCGCATAGATGAAGCCGGCACAGACCGCCTGCACGTCAAAGGCAAAGCCATGTGTCATGCCCAGCGCGTGCTGCACCATGGTGGCGGCGGACGGAAAGGTCAGATCGGCGGTGGAGGTGGCGAGCACAATGGCGTCGATATCGCCGGGCGTGATCCCCGCATCCGCCAGCGCGGCCTGCGCGGCGCGGGTGGCCAGATCCGACGTCGTTTCGTCGCTGGCCGCAAAATGCCGCCGCTCGATCCCCGAACGGGTGCGGATCCAGGCGTCCGAGGTGTCGAGCGAAGCTTCGAATTCCGAGTTCTCGACCACGCGCGCAGGCAGGTAATGTCCGACTCCGGTAACGACTGCGCGTGTGGTCATGCTCATTTATCCATCGTTCTGCACGGCGCGTGCTGCGGGCGCATCCTGTGCAAGCTCGGCGGCAGATGCAACCCGTGCCGCAAGCCGGTCGCCAAAGCCCGTGCGGGCCAGCTCGTAGGCCAGCTTGACTGCCGCCGACACGCCGGTGGCATCGGCCGAGCCGTGGGATTTCACCACCGTGCCGTTCAGCCCCAGGAACACCCCGCCATTCACCCGCCGCGGATCGATGCGCTTTTTCAGACGCTGCAGCGAGGTATAGGCCAGCAGCGAGGCAAAGCGCGACAGCGGCGAAAAGGCAAAGGCCTGGCGCAGGAAATCGCCGATCAGCGAGGCGGTGCCCTCGCCGGTCTTCAGCGCCACATTGCCGGTAAAGCCGTCGGTGACGATCACGTCGCAGCGATCGCCGGGAATGTCGCCGCCCTCGACAAAGCCCACAAAGCTGTACTGCCCGATGCGCGCGCTGGCCTCGATCAGGTCATGCGCTTCCTTCAGTTCGGCGCGGCCCTTGTGCTCTTCGGTGCCGACATTCAGCAGGCCGATACGGGGGCAGGGCAGGGCAAGCCCGTTGCGCGCGTAGGAGGCCCCCATCAGGGCGTATTGCAGAAGGTCTTGCGCGTCGGCGCGGATATCGGCGCCGACATCGAGCATCACGTTGAAGCCCTGCTTGTTGCGCGACGGCCAGAGGATCGCGATGGCCGGGCGGTTGACGCCGGGCAGCTTGCGCAGGCGGATCATCGACAGCGCCATCAGCGCGCCGGTATTGCCGCAACTGACCGCCACCGTCGCCTCGCCCTCGCGCACCGATTCGAGCGCCGACCACATCGAGGTGTCGCGCCCGTGGCGCATCACCTGGCTGGGTTTGTCGGTCATGGCCACCACGCCTTCGGCATGGCGGATCGTGCAGCGGCCGCGCAGGGCACGCCGCCGCGCCACCAGCCGGGTCAGTTCCGGCTCGGGCCCGTGCAGGATGAAATCGAGCTCGGGATTCTTGCGGGCCGACCGCGCGATGCCGGCCACGACGGTCCAGGGGCCATGATCGCCCCCCATCGCGTCGACAGAGATGACAACCCGGCCCGAGCCCGCCTTTGAAGTGTCCATCAAAGAGGTCATCCGACCGGGCCTGATCGGGTCAGGCCGCGTCGTCGTCCAGTTCGATATCGTCGGACATGACGACGACTTCGCGCTCTGCATAGTGGCCGCAAGCCGGGCACACGTGATGCGGGCGCTTCAGTTCACCGCAATTGTCGCATTCATTGGGGTTCGCAGCCACCAGCGCATCATGGGCGCGACGGTTGTTGCGGCGCGACTTGGATACCTTGTTCTGTTGGACGGCCATGTCTCAACCTCGTCTGTGCTGTCAAGGCGGCGTGGCGATGCGGCCTTGCTGGTTCTGGGCGTGCCGGGCCTCTTAGGCGCATGGCGGGCAAAGCACAACCCGTGCAATCTCATGAAGGCGCGAAAATACGCAGAACGCCCCAAAGCGCAAGCGAAAAGTCAGCCCTTGCCGTCGTCGCCCTGCAATTTGTCGCGCAGCCCCGCCAGGCCCGCAAACGGGCGCAGGTCGTCATCGCGAAGCGGGGTCACGCCGTCCTCGGCAAACTGAGCGCTGCCCAGCGTTGCGTCGGGCTTGCGCGGATAGGCGGGCAGGGCCAGCGCCAGAGCCTCGGTCAGGATCGCCCACAGGTCGATCTCGTCGCCCAGCGGTTCGATCTCGTCGTCTTCGGGCATCTCGGTTTCCGAGCCGGGCTCGGGCGTCTCGATCTGCGCGGGCGGGACTAGGCGACGGGTCACCGTGGTGTCGATCCGTGTCGTCACCGGCTCCAGCGTGACGACACAGGCCTGGGTCACGGTGGCCCCCAGCTCGGCCTCCAGCGCCCAGGCGCGGCGGCCCTGCGGGCTCAGGCTTCCCTTCAGGCGCAGCTTGCGCAGCGCCAGAAGCCCCAGCTCGTCCGCCAGAGCCGCGCGCGCCGTCCCGTCCGGCTCCAGTGCAAAGCGCGTCGGGCCGGTGCTGCGCAGATCGGCGGTCTTGAGGCGTGTCTGCGCCGGGGGCTGGGGCATGGCGGTGGGGTTTCCTTGACTTGAACGGCGTGCATTCCTTCTGTAAGCCGAATAGAAGGCACGAGAACCCAAGACAAGAGGGGCGCGACCAGGCATGTGGGCAAAGGCGAAACCGGCTCTGGCAGCTGTGTTGGTGGTGGGGCTGTCGGCCTGCACCGCGCAGTACCGGACGCATGGCTACATGCCGCCCGAAGACGAACTGCAGCAGATCGTGCCGGGCATCGACACCCGCGCCTCGGTCGAGGACCTGGTGGGCACGCCCACCACCTCGGGTGTGCAGAACGAGGGCGGCTTTTACTATATCGAGACCGAGGTGCGGCATTTCGCCTGGAAACGCCCGGAGATCATCAACCGGGAAATCCTTGCAATCACCTTCGACGGGGCCGGTGTGGTGCAGAACATCGTGACCTACGGGCTGGAAGACGGCCGCGTGGTCCCCTTGCAGCGGCGGGTCACCCGGACGTCGGATGGCGAGCTGAGTTTCATCCGCAAGCTGTTCGGCAATATCGGCGGGCTGTCGCTTGGGGGCTTGACGAACTGATCTGTCATGGCTTCGTTACATGCGTCTGGCAGGCCCGCGGGAATGCCTGACCCACCACCGGAGCGGTGACAGAGATGATCAAGCTGAGCCGCGGCCGCTATGCCGCCCGCCTTGCCCAGAGCAATGATGACGTGGCGGCGGCCCAGCGCCTGCGCGCGCTGGCCTTTCACCACGACACCGAGGGGCGCGATGCCGACAGCTTTGACAGCTCCTGCGATCACGTGCTGGTGGAAGAGACCCGCAGCGGCGCACTGGTCTGCTGCTTCCGTTTCCTGCCGCTGACCAGCGGGCGCGACATCGGGCAAAGCTATTCGGCGCAGTATTACGAACTGTCGGCGCTGCAGGCGTTCGAGGGGCCGATCGTCGAGATGGGCCGCTTTTGCGTGCATCCCGACTTTGCCGATCCCGACATCCTGCGCGTCGCCTGGGGGGCGATGACGGCCTATGTCGACGCCAACAAGGTGGAACTCCTGTTCGGTTGCGCCAGCTTTGCCGGGACGGATGCGGCGGAGTATTACGATGCCTTCGCCATGCTCAAGGCCCGCCACCTGGCGCCGCGGCGCTGGCTGCCGCGGGTCAAGGCACCGAATGTCTTTCGCTTTGCCGCACGGCTGCGGCGCAAGCCCGACGCGAAAAAGGCGATGCTGCGCATGCCGCCGCTGTTGCGCACCTATCTGATGATGGGGGGCTGGGTCAGCGATCATGCGGTGGTGGACGCGCAGATGAACACGCTGCACGTCTTTACCGGGGTCGAGATCGCCGCGATTCCGCCGGGCCGCAAGAAGCTGCTGCGCGCGGTGGCGGGCTGAGCCTGCGGGGGATTGACGCCGCCCGCGTCCTTGCCTAGCTGCCCGCCATGGCCCAGGCACCGCTTCTCCAGCTTTCCGACATCTCGCTTACCTTTGGCGGCAATCCCGTGTTTGCCGATCTGTCCCTGACCGTCCAGCAGGGCGACCGCGTCGCGCTGGTGGGGCGCAACGGATCGGGCAAGTCGACGCTGATGAAGGTGATGGCTGCCCTGGTCGAACCCGATACCGGCACGCGGGTTGTGCCGGCGGGGGTGTCGGTGGGCTACATGGAGCAGGACCCGGACCTGTCGGGCTATGAAACGCTGGGCGAGTTCGCCGCCGCCGGTCTGGCCGCGTCCGAGATGTACCGGGTGGAACGTGCCGGCGAAGGGCTGAAATTCGACCCGGATCGCCCCGTCGCCACCGCCTCGGGTGGGGAGCGGCGGCGTGCCGCGCTGGCGCGGCTGATGGCCGAAGAGCCGGAACTGATGCTGCTGGACGAGCCCACCAACCATCTCGATATCGAGGCCATCGGCTGGCTGGAGGACGAATTGCGCGCCACCCGCCGCGCCTTTGTCCTGATCAGCCACGACCGGCGGTTCCTGACCGAACTGACCCGCGCGACGCTCTGGGTCGACCGGGGCGAGGTGCGGCGGCAGGAAAAGGGCTTTGCCGCCTTCGAGGCCTGGCGCGACAAGACCTGGGACGACGAGGACACCCAGCGCCACAAGCTCAACCGCAAGATCAAGGCCGAGGCCCGCTGGGCCGTCGAGGGCATCAGCGCCCGGCGCAAGCGCAACCAGGGCCGCCTGCGCGCGCTGGCCGATCTGCGGGCCGAGCGGGCCTCGCAGATCAAGCGGCAGGGGGCCGCGGCGATGGACCTGGCCGAAGGCCCCAAGAGCGGCAAGAAGGTGATCGAGGCCAAGGGGCTGACGCTGGCCTTTGGCGACAAGACGATCATCCGCGATTTCTCGATCACTGTGCAGCGGCAGGACCGGGTGGCCTTTGTCGGCCCGAACGGCGTGGGCAAGACCACGCTGATCAAGTTGCTGACCGGCGAGATCGCGCCGGATGCGGGTGAGGTGAAACTGGGCACCAATCTGATTCCCGCGGTGTTCGACCAGACCCGCGCGCAGCTGAACCCCGAGGCCAGCCTCTGGGACAGCCTGACCACCGATCCCGGCATGCGGGTTTCGGGCAGTTCCGATCAGGTGATGGTGCGCGGCACGCCGAAACACGTGGTAGGCTATCTCAAGGAGTTCCTGTTCGACGAACGCCAGGCGCGGGCCCCGGTGCGCTCGCTCTCTGGCGGCGAAAAGGCGCGGCTGCTGCTGGCGCGGCTGATGGCGCAGGAATCGAACCTTCTGGTGCTGGACGAACCCACCAACGATCTGGACGTGGAAACGCTGGACCTGTTGCAGGATCTGCTGGGCGACTATGACGGCACCGTGCTTCTGATCAGCCACGACCGCGACTTTGTCGACCGGGTCGCCACCTCCACCGTAGCGCTGGAGGGGCGCGGCCGCGCCACCGTCTATGCCGGCGGATGGAGCGACTATCAAAGCCAGAAGCGCGAGTCTGCCACGCCGGAAAAGCGCGAAAAATCAGCGCCCAAGGCCGAGAAGCTCTCGCAAGAGGTGAAGGTCGCGCCCAAAGGCCTCAGCTTTACCGAAAAACACCGTCTGGAGGCGCTGCCGGGTGAGATCGACCGCCTGACCGCCGAGATCGGCAAGCTCGAAGCCTTCCTGGCCGATCCCGACCTGTTCAGCACCGCACCGCTGAAGTTCCAGAAGGCCACCGATGCGCTGGTGGAACGTCAGACCGCCCTGGCCGAGGCCGAGGAGGAATGGCTGGTGCTGGCCGAGAAGGCGGAAGAGGCATAGGCTCAGGCCTCGGCATTGGTGGGAAAGCCCATCACCCGCGCCATCAGCGGCAATTCGATCACCGTCATCAGGATGCGCGCGATATGATGCAGGCTGACCAGCGCCGGGTTGGCGGCCAGGCTCAGCGCCACAATCGACATCTCGGCCACGCCGCCGGGGGCAAAGCTGATCAGCAGGTGCAGAAAGGCGATGCCCGTCAGCGCCTGCAGGACCAGCGCAAACGCCGCCCCGGTCAGCAGCATGAAGCAGACCGACAGCGCGCTCAACCAGGCGCAGCGTCGCAGCAGCGCCAGGTTGGTGCCCTGAAAGCGCAGCCCCAGCGTGGTGCCGATCACCAGTTGCGCCGTGGCGATCAGCCAGAACGGCAGGTGCAGGTCCAGCAGCCCGGTCACCGTGGCCAGCGCCGACAGGATCAGCGGCCCGACCAGCTGGCTGGCGGGCAGATGCACGACCCGTCCCAGCATCAGCCCCAGCACCGCCGCGGCCGCGATCAGCGCCAGGCTCTCGGGCGGCACCGGCGCGGGATCGGGGCCGCCAACGCTGAGCCCCGAGGCGCTGCCCACCGGCGCGCCGACCCAGAGCGACAGGCCCAGGGGCAAGAGTGAGATCACGAAGATGATGCGCAGGAATTGCTGCGCCGTCAGGATGCGGGTATCGGCCCCGGCCCCTTCGCCCATCATGATCGATTCCATCAATCCGCCGGGCGTGCCGGAATAGAAGGCGGTGGCGCGATCATAGCCGCCAACACGGCGGAACAGCGCGTAATTGCCCAGGTGGCACACCGCCACGAACAGCGCCAGTCCGATCATGGTCACGGGCAGGCTTGCCGCCTTGCCCAGCAGTTCCGGCGTGACCTGGGTGCCGATCATGACCCCGATCAACGCCACGAAAAGGCTGCGCAACCCGTTGGGAAAGCGATACTCCTGCAGGGGGGCCGGGGACCAGGCCAGCACCACCAGCGCGGTGGCGATCAGGCTGCCGATCATCCAGGGCAGCGGCAGGCCGATCCGGCTGGCCACATAGCCGCCCACCGCCCCCACGGCGATCAGGGCAATTGTCAGCAGCACGAGGCGCAAGGGAGGCAGGGCAGGGATCATGCTTGCGGTGTTAATCGCAAGCGGCGCGTCGGGCAATGCGCTTGGCAGGGGCAGAAGGGGCGCTAGGCTGCACGACATGTCGCAGGCGCTGTTCATCGGGTCCAACATCTATCGCGGGTCGCGCTATGGCCCGCGCCATCCGCTGTCGATCGAGCGTGTTCCGGCGGTGATGGATCTGGCGCGCGCGCTGGACTGGCTGCCGTCGGCGGTGTTTCGCACCAGCCCGCGCGCCAAGCCCGCCGCCTTGTGCGATTTCCACGATCCCGCCTATGTCGCCGCGCTGCAACGCGCCGAGGCCACGGGCGTGGTGGAGGACGCGACAACCCGGCGATACGGCCTGGGCACGCTGTCCAATCCGGTCTTTCCGGAAATGTTCCGCCGCCCCGCCACCGCGGCGGGGGGCGGGCTTCTGGCGGCCGAACTGGTGGCCGGGGGCGGCGCGGTGTTCAACCCCGGCGGCGGCACGCATCACGGGCTGCACGACCGCGCGGCGGGGTTCTGCTATCTCAACGAGCCGGTCCTGACGATCCGTCGCCTGCTGGCGATGGGGCTGTCCCGCGTGGCCTATGTGGATATCGACGCCCATCACGGTGACGGGGTCGAACTGGCGTTTCACGGGTCGCACCAGGTGCGGCTGATCTCGGTCCACGAGGCGCGGCGCTGGCCGTTCACCGGGCATCTGCACGACAGTGCAGGCGGTGCGGCCTTCAACTTGCCGGTGCCCGCCGGGTTCAACGACAGCGCGTTTGACCATGTGCTGGAGCAGCTGATCCTGCCCGCGGTCGAGGCGTTACGGCCGCAGGCGATCTTTCTGCAATGCGGCGCGGATGCGCTGGCCGAAGACCCGCTGGCCCGTCTGTCGCTGTCCAACAACGCCCATCGTGCCGCGGTGCGGGCGCTGCGGCCGCTCAGCCCGCGGCTGATCGTGTCGGGCGGCGGCGGGTACAACCCTTGGAGCGTGGCGCGCTGCTGGACCGGTGTCTGGGCCGAGCTGTCCGGCCACCCGCTGCCCGATCGCCTGCCCGAGGCGGCCCGGTCGGTGCTGCGCGGCCTGACGTGGAGCCGCAAGGCCCGCCCCTCCGAGGCGCTGCTGACCACCCTCTGTGACGCCCCCCGTCACGGAGAGGTCCCGGATCAGGTCCGGGACGGCGTGGCGCATCTGCGGCGCCGTCTGTGACGGGCAGGCACGGCCCTTTCCCGGTCCTGGCGGCGAAGAGCGCCGATACCCCGCCCCCCCGGGATCAGCCGTCGTCGAACACGTAGCCGATGCCGCGCACGGTGCGCAGCAGGGCCGGTTTGCCCGGCACCCGTTCGATCTTGCGCCGCAGCCGCGACACCTGGATGTCCACCGAACGGTCAAAGGGATCCCACGCGCGGTCATGCGCCTGCTCCAGCAGCTGGTCGCGGTTCAGCACGCGCCCGCGATTGTCCAGAAAGACCCGCAAGAGACGGAACTCCATCGCGGTCAGGGGGATCTCGGCCCCGTCGCGGCCGATCAGCCGCGCGCTGCCCAGATCCAGCACCAGCCCGTCGAAATCCACCCGCGCCGCCGCGCCCTGCGCCGTGGCCCCGCTGCCGCCGCGCCCGGCCCGGCGCAGTACCGCCTTGATCCGGGCGTCCAGTTCGCGCAGGTCCACCGGTTTGGCCAGGTAGTCGTCGGCCCCCATTTCCAGACCGACGATGCGGTCCACCGTCTCCCCCACCGCCGTCAGCATGATGACTGCCAGGTCGTGATCCCGGCGCAGACGGCGCAGGATCGACAGGCCGTCCTCACCCGGCATGGTGATGTCGAGCAGGATGATATCCGGCAAGGGGCCGGTCATCAGGGCGCTGTCCAGCGTCGCGCCGTCGCGGGCGGTCCGGGTGTCATAGCCGCGACCGGCCAGATATTCGCTGACCATCTCGCGCAGGTCGGGTTCGTCGTCGCAGATCAGGATCCGGGTCATGGCGCGCCACCATCCAGCAGCCGCGCCAGAAGCGCGCGCAACTCGGCAGGAGAGACCGGTTTCTCCAGCAGGACCGAACCGGCCTCGGCGCGGATCGCCTCGGCATCGGCGGACATGCTGTCGCCGGTCACGAAGGCCAGCCGCGGCACCATGTGGGGAAAGCGCGTGCGGATCAGGTCCAGCATCTGCCGCCCGCCCATGCCGGGCATGCGCAGGTCCGACAGGATCGCGTCGAAGGTCTCGCGCTCCAGCACCTCCAGCGCGTCCGCGGCAGAGGCGCTCCAATGCACCTCGGCCCCGGCATCGTGCAGGATGTCGGCGATGATGTCGGCCACCGCGTCCTCGTCCTCGACCAGCAGCACACGCGCGGCCCGGGGCGGGGTGGCTTCGGCGGGGGCGGTTGCGTCATGCACCGTGCGGCAGACCGGAAGGGTCAGCAAGAACCGCGCCCCGGGGCCGTCCTCTTCGGCCAGCGTCAGAAGGCCACCATGGGTGGTGGCGATGCGCCGGCACAACGCCAGACCCACGCCGGTGCCTTCGCCCACATCCTTGGTCGTGAAGAACGGCTCGAACACACGTTTGCACAGGTCCGGCGGGATGCCGGGGCCGTTGTCGGCGATCTCGGCGGTGACGTGCCGGCTGCCGGCTGCGTGATGGGTGGCGATATGCAGACGGGCCCCGGCCTGGCCCTCCATCGCCTGTCCGGCGTTCAGGATCAGGTTGACGAAGATCTGCGCGATCTGGTCCTCGTCCACCTCGACCTGCGGCAGGTCCGGCTGCAGGCTGCAGCGGATGTCGAGATCGGTGGCGTGGGGCCCCAGCGCGGCCACGTCGACGGCGGTGGCAATGATGTCGTTGAGTTGCGCGGGCACCGTCCTGTGCGGTTTCTGCCGCGCCATGGCAAGGAAGGTCTTGACGATGCGGGCGCAGCGTTCGGCGGCGGTGCTGATCTTGTCGATCCGACGTCGCGTGTCGGGATCGCGGCTTTGTTCCTGCAGCATGAGCGCCTGGCCCACCACGACAGACAGCGGATTGTTCAGCTCGTGCGCCACCCCGGCCAGCAATTCGCCCAGGGCGGTCAGCTTTTCGTTCTGGAACGCCATTTCGCGCGACACCGCCAGTTCGCGCGCGGCCACTCTGGCCTCGGTCACGTCGCGCCAGACCAGAACCGTTCCGCCATCGGTGGCCCGCGACCGGGCCGCGGCAAATTCGCGGCCGTCGGGCAGGGTGAACGCGTAGCGCGCGGGCAGGTCCGGATCCCAGGCCACGCAGCCCAGCGGCAGCCCCGCCGCGCCGGCCGCTTCACACAGCGCGGCCCTTGGGGTGCCCGGCACCAGAATGTCGGCCAGCGCGGCGTTGACGCGGCGAAACAGCGAATTGGCCATGACCAGCCGGGCATCCGCATCGAAAAGCGCAAAGCCCTGGTCCAGCGCCTCGATCGCGTCGGTCAGCCGCTGGCCGGCCAGCTTCAGCGCATCGCGCTGCGCATAAGGCTCGGTCATGTCGTGCGAGGTGGCGACGATGATGCGGTTGCCGTTGTGCTTGACGATCCGGGCGGACAATTGCGCGGGAAACGGCTCGCCCAACGCGTTCAGACCTTCGGTTTCGTAGCGGTCGACAAAGCCGGTGGCCAGCAGTTCGGCGAGGTAATCGGCCCGTTGCTGCGGCGCGGCCCAGCTGGTGGCGACGTGATCGTCCAGCGGCCCGAACAGCGCGCGCGAGCTTGGCGTCTGGAACAGCAGCCGCCTGGCATCCATGTCGAACACCACAAGGCTGGCGGGCGCGGTGTCGAGAATGGTGCGCAGGAAGGTCAGCGTCTCGTCGCGCGCCGCGTCCTGCATCCGCTGGGCCGAAACATCGCGCAGCGTCATGACCAGCGTATCCTCGGGCGTCATCGACAGGCGCATCTCGTGCCAGCCGCTGCGCGCCAGTTCCAGATCGAAGGGCGGCAAGCGGTCGTCGCTGCCGTCGACCAGCTGGGCAATCCGGTCGCGCAGCAGGGCCATCGCCGCCTCGGTATAGACCCCGCGCCAGATCAGCGCGTTTTCGAACAGCTGGAATTCGGCCCCGTCGCTCAGCACGTCCGAGGCCGGGGCCGTCAGGTCGCGAAAGGCGCTGTTGCAGGCAACCAGTTCGTCCTCGCAATCGAACAGGGCGATCCCGTCGGACAGGGCCTCTAGCGTGATCTCTGGTTCGCTCATTCCCGGTGCGTGTCCGCTGCGTGAAGGACTGATTGCGATACTTGCAAGCCCGCCGCTTTTTCGCAATGCTTCGCCCTGACCTTTGCCAGCCAAGCGCCTTGCCGCCGGATCCGGACATGACCCTTTATGACAAGTATGGCGGCTTTGCCCGCATCCACCCCGTCGTCATGGATTTCTACGACCGGCTGCTCGACAGTGACGAACTTGGCCCGTATTTCGACGAGATCGACATGAAACGGCTGATCGACCATCAGACCAAGTTCATCTCGGGGCTGCTGGGCGGGCCGATGGAGATCGACGACACCCGTCTTTACACGGCGCATCAGCATCTTTCGGTCACGGCGGCGCATTTCACCGAATTGCAGCACATCCTGCACGACACGCTGGTCGACGCGGGCTTTGAACCGCAGGATGTGGAGGCCGTGGCGCAGGCGGTGGAGGCCAAGCGCGGGCTGGTCGTGGCCGGGGCATGAGCATTGCAGCGCTCAACGAACAGCTCTTGCGCGCGGTCGGCGTGGGGCTTGCGCTGTTCGACGACGGGGCGCGGCGGCTGGTGTTCTGCAACGACGTGTTCGAAACCTGGTTTGCGCCGGGGCCGGACGGTCCGGGCTTTGACGCGATCTTTCAGGATACCGACACGGCAGCGATGGAGGCCGCCCTGGCCGCGGAGGGCCGCTACAGCTGCGAATTGAGCTTTCGCCGCAAGCGCCGCACCATGGTGATCTCGCAAACCGTCACACGCGCCGATATCGGCGGCGAGATGACGTTGATCGTGGAATGCCAGAACATCACCCGCATCCGCGAACTGGAATCGATGATCGAAAGCTATGCCCAGATGGTCGAACGCAACACGCGGGCGATCCAGCGCGAAAAGGAACAGGTGGAGCGGATGCTGCTCAACATCCTGCCGCGCGGGGCCTATGAAGAGTTCAAGGCCGTCGGCGTGGTGGCCCCCGCGCGCTACGAGGGCACGGCGGTCCTGTTCCTGGATTTCGCCGGGTTCAACGAGACCCTGGCCGACATGGCCCCGGCGCATTTCGTCGGAGAGCTGAACGAGCTGTATTCCACCTTCGACCGGATCGGCGAGCAGTTCGGCTGCGAACGCATCCGCACGACCGGCGACACCTATCTGAGCATTGCCGGTCTGCAACCCGTCGATGGCGAGCCGGTTGCCGCGGTGCTGTCCGCGGCGCTGCGGTTCCAGAGATACCTGGAGCGGCGCAATCAAAACGCCGAAACGCGCTGGCAGGCGCGGATCGGCGTGGCCTCGGGTCCGGTTCTGGGCTCGGTCATCGGGGCGCAGAACTATGTCTATGACGTGGTCGGCCCGGCGGTGGCCGAAGCCTCGGCAGCGCGGCGCGCCGCCGCACCGGGACAGATCCTCGTGGGTCCGGATCTGGCGGCGGCGGGGCTGGCAGGGTTTGCCTTTGCCGCCGCAGTCGAGGGCTATTTCACCTGCGAGGAGGTTTAGGCCGCCGTGCCCAGGCCGGCCGCGCCGTCCAGCATGGCCGCGCTGACGGCGTCATAGGCCGCGGCCCAGGCGTCGGCGGTGTCGCTGTCGAACCGCGCGCCCAGCACCTGCGCCAGCGCGTCGACCAGCGCCTGTCCCACCAGCGCGTAATCGGCGGAGCGTACGCCATAGCCGGCATGGCGCGCCCCCAGGGCTCGCAGGTCGGCCTTCAGCGCCTCCGGCGCATCGAGCGAGCGCACGACAAGCGCCAGCGCCGCCACCAGCTTGGCCCTTTGCGGCGCAAGATCGGCGGGAAACATCAACCGAAAGCGCGGGGTGCGGGCAAAAAGACCGGCGTAAAACCGCGCGGCCAGGTCGTCGGCGACCGGCGCCACATGGGCAAAGCTGTCGCGGATCAGGGAAATCTGGGTGGGGGTCATGGGTCAGGCTTTCATCGGGGGAGGGGAGAAAAGGGCCGGGGCATCCCGTGGGAGCCCCGGCCCGGGCCGGTTGCACCGGATCACACGATCAGGACGTCCGAGGCCGACAGGGCGGCCAGGTTCGACAGAACCGCGATCTCTTCCTGCAGCCCCGCGCCCGAACCGTCGGCGTCGTAATACAGCGCACCGGTCGTGTCGTCATAGATCAGCACGTCGTCCGCATCGGCCGCCGAGGTGCCGGTGACGAACTGCCCGGCCGCCAGAGACCCGGAGGTCAGCGCGGCAAACCCGGCCGCCTCGAGCAGCAGAAGGTCCTTGCCGGCAACGAAATCGGTGATCTCGTCGCTGCCTTGCCCCGTGCCGGCAAAGACAAAGCTGTCGGCCCCGCCATTGCCCGTCAGCACGTCCGAGTCGAGGCCGCCGTACAACGTGTCCGCCCCGTTGCCGCCCAGAAGCGTGTCCTGGCCCTCGTCGCCTTCGAGCAGGTCGGACCCGGCAGCGCCAAGCATGTAGTCATTGCCAAGACCGCCCGAAAGGACGTCCGCGTCGCGGCCCGCGTTGAGCGTGTCGTCGCCCGCACCGCCGGCCAGCGTGTCGTCGCCATCGCCGCCGCTGAGGCTGTCATCGCCGCCCGCGCCCTGCAGCGCGTCATCGCCATCCTGACCGCGCAGGGTGTCCCCGGAGGTGCCGCCGTCAAGCACGTCGTTGCCATCGCCGCCGCGCAGGTCGTCGGCACCGGCGCCACCGTGCATTGCATCGGCCCCGTCGCCGCCCCGCAGGGCGTCGTCGCCGTCGCCGCCACCCAGCGTGTCGTCGTCGTCACCGCCATGGATCGTGTCATTGTCATCGCCGCCATCGATCAGATCCGCGCCGGACTTGCCGCTGATGCGGTCCGCCCCGGCTTCGCCCTGGATGTCGTCATCGCCATTGCCGCCATTGACCACATCGTCGCCATTGCCGGCCTCGATCGTGTCCGCGCCGGCATTGCCCCAGATCCGGTCATCCCCGGCCGCCGCATCGATGGAATCCTGCCCGGCTCCGCCCTCGATGGTGTCGTCCGCGCCGTTGAACGCATCGGTCCCCTCGATGGAATCGTTGCCCGCGCCCGCTTCGATCCGGCTGCCAACGGTTTCGAACTCCTGCGAATAGCGGATGGTGTCGTCGCCCGCCCCGCCCAGGATGGTGTCGGCCCCGCCTTCGCCGATGATCAGGTCGTCATCCGCACCGCCGTCGATCGAATCGTCGTATTCGGTACCGGTAAGCGAATCGTCGCCGGCATTGCCGCGCAGCGTGACCCCGGCCGCGATCTCGTCCTTGTAGATCGTCAGGTCAAAGATGTCGTAGGTGTCCGACCCTTCGAAGTCGATCCCGTGGATCGCGGCATAATCCACCATGTCGAGGCCGATCTCGGCAATCCAGGAGCCGCCGTCCTCGTGGCCAAGGTAGATCGCGCCGTGGGGGGAATACCCCGCGCTCGAGGCGATCTCGGGCAGGGTGACGGTGCCAACATCCACGGTTGCGCCATTCTCTTCGCGGGTCAGTTCCATGCCCGTGACGGCAACGTTGCCCGCCCGGTTCGAGGTCTGCGTGAACCCCGATGCGCCCAGCACCGCGGTGACGTCATAGCTGCCATCGTTATGCGCGCCTTCGCTGACGAAGTCGCCGGCCACCAGGTGAAAGCGCCCGCCCTGGAAGGTCGAAAGCGAGCCGAACATGTCGGCAAAGGCCCGCACGGGCCCGTCGCCATCGTCGTACCAGCGGAAAAAGCCGTCTTGTGCTGCGGTGATCTGAATTGCGGTCATGGTTTTGCTCCTTGTCTGAAAGTGCCCCCGGCAGGCTGTCTGCCGTGTGCGGTAAGGAGGGTTTGCGCCGCGCAGGTTTCGCGCTGATGTCCCGTTCGGCACCGTCGCGTTTCAATTGTTTCAGACGCGCCGACATCCGCCAGATCGGCAAGGACACGGCTATTGGCAAACGGGACCGACGTCTCCGACAGGCCCGGCCCGCCCGACGGTCAGGTTTCGCAGGGGATCGCCATCACCACGTGTCCGGCCCGCCATACACGCAGCACGCGGGTTGCACAGGATCCGAAACAATCACGATGTCGCGGACAGGCCGCAATCAGGGATTTCAGGACAGGCTGGAGCGGGTAACGGGAATCGAACCCGTAACTACAGAATGGGAATCTGACGTGATACCTTTTCACCATACCCGCCCGAGGCCCGTTTTCCTACTCCGGAACCCGTGCCTCGTCAATCGCCAAGCCTGTCCGTCGCAAAGCCCGACCCCGTGTCTTCTTCTTGGGGAAAATACCCCTCAGGGGGTGAATTGGCCCAAAGGGCCAAGAGGGGGCGCGAGCGCCCCCTCAAACGGGGTCCGGGGGCCTGCCCCCGGTGCAAAAAGGGCGCGGCAGCGCGCCATGTAACAGCGTTTGCCCGCTGCGCCACCGCGGCGGAGGTCAGCCGCGACGGCGACGGCGGCGTCCTCCGCCGTCCTCGCCGCCGGCATTGAACCCCACCTGCGGCAGGGTCACCACGCGCGCCAGTTCGGGGAACGGATCGGTGGCGTGGGGCACGGCGTTTGCAGCGACAAAATGCTCCTGAAAGCGCGGCTCGATGGCGGTTTCCACCTTGGTGATCTCGCGCACGACTCTCTCGATCTCGGCCCGCGCCTTCAGGCTGCACAGCGCGATCCGGGCGCCGGTCCCGGCGGCATTGCCCGCGCTTGTCACCTTGTCCAGCGGCACATCGGGGATCATGCCCAGCACCATGGCGTGCAGGGGCGAGATATGCGCGCCGAATGCGCCGGCCAGCACGACCCGGTCCACCTTGTCCACGCCACGCACGTCCATCAGCAGCCGCGCGCCGGCGTAAAGCGCGGATTTCGCCAGCTGGATCGCGCGGATGTCGCCCTGGGTCACGGTGATGCGCGGGCCGCCCTCGGCGCTGCCATCGTGCACGAGGTAGGCATGGGTGCGGCCTTCGGCGATGCAGCGCTCGGTGCCGGTCTGCGCCGCCGATCCGATCAGGCCCGACGGGTCCATCAGCCCGGCCAGGCGCAGCTCGGCCACCGCCTCGATGATGCCGGAGCCGCAGATGCCGGTGATGCCGGTCTGCGCGGTCTGCGCCCAGAAGCCGTCCTCGTCCGACCACAGATCGCAGCCGATCACGCGAAAGCGCGGTGCCTTGGTGACCGGGTCGATGCGGATCGCCTCGATGGCGCCGGGGGCGGCGCGCTGGCCGGAACTGATCTGCGCGCCTTCGAAGGCCGGACCGGTGGGCGAGGAGCAGGCCAGCACGCGGGTGGCATCGCCCAGCAGGATCTCGGCATTGGTGCCCACGTCGACGATCAGCGCAAGGTCCGGCGATTTCCCGGGCTCTTCCGACAGGGCGACGGCGGCGGCATCGGCCCCCACATGACCCGCGATGCAGGGCAGGACATAGATCCGCGCCGCGTCGCGCAGCGCGTCAAGGCCGAGGTCACGCGCCGACAGCGACAGTGATTCCGATGTGGCCAGCGCAAACGGCGCCTGGCCCAGTTCCACCGGGTCGATGCCCAGCAGCAGGTGGTGCATCACCGGGTTGCAGACAAACACCGCCTCCACGATGGCATCCGTGGCGATGCCCGCCTCGTCGGCAATCCCGGTGGTCAGGGTGTTCAGCGCGTCGCGCACCGCCGCCGTCATCTCGGCCGCGCCACCGGCATTCATCATGGCGTAGGAGACGCGGCTCATCAGGTCTTCGCCAAAGCGGATCTGCGGGTTCATGATGCCGGAGGATGCCAAGACCTCGCCGGTTTCCAGGCTGGTCAGGTGCGCGGCGATGGTGGTGGAGCCGAGGTCGATGGCCAGACCGTACAGCCCGCCCTCGTACAGCCCCGGCCAGGCCGCAATCAGGCGCGGGGTGGCGGTTTCATCGATCTTGTGCAAGGCGACGGTGATTTTCCAGCTCCCCTTGCGCAGGATCGGTTGCAATTGTGCAAGTGTGGAAAACTCGGTGGAGATCGCCGGGATATCCCATTGCGCTGCCAGCGCGCGCTTCAGCCGCTCCAGATCGCCGGTGGGTTCGTGCATGTCGGGCTCGTCCACCTCGACATAATAAAGCCGGGTGGCAGGGTCCATCTCGATGGCGCGGACGGCGGCGGCCTTGCGCACCACCTGCTTGTGCACCTGGCTTTCGGGCGGCACGTCGATCACCACGTCGCGCTGCACGGTGGCCTGGCAGCCCAGCCGCCGCCCGGGCTTCAGCCCGCGTTTCTGCTGGTAGCGCTCCTCGACCGCGTTCCACTCCGACAGGGCGTTGTCGGCCACGGTCACGCCGTGTTTGGAGAATTCGCCATAAGACGGGGTGATCTGGCATTTCGAACAGATGCCGCGCCCGCCGCAGACGGAATCCAGATCGACCCCCAACTGCCGCGCGGCGGTCAGGACGGGCGTGCCCACGGGAAACCGCCCGCGTTTGCCGGACGGGGTGAAGACGACAAGCGGATCTTGGGACATCTGCGAACCTCGGTGATTTGGCCGGACCTTAGCGTATCGGCTTGCCCACAAGCGCCTGACCGCGTCAAGACAGGATGAAAAAACGGCAGCGCGGGCAACGCGCTGCCGTCGATGCTGTCAGCGCACCGGTCCGCTTACGGCTTGATGTAGGTGTAGCCCATCTGCTGCAGGCGCGACAGTTCCGCCACGCCCGACGGCACGATGTCTTCTTCCCAGACGTCGTACAGATCGTCGCTATAGCTGATCTGACGGCCGCGCAGGGTGTTGTTGCAGACGTGGAAGTCCACGTTCTGGCCCTTCAGCGAGGCCACGGTGGTCTGCATGGTCGCGTCCTGCTTGGCGTTCAGCAGAAGCCCAAGGCCGTTGCCGTGCAGGACAACCTTGATTTCCATGTTCTCCGCACCCACCGCGTTGATGTGGTTCTGGATGTTGCGCATCGCGCCCTTGTACTTTGCCGAGTCAGGTCCGCCGTCGTAGTTGACGTGGTAGACGACCTTCTGCTTGCCGTAGCGTTCGGTTTCCTCGGCAATGCCGGCGGTGGCGAGAACGCCCAGAAGCAACGCGACCAATGCGGTCTTGATGAAATGCATGATGTTTCCTCCCATGGATGGCCCCGCACTGCATGAACGGGGCTGCGCCGCCATTTGCGCCACGCGATAGTAGACGGGTCAAGCACAAAATCCGGCGTTTTCAGCCCTGTTCCAGCCAGCGCAGGATCTCGCCGCGATTGCCGTCCAGATCGGGGGCCGGGGCGCGGGTGGTGGGGTCGGGGGCGTCGGACATCTTGACGGGATTGCCGGCAGCCTTGTAGGCGGCGCGCCCGTTGCGGTCGAGCACGTCCACCACCATGTTGCGCGCGACGATCTGCGGATCCTTCAGGACCTGGTCGATCTCGTGTACCGGACCGGCGGGGATGCCCGCGGCGGTCAGCCTGGCGATCCAGTGGGCGCGGGTGTTGTCCAGCGTGACCGCCTCGATCAGACGGTTCAGCAGGCGGGCATTGCGGCAGCGCGCGGCATTGTCGGCAAAGCGCGCATCCCCCACCAGCGGCAGCCCCAGCGCGATGCAGAGCTTTTCGAACAGCCGGTCATTGCCGGCGGCCAGCACGAAGGGGCCGTCCGAGGCCTGCACCGCCTCGGACGGGGCCACCGCGGGCAGGCGCGAGCCGTCGGGCCCCGGCGGCTGGCCCGTCACGGTGCCCATGGCCACGGCGTGGTCGAGCATGGCCAGCTGCGCATCCAGCAGCGCCACGTCGACCATCCGGCCCCTGCCGCTGCGCGCCCGGTCCACCAGCGCCGCCAGCACGCCCTGCGCCAGGTACAGCCCCGCGGTGTAATCGGCCACCGGCGCGCCGGCGCGCAGCGCCGGGCCGCCGGGCGTGCCGGTCAGCGCCATCAGGCCGCCGCGCGCCTGGGCGACAACGTCGTAGCCCGGGCGCCTTGCATCCGGGCCGGTCTGGCCAAAGCCCGAGACCGCGCCATAGATCAGGTGCGGGAAATCGGCATGCAGCACCGGCCAGCCATAGCCCAGCCGGTCCATCACGCCGGGACGAAAGCTTTCCAGCAGCACGTCGCAGCGCGCCAGCAGACCCTCGAAGATCAACCGGTCGGCATCGGCCTTGAGGTCCAGCGCGATGGATTTCTTGCCCCGGTTCAGGGCGGCGTGCCAGGCCGACCGGCCGTCCTTGAACGGCGGAAAGCTGCGGGCGTCGTCGCCGCTGCCGGGGCGTTCCACCTTGATCACCGTCGCGCCCAGATCGCCCAGGGCGCGCGCTGCCACCGGTCCGGCCAGAACCTGCGTGAGGTCGAGAACTGTCAGTCCGGTCAGGGCGGCGGGCATGGGACGACTCCGGTGCGGGGCAGGCCGGTATAGGCCCCGGCGCGTGACGCCAGTATGACGATGCGCGTCTGCGCCTTTGGCGGAGTGTCGCGCCGATCCGGCACCGGTGCAACGGCGTGCGGGCGCATCGGCGGCGCGCCGCCCGCCGTGGTCCTGCGGCAGACATCATGCGGGCGGTCCCCCGGCCCAGGCAGGCTGCGGATCGCGGCAATCGGTGCCTTGTCGTGCTGGTCATTCCCCTGCGGGCATGCAATAGGGAAGCGCCAACCGAACCCCTCCCAAGGAGCCCCCTCATGGAGATTCGCGAGGCGCTGACCTTCGATGACGTCCTGCTTGTTCCCGCGGCCTCTGCCGTGCTGCCGTCGGATGCGGACACGCGCACCCGGGTGACCCGCGCGATCGCGCTCAACATCCCGCTTCTGTCCTCGGCCATGGACACCGTCACCGAAAGCCGCATGGCGATCACCATGGCGCAGGCCGGCGGCATGGGCGTGATCCACAAGAACCTCGGCGTCGAGGAGCAGGCGCGCGAGGTGCGCCGGGTCAAGCGGTTTGAATCGGGCATCGTCTACAACCCGGTGACCTTGCGCCCCGACCAGACGCTGGCCGATGCCAAGCGGCTGACCGAACGCTATCGCTTTACCGGCTTTCCCGTGGTGGACGACGCGCATCGCGTGGTGGGGATCGTGACCAACCGCGACATGCGCTTTGCCGCCGCGGACGACACGCCGGTGCATGCGATGATGACCGCGGACAACCTGGCGATCCTGCATGAACCCGCGGATCGCGAAGAGGCCATCAGCCTGATGAAGGCGCGGCGGATCGAAAAGCTGCTGGTGACCGATGCCGCGGGCAAGCTGACCGGGCTTCTGACGCTGAAGGACACCGAACAGGCGGTGCTGAACCCCACGGCCTGCAAGGACCATCTGGGCCGGCTGCGCGTCGCGGCGGCGACGGGGGTGGGCGATGCGGGCTTTGCCCGGTCCGAGGCGCTGGTGGATGCGCAGGTGGACGTCATCGTCATCGACACCGCGCATGGCCATTCCCGCGGCGTGCTGGAGGCGGTGGACCGGGTCAAGCGGCTGTCCAACGAGGTGCAGGTGATCGCGGGCAATGTCGCCACCGCCGAGGCGACGCGGGCCCTGGTCGACGCAGGCGCGGATGCGGTCAAGGTGGGGATCGGGCCGGGCTCGATCTGCACCACGCGGATGGTGGCGGGTGTGGGCGTGCCGCAGCTGACGGCGATCCTGGATTGCGCGCAGGCCGCGGGCGACGTGCCGGTGATCGCCGATGGCGGCATCAAGTTCTCGGGCGATTTCGCCAAGGCCATCGCGGCGGGCGCCTCCTGCGCCATGGTCGGCAGCATGATCGCCGGCACCGACGAGGCCCCGGGCGAGGTGATCCTGTATCAGGGCCGCAGCTTCAAGTCCTATCGCGGCATGGGGTCTCTGGGGGCGATGGCGCGCGGCTCGGCCGACCGCTATTTCCAGAAGGACGCTGCCTCGGACAAGCTGGTGCCCGAAGGGATCGAGGGCCAGGTGCCCTACAAGGGTCCGGCCGGCACCGTGCTTCACCAGCTGGTGGGCGGGCTGCGCGCGGCCATGGGCTATACCGGCT
The DNA here is from genome assembly GCA_030425925.1 of Alphaproteobacteria bacterium. Classification (GTDB taxonomy): domain Bacteria; phylum Pseudomonadota; class Alphaproteobacteria; order Rhodobacterales; family Rhodobacteraceae; genus JAUHZO01. The sequence goes on along the minus strand of JAUHZO010000017.1, from coordinate 57,651 downwards.
GCGCCACCGTGGACGAGATGCGGCAGAACTGCAGTTTCGTGAAGATCACCAATGCGGGGCTCAAGGAGAGCCATGTGCACGACGTGCAGATCACCCGCGAAAGCCCGAATTACCGCATCGGATGACCCCTGCGGCACGCGTACAGGCGGCGATCTCGGTGCTGGACCGGATCGCGGGCGGCATGGCCGCCGAGCAGGCCCTGACAAACTGGGCGCGGGCGTCGCGCTTTGCCGGATCGAAGGATCGGGCGGCGGTGCGTGACCATGTCTTTGACGTGCTGCGCACCCGGCGCAGCGCCGCGGCCCTGGGCGGTGGCGGCGACGGGCGGGCGCTGATGCTGGGGGCCCTGCGCGCGGCGGGCACCGATCCGGACACGCTCTTTACCGGCGAGGGCCACGCGCCACCGCCGCTGACCGCGCAGGAACGCGCCGCGGGCCGCGATCCCGACGCGCGCGAGGCCTGGGACCTGCCGGACTGGCTGATCGAGCGGTTTCGCGCCGGTCTGGGCGATGCCGCGCCGGACTGCGCGCGGGCGCTGCGGCACCGCGCGCCGGTGTTCCTGCGGGTCAACCTGCACAAGGCCACCGTGCCTCAGGCCGTGGCGCAGCTGCAGGACGAAGGGATCGCCGCCACGCCGCATCCGCTGTCGCCCACCGCGCTGCTGGTGACCGAAGGCGCGCGCGGCATCACCCGCAGCGACAGCTTTGCCCGCGGCTGGGTCGATCTGCAGGATGCCGCCAGCCAGGCGGTGGTGGATCATCTGCAACTGCAGCCCGGCTGGTCGGTGCTGGACTATTGCGCCGGCGGCGGCGGCAAGGCGCTGGCCATGGCGGCGCATCTGGACGGGCAGGTCTGGGCACATGACGCCGATCCCCGCCGGATGTCCGACCTGCCGGCCCGCGCCGCCCGCGCCGGGGCCGAGGTGACGGTGCTGCCCGTGCCGCGCGGGCGCTTTGACCTGGTCCTGTGCGACGTGCCCTGTTCCGGCAGCGGGGCCTGGCGACGGGCGCCCGAGGGCAAGTGGCGGCTGGACCGGGACGCGCTGGCACGGCTTCTGGACGTGCAGCAGGACATCCTGCACCGCGCCGCGGCCCTGGTCGCGCCGGGGGGATGGCTGGCCTATGCCACCTGTTCGGTGCTGGGCGAAGAGAATGACGGCGCCATCGCCCGGTTCACGGCGGCGCATCCCGACTGGCAATGCACGGACCGGCGGCAGTTCCTGCCTTCGGACGGTGGCGACGGGTTCTTCGTTGCCCGCCTTGCGCGCATTTCTTGACATTTCTCGCAACCATGGGATGTTACGGTGGGCCTTTAACTACGGGTTAAGGCCCACCGGGGTCATATGGCTGTGCGATTCGAACAAGGAGACGGGGATTTGGGCATCGCGGCCGTCAGCGCGCCCGGTTGGGCGCAGCAGATCGTCAATCTGCGCGGCGTCCTGCTGCTGCTGGGGCTGGGTGCGCTGTCTTTCTTCGTGGCGCAATCCTCGGCCGGTGGCGTGGTGCAGCTGGGGGCCGTGGCCGCTGCCGGTGTGTTCTGGACCATGGGTCTGGGCTGGGTCTTTGTCGACCTGACCTTTCGCCTGCGCCAGGACGGACGCGCCGGCCTGCTGGCCGAAATCATCGAAGGCGATCCGGTGGCCTGCTTCCTCTGCGATCCCGAAGGGCGGATTCTCGCCGCGAACCCGGCGGCGCACAGGCGCTTTTCCTTCGTGCCCGAAACCCCGCTGGCCCAGGTGCTGGACGAGGTGTTTGCCAGTTCCGAAGGGGTGATCTACCGCCTGCAGCGCAAGGCCGAATCGTCGGGCCACGCGTTCGAGGACGTGACCTCTCACGCCGAAGGATTCCGCGTCCAGGTGCGCAGTTTCGACGACGGGCAGACCTTGTGGCGGCTGGAACCCGACAGCGCCACGCGCGGCGCGCGCGGCGAGGGCGATCTGCCGGTCCTGACACTGGGGCGCAACGGGGCCATCCTGTTCATGAACCCGGCCGCCCGAGATCTGGTGGGGGCGCGCGTGAAGCGGATCGAGGATGTTCTGGACGATCTGCCGATCCGTCCCGGGAGCGTGCATCGCCTGGCGGGCGGTGGCGGTCGCAAGGTGTTCCTGCGCGCCAGCGACATCGCTGCCGGTCGCCGCGAACTGGTCCTGACACCGATGACCGACAGCAGCGGCGATGGTGACGATGTCGGCGGGTTCGACAGGTTGCCCGTGCCGCTTCTGAAGGTCGCGCCGGATGGCACGATCCTGCGCGCCAATGCCGAGGCCCGCCGGATGCTGGACATGCAGGGCGTCGACAAACAGGGGGCGGTCTCCGGCAATCTGGCCGAATACATGGAGGGTCTGGGCCGCGCTCTCAGCGACTGGCTGCGCGAAGCCGCCGAGGGCCGCGGCCCGCACCGCTCGGAGTTCCTGCGCCTGTCACGGTCGGATCAGGAGGTCTTTGTGCAGGTGACGCTTAACCGCGTGGTCGAGGATGGCGTGGCGCATCTGGTCGCGGTGCTCAACGATGCCACCGAACTCAAGACGCTTGAGGCCCAGTTCGTCCAGAGCCAGAAGATGCAGGCCATCGGGCAGCTGGCCGGCGGCGTGGCGCATGATTTCAACAATCTGCTGACGGCGATCTCGGGCCATTGCGACCTGATGCTGCTGCGCCACGATCAGGGAGATCCGGACTATGGTGACCTGGTGCAGATCAACCAGAACGCCAATCGCGCCGCGGCGCTGGTCGGGCAGTTGCTGGCGTTTTCGCGCAAGCAGACGATGCGACCCGAAGTGCTGGACCTGCGCGACACGCTTTCGGATCTGACCCATCTGCTGAACCGGCTCGTGGGGGAAAAGGTCCGCCTCGACCTGCATCACGACCCGGTTCTGCCGCCGATCCGCGGCGACCGCCGGCAGCTGGAGCAGGTGATCATGAACCTCGTGGTGAACGCGCGCGACGCGATGCCCGAGGGCGGCACGATCACCATCGAAACCGAACGCCGCGTGCTGCGTGACCCGTTCGAACGCGATCGCGCCATCGTGCCCCCGGGCACCTATGTGGCGGTCCGGGTCACCGACGAGGGGATCGGCATTCCCAAGGACAAGCTTCAGAAGGTGTTCGAGCCGTTCTTCACCACGAAACGCACCGGCGACGGCACCGGGCTCGGGCTGTCGACCGCATACGGGATCGTGAAACAGTCCGGCGGCTTCATCTTTCTCGACAGCGTGGTGGGCCAGGGCACCTGTTTCACCCTGCTGTTCCCGGCGCATGACGTCGTGGCGGAAAAGGCGGCCCCGGCCGAGGCCCCGGCGACCCGCAGCCTGCCCGAGCAGGGCTCGGGCGTGGTGCTGCTGGTCGAGGACGAGGCCCCCGTGCGCGCCTTTGCCGCCCGCGCATTGCGCCTTCGCGGCTACACGGTGATCGAGGCGGAGACAGCCGAAGACGCGCTCGACCTGCTCAAGGACGCGGCGCTCGACGTCGATGTCTTTGTCACCGACGTGGTGATGCCGGGCATGGACGGACCGACCTGGGTGCGTCAGGCGCTGGAACAACGCCCGGAAACGCGGGTCGTCTTTGTCTCGGGCTATGCCGAGGATGCGTTTGGCGAGGGCAGCGCCTCGGTGCCGAACTCGGTGTTCTTGCCCAAGCCGTTTTCGCTGGCGGAGCTGACAGAGACGGTGCACCGCCAGTTTCACTGAAGATCGCCCGCCGAACGGCGGGGGCAGCGCCGGAACGTGCGTCGCAGGGCCCCGGGTAGCACACAGCGTGCAGGGTCAGAGCGCGCTTTGCCAGACCTCGAAATCCGCCACGCATTTGCGGCGCAACCTGGCTTCGGTCTCGGGCGACAGCGCCAGATCACTGGGCGGCGAGACGTTGCGGCGCGGGATGTCCAATGCAACACCAAGCCGGTCTTCGAGAAAACCGATCAGCCCGACCTGGTTTTCGTATTTGTACAGATGGCTTACCGCTGTCCCGTTGGGGCGCGGTTCGACGAACTTGGCCTGGCTGCCGACATTGGCATAGGGCGGCGGGTCGCCGGTGGCATAGGCCTGGCAGAAGGCGTCAAAGCTGATGTCCCGGGTCGAGACCGGCTTGCCGTTCAGGAAATCGCGCTGCCGGTAGCGGTACCACGAACCCAGCCAGTCGACCGGTTCGCGCACCACCGCAAGGACATCCATTGTCTCGGCACCCATCTTTTCCATCATCGGGCGAAAGAAGCGGTTGTAGCGATAGACCGGCGCATGCTTGAGTTCCGGCGGATCGCGCACCACCAGCGCGGCATGCGGGGACAGTGCCGTCTCGAAGGCGGTGCTCCCGGTCTTGGGAACCGCAAGAAACACAAGCCGGGCTTTCCAGAAAATCAGCATGACCAAGCTCTTGCCGCTTTTCATGCCGGCGTCAACCTCTCCTTAACCCTCTCGGGCTTAACTGGAGATACGAAGAAATTGCTTGTAATGTTCCCGTTTTGATCGCAAGAATGCGCGAACAAGAGGCGAACAAAACCGGTCATGGACGCACCCTCCGGGCTGTGGAATAAGGGCGAGACACGATGGCAACGGCAGACCTGCTGACAATGGACAACAAGCGCAACGCAGACAAGCAGAAGGCGCTCGACAGCGCCCTGGCCCAGATCGAACGGCAGTTCGGCAAGGGCTCGATCATGAAACTGGGTGGCGAAAACGCCATAAAGGATATCGAGGCGACGTCGACCGGGTCGCTGGGTCTCGACATTGCGCTGGGGATCGGCGGGCTGCCCAAGGGCCGCATCATCGAGATCTACGGCCCCGAAAGCTCTGGCAAGACCACGCTGACCCTGCATTGCGTGGCCGAGGAGCAGAAAAAGGGCGGCGTCTGCGCTTTTGTCGACGCCGAACACGCGCTTGATCCGCAATACGCGCGCAAACTGGGGGTCGACCTGGACGAATTGCTGATCAGCCAGCCCGACACCGGCGAACAGGCGCTGGAAATCACCGACACGCTGGTGCGGTCGGGCGCGGTCAGCATGGTGGTGGTCGACTCGGTCGCCGCGCTGACGCCGAAATCCGAACTCGAAGGCGACATGGGCGACAGCAGCGTCGGCGTCCAGGCCCGCCTGATGAGCCAGGCAATGCGCAAGCTGACCGGCTCGATCAGCCGCTCCAACTGCATGGTGATCTTCATCAACCAGATCCGCATGAAGATCGGCGTGATGTTCGGCAGCCCCGAGACGACGACGGGCGGCAATGCGCTGAAATTCTATTCCTCGGTGCGCCTGGACATCCGCCGCATCGGCTCGATCAAGGACCGGGACGAGGTGGTGGGCAACCAGACCCGCGTCAAGGTGGTCAAGAACAAGGTGGCACCGCCGTTCAAGCAGGTGGAATTCGACATCATGTATGGCGAGGGCATTTCCAAGACCGGCGAATTGCTGGATCTGGGCGTCAAGGCCGGCGTGGTGGACAAATCCGGATCCTGGTATTCCTATGGCGACGAACGCATCGGCCAGGGGCGCGAGAACGCCAAGACCTTCCTGCGCGAGAACCAGGGAATCGCGCTGGAGATCGAGGACAAGATCCGCGCCGCCCACGGGCTGGATTTCCACATGGCCGACGACGATTCCGACGTGATGGAAAACTGACGCAGGCCGATTGCACCGCGCGGCCGGGCCCTGACCCCGTCGCGCGGCGGCTGTGGACACGGGTCGGGCAGGGCGGTACATGATGCGCCGAATGACTGCCTGACACGAGGCCCCCCATGCCCAGCCTGAACGATATCCGGTCCACCTTTCTGAACTATTTCGCGCGCAACGGGCACGAGGTGGTGGCCTCCAGCCCGCTGGTGCCGCGCAACGACCCGACGCTGATGTTCGTCAACTCGGGCATGGTGCAGTTCAAGAACCTTTTCACCGGGGTGGAAAAGCGCGATTACGTGCGCGCCACCACCAGCCAGAAATGCGTGCGCGCCGGCGGCAAGCACAACGATCTGGACAATGTGGGGTACACCGCGCGTCACCATACCTTCTTTGAAATGCTGGGGAATTTCTCCTTTGGCGATTATTTCAAGGAGGACGCGATCCCCTTTGCCTGGGAACTGATCACCCGCGATTTCGATATCCCGGCTGACCGGCTTTACACCACCGTCTATCACACCGATGACGAGGCGTTCGAGATCTGGAAGAAGGTCGGCGTGCCTGAAGAGCGGATCATCCGCATCGCGACCTCGGACAATTTCTGGCAGATGGGGCCGACCGGGCCGTGCGGGCCGTGCACCGAGATCTTCTACGACCATGGCGACCATATCTGGGGCGGGCCTCCGGGCAGCCCCGAAGAAGATGGCGACCGGTTCATCGAGATCTGGAACGTCGTCTTCATGCAGAACGAGCAGTTCGAGGACGGCTCGATGAAGGCGCTGGACATGCAGTCGATCGACACGGGCATGGGGCTGGAGCGGATCGGCGCGCTGCTGCAGGGCAAGCACGACAATTACGACACCGACCTGATGCGCAGCCTGATCGAGGCTTCGGCACATGCCACGTCGGTCGATCCGGACGGACCGGGCAAGATGCACCACCGGGTGATCGCCGACCACCTGCGCTCCACCTCCTTCCTGATCGCCGATGGCGTGATGCCGTCCAACGATGGCCGCGGCTACGTGCTGCGCCGGATCATGCGGCGTGCCATGCGCCATGCGCACCTGCTGGGCGCGCAGGATCCGCTGATGCACCGGCTGGTGCCGGGCCTCGTGCGCCAGATGGGCGCGGCCTATCCCGAGCTTGTCCAGGCGCAGGCGCTGATCGAAGAGACGCTGCGCTCGGAAGAAACCCGCTTCCGCCAGACGCTGGAGCGCGGTCTGAAGCTGCTGGATGACGAGTTGGCCGGTCTGCCGGAGGATGCGCCGCTGCCCGGCGCGGCGGCGTTCAAGCTGTATGACACCTACGGCTTTCCGCTGGACCTGACGCAGGATGCGCTGCGCGAAAAGGGCCGCACGGTGGACACCGATGGCTTTGACGTCGCCATGGCCGAACAGAAGGCCAAGGCGCGCGCGGCGTGGTCCGGATCGGGCGAGGCGGCGGATGCCACGGTCTGGTTCGACCTGGCCGAGGCGCATGGCGCCACGGATTTCCTGGGCTACGACACCGAGAAGGCCGAAGGCCAGGTGCTCGCGCTGGTGCGCGACGGTCAGGCGGTCGAAGCACTGGAGCCGGGCGAAACCGGCTGGGTCGTACTTAACCAGACGCCGTTCTATGGAGAGGCCGGCGGCCAGGTCGGCGATACCGGCTGGCTGCGGCGGTTGGAGAACGAGGATGACAGCGCCGACGTGACCGACACGCAGAAGATGGCCGGCGGCCGGGTGATCGCGCATCAGGTCACGGTTGGCCAAGGCCGCTTTGCCAAGGGCGACGCGCTGCAGCTGGAGGTCGATCACGGGCGTCGCGGGGCGATCCGCGCCAATCACTCGGCCACGCACCTGCTGCACGAGGCGCTCCGGCGCGCGCTGGGGGATCACGTGGCGCAGCGCGGCTCGCTGAACGCGCCTGATCGGTTGCGGTTCGACTTCAGCCACAATCACGCGCTGAGCCTGGCCGAAATCCGGCAGGTGGAGGATGAGGTGAACGCCTATATCCGCCAGAACAGCCCCGTCAGCACCCGGATCATGACGCCGGACGATGCCCGCGCCATTGGCGCGCAGGCGCTGTTCGGCGAGAAATACGGCGACGAGGTGCGCGTGGTCTCGATGGGGATGCAGCCGGGCTCGGGCAAGGGCGCGGATGGCCAGACCTATTCGCTGGAGCTGTGCGGCGGCACCCATGTGCGCCAGACCGGTGAGATCGGTCTTTTCGTGACGCTTGGCGACAGCGCGTCCAGCGCCGGGGTGCGGCGTGTCGAGGCGCTGACCGGGGCGGCGGCGTTGTCCTACCTGACGACGCAGGATCACCGCCTGGCCGAAGTGGCGCTTGAGCTGAAAACCCAGGCGGCCGACGTGCCCGCGCGGGTCAAGGCACTGCTGGACGAACGCAAGGCGCTGGCCAACGAGGTGGCGCAGTTGCGGCGCGAGCTGGCCATGGCCGGCGGCGCAGGGCAGGGCGGCGGGGCCGAGGCGCGCGACGTGGGGGGCGTGCCGTTCCTGGCGCAGGTGCTGTCGGGCGTGTCGGGCAAGGACCTGCCGCCGCTCATCGACGCGCACAAGGAAAAGCTGGGCTCGGGCGCGGTGTTGCTGATCGCCGACACGGGCGGGAAGGCAGCGGTGGCGGCCGGCGTGACCGCGGACCTGACCGGCACGGTGTCGGCCGTGGACCTGGTCAAGGCGGCCGTGGCGGAACTGGGTGGCAAGGGCGGCGGCGGCCGCCCGGACATGGCGCAGGGCGGTGGTGCCAGCGTCGAGAATGCGGACGCGGCGATCAAGGCCGCCGAAGCCGTGATCGGAGGATAAGACATGCCCGCACTCTGGATTGCCCACGTCACCGTGACCGATGCCGAGGCCTATGGCAAATATGCCGAACTGGCCGGCCCGGCGATTGCGGCCCATGGCGGCACGTTCATTGCGCGCGGCGGGCGTTACGTGCAGCTGGAAGGCACCGACCGGCCGCGCAACGTTGTGGCACGCTTTCCTTCGGTCGAAGCGGCGGTGGACTGCTACAAGTCCGACGCCTACCAGGTGGCGCTGAGCCACGCGCGCGGCGCGTCGGAACGCGAGCTGATGGTGGTCGAGATCACCGAATGAGCGAGCTGGCGGCGCTGCGGCGCAGCTTTGCCGGGCCGGGGCGGCTGATGTGGATCGGGCTGCGACCGGCGCGTCTGGCCGACATGCATGTGGTGTCCGAGGTCAGGGTGACAGAGTCCGGGCTGCAGGGGGATCGCGGGCGGCGGGGCAAGCGCGCCGTGACGCTGATCCAGCACGAACACCTGGAGGTGATCGCGGCCCTGTCGGGGCGCGACGCGCTCTTGCCCCATATCCTGCGGCGCAATCTGGTGGTGTCCGGGCTGAACCTGACGGCGGCGCGGGAACACGGGCTGCGGATCGGCGATGTCCGCCTGCGGCTGACAGCCCCCTGCGCGCCGTGTTCGCGGATGGAGGCGGCCCTGGGGCCCGGCGGCTACAATGCCATGCGCGGGCATGGCGGCTGGTGCGCCGAGGTGGTGGCGCCCGGCACTCTCGTCATGGGGGAAGAGGTTGCGCCCGATCTGCCCTGACCGGCAGGTTTTCGCGCGCCGGTCGCAAGGTATCGCGCAAGCCTCCGCCTGCCGCGAAAGCCGTGCTGTTCCGGTCAGGTGATTCGTGGCAGTCTGGGATGTATTGTTCACGCTTTGCGCACAGTTCCGACAGAGCGCGTGATTGTTTCGTTTTCGGAAATTTTTAATTGTGTGAGTGACTTAGGGGAATGTGGCTTTTTTGCGGCAGGGCCATCACGGAATACCCTGAAATGCCAGAAAAAATGCCGGAAATGGTTAATTCGTTCCGCACAAGTCCGGAATTCCTGTCGCGCCAAATTGATCTTCTTGGCTAAGCTTTGGGCACCTTAACCTCAACACTTGGGAGAAAGATCATGAAAAAAGTTCTTATCGGCGCGTTCCTCGCAGCGTCGGCTCTGGCCGCTCCGGCCTTTGCCTGGGAAGGTCAGGTCGTGGCGTGCTACGACAAGGTCTGGGTTCCGGCCAAGTACAGCACCTCGAAGACGCTGATCATGGCGGCTCACACCGAGTGGGAGCACCGCAACGGTCAGATGATCAAGGTGCACTACCCGGCGGTCTACAAGGAGATGAAGCATCTCGAGACCCCGGGTCACTACGTCGCCCGCAAGGCTCCCTGCCGCTGAGCGCAGCGGGACACGCAAGGACCAAAGAAAGGCGCGGGGCTGCCACCCGCGCCTTTCCTTTTGCGCAACTGTTGCAGTTGCCGCGCAAACGCCCCGGAAGCATCCAATTTGTGACGGATTTGGCGACAATCCTGCAGGCATGAAAAACCCCTCGAAGGAGTGAAGGGATGCGAGCAGGATTGATTGCATGCGGGCTGGCCATGGCACTGGCCACCGGCGCCGCCGCCGAGGGCGAACCCCGGCTGATCGCGTGTTACCAGAAGGTGGTGAAGCCCGCGCAGTACAGCGTGAAGAAGGTGCTGATCAAGAAGCCCGAGCGCAAGTATCTCAAGCGCAACGGGCGGATCGAGCTTGTGGAATACCCCGCCGTCTATCGCGAGGATCGCACGCTGATCAAGGAAGAGCACATCGTCATGCAGGAAATCCCCTGCAAGTAACCTCACCTGATCCGGAGACACGATGGTCGTGTCCCGGTCTGGCGCAACGGGCCAAGACGTCCGGTCAGGACGCCTTGGACATGCGCTTGCGCTCGTGCGGATCGAGATAGCGCTTGCGCAGCCGGATGGCGAGCGGCGTGACCTCCACCAGTTCGTCGTCGTTGATGTAGGCGATGGCCTCTTCCAGCGTGAAGTTGACATGCGGCGTCAGGCGCACCGCGTCGTCCGAGCCGCTGGCGCGGACATTTGTCAGCTTCTTGCCCTTCAGCGGGTTCACTTCGAGATCGTTGTCGCGGCTGTGCTCGCCGATGATCATGCCCTGGTAGACCTTGGCCTGCGGGCCGACGAACATGCGGCCACGCTCTTCGAGGTTCCACAGCGCATAGGCCACCGTCTCGCCGTCTTCCATCGAGATCAGCACGCCGGCACGGCGGCCCGGGATCGGGCCCTTGTGCGGGGTCCAGCCGTGGAAGACGCGGTTCAGCACGCCGGTGCCGCGGGTGTCGGTCAGGAACTCGCCGTGATAGCCGATCAGCCCGCGCGACGGCACATGCGCGATGATCCGGGTCTTGCCGGCCCCGGCGGGGCGCATCTCGGCCAGCTCGCCCTTGCGCGCGCCGGTCAGCTTTTCGATCACCGCGCCGGAATAGTCGTCATCCACGTCGATGGTGGCCTCTTCGACCGGCTCCATCAGCTGGCCGTCCTCTTCCTTCATGATGACCTGGGGGCGCGAGATCGAGAGTTCAAAGCCCTCGCGGCGCATGTTCTCGATCAGGACGCCCATCTGCAATTCGCCGCGGCCCGACACCTCGAAGGCCTCGCCGCCCGGGGTGTCGTTGATGCGGATGGCGACGTTGGATTCGGCTTCCTTGTACAGCCGGTCGCGGATCACGCGGGATTGCACCTTCTTGCCGTCGCGGCCCGCGAGCGGGCTGTCATTGATGCCGAAGGTGACGGTGATGGTGGGCGGGTCGATGGGCTGCGCTTCGAGCGGGTCTTCGACGGCCAGCGCACAGATCGTGTCGGCCACGGTGGCCTTCTGCATGCCGGCAAGGCTGACGATGTCGCCGGCCTCGGCCTCGTCGATGTCCTGCATGGTCAGGCCGCGGAAGGCCTGGATCTTGGTCACGCGGAATTGTTCGATCTTCTGCCCGATGCGGCTGATCGCCTGCACCGTGGCTCCGACCTTCAGACGGCCGGTTTCAACCCGCCCCGTCAGCAGGCGGCCGACAAAGGGGTCGGCACCCAGCGTGGTGGCCAGCATGCGGAAATCCTCGTCCCGGCGGGCGATCTGCCTGGGTGCGGGAACGTGGTTGACGATCAGGTTGAACAGCGCCGACAGGTCCTTGCGAGGCCCGTCAAGCTCGGCATCCGCCCAGCCGGAGCGGCCCGAGGCGTACATGTGCGGGAAATCCAGCTGGTCCTCGTTGGCATCCAGCGCGCCAAAGAGGTCGAACACCTCGTCCAGCGCGCGGTCCGGTTCGGCGTCGGGCTTGTCGACCTTGTTCAGCACCACGATGGGCCGCAGCCCCAGCGCCAGCGCCTTGGAGGTCACGAACTTGGTCTGAGGCATCGGACCTTCTGCGGCGTCCACCAGCAGCACCACGCCGTCGACCATGCTCAGGATGCGCTCCACCTCGGCCCCGAAATCGGCGTGGCCGGGGGTGTCGACGATGTTGATCCGTGTGCCCTTCCATTCGACCGAGGTGGCCTTGGCCAGGATCGTGATCCCGCGTTCGCGCTCCAGGTCGTTGCTGTCCATGGCGCGTTCGGCGACGGCCTGGTTGGCGCGGAAGGCACCGGATTGCTTCAGAAGTTCGTCGACAAGCGTGGTCTTGCCGTGGTCGACGTGGGCGATGATGGCGACGTTGCGCAGATCCATGGTCGGGTTCCGTTCTGACTGTTGCACGCCGCCTAGCCGCAGTGCAGCGGAAAGGCCAGTGTCTAATGCGTCGCGGTGGCGGAAAACAGATGGACGACCAGAATGCCGCCCAGGATCATCGCCATGCCCAGCACGGCAGGCAGATCAAGCCGCTGGTCAAAGACAAGATAGCCGATCACCGCGATCAGCACGATCCCGAGGCCCGACCAGATCGCATAGGCCACGCCGACGGGGAAGTATTTCAGCGCAATGCCCAGCAGGACAAAGGCCGCCGAATAGGCCGCAAACACGATGACCGAGGGCACGAGGCGGGTGAACTGCTGGCTGGCCTGCAGCGCCGTGGTACCGATGGTTTCGGCCAGCACGGCCAGGAACAGGATCAGATAGGGCATGCCGCCTCCCGCTGGATGTTTCCCCCGGCTTATCCGAGCCGGGGGAGCATGGCCAGCAGGCGCGTCGCGTCCGGCGGTCAGGCCAGATGGATGCGGAAACGCTTGCGGATGGCGGCGTCGGTGACCGGGTCAAAGCGGGCGCGGCTGGGTTCGGCCAGCATCCGGGTCTTGCGGGCCACGGCGCGCTCCACAAGGTCGGGCTTTTCCTTTTCCTCCCACTCCTTGGGTGACAGCCGGTCGCCCAGGGCGGGATAGACGAAATCCGCCTGCATGCGCTTCAGCGTCTGGTCCGCGCCCAGGTAATGCCCGGTTCCGCCCAGGCAGGTCGCGCGCATGACATCCAGCGCCAGCGTGTCGTCGTTGACCTCGATCCCGCGCACGCAACGCAGCGCCTGGCCGATCAGGTCGTCGCCCAGGATCAGGCTTTCATGGCAGAAGCCCAGCAGCGAGGCGTGCATGCCCGCCGCCTCGTAGACCATGTTGAGCCCCGACAGCCCCGCCATCACGTTGGAGCACATCTGCTCCCACCCGGCCTGCATGTCCGGCAGCTTGCTGTCGGCAATGCCCGCGGCGGCACCGCCGGGCAGGTCGTAGAACGCGTGCATCTGCGCACAGCCCGCCGTCAGCAGCGCCTGTTCCCCCGAACCGCCGGTCATGGCCCCGGTGCGCAGGTCCAGCCCGAAGGGCCAGGTGCCAAAGACCGCCGGGTGGCCGGGGGCCATGGCGTTGACGTAGACCAGACCGGCCAGGCATTCTGCCACCGCCTGCACGATGGCGCCCGCCACGGTGGCAGGGGCGGTGGCGCCGGCCATGCCGGCCGAAAGCAGCAGCACCGGCATGCCCGCACGGATGCACGCTTCCATCGTCTCGCAGCTTTCGGTGGCGAATTTCATCGGCGGCACGACAAAGCAGTTCGAGTTCGACACGAAGGGCCGCGCGCGCCAGGCCGCCTCGCCGCCGGCGATCATGTGCAGCAGGTCCATCGCATCGGCCACATGGGACGGATCGCTGAACGAGGTGCCCACATGTTTGGTTGTCCCGGAGCAGCAGGCGTAGATGGTGTTCAGGTCCATCTCGAGATTGTCGAGGATGTCGCGGGCCACCATGGGGCGCTGCAGGAAGTGGATGTTGTCCAGCCGGTCCACCAGCCGGGCGGCATCGTGCAGGTCCTGCAGGGTGCTTTCGCGATAGTTGCGCCCGTCCACATCCACCATGTGCACGGCCGCGCCGGCGGTGCCGTAATGCACCCGCGTGCCGCGCAGGTCGAGATCGTGCTCCGCGTCGCGGCCATGCAGCGTGACCGACCGGTTGGCCTTTGCCAGCATGTCCTCGACCAGAGCGGGCGGGAACCGGAGGCGGCCATCATCGCCCAGCACCGCGCCGGCACCGGTGAGGATCTCCACGCCCGAGGCCGGGGCGTCGGCCAGGCCGATGGTGTCCAGCGCTTCCAGCGCGGCACGGTGAATGCGCAGGACGTCCGCGTCGTCCAGCGGACGGTAACGACCGCCGGTCAGGCCGGGATGCACGGCGCGCAGCTCGGCTTGGGGCGGGGCGGTGCGGGCGGCGCGCCGGGCGGTGCGTCCGCCGCTGCGGCGCGGGGCAGGTGCGTTCATCTGAGGCTCCGATAGAATAAAGGGACAGGAAAGGGTCAGCGCGACTGCGGGCGACCGCGGGCCGCGCGCCCGCGCCGCGCGCCGGTGACGCACAGAATGAGGCTGATCCGGGAACGTTCCTTGTCCATGACGGCAGTTGGGGCGGTCAGACGCACCCGGTCGCGACGAAAAACGACGAATTGTCGTTTTCCGCGCATGTCGGGGCGGAAAAAGCGGGGTGGGCCTTAACGAAGCATAAGGCCGCCCGGGCGTAGGGTTTCCCCAGTCTTTCATCGTCATTCGGAGCTGACATCATGAAATCCCTTCTCTTCCGGGCCGCTGCGCTGGCCCTTGTGGCCGGAACCGCCCAGGCCGCCGAACCCCAGGACGCCATGCAGGCCATTCTCGACAGCCAGATCCGCGGCTGGATGAACGCGCCGGTGATCGTGGACGCGATCCGCGCGCAGAACGCGGAGACCGGCGGCTACGATCTCTCGACGATCGAGTCGCTGGACCAGACCTGGCGCGGCGAGGTTGGCCTTGCCGCCACTCCGCTGATCGATTCGGTCCTGATCTCGGCGGCGTCGGACTTCCTGCGCGACCAGGTGGCCGCATCGGGCGGCGCCATCACCGAGGTTTTTGTCATGGATGCCCTGGGCCTGAACGTGGCCGCATCCGGCGTCACCTCGGACTACTGGCAGGGGGACGAGGCGAAATTCACCGAAACCTACCCCAACGGGGCCGGGGCGGTGCATTTCTCGGAGATCGAGTTCGATGAATCGAGCCAGAGCTATCAGGCCCAGATCTCGATCACGCTCACCGATGCCGGGGGCGCGCCGATCGGGGCCATGACGGTGGGCATCATCGCGGATCAGCTGATGTAACCCAACTGGCGTGCCGGCCATTCCCCTTTTTTCCAACGGAACTCAGTCATGAAACTACGGCTCTTTCGGGCGGGACCGGCATCGGTCCTGCACTCTGTATTCGTGCGCTGTGCGGCGCTGATGGCCCTGTCGACCGTGGTCGTGGCCGGGGCGATGGCCTATCAATCGTCGAACCTGGTGGAACGGCTGGCGCGGCAGGGCATCGTTGATCAGGTGGCCAAGAGCGTGCCGCAACAGGCCGAAGCGCTGAAAGACGCGTTGCGTTTCAAGGCGATGGCAAAGATCGGGGAAATCGTCGACCAGAGCCTGGAGGCGGCGGGCGCAGCGGGGCAGGGGGCAATCGTGCTCGACGCCACCGGAGCGGTGGTGCTGACGCGCGGCCAGGACGGGCCGGGCGCCGAGGCGCTGGCCGACCTGGCCCTGCGCAGCCTTGCGGACGACGTGCCGGTCTCCGACGCGGCCGGGCTCTGGCTGGCGGCCCCGATCCGCGCCGCCGCCGACGGCCCGGCGATCGGCGTGCTGGCCATGGCCTGGAGCGACGAGGCCGCCCTTGCGCAGGTCGCCCCGGCAGAGCGCCGGATCCTGGCCTGGGCGCTTGGCCTGTTCCTGGTCATGCAACTGGTGACCATGCTGCAGCTGCGCCGCTTTCTCGGGCGTCCACTGACCCGGCTTGGCGATGCCGTGCAGCGCGTGGCGCAAGGCGATTACGACACGCCCACCGGTCTGGACACGCGGCGCGACGAAATCGGCGGCATCGCCCGGCGCATCGGCGAATTGACCGATGCCCTGCAGACCGCCCGCAGCGCCGAAGACCGCCGCGCCGAGCAGCACGCCGCCCAGGCGCGGGTGGTGGATCACCTGGGCGACGCGCTGGACAGCCTGGCGGAAGGCACGCTGTCGCATGTCATCGACCAGCCCTTCCCGGAAGAATACGAGGCGCTGCGCCTGAACTACAATCGCGCCGCCGACAGCCTTGCCTCGGCCATCCGGGAAGTGCGGGAAAACGCCGCCAGCATCAATGGCGGTGCCAACGAGATCGCCCAGGCCTCGGACGACCTGTCGCGCCGCACCGAAACCCAGGCGGCCACGCTGGAGCAGACCGCGGCGGCGCTGGAACAGATCGTCAACTCGGTACGCGCGGCTGCCGAGAATGCGGGGGACGCCGACAAGACGGTGCGCGCGGCCCGGACCGTCGCCGCACAGAATGGGAGCGTGATGAAATCGGCGGTTTCGGCCATGGCGGAAATCGAAAAGTCCTCGGAACAGATCAGCGACATCATCACGGTGATCGACGACATCGCCTTCCAGACCAACCTGCTGGCGCTGAATGCCGGGGTCGAGGCCGCCCGCGCCGGCAGTTCGGGCAAGGGCTTTGCCGTTGTCGCCTCGGAAGTGCGCGCTCTCGCGCAGCGCTCGTCGGAAGCGGCGCGCCAGATCAAGGATCTGATCGTCGGCTCGGCAGATCAGGTCAAGCACGGCGTGCGCCTGGTGGAACGGGCCGGTGTCGCGCTGGACGAGGTGGTGGAGCAGGTGGGCGAGATTTCCGAACTTGTCACCGGCATCGCCGAAGCCTCCAAGGAGCAGGCCCAGGGGCTCAACGAAATCAATGCCGGTGTCGGCAATCTCGACCAGGTGACCCAGCAGAATGCGGCCATGGTCGAGGAATCGACAGCCGCCGCGCACATGCTGCGGCAGGAGGCGCAGAACCTGTCGACACTGGTGGCCCGTTTCGCGGTGGACCAGGCGGAGGCAAATTTCCCGGCGCACGGCCCCGCCGACGCCGCCCCGGTGCCACGGGTCGCCTGATCGGCGGGGCCGGGCACAGCCCGCCCCGGCCCTGCAGCGAAGCGCCAGCGTTGCCGCGATGACGGGACCTGAACAGTTCGGGCCGGCCGGTCTGATGGCGCAGGGCCGACAGGGGCGGCGCGCCGTGGCACAGGATCGGTGCCTTGCCGGACCAACGATACCCACGTTCGCAACCTCATACCGATTGCCCCAACCCCTCCGGAACGGTAGGTGAGACCGGCGGGCTTTTGGCAGCCCGGACCTGTTGGGCATCGGCCCAGGTGTGCCCGGAAAACGGGCGAATCGTCCGTTGTCGCCGGTAAAAACGGCACGAAGGGCAAGGGCTTGCCGCGCCGCGGCACGGAATCGCCCGCCACGGCGCACAAGTGCGGAATACCCGCCTCGGGCGCCACGTGATTCTGCCGCAAAACGGACCTCGCAGGTATTCCAGGAGGTTTCCCATGCCGACATTCACCATCGATCAGATCGCAGATACGGTGACGATCACGGGCACGCTGTCCTGGGTCGATCTCGACCCCAATGATTTTGTCACACTGCGGACATTCAACTCCACCTATACCCTGACCATCCCTTATTCCGCGTCGCCCTTTGATCCGGGCTTTGTCTCACCCGGGCCGATCAATGGCGGCAACGGCTCGCAGGCCCTGCCGGGCACGGCGGACATCATTGCCGAGGATCCGAAATTCGCCGCGGACCTGGTCAACCAGAACCCGGACACGGCGTTCAACATCAGCTACGGGCTCTACGACGTGCCCACCGCCCCGCCAGGGTTCAGCGCCCAGGGCCTCATCTTCCAGGACATGTTCGGCCTGCACGATTCCGGCGGTCTGGACGGCGATCAGACCTACAGCTTCGTGGTGGGCATGAACGCCGACTTCACCGAGGTCGAGAACGTCAATGTCGTTCTGCGCATCCGCAATCCGATCTACGGTACCGACATCATTGTCGAGGAGTTTTACCACGGCAGCGACACACCGCCGGGCGGGCCGGTGGAGATCAGCGAGATCCAGGCGCTCAACGGCATCTTCGACCCGCTGGGGGCCGGCGACGACGTGCTTGACCTCGGACAGTCCACCGCGAACCTCACCGTCGAGGGCTATGCCGGCAATGACGAGATCACCACCGGCAGCGGAAACGATTCCGTGCGCGGCGGCACCGGCTGGGACACGCTGACCGGCGGCGCGGGCGACGACACGCTGCAGGGCCAGGGCGGCTGGGACAGCTTTGTCGGAAATGACGGCAATGACGTCATCAACGCCGATGCGGGCAATGACACCGTCGACGCCGGGCCCGGCGATGACACCGTCACCGGCGGCGGCCAGAACGACATCCTGAACGGCGGCCCGGGCGCGGACCTGATCCGTGGCGGCAACGGGCGCGACGTGGTCAACGGCGATGACGGCAATGACCGGCTGCTGGGCGGTTTCGGTGGCGACACCCTCAATGGCGGCAATGGCGACGACAACATCCGTGGCGAAAACGGACTCGACATCATCAGCGGCGGCCCGGGCAACGATCTGTTGCGCGGCGAAGGCCAGTCCGACCGGTTCGATTTCGCTGACGGTTTCGGCAATGACACGATTCTGGATTTCGACGCCAACGATGATGGCGAGCGGATCGACCTGTCCAGTGTCACCGCCATCACCGATTTTGCCGATCTGATGGCCAACCACGCCAGTCAGGCCGGATCGCGGGTGATCATTGATGATGGTGCGGGCAACACCATCCGCCTGGACGGGGTGGCGCTGGCCGATCTGGACCCGGTGGACTTCCTGTTCTGATGTCACCAGACGAGACCGTGATGACCTGTCGCAGCGCCCGGTCGGCAAGCCGGGCGCTGCGGTCGCTGTCTTGAGCTGCGCGCGCCGCGATTCCGCCTGGTGCCGCAGAAGACACACGCTTGGGCCCCCGGGCCCGCAGCCTGCAAGGCGCGCGGGCAATCCTTTCGCACACGCGTGTGGCGACAGGCTTCACTCCATCTAGGTTGGTGATTGGGTGGCCAGCCTCAACACGTATGGCAAGGAGCCAGAAAATGTGCAAAAAGGTTAAGAACATTTAGCGCGGCAAACGGTTTTCATTTCACCGGGTGCGGTGCCCTCGGTTGCATGGCTTGCGACAGACCGGGGCCCCGTTGAATTGAAGTCTTTTTATCGCCTTCAAAGGTAACCTTTTTCGCAGGACTGGATCTACACATGGCCACTTTCATCGTCACGACCATTGCCGACGACGCCTTTGACAACAATGGCCTTGACGCCACCGACGGCACCGGGCTGAGCCTGCGCGAAGCCATCGGGCTGGCCATTGCCAGCGCCGGGGCGGACACGATCACCTTTGCCAATGGCGTGGGCGAGGCATTCGAGACCGGCGGCACGATCACGCTGGGCGGGACGGAACTGACACTGTCCACCGACATCACCATCGACGGCGATCTGGACAATGACGGCATGTCGGACGTGACGGTGGATGCGGACGGTCTCAGCCGGGTGATGAGCGTGACAGCGGGCACGGTCGGGCTGGAGGGGCTGACGCTGACAGGCGGCGACGCCATGGGTGCCGGAGGCGGCGGCATTCTGGCAAGCGGCGGCACCCTGACGCTCGATCATTCCGTCGTCACGGGGAACACTGCCGGTAATGGTGGAGGTATAAGCCTCGGGGCGACCCTGATCCTGCGCGACAGCACCGTCACGAACAACTCTGCCTCCAACGCCGCAGGGATCTTCGCGGGTGGGGGCGCGCTGAGTGTCTTACGCAGCACCGTCTCCGACAATGTCGCCAGCGGGTCAGGGGGCGGGATCTTTGCCCAAGGCTCGACCACGACGGAGATCACCGACAGCACGGTCTCCGGCAACCAGGCCTCGGGGGGCAGTGCGCTGGTCTTTCTCGGATCGGGCGATACGACGGTGGTCAACACCACCGTCGCCGGCAATACCGCATCCTTCAACGCCGCCGTCACCGTCAACGCCACCAGCGGCACCCATACGATCACCAATTCCACCATCACCGGAAACAGCAACGAGGCACTGTCCGGCGGCGCGGGCCTCACTGTCACCAACTCTATCCTGGCCGGCAACAGCGGCGCCACCCAGGCCGGCGGTGCTTTCGCCGATGGCGGCGGCAATGTGATCGGCGTCGATCCGGCGCTGATCTTTGCCCAGATCGACGGGGCGACGGGGGGCGGGCAACTGGCCGACAATGGCGGGCCGGTGCAGACCATTGCGCTGCTGCAGAGCGCAGCAAACCCGGCGCTGGACATCGGCACCTCGGCGCTGGCGACCGACGCCACCGGCAACCCGCGGGTTGTGGACCAGACGCTGGTCGACAATGGCGGCACCGTGGATGCGGGCGCGGTGGAGGTGCAGGCGCAAGTCCCCGAAACGCCCTCGCTGGTGGTCACCACCACCGCGGACGTGGACGACGCGTTCGACGGCGAGACCTCGCTGCGCGAGGCCATCGCCTTTGCCAATTCCAACGCCGACGCCAGCACGATCACCTTTGACGCGGGTGTGTTCACCGGCGGGGCCAACAGCCTGATCCGGCTGACGCAAGGTGAGATCGAGATCACCGAAGCGACCACCATCGACGGCTCCACCGGGACCGGGATCGTGATCACCGGGGATGCCAATGGCAACGACTCGCTGGTTGCAGGGACAAACATCACCGATGTCGCGACGAGCGGCGCGGGTTTGCTGGCCGACAACAGCCGTCTGTTCCTGCTGAGCGGGACGGACGCCAACGTCACCTTCGACAGCCTTACCCTGACCGGAGGGCGGACGACGGCGATCAACGAAATCGGTGGTGCCATCCGGGCGGAAAACTCCGACGTGACGCTGACAAACAGCACGGTCAGTGGCAACAGCACCTCGGGAACCCGTGCGCATGGCGGCGGCATTTACGCCAACACGGCCACACTGACAAACAGCACCGTCAGCGGAAACAGCACGACCGGAATCAGTGCGGAAGGCGGCGGCATTCACGCTTATTTGGCGACACTGACAAACAGCACGGTCAGTGGCAACAGCACCACGGCAAGCAGTGCGCAAGGCGGCGGCATCTACGCCAATACGGCCACAGTGACAAACAGCACCGTCAGCGGAAACAGCACGACCGGAATCAGTGCGGAAGGCGGCGGCATTCGCGCCCTCACGGCAACGCTGACGAACAGCACGGTGAGTGGAAACAGCACCGACGGAGACTTTGGATATGGAGGAGGCATTCGCGCCACCACGGCAACGCTGACGAACAGTACGGTCAGTGGAAACAGCACCGCCGGAGACTTTGGATATGGCGGAGGCATTCGCGCCACCACGGCAACGCTGACGAACAGCATCGTGCTGGGCAACAATTCGGGGCGGACCGGCTTTGACGAAACCTTTGGCACGGTGAACGCCACCAACTCCATCACCTCGGGCAACGCCAGTACGGTCTTTGCGCAGACCCAAGCCAATGGCGCGGCCACGGCGGGCGTGCTGGCCGATAACGGGGGCCCGGTGCAGACCATTGCGCTTTTGGCCTCGGCCAGCAACCCCGCGCTGGACGTGGGCACAACGACGCTTCTGACAGACGCCAATGGCGACGCGCGGGATGTGGACCTGGCTCTGGTGAACAACGGCGGCACGGTGGATGCGGGCGCGGTGGAGCTTGCCGCAATTCCCGAGGCGGACTCCCTCATTGTCACCACCGCAACCGATGTGGTGGACGAATTCGACGGCGAGACCTCCCTGCGCGAGGCCATCGCCTTTGCCAATTCCAACGCCGACGCCAGCACGATCACCTTTGACGCGGGTGTGTTCTCGGGCGGGGCCAACAGCCTGATCCGGCTGACGCAAGGTGAGATCGAGATCACCGAAGCGACCACCATCGACGGCTCCACCGGGACAGAGATCGTGATCACCGGGGATGCGTCGGGCAACGATTCGCTGGTTTCTGGCACCAGCCTGACCGATGTGGCGGCCAGTGGTGCGGCCTTGCTGGCAGACAACTCTCGCCTGTTCCTGCTGACCGGCGCGGATGCCAGCGCCATCTTCGAGAGCCTCACCCTGACCGGCGGGCGGACCACCGCCTCAGGTGAACGTGGCGGCGCAATCCGGGCGGACGATGCCGATGTGACGCTGACGAACAGCACGGTCAGCGGAAACAGCACCGCGGGGGAGTCTGCGTTTGGCGGCGGCATTTCTGCCTCCACGGCGACGCTGACGAACAGCACGGTGAGCGAAAACGGCACTGCGGGGTACTCAGCGCGAGGCGGCGGCATTTCCGCCTCCACGACGACGATGACGAACAGCACGGTGAGCGGAAACAGCACTGTGGGGGACTTTGCGCGAGGCGGCGGCATTTTCGCCTCCACAGCGACGCTGACGAACAGCACGGTGAGCGGAAACGGCACTGCGGGGTACTATGCGCGAGGTGGCGGCATTTCCGCCTCTACAGCGACGCTGACGAACAGCACGGTGAGCGGCAACAGCACCGCGGGGGACTATGCGCGAGGCGGCGGTACTTACGCCTACAGAGCGACGCTGACGAACAGCACGGTGAGCGGCAACAGCACCGCGGGGGTCTCAGCGTCTGGCGGCGGTATTTCCTCTGGCACGGCGACGCTGACGAACAGTACGGTGAGCGGCAACAGCACTGCGGGGATCGATGCGTATGGCGGCGGCATTTTCGTCGGTTCGGCATTGAGCCTGACCAACAGCATCGTTCTGGGCAACGATTCGGCACAGACCACCGAGAACGAAATCACCGGTGCGGCACCGACCCTCAACAACTCCATCATCTCGGGCGATACCGCTCTGGTCTTTGCTTTGACCCAGGCCAATGGCAGCGCCACCGCCGGTGTGCTGGCCGACAATGGCGGGCCGGTGCAGACCATTGCGCTTCTGGCGGATGCGGGGAACCCGGCGCTGGACGCGGGCACGGCTACCGGCGCGCCGGTCACCGACGCACGTGGCGAGACCCGGCCCTTTGACATCAACGCAACCAACTCTGGCGGCAATGGCGAAGTGGGCAACGCTGGTGCCAACGCCATCGACCTCGGCGCGTACGAATTGCAGGGCGGCATCCTTGAGGCGGGCTCTCTGGTGGTGACCACCACGGCGGACGTGGTGGACGCCTTTGACGGGCTGACTTCCCTGCGCGAGGCTATTGCCTTTGCCGGACTGCACGCCGCTCCGGACGACATCACTTTTGCCAATGGCGTGGGAGAGGCGTTCGAGACAGGTGGTACGATCATCCTGAACGGCTCCGAGCTGTCGCTGGCGGGCAATATCACCATCGACGGCGATCTGGACAATGACGGCACGGCAGACGTGACGATAGACGCCAACGGGCAAAGCCGCGTCATGAACGTGACCGGCGGCACCGTTGACCTCGACGGGCTGGTGCTGACCAATGGCAACGCCGGTGCTGGTGAAGGCGGCGCGCTGCTGGTCAGCAACGGCGCGGATGTGACGGTGCGCAACAGCACGCTGAGCAACAGCAGCGCTTCGAATGGTGGCGGGCTTGCACTGGACGGCGCGACAAGCACGGCTGCGATGCACGCCAGCACGATCTCGGGCAACACGGCAGGTTCCGGCGGGGGGGTGTATGCGGGCTATGCGGGCGCGTTGACCCTCGCCGGCAGCACGCTCAGCGGCAACACGGCCTCGCAATCCGGGGGGGGTGTCTTTGCCAACTCGGTCACCGCCTCATTGTCTGACCTGACGTTTGCCGACAATAGCGCACTGACCGGGGGCGGTGCGGCTGTACGGGGGGCGGACGGCACCTTCACGAACAGCACCTTTGTGGGGAACAGCGCGTATCACGGCGGCGGACTTGCATGGGACAGTTCTGACAGCCTGATCGCTTCGAACCTGACGCTTGCGGCCAACACGGCCACGGGTGCAGGCGGAGGCATCGCCACAGCGGATGGCACGGCAACCTTCACAAACATCACCGTGACGGGGAACAGCTTGACCGCGTCCGGGGCCGGGGCCGGAATTGCCGTTCTCAACAACACACTGAGCCTGCAGAACAGTCTCGTGACCGGCAACAACGCCTTGAACGGCGAAGACATTGATGTGGCCACGGGCGCGATCCTGACCGCAAGCACCAGCATCGTCGGCACCGATTTCGTGGATGGCTTGAACAGCAACAGACTTGTCCCGAACGTCGCCATCCTGGCGCAGATCCTGTTCGACCGGACACTGGACTTTGTGGATACCAACAACAACGGCACGCAGGACGCGGGCGAAGCCGCGTTGGCCGCGAACGTGCGCGCTGGCGCTCTGGCGGACAATGGCGGGCCGGTGGAAACCGTCGCACTGCTGGCGGCGGCGGTGAACGTGGCGCTGGACCGAAGTACGGACGGGTTTGCCCCGACGCTGGACGCGCGCGGAGTAGATCGGACGGATATCGTGGGCAATGGTACCCCGGGTACGCTGAGCGATCTGGGCGCGTTCGAAAACACCGGGCAGGTTCAGCCCAGCGCCGGCGGCGGCGGCCGGATCGCGTTCCAGTCGGATGCCAATACGCAGGTCTTCAACGGCACCGCCACCACAGACACGGTCAGCTTCGGGGCGTCGCCCGCGCCGGTCAATATCGACCTGCGCCCGGATGGCATCACCGGCCTGCAACCGGTCTCCGGCGGGTTCGGCGACGGAGACGTCCTGTCCGGCGTCGACTGGGTCATCGGCTCGGCCTTTGACGACACGATCACCGGCAATGACGGCCGCAACCGCCTGCATGGCGGCGACGGCAATGACAGCATCCTGGGCCTTGGCGGCGCGGACATCCTGCGCGGCGGTGCAGGGGCCGACACGATGGATGGCGGCACCGGGGCAGACCAGCTGGACTACCGCGATTCCGCGTCTGCCGTGACCATCGACCTGACGGTCGACGGGATCACCGGGCTGCAGGTGGCCTCGGGCGGGGATGCGCAGGGCGACGAGATCCGGAACTTCGAACATGTCAGCGGATCGGACCACAATGACAGCCTGACCGGAAACGGCCAGATGAACATCCTCTTTGGCGAGGACGGTCAGGATTCCATCAACGGCGGCGCGGGCCGCGACGTGCTGCGCGGCGGTGCAGGCGGCGACGTGCTGGATGGCGGCGACGGTGTGGACTGGGTGCAGTACAACGGCTCTTCCGCGGGTGTCTCCGTCGATCTGACCCCGGCGGCGGGCACCGGGCTGCAGACCGCTTCGGGTGGCGACGCCCAGGGCGACAGCCTGCTGAACGTCGAGAATGTGCGGGGCTCCAACCATGACGACACGCTGACCGGCAGCGACGTGGCCAACCGTCTTTTCGCGGATGGTGGCGACGATCAGATCGACGCGGGCGGCGGAAACGACGTGGTCAACGGGGGCGCGGGTGCAGACAGCATGGATGGCGGCGACGGCTTCGACATGCTGGACTATCGCGGATCGTCGGCGGGGGTGATCGTCAACCTGACGGCGGACCAGATCACCGGTCTGCAATCCGCCTCGGGCGGCGACGCGCAAGGCGACGAGATCCGCAACTTCGAACGCGTGATCGGCTCGGGTCAGAACGATGTCCTGACCGGCAATACCGGTCGCAACGTTCTGAGCGGCGGAAATGGCGGTGACCGTCTGGACGGGGCGGGCGGCAATGACGTTCTGATCGGTGGCGCGGGCGCGGACCAGTTTGTCATCAACGCAACCGGCACGGCGGTGGTGCGCGATTTCGAGGACGGGATCGACGAGTTCGTTCTTGGAACCGGGCTGACACTTGCGGATTTCAACGTCGCGCAGGATCTGGCCGACACCACGATCGCGGATGCCAACGGCAACATCCTGATGATCCTCGAAGGGATCGACGCCTCGCTGATCACAACCGCCGATATCGACTGACGCGGCGCAGTGCCCGCCGCGCTTCGGTGCATCCACCTGTCCTTCCGACGGCGTCCTGCCTTGCAGACGCAGTCGGGGGCAGGCGACCTCGCGCCGTCACCCGTGCGCGACAGGCTCTAGGACGGCATCGTGGCGTTCTGGCTGCCTTCTTCGGCCTGTGCGACGATGCGGAAGGCGCGCGACTTGGCCAGCGTGCGCCAGAAGGCAAGCGTGTTGTATTTCTCGAACAGGTCCGGCGGCAGGATCGTCTCGCGCGGGGCAGGGGCCACGCAGCGCCGTACACGGTGCAGCCCGTCCAGACCCAGTTGCGCGTCAAAGGCCGGGGCGTCGTAATCCACCGCCTCGAAATCATGGGCGAAGGGCGGTTCTTCCAGGAATTCGTAGAGCAGTTTGAACACGTCCGCCGGGCGTTGCGCGATCAGGTCGTATTCGACGATCACGATCCGCTCGGCATGTTCCGAATAACAGGCCTCGCGCAGGGCGTGCCAGGGAAAGCCCACCAGCCGGTTCGCCCCGGCCAGCGCCTCGACCCGGGTATAGACGGTGGAGCGTTCGGCTGGCGTGTTGAACAGCCGCGTATGTTCGAACGCGTTGCGGCGGAACTGGCGCTCCATCGAATCCATGATCCAGGACAGGTCCCGCACCAGGCAGACCAGTTTCGCCTCGGGGAAAAGTGTCATCAGAAGCGGCAGGTTCGCCGTCCACGCCCGGTTGGTGTCAAAGATCACCGGTTCCTCCCGGTCGGCATAGTAGCTGTCGAACAGGCCGCGCAACAGCCGTTGGCGCTGCTCGGTGCTGACCATGCTCGACATTTCGGTTCCGGCCGACACCTGGCTCAGAATGCCGTCCACAAGGCCCGCCACGGGGCTCGACATGCCGGCATGAAACCGCGGGTTCTGCTTCAGGATCGCCGCGGTCAGCGTCGAGCCCGATCGTGGCAGGCCGGAGATGAAATGAAACTTGGGCATGATCCTCGGTCCTTGTCCACTTGGCGCTCTGACCGGGGTAACGGATGCCGGCCCGCCGTTCAATCGAGGCGATGCCCGACGCTGTGACAACAGGGTCTGGCCACGGACTGACCCGGGCGACCAACACCCGCCCGCGGACACCTTTGCGGATCGAACGGGCGGCAGGCGCAGGTCATCAGACACCACATCGTCCAAACCCGGCGGGCGGGGGGAACGGCGCAGGACGCGGGCCTAGAAGACGAAGTCGGTCGCGTCAAGATCGCCCAGCAGAACCCCGTCCAGCCGGATCGTGTTGCCCGCAAGATCGTCGATGACGACACGCGAGCCGACCTGCGTCGCGTGGCTTGCCATGAGGTCGGCGAAATCGGTGATGGCGCCGACGCCCGACAAGTCGATCTTTTCCCCCGAAGCGAGCGCGTCGAAATCGACGATCGTATCCTGCCCGAAACCATCCGCGAAAACGAACATGTCGAATTGCGTGCCGCCGTTCAGCAGATCGTTGCCGGCACCGCCTTCGAGGATGTCAAGGCCGGCCTCGCCCCGCAGCGTGTCCCGGCCCGCGCCGCCTTCCAGCGTGTCTGCCTGCCCCCCGCCCACCAGACGGTCATCATCGGCCCCGCCCTGCAACAGGTCGACCCCGTTACCGCCATTGAGCGTGTCGTTCCCGGCCTCGCCGGTCAACGTGTCGTTGTGGGCACCGCCGTTCAGGACGTCGTTGCCGGCCCCTCCGGCCAGCACGTCGTCGCCCCCATTCCCGATGATCACATCGTTGCCGCCGCCGCCTTGCGCGCTGTCGGACCCGCGCCGGCCGTAGAGCGTGTCGTCACCGGCATCGCCGAACAGCGCGTCGTCGCCATTGCCGCCGTTGACCGTATCCTGGCCCGCCCCGCCGCGCATGGTGTCTGCCCCGCCATTGCCCGAAAGCGAGTCATTGTCGTCGCCGCCTTCAATGTTGTCGTTGCCAGTCCCGCCAAGAACGGTATCGTCCCCAGCCCCGGCCAGGATCGAATCCGCCCCGGCCCCGCCATCCATCAACTCGCCCGGACCCTGCGGGCCGCCGGCCATGGTGTCGTTGCCGCCATTGCCGTAATAAGACCCCTCGCCCGAAGAGATGATGAAGTTCGAACCCGCTCCGTCGAGATAGATCTCGATACCCGACAAGAGCGGCGTGCCGGTGGCAAACGGCGTGATGATCTGGCCGTTGAGGAAATCGAAGACGTCGAAATCCCGGGTCAGTGCAGAATGGTCGAGCGTGTCGATGCCCGCACCGCCGTGGACATGGTCCAGTTCCTCGAAGGGCATCACCTGGATCAGGTCGTCGCCATCGCCGCCGTTGATCGTGTCCGTGCCAGCCCCGCCCTGCAGCGTGTCGTTGCCACCCCGGCCAGAAAGCCGGTTGTTGCCTGCGCCGAAGAGGATCAGATCATCAAGTTGGGAGCCTTCGGCATGTTCGATATCGGTGACCGAAGTCGTGACAAAGCCCGCGCCGTAAAACCCCGTGCGGATGTTGATCACCATTCCGCTCAGCGGGAAGTCTTCGACCGACAGCGTGTCCTCGCCGCTGCCGCCATCCACGGCGTCGAGGTTGAAGCCGCCCCGAACGCGGATCAGGTCGGCTCCGCCTTCGCCAAAGACGCTGTCAAACCCGTCGCCGCCTTCGATCACGTCGCTGCCTTCGCCTCCGCGGATCGTGTCATTGCCAGCGCCGCCTTCAATCGAGTCGTTGCCACCGCCACCAAGGATCGTGTCATTGCCACCGCCGCCGCGCAGCGTGTCGGCCCCGAAATAGCCCAGAAGCGTGTTGGCGTCGCTGTCGCCTTCGATCAGCGTGTTGCCTGCCTGCGCGGTAAAGGTCTCCGTCGCCAGTTGCGCCGGAGACGCGGTGTCGAATTGCGCCGCGTCGACCGTGCCCGCGCGCGGATCGTAGATCCGCACGCGCTGGTCGTTGCTTGCATCCTCCCACAAGACGACGAGACGACCGTCGGCAGTGGTGCTGATATCGACCGGAAAGCTCCGGCTTGAAGGGCTGGAATAGGTGTCGACCGTGACCTGCGCCCCATCCGGCAACCCGTTGGCCAGGAAGACCTGCATGTACAGCGCCTGATCCGTGATGTCGTGCCAGAGCGCGGCAAACCGGCCGCCGGGAAGCTCTGTCACCATCTGGTTCTGGGTGTGGTGGGTCACATTGCCCAGGTAGGTCACGCCGGTGACCGCCTGGCCGCTGCTGTTGTAGATCTGGAAGGCGGAACTGACCGAGCCGTTGACGCTGCCGCGCCAGCTGACCACGAAACCGCCCAGCGTCAGAGCGGCCACATCAGGGGCTCGCCCGGCGGCGACGTTGATCGTCGTGATCGTCGTCAGACCTTCGACGATGCGGAACTCGATTCCGATCGTGCCGTTGTCGGGCTCTTCATAGGCGGTGACGATGCGGCCGTTCGCCATGATCGCCATCGCCGGAAACCGTTCGTCATCCGCGCCGTTCTGCGCGGCGGCAAAGACCGGCCCCGCGCCGCCATTGGGCGCCAGCGCCTGACCGAAAACATCGGAATCGCCCGAAACGTTGGGCTGTAATTCATAGGCAAGGACAGTGATCGTGCTGGTCGGATCGACATCGACCGAAAGCGACACCGGACGGTCGCCATTGCGCGGCAGGACGTTGCCTTCGATCACCACCTGCTGGTGCGTGGGCACAAATCCGGCGTCAAAGCGCTGCCAGAGCAGCGAGGTGAACTCGTTGGTATCGGGCCTCCATTCCTGCACGAACACGAACCCGCCGTCTCCGGTGGGCGCGATGTCGTAGACATTTTCGATACTGTCGCCGGAATAGTCCGACGGGTAGGGGTTCCAGGCCGAGATATCCCGCGCGGTTATCAAGTTTCCCAACGGGTCGAGCAGGATGGCGAAAATCTCGTGATCGTCCGGGAACGGGCCTGGGGCATCTTCCTCGAAGTATCGGTAGGTGACCAGGATATTGCCATTCGCCAATCCGGTGGCCTGCCCGTCGCCCACAAAAGTGCGGCCGGCCAGAAGTGTATCGAAATTCACGGATGTCCAGACAACTGGCGTGGGCATGGAACACTCCGCTTGCTTGCGTCGTTCTCAGGAAAATGGACGTGATACGGCCAACCCGGTCCAGAGCAAGACACAGTCAGTGGAGTCGACCGAAGAAAGTCTTTGTTGGAGGTGTCTCATGGCAGCCGGCTCTTGGCAATGTCGCTCGCCATCTTGCATGGACTTTGCGTGACAGGTTTGAGAGGCCGCCGTTCTGAACCGGCGTTGGCCGGCACAGCCGATGCGCGATCGCCTCGGGCGGGACGCCGTTGGCGGGTGGCCAGACCGCAGAGAAGCCGGGCGCGTCGTCCCGCCGCGCCGGTTTTCCGGGCATGGACGGCGAAAGTGCGGATTGGTGCCACCCCCGCCGCGATCTGCTTTCGCTACCCCGGCGGATGATCCAGCCGACAGACATGGCGTTTCCGTCGCACGAGGCCGGACAGCCAACCGTTGGACGAAACCCCGGCACGCCCGGTCCTTCCATTTCCCGTCAAGGACTTGAAAGCGAAGGATGGCGGAGAGACAGTCCGTCAAGAGGTCTGTGTTTCTTCGCATAACGCGCTGTAATAATTACAAAATATCCGGTCTCGAAATTTTCGATGTTGATGGATTTGTTGATGTTTTTCAATGTTGGGTTGTTGGCGACGAACGGGCGAGAACTGGTAGTTTCTCGCCATGTCTCGCACTCCGCGCGGTCTGCTCGATTGCGGTAGCGGTTACGTCCTACTAGCGTTTTTCCCAAGACCTGTGGAGCCACCAATGGTTGTGCCAAAACCTGGACACTTCGGCGCGCCGCTTCCGAAACGCGAGTTTGGCCCCGAAGTACGTCTCCCAGCTAGAAGGACCGCAGTTTTGGCTAGAGTTCGTCCTGGCACGCTGGTCTATTGGCCTTGGGCGAAACGGGAGCCGAAGACCATGCCGAAAGCAGCCGACGCGATTGCGGTGAAGGAGTTTCGACAAATCTTCACCTGGCCGTTTGTGATGACCGACGAAATGAACGCCCCTGAGTGGTTCGAGGCCTGCAAGAACCGCCTGAACGGGAGCGCGTGGAAGAAGACCCCGCCGTCCGACCTGATGCCAGACTGCAAGGCGACGGGTCTCTATGAAGAGGCAGTCTATTTCCACGACTTCATCCGAAGATCGCTTTACATGCAGCGCCAGGACGTTTGCACCTATCAAAGGCCCTCTCTGAGAAAGCTGGTCTTCACGCTGGAAGGCAAAACGGGTCACGACCGCCAGGACTATCCGTTTGCCGTCTCCTTCAACGCGCTGCACATCTATCACAGCGGGGCCGCGATCCTGACGCTGGAACTGGTGTACAAAGGCACACCTCTCGATCTTGCGACGGTCCAGACCTTGATCGACCGGTTGCGTCGGGCCTATCCTCCGTTCTGGGGGGAGAACGGTCAGCCCGGGCTGTCTCCGCTGCGGGCGAAGTCCATCGAAACGACAGGTGCCGATGCCGCCAATCCGGTTGAGAAAATCCACCCACTGACGCGGCTGAAAGGCCGGGAGTCCGCTCAGAAGGCCTTGTTGGACAACGACTTTCATGAGCCGCTCTTCAGTTGGTGGCGGCATATCCTCGCCCCGCTGACGGTAAAGGGCAATGCGGACCCGGATGGCGACCCGACCCGCGAGGGCAAGCCTTTGCTGCGGCAGGTGCTGGACGAACGCATTCCGGTGATGACGACGATTGCGCTTGATCCGCAGGTGGACGGCAAGAATAACCCCGCTGCGGCGGTTTCCGCGATCTCGGACGGGGACTGGTTCCGGATTGCGGGGGCGGATGCGGCGGGGTCTGACCCGTACCCGTACAATCCCGACTTTCTGGACACCCAGCGCGCCGCGCTGTTCTATGACCGCTTCCTGCCCTACAAGAGCGGGCCGGACTGGAGCGCCACGCGATTTGCCTTTGCCGGGTATCATTTCGCGGCCGTCGGGGCAGGGGGCTTCTTTGACACCCATCTGACAGAGCATGTGCGGCGGCATTACCGGCAGATGCAGCATCTGTGCCTGCTGGAGTTCGCGACCTTGCTGAGCATTTCGCAGCGCTTGTGCACCGCTCTGGACCTGCGGGACGGCGACGGGCATCGTGCCTTCCGGCAGGAGATCCTGCAAACGCAAAGCGATTTCATGGACTTCACGCATCGGTTCCATTTCACCGGCGTGTCGAACCAGTTGCAGGCGCGCGAGTTGTTCGACCGGTTCCGCGACAGCATGGAACTGGACGCGCGCTATGCCGAGATCAAGGCCGAACTGGACAGCGCGTCAGAACTGGCCCGCGCCGAAGAACAGCGCGAAGAGACGTTGGCGGCGCAGAACCTGACCGAGGTCGCCACAGTGGCGGCGGTTGTTGGGGTGGCGGCGGCTTTGGCGAGCATGAACCTTGTGCTGGACGAGGAACAGGAGGTCTATGGCCTTTTGGCGTCGGTCCTGCCCTGGCTGCGGGACAGCTGCGCGGGGCTGGCCTTTGACGCGGCGCTGTTTGGCGCTTTGCTGTGCCTGACGACGGTTGGGGCCGGTGTGATGTTTGCAGGCAAGTTGCAGACCGTGCGGACAAAGCTTTGGGCGCTGCTTGGGCTGGGGGCGGTGTTGATGCTGGGCTTTGGGGCTCTGGCGGTGATCTTCCCCGCCGACTGCGCACCACCCCCGGAGGTGCAGGTGATCCAGTAACCCCGTCCCCGGCGCGGGTCATCGCGCCGGGGGATGTCGGGGGCGTGCCTGTCGGCTGTATCGCGGTTCTGGGTGGTGCACTTGATGAACGGGGGCACTTGTACCCCGAGAACATGTCTCAATCCGCTGTGTCGCGGCCATGGGTGGTGCACTTACCTTCTGGAACACCTTAAAATATATACACGATTGTGTTGGCTTTCCAAGAGGAACTGCCGTTTTTCAAGGTTCCGAGCCGATTGTCCTCCTTTCCTGCCCAGACTACGCCGAATCATCCTTTCCCTCCAAGCCTTTGTTCATTTTCCAACCGGAAACCGCCGTTTTTCCCGCAATTTCGTCCCTCAAAACCGCAAGAGCCGGGCAGGCGGACGCCTTGCCGCCGGGTTGCGGGCGACGCCGATGCCGGTCTTCTTGCGCAACTCTCCGAACGCCTTGGCCTGCCGCCCTTCGTACATGTAGGGCAGGTAGGTCGTGCGCGGATCGCGCCATCCGCGTGGCCGCGCCGCCTCCAGCAGGCCCTTGAGGGCGGGCCCCTGCCGCCAGGCCGCAACGCCCGGCATACCGGTCAGCGCCGCGATCTCTGCTCCGAACGCGTCGAACCACGGTTGCAGCGGCTCCGGCCCCTCTGCTGCTTCCCATCGCAGCGGCGGTTCGGGCGTCTGCCAGGCCGCATTCCGCCGCACATGCAGTGTCAGGGCCGCCACACGGGTCTGTCCGGCCCCGAACGGCTTGCCCCGCCCGATTAGATGCCGCGCCTCCGGGTCCCCCCCGAAGGTCAACGCCCAGAGGATCGCCCCCAGTTCCGCCGGTGACGCATTGTGCAGCCGGATGCGCCCGCGAAACCGCGCGTCCCCCACCGGGGCCAGAAAGCGCAGATGGGTCTTGGTGTCGCCCGACACGTCCGCATCCTGCGCCCGCAGCGCCTCCAACAGCGGCTTGGCCGGGTCGCCGTCCTGCCCGGGGCGATGGCGGGCGAGGTAGCGCTTGCGCCCCGCCAGCGCCACGTCGCCGCCCGCCGAATAGTCCTTTTCCACGCCTTCCAGATAGAAGGGTGCAAAAGACGGTTTGGGCGGCCCCATGATCGTGGTGACGGGTTTGTCCGGCCAAAGCCGGAACGCGGAGGCATCTACGGGATGCGCAAATTCAAACGTCACCCGGCCCTTGCGCGCCAGTTTCTTCGGGTCATAGCGCTCTTCGACCTGCGCCTCGGCGGTGAGGCCTGCTATCAGGTCCTTGGGTTCGTGCACAAAGCCGAACAGCGCATCGACAAAATCCGGGTCCGGCAAGGCACCCGCCTGCGCCGCGACCCTGTGGGCAGGCGCACTTTCGGCCAGCACATCCCCGATGGAGCGCGCGTGCGGGATGCGGTAGAGCCGCGTGAGACCAAAGGAAAACTCCCGGTCCGTTGCGTTCTGCGCCAGATCGCCAACGTAGAAGACCGGCACTCGGCCGCCTTTCAGATAGGTGCCGTGGAACTCTTTCCACGATCCGTCCGGTTTGCGGGCGTTCTGCGAAGGCTTGCAGTTGGACGTCTCGAACACGTCCCAGGCCAGATCGCTGATCGGGACGGGATCGACCCCGGCGTCGAAGAACACGTATTCGTACTTCTTCGAGACGATGCCTGTGCCCGGGATGGCCCCGGAGACCACCAGGTGCCCCTTGCGATTGCTGTCACCGGGGCGGAAAAGGCGTTTGCCCTGATGTTCGCCCGCGTCTGCGAAGGGTTTGGCCTGGGTCGGCGCAAAGGCCCCGGTGTCTTGCCACGTGATGTTGCGGTCGTCGTATTTGGCTTGGCGGGTCTTGTGCGCCCATCGGCTTGTCACGGACGGGTCCTCTGACCCCACCAGATCGGCAATGCGCACATAGCCCCACGCGCAAGGGGTGATGTGCGGCCTGCCGTCGATCCGTGTCAGCCACCCGGCCTGAAGCCCGGGCGTGCCCAGCGTGCGTTGGACAAAGTCCTTGTAGCGGGGATGTTCGAAGTCCCGCAGGGCAAAGCGGGCATGGCGATTGAGCTGGCTCAGCCGTCCTGCCGCCGCGATTTCAACGACGCTGCGGATCGCGCCGCGCAACGTGGAGCCGGGGATGGCCCAGCTTTGGCCCAGTCGAAAGGGCTCCACCGTCTCTGTTCCGTTCGGCGACTCCCGGGTCTCGCCGATCAGAAGCGGGGTTTCGACCTGCCAATCCACGTCGATCACGGCGGACAGCCGGTCTGCTTTCGGCATGTTGTGCGGGCAGGGCGTGTCCTTGAGGATCGAGACCTTGTCGTTCAGCGGAACAAAGCGGAAGGGCGCTGTGACCATTTCGCCGTCCTTCGCAGCATCCCAGGGCGGCGCGGTCTTGACCGTGTTATTCTGTGATTCTGCGTTCGACTGCTCTTGCAGCATCTGGCTGACGGTGGTTCCGGCGGACATCGCTTCGCGGACCTGCTCCCACAACGCGTCTTCGTCACCGTCAAAGCCCAGATCGTCGAACGCATGGTCTAGAACATCGTCCCGCACATCGTCCACACGTATGGAAATCATGCGTGTGCGCCCATAGTCGGCCAATTTGCGAACAAGGTCGGGGGTCACGTCAGTCAAATGTCACCTCCACGTCAAATGTGCCAAAGCCCCGCGTCTTGCCGAGGCCAAGATCAAGCTCGCCCCACACATCGTCAGAGACCTCTCGGAGGACAGACTTGAAAAACGCCCAGTCTTCGTCCGCCTGCGGGGAGCTTCGCGGATCAAAGCGCAGCGACACCTCGTATTCCGGAGCGAGCCATGCTTCGAAGGTATAGAGTGCGTTGTCCACCGGCGCGGCGCTGAACCGGTCAATCCTTACGGAAGTCACCCGTTGTTTATGTGGCCTGTTAACAAGGGAAATGCGTTTGATCGACACCTGTCCCCGCCAGCCGGTAACCCCGAAAAGACGCTGCGTGCGCGTGAGCCCATCTGCGCTTTCGTTCGGGCGAAGCACTCTGTCGCGGTTGTCCCAAGCATCTGGGTCCTGCAAAGCCTCGTGCCAGGCTGTTCGTGCCCGAAGCGCTCCTAGAAAGGTAGCGCCCGTCAGCTCAGGCATCCCGTTTTCGTCGGCAAGGCCAACGATCTGCGGTGTGGTCTTGTCACCTTTTTCGGGTGCGTTTGCTGGGTCTGAAATCAGGAAAGGCGACCGCGACGAGAGCCGGACTTTCGCGCCGATGGTGGGGGCTGCGGAGGTGACTTGCGCCCGTGCCAAGGCCGCCCAGTGGTCGGTCACGTCGGTCGGGTCTGCACTGCCTGGCGCGACGCAGTTTGCCCGAAAGCTTTTGCGGTCAACCCTCAGCCGTCCCAAAGCTTGCCGCGTGCCTTTGCCCAGTGTGATTCCTTCTCCGAACACCAGAACTTGGAGAAGACGGGCGATTGCGTTGGACAATTCATTGGTTGGATGAGCGGGGCTCACAAGTTTCAGGGAAAAACATGCGCCGGGATAAACAATCTCCCGGGTAAACAACCGTGCTTTCAGAGCTACCCCGGCTTCATCGTCAATAGCTACATTTGACGACGTCGTAACGAGATCGCCCTCATCGGAAAGCATGAAGGCATCGCAAAAGATCACTTGCCCTGCTTTATGGTCAGAGCTGGCACTGACTTTATCACCGAAGATTATGCTGGTTTCGCCAAGAAGTGCGCGCAAGCATCCTTTGAGCGTCGAGCCCGGGATATAGGGGCGGTCTTTCCAGTCTCGCATGACGGCGGCGATTTTTGCGCTACTTCTTTTCGGCGGGTCCGAGGCGACTGCATCCAAAAAGTCTCCACTGCCGATGTGAAGCCCGGTTTCAGCGACCAGAACCATTTCGAACTCAATGCGTGCCCCGATCATCGTGACACCTGGAATGGCCGGACGCGGACCTGTCCAAAGCCATTTTGTGGTGTGAACGGGCAGGTTTGGAAATCGAGATTTTTTTCTGCAGTAAACGCCTGAACGCCGTCGGAAGGATCACCGGTTTCCGGTTCTGACGACCAACGGGCAACGGGAAGCCCAGTCAAAGTGAGTCTTCTCAATATGTCTTGAGCTAAGGCGGGTTCGACAATCTCCAGCCGGAACAACGATCCCGGTTTCACCAGAACAAAGGGCTCAAGGGCTTTCTCTCCAAAGAACGTGTGCTTGAGCGCCTGATACCCTGCTCGTAATTCAACCTGACAAAAGAAGTCCAAAGCGCGTGGTCGCGTCGTTCCGGTTTCGTCCAGAGGTTCCACATCTTCCACGGCGATGCGAAACGCTTGCTGCCCGACAGTCTCCCAATAGGTTTGCAAGGCCTCGGAAAATCGTCTTTCGGACGAAAGATGAAACTCGCGAAGCATCAGGGCAGGGGTCAGAATTTCCACTTCGACGCGTTGGTTGCAGGACAAGCGCAAAGCTTCGGGCAGGTTTTCAGGCTCCAAGTCCATCCCAAATTCAGTGGTCGTTTCTGAATTGACGGTGGTCGCACTCGCGGTCTTGCCGACGGTGACAAGTCCGCCCTTTAGGAGTTCCAGGCATGCCAAGGTGACATCGTTGACTCCGTCGGGACAATAAACAGTTCCGCGCCATTCGAGCGGTTTATCAAGGAACCGTGGATGGATCGCGGACTCTGTAAACAATTTCCCATCTTCGGCCGCACCGCGCTTCGGATCAATTGCGTTTCTTACACGCGTGTCGCGCGTCAGGTTTGGCCGTCTTTCTAAACCGTTCGGGGCGGCAGGACACCTAAAGGGATCTTCTTTCGTGTCCGAAACAAAATCTGCAATTGGCCAATCGGGTTCACGCGAAATTTGCAAGTCTGCATCCCAACGAAACGCGCACTGATCATTTTTCACCCCCCTAAGCGGCTTTCTGGGTGCCAAGGCCACAGTGTCTAAACGGAGCATAGCGTCATGTCTATGCATGTCTTTTTCGCCTGTCTCGGGCGGTCCGGCAGTGCTGAAAGGCTCTGCGTGTGAAATGATCAGCCTGGACAAGGCCCGCCCGATGTCTCCCTTTGTGGGGTCAATACCAGACCGGCGCAATTTCTCGGCAAGCGCACCTTTCAAGACACCGCCGGGAATGATCGGCTCTCCCGCTTGCGTATTATTGTCCGGGCGTTCGGTATTGACCAAGAGGCGCTTATCCAATCTAAAGCGATAGTTGAAATACTCACCTTTGTCAGAGATTATTTTTCTGAGGGGTATTTCAATGGATGAAGAAACTAACCTATCGATGATTTGACCATATCCAACGGTCTTTCCTTTGCCGATAGCAAATATGCACTGCAACGCGTCATGCAGGCGCTGTTCAATCAGCTTGGCTTCATCCGCTCCATCAAGCCACGCCAGCAAGTAGCCTCGAAACGTGACAGGTGCACCCGGCGGCGCAATGCTTTCTAATGTCAGGAGCTTGCCGTCATCCGCCGATCCTGTCTCGCCATTCAAGGCAACACGTGTCAACTGACGCGTGTCATACTGCTCGTCTGAAACAAGGTCGCGGAACAGGAAAGCGCCGCGGTTCTGGGGGTTGAGGTCGTCGACATCGGTGCCCCCACGGATATCGGAGCCCTCGCGCCCAAACGCAACGTCGGCGCTAAGGGGAAGTGAGATGCCCTCCGCTTCGAGCGCGTTCCACGCAGCTCGCAAAACGCCTTTCAGGTGTGTGTCCGGAATGATTGCGCGGCCGTCCGGATTGCGCAATTGAAGCGCATCCACACCAAAGCGTGGCGCCGAGCCGCCTCCTATCAGAATTGGGGCTCGTATTACCAATTTCAAATCGTACCGAAAGAGGGCTTGCGCTTTCATGCCGCGTCCTCGCGTGCAGTTCCATCTGCAAATGGTCCGACATAGTCCCAAAGTTCGGCGAGTGCTATCAAGCGCATTAATGGGGCTGAGTCTTTTGCAGGCAACAAGTCAGAAATCTTGCTGACTGAGAGTTCTTCACGCGAACGAAAAGATATGTCCTGCATAAGGTCTCGGAAAGCAGCGGCTTCCCTATCCAGCACCATGTCGCTATCGACGAGTTCTTTGCGTTCTTGTATCAGTTCCGAAATCATCCGGTACACCTGCGAACGCGGTAAAATTGCCTTGATCTGTGAGATGTTTTCGAAAAGGCATTCGAGGTCTGCCCCTGCGGCGCGAAGGGCACGCCCCGGCTTCTGCGAGCCCCCGAGTTCGAAGCCCTGGTAGCCAATCCGCAACGCCTCAACGGCATTCGATGTGTGCGAAAGTTCCGGAACGTCGTGGCTTTCGGAGATATGGAACGACAGGCATTTCTGTATTGCCGTGTCGTGCAACGCTTCTTTCGCATCCTTGCAAAGCACCTCTGCCGCTGTGACGCCGCGCCGCGCCGGGGTCCGCTGGTCGCAAATCAACACGCCAACGCGCCAACTCGGTACAGTGGTCAGCTCAAGTCCCAGAGCTTTGGCGGCGTTGGCGGCACCAGTACTGAAGGCGTCCAGCATGAATGCCGCGATGTCGAAAGCAAGCCATGCAGGCACGACCAACGCGGAATCTTCGCCGCCGAAAATCAGGGTCTCCATACGCAGCAGGCGTCTGTCTTCCCATCCCAGCCGTCCGTGGCGTTTAACCTGAAGTCGTCCGTCCGACGCCCACGCCCAGGGCCTTTCGCCGTATTTGTCTTCTGCAATGAATCGCAGGATCAATTCTTCTAACGCGTGCGAATTGGCCATTCGAACGAATTCAGAGAAGTCAGGCATGTTGCCAATTCGGTCACGCAGGTCTGAAAAACGGTTGCCGTCGAAATAGAGAAACGCAAGCTTCCCTTGCTGGGATATAGGCAATTCCGGATCAGGGTCGGCCACGATATCGCGGAAACTGCGTGCGAAGTCATGTGTTTCGAAGAGACCCGCCTCCTCAAGTCTTTGCAGCGCCTCGACGGACTGTGTTTCCGGCCCTTTCACCGCACCCCGAAGGTGAAAGATGTAAATCTCGCGCCGCGCATGGCGTCCGTAGCTGCGCAGGTCGGCGACCCTGCGGCACACCTTGATGCGCTTGAGGGCCTCAGGCAGGGCATTGTCCGCGATGGTTTCCGCATTCGGGTATTGGTCACTGGTGACAATCGTCGTGGCCCGCAGGTCGCTGTCGGTGTCCGGCGTGAAGCGCAGCGGGTCAACCGGGCATTGCCGACGCGCCTTGTCCGCAAGCAGGCCTGTATCAACACTGGCCGGAGCGGAGCGCGGCACGTTTGGGCTGCGCATTTGGCGACGGCGGGACCGGACTTGCGCCCACCGCAGGGCGGCCGATACGTTGCCGTCACGGATGGGCTCTACGTCCACCATGATCGTCATGTGTTCCGTCGGGGCACGGTGTTCCAGCAGCACTTCGCCGTCCTTGGACAACTCCGACAGCTCGACATTGGGTGCGGAAACCGGTTTCGGACGATCCATCTCCGCGTCGTAGGACCCTCGCAAACGAGCGTCCACGTCGTCCCGCAGCGCCAAAGCCGCCGCCTCGGTCAGGCCGTGCAACCGGAACGCGGCAATACTTCCGCCGTGCATGATCAGGTCCGCCTGGACAGGCCTACCGCGGAAGTACGCCTCCAACTCCACGCCGATCGCTTCGAGGCACAGGCTTGCGCCGCGGATGCAACTCAAGTCATTGGTATTCCAGACTGTATCGCCGAAGTTCACGCCTTCGGCGCGCAAGACCCAGTCGCTGGTCGCCGCGTCGGTTGCCATTCAGATCACCCGTTCCAATCGGTAGCGGCCCTGGCCGAAAGCGGCGCGCGCTCCGGCGAAACACAACTCGCCGATGGCCAGCAGTGGCGCGACCGGGGCCAGATCGCCGCGATAGACCACACGCCCCACGGCCCCTCCCATCGGCAGCACCTTGCCTTGCCGCAGCGCGCCGCGACGCCAGGGCACAAGCTCGGCCTGCCTCCAGTCGCCGTCCAGGGTGCTGATGGCGTCCAGGGCTTCCGCCCTCGCACTCTCGCATAACCGAAGCCCCGACCAGCGCGCCAGCCCGTCCACGCGGTCGACCAGACCCCGCAGCAGGGCCAGCGGGTCAACGTGGTTGCCCTTCTCCGTGTTGCGGATCAGGACCGGGGTCACAAAAGACAGCTCGGCCATGCCCCGGATCGCGGGCACCGCCACGCCGTCCTGCGCCACCATGACCCGCCGCGACGGCTCCAACCGTCCGGAGCCGCTGAGCCCGGCACGAAGGCCACGCACCAGCGCGTCGGCAACCTCGCCCAGATAGTCGCCCGCCGCGCCGAACAGACGCACGGTGACCCAAAGGTCGTCCTCCAGCGCGTCCGCCTCGATCACGAAGGGCGCGGGCAGGGTGTATCCCGGGCGCAATTCGCCGTTTTTGCGCCACAGGACCTGATAGCCGCAGGGCGGTTGCCACGGGCAGGGCACCCCCGCCTGCGCCTCCGCGCTGGCGGCGTCATGCAACGCGGTGCCAAGCGCGCCGCGAATTTTTCCGGGCAAGGCGGGATTGGCCACAAGGTCGGCGGATTTGGGAATGCAGAGGGATACCTGGGATACAGTCAGGTTAGCGGCGACATGAGAAATGGACGTGGCCATTCACTCGTTCCTCTATCCGTCACGACGCGTGAAAAAAGCTACAAAATCTGGCGAAAGCTTCCGCCAGTAAATGCGATCATCCGCTAACGCGTTTCGATCAGCAACTATAGTTTTTGTCATTATTTGTTCCATCCACGATTGTGGTGTTGGACGACCCGGTTACGGGCCGTCCGATAGTTGCGCGGCTAGGGAGCCAGAGTTGGCACGACATACACGACAAACGCCGCAGCCGCAGGGAAAAACAAAATGAGCACCGTCCCAAGAATGTGCAGACTTACGAGAACGATGATCCCGTCAAGGCATCGCATCAGCCAGAATGCAACAATGCGACCCGCCCAACGCGCTGCCTTAGATGCAAGGTGGAAAAGGAGTAGGATTAGCATGACGGCGCCTCCATTTGGCTTGGGCGCCCTTCCGTGCGCCGGTTTTCCTCTCTTCGTAGGTGAACCGGCATTTGAGCCGGAACATATACTGACGTGACTTTAGTTGCTGATCTCGCTCCAAAACACGGTGGCGCGAGCGTACGAACGACAGTAACGCTCATTGTTCGTTCTCCAAGCAGGGGTTGCGGCCTGCAGTTCCGCTGCGATTTTCCCTAAAACGCTATGTGAAAAAGTAGGCCCGCACGAAAATCCTGTCAACTGAAACGCGAACTCATGCCAGCCAAAACCCCGTTTCCTGTTCCATCGGGACGCCGTCGCCGTAGACGCGGCTGCGCTCGAACCCGTCGGCGCCGATGGCGTAGACGCGCAGGCTGTCGCCGGGGTCGAGCAGGGCAGAGACGCGTTGGGCGATGGCGGCGGCGCGGTGGCGGGTCATGCGGCATTCGAAGACGGAGTATTGCACGCGGCTGGCCTCGGCCTCCAGAATGCGGGCCGCCTTGCGGCGTTTGTTGTCCTTGGAAATGTCATATGCAAAAACCGTCAACATCTCGCCACGCGCCATCGGATCCTCCTTTGAAACACCGAAAAACAACGATTCCCGGTTGGAAAAACATGTATCTCTCTGATACAATTAGGAATAATGCAGATTTTCCCGCGAAAACCCATCGCTTTTGGCCGCGGTTCTCCGATTCTGGTTCCGTCGGTTGGAAAGTTGAAAAAGAATCTCTTGCGAATCAAGCCATTCCCGAGGATAAGCCCAACAGGGTTGGCCGCGACACAGCGGATTGAGACGTGACCCGGGTCCAGCCAAATTTTGTTTGCTTCGCCCGCCCAACAGGGTTGGCCGCGACACAGCGGATTGAGACTTTGGCGGTTTGAGCATAGTCCGCCATGGCTTGCCCAACAGGGTTGGCCGCGACACAGCGGATTGAGACACGGCATAGCCGAACCCCCAGCCTGCGCCATCGAGCCCAACAGGGTTGGCCGCGACACAGCGGATTGAGACTTCAATGCTGGTGGGCCCTCTCGCAGACGGGAGGCCCAACAGGGTTGGCCGCGACACAGCCGATTGAGACTTCTCGGTTAGTCGCGTCCACCCGAACCGGGTGTCCGCCGCACGGGTCCAACAGGGTTGGCCGCGACACAGCGGATTGCATCCTGTCCCGGGACCGTGGCCCCGGAGCTAATCCCCTACAAATCCGTCGTCCGCTCAGTAATCCTGTATCGCCGGGGCAAAGGCTTCGGTGTCCGGGGCGCGGACATGACGCGCCAGCGCCCGCGCTTCTTCCAGCAGGCGCGGGCGTCCTGCCATGCGGCGGCCGGAATGGGGCGACAGCGCAGGGCGGTCCATCGCCGCCTCGTACCCCCGGATCAGCGCCACCCGCCCGGCCCGCGCGATCCGCACCGGGCCGTCCCCCTCGAACATCTCTGCCGTCAGATGACGGCGCAGGAAAAGCGCGACCGCCAGCCCCTCGGTCAGGACCGCGCGCGGCCCCTCCATCATGTCCCAAACGCAGGCCTCGTGCCGGTCCGCGCTGGCATGCAGCACGCCAAAGCCAGGATGCAGCCCGGCCTTGACCACAGCCGCCCGCACGTCCCGCTCCAACAGCGCCGTCAGGTAGTTGATCGCGGCGTTCAGCCCGTCCGGCGCAGGCCGCGTCCGCCGGAACGGCTGTGGTGCGCCGGGGCAGAGCGCCCCCAGCGCGGGCCAGTAGATCGCCGCCGCAGCACCTTCGTGCCCGCGCAGGGCCTCGACCGTCTCTGCCCCGGGCAGTTTGCGGATCGCGCGGCCCAGAGCCTTGGCCGCCACGATGACGTCGTCGCGCACCGCTCCGGCCTCCAGCCCGCGGTTCAGGACGTGCAGCCGCGCGCGCATGTTGCGCATCCGCGCATCCACGATCGCCCGCGCCAGCGCCAGACGCCGCGCCGGATCCAGCGTAACCGCCGCCTGCGCCAGCTGCAGCCCGCCGCGACCGAACTCCGCGGGGTACAGCCAGCCCAGCGTCTCGCCCGCGCCATTGGTCAGGGCAAGGTCCGTGCCCTCGTGCAGGGCCTGGCGGAGGGCTTCGGTCTCCACCTCGACCCCCGGGCCGATGTCGATCCGGCGCACGCGTTTCGGAGAGAGCGTCAGGAGCGGCCGTCCGTCCTGCGCACGGACGCAATAGCTGAGGCTCGACAGCCCCAGCCGCCGGTCCGGTTCCTGCAGGTAGAGCACCCGGTCCCCCCGGTCATACCCCGCGCGCCGCTCCGTCTCGATCTCGGCCGCGTCCTCGGCCGCATCTGCATCGGTCCGCGCGAGGTCCCGCATCGTCGACAGCACATCCTCCGCCGGATCGGTCGTGCGTTTCAACGTCAGCGAACGCACGAACAGGTGCCCCAGAAAGGTGAACCCGGTGTCAAAGTCCACCACCCGGCTGCGATCATCGTGCAGGTCCAGCCCGTGGCGCTGCAGCACGTCGCCGGAACGCGCCAGCGCCGCCTCCGCATCCTCGCGCCGTTTGGCCAGCAGCACGAAGTCATCGGCAAAGCGGACCAGGGTGATGCCATCCTGTTCCAGCGTGTCGTCGAGCTGGTCGAGATAGAGGTTGCTGAGCAGCGGCGAGAGGGGCGAGCCCTGCGGCAGGCCACGGCCCGGCTGGCCGAATTCCTGACCGGCGTGTTCCAGCCAGTGCGCCACGAGGTCGACAAGCTGGCCTGCCTCCGGCTCTTTCGACAGTGTCGCCTCCAGCAAGGCCAGCAGCGGGTCGTGCGGTATTCTCTCGAAACAGCGGACGATGT
Organism: Alphaproteobacteria bacterium; assembly: GCA_030425925.1. Taxonomy (GTDB): domain Bacteria; phylum Pseudomonadota; class Alphaproteobacteria; order Rhodobacterales; family Rhodobacteraceae; genus JAUHZO01. The sequence continues at coordinate 13,670 of JAUHZO010000017.1, read as the reverse complement.
CGGCTTCGGCCACCCAGACAAAGCCCTGGCGGCGCAGAACGCCGATCCGCGCGACTGCCATGTCGACCGACCGGCCGGGGCGGTAGCCATAGCTGTCCGGATCGAAAAGCGGGTCGAGCAGCGGGACAAGCCCCGTCGCGACCGATGTCTGCGCCACACGGTCCACCACGGACGGAATGGCGAGCGGCCGGGTCCCGCCGCGTTTCTTGGGGATGTGCAGTATTCTGTACGGCCCGGGGCGGTAGCTTCCGTTCCGCAGCGCCTTGGAAAGCGCAGCAAGCCGGGGTCGGTGGTTGCGCTCGAACTGCTGGATCGTCTGCCCGTCGCCGCCTGCACATCCGGCATTTCCCCGGACTTTCTCAAAGGCGGTCAAAAGGCTTTCAAAGCGGGTGATGTCGGTGAAAAGGCCTGAATTCCAGCTTGACACGGAGGGGACTCCTGAGACTTTGTGGTAGCGCCGGGTGCCAAATCGAGACCAAAAAGTCGGTTTCTGGCTTGGAAAACGGCCTAACGGTCTGAAGGTGATGTGTTTATTGGGTTCGGGAAGGAGGAAACGCTGAACGAAAACGCAAAATGTTTGAAAAACTCCTCATCGGCTTGGAGAATGCCCGAAAAAACCTATGCAGCGCAAGGACCTCTGGACACTGAGTCCAAGCGACATGGCCGCGACACAGCGGATTGAGACCTTTCACAGACGGGAGGGGTTGTTGCCCCCCGTCCAAGCGACATGGCCGCGACACAGCGGATTGAGACCCGATGAAGGCTCCGAAGACGAATGCCTGTAGGCGATTAGTCCAAGCGACATGGCCGCGACACAGCGGATTGAGACCCGAGGAAACCAAGGGCAAACAGGGCGACCGAGTGCAAGCGACATGGCCGCGACACAGCGGATTGAGACGCGGGGGGGGATTGTCCACCATACGGTACAAAACAAGTCCAAGCGACATGGCCGCGACACAGCGGATTGAGACCCAAGCCCCACGTGCTAAGGGCGTAGCAAAATTTCCTGTCCAAGCGACATGGCCGCGACACAGCGGATTGAGACCCCAGGGCCAGAATCCCTGGAGCGTCAACTCCGTAGTCCAAGCGACATGGCCGCGACACAGCGGATTGAGACCGAGCCGCCGCCAGCGGTGGATTGCTCATCAAGTCCAAGCGACATGGCCGCGACACAGCGGATTGAGATTGGTCGAGCTCGCATACGGGGCGAGTCATCGCCCGTGATCAACTCATCGGGTCCAATCCGACAACGATCTGCAATGCTGTGTCGGATCAGCCTCCTGCGGGAGGCAAAAGCGCGAATTGGCTCTGCAGGAAACATACATGCGTTGCAGACGAACGGCTCTGTCGTGGTATGCCCTCGACGGCGGACCGGCCCCCCAACTCGCGCGCGATGCTCCAAGGGTTGCGATTGGCAACAGACTTGGCTTTCTCGGAAGTCTTGCCTGGCTCCAGGAAGCCGGGAAAACAGCTGCCCTGTCGCAGCTTCGGCACATTGAGGTTCAGTGTGCCCAAACGGGTGTCTGAACTGATGCGGTGGTTGCCATGACGTAGGACGGTTATGCTTGGCCAACATATTGCGGTCATAACTTCGCCGCTTCATTGCGCTACGACCTCGCCATGCGACGAGCTCAGCGATCCAATGTTGTTCACTTTCAACGCCGGAGACGTGCGCGAGCATGGCAGAAGATGCAGGGTTTTATGCTACCAGCCCTTGTTGTCGCGGCAGCTCTGGCCTGGGCCTGGCCGGTCTATTTTGCGGGGGCCATTCCCGGTGGCGACAGTGATCGCGCAAGACCGGGCGTCCTGAGAGGCGGTCACGCCTGGAGTGGTGCCGCACAGGAAGCGGCGGATCGCCAGAAACGCGCATTGAAGGGCACCGTCACGCATGTCCGCGACGGCGATACGATCGAGGTCCGAAGCACGCCGATCCGGTTGGCCAATCTTGATTGCGCCGAGGCAGGTACTGCGATCGGAGATCGGGCAACACAGCACATGCGCGAGCTCGTAAATTCCCGGCGCGTCACATGTTCTTTGAGCGGCAAGAGCTCTTTCGACCGCCAGGTCGGACACTGCCAACTGCCCAATGGTCAGGATATCGGCGACGCTCTCATCATGCGCGGCGTCTGCGATCGCTGGCGCTAGACCGCTCAGGCCAGCAAAAGGCTATCCGCGGACTTTCCGCTTTCCAGTGCTTCGACAAACCAGGTCGGCGTGCGTCCTCGGCCGGTCCAGGTCATCTCGGTAAACTCCGGATGCCGATGTTTAGGGTCAGGATTCATGACCAATGGATGACGACCGCAGCGAGGGCGATGGCTGATAGGAACACCATGGGGCATCGATCATGGCGGGTGGCGAACCACGCATCGGTGGGGGGCTATCGCCGCGGGGGCGGGGGAACCCGAAGTGCGTGACCATCGTGTCGCGCAAACGGGGGTCTATCCCCGCGGGGGCGGGGGAACCCTGACGGGCTGGCCGACGCCAGCGGCCAACACGGGTCTATCCCCGCTGGGGCGGGGGAACCGCCGAAGCGCTGTTACCCGCCTGGGTAGCCGAGGGTCTATCCCCGCGGGGGCGGGGGAACCGAAGTGCCCGTGCCCTGTGAATAGGTCAACAGGGGTCTATCCCCGCGGGGGCGGGGGAACCACATGACCACACAACCTCAAATCCTGATTGCGGGGTCTATCCCCGCGGGGGCGGGGGAACCGCGCGACGGGACCACGATGCTCAGCGGCAACAGGGTCTATCCCCGCGGGGGCGGGGGAACCCGGCAAGCGAGCGTCGTCACCTATTCCAGGCAGGGTCTATCCCCGCGGGGGCGGGGGAACCTCTGTCGCGGCCGGTCTGATTTTCTCTGACACGGGTCTATCCCCGCGGGGGCGGGGGAACCGGAAAACACCAGCGTGGCCTACACGCCTGCCAGGGTCTATCCCCGCGGGGGCGGGGGAACCCGCTGAATGAACAGCCGACTCGAGGCGCTCAGGGGTCTATCCCCGCGGGGGCGGGGGAACCCTCGGGAGTCTTTACAGTATCCCGAAATATGAGGGTCTATCCCCGCGGGGGCGGGGGAACCACATATTGGGATGCGTCGCTATGAGGATCACGGGGTCTATCCCCGCGGGGGCGGGGGAACCTCGACGCCGAGTCCGGCGTGACCTTCCGCGACGGGTCTATCCCCGCGGGGGCGGGGGAACCCTTGCGCGAATTCGTCCAGGTCATCGAAAGCGGGGTCTATCCCCGCGGGGGCGGGGGAACCTTCGGCCCGTTCCGCGTCCCGCTTGGCAATGTGGGTCTATCCCCGCGGGGGCGGGGGAACCGCGGGGATGGTGCCCCAGGGGATCGGGCTGCCGGGTCTATCCCCGCGGGGGCGGGGGAACCCCCTTGCGATGCCGCCGGTCAGCACCAGCCCGGGGTCTATCCCCGCGGGGGCGGGGGAACCCGGGCGCGCCTCTCTGCCGTAAAACGTCTGCAAGGTCTATCCCCGCGGGGGCGGGGGAACCCAGGCGTGAGGCATAAGGCCGGGGCTAGGGGTGGGTCTATCCCCGCGGGGGCGGGGGAACCCGCCAGAACGAGATGGAGGCGATCCGCCGCGAGGGTCTATCCCCGCGGGGGCGGGGGAACCGGTCTGGTCAGGGGTCACTCCGGCGACGTCGAGGGTCTATCCCCGCGGGGGCGGGGGAACCCGCACCGCGGCCAGCGCCAGCGGCTTGTCAAAGGGTCTATCCCCGCGGGGGCGGGGGAACCATGTGCCCACGCCGACTTTCCCGGACGTCCCCGGGTCTATCCCCGCGGGGGCGGGGGAACCGTCAGGATAGAAGCCCCAGCACGAGTCGACGTGGGTCTATCCCCGCGGGGGCGGGGGAACCATCAAGGCGGGCGACCTCAGCGCCTACAACCCGGGTCTATCCCCGCGGGGGCGGGGGAACCGGCCACGCCGTGATCCCGGCGCATCTGTGGCGGGGTCTATCCCCGCGGGGGCGGGGGAACCTACTACATCGAGCCGGACTCGGAATGGGCCAAGGGTCTATCCCCGCGGGGGCGGGGGAACCTGCTGGCGCGCAAGCCACTGGCCGAGGGATCGGGGTCTATCCCCGCGGGGGCGGGGGAACCTCACCCGGTTCGTACCGGACACGGATCGCGCCGGGTCTATCCCCGCGGGGGCGGGGGAACCACCGCGACGCCCAGGGCAGCGCAGACCGCCGGGGGTCTATCCCCGCGGGGGCGGGGGAACCCGGTCGGGTGCGCCTTGCAGATGCGGAATTCGGGGTCTATCCCCGCGGGGGCGGGGGAACCGATTTCTGGCGCTCTAGCCCGCGCTACGTTGCGGGTCTATCCCCGCGGGGGCGGGGGAACCGGCTCTCCCGTTTGCGGGTCCAGCTCCTGCCAGGGTCTATCCCCGCGGGGGCGGGGGAACCGGATAGGCCGCATCGATCCAGTCACTGATATCGGGTCTATCCCCGCGGGGGCGGGGGAACCTCCAACCGGGATTTGCCATCGGCACGTTCGCCGGGTCTATCCCCGCGGGGGCGGGGGAACCCGCAAGGTGCGCCGCCGAGAGGTGGGAGCGACGGGTCTATCCCCGCGGGGGCGGGGGAACCGACGTTAAGGTCAACGAAGACGCCTTCAACACGGGTCTATCCCCGCGGGGGCGGGGGAACCTCTGGAGCGTAAGGTGTTGTTTATCAGAGATTTCAAATAGCGAAAAGGCGAATTCCTCACGCCTCAAGACCGTTTTACGAGTAGTATGCCGTCGGCGTCCACGATTTTCTTCGGCGGCTCGCCCAAAGTTTCGATGCGCAAGTGGCCGGACGCCGTCTTGTCGCGCCAGACCATAACAATTGCGCCGCGGCCGAGCGTTTCATACCACTCGGACAGAACCGTCCAGACCCGGCTCCGCACGCCCGCGTTCATGTCCGGCGCGACGTAGACACCTGCCGAAACCTCCAGCATGACCGATGTCAGGAAACCGCGGTAGCGGGCCTCGACGTCGCGGGTGACGACCATCGTGAGCGGCATCAGGCCCGGTCTCCTCCACGCGACGGCTCTTCGGCGATCAGGGCCTTGATGCGATCGATCATCGCCGGGATAACCTGTTCGCGGGCCAAGGTTTCGCCGGTCAGGCGGCGCGTGATCCTTTCGATGTTCTCGCCGGGATGCTCGCCCGCGCGCCTGGCCGCGCGGAAGGCGCAAGGTATCGTGACGCTGTCCCTGTACAGATCCGCGACGTCCAGGACAAAGGACTGGCCCGGGTCCTCGTGAATGAAACCAAGTTGTGGGATCGTCGCCGTGGCGGCCACGGCAATCGCTGCAGCAGCCTCAACCGCGCTGGCGGCGTGGTTGAGCGCCTGGTTGGGCAGGTCGGCGGCGTGAGGGCGGGCGCGGTCATAGCGCCGTCCGCGCCAGGCGATCCCGAACTGCGAGGCGAGCAGGGCGTAGGTCTGCTTCATGCGCGCGCCTTCGATCCCGCGCAGCACGTCGAGATCGCGGTGCGGCAGGACTTCTCCGAGACGCCAGGCATACATTTTTCGTGCCAGCATGATCCGCAGGTCGTCATCGGCCCAGAGCCGCGCCTGCAGCCGGGCGAGGCCAGAGCGGTCGGGGATCAGCGGCGGGGCCGTGTAGAGCCGAACACCGTCTTCGCCGACGGCAGCGAGGGCCGTGCGTGCGTGGGCGAGCAGCCGTAAAGCGTCATGGCTGACGGTGGAGCCGGGACCGAGCAGGATCATGGAGACGGCTTGCAAGGGGAGAGCATAATCTCCGGGTTCCAAGGCGTCGGCTTCGGTGGCAGGGCCCTGTAGAAACGCAAGTGTCCCGTCGCGCGCCGTCAGTGCGCCGCGGGCGAGATATAACAGGCCCGCTCGGTCGGCATGCGGGACCTTGGCACTGTCCAGACCCAGCCGACCTTTCAGCATCGTTTTGGCGGTCGCAAAAGGAGCATGCCGTAGCCATAGGCCTTGTGGCGGCCGATACCTCGGGCCAGCGCGTCGGCGAAGGCGTGCGGGTCAGTGATCGTCAGGGTTCCGTGCAAGATCGCTTCGGGTCCCTCGGTGAGCGTATTGCGACGCACCACCTTGACGCGTTGGAACTTGGCCAGCCTTGTGGTCACTGGGTCGATTATTGCGGCCGGGGCGAGGCGGGCGGCGAACCAGTCAAGATACACGGCTTCGCGACTTCGCTGGGTGGTTGCCATCCCTGCAACGTCGCCGGGATGGGTCTTTTGCGCCTCGGCCAGAAACGCATCGACTTCCTTGTGGCGTGTCTTGTCCTGCGCGTCGGTGCGTTGGCGATTGATCGGGCGAAGCTTGACGTCGAAGCCAAGCCTTTGGCCTTCGTACCAGGAGGTCGCAGGGCGCGGCAGACTGCGCATCCGATCGACGTCCAACACCTCAATGCAGGTGGGCAGAGCGACGGCGCGCGCCGTCGCAACAAGGTCTGCCGCGTCGGTTCTGGTATAGGCATAGAGGTGCGCCAGGTTGCCGCCGCGCAGTGGCATCAGCCGAAAAGGTTGGAGCTGACCGGGGCCGAAGGTTTCATCCAGCAGATGGTGGAGCGCTAGGCCTTCGTCCAGAACGCCGCGACGGCCAAGCTTTCGTCGTTCCGCCCACATATGCAGGGCCGACAGTGAAAGAGGCGTCTCAGTCAGGAACAATGCGCTCACGGCAAGGTGCCCATGATCACGTTTCGAGACCCGGCGTGGTAGCCGTTGCGCCAATTGCGCAAATCGCGTCGTTCATGGATTTCCGCCCCTTCAGGTACGCGTTCATCGCCCTGCCATAAAGCTCGACCGCCGAAACCCAGCATTTCAAAGGCGGCGCGGGCGCTGTCTGCCGTGACACGCCCTGTCAGAATGCGGCCCGACGGCAAGCAGGGTTTTCGACCGATGAACAGCGGCCGGGCGGGGCGCTCAAGCGCCCCGGCCAACGTGTCTATGTCCGGTATCTGGTCAGCCGGATCGAGGCTCAGAACGACGTGACAGCTGTGATCGGCCAGGTAGTCGCGGCGACGGCGATGCGGGGCCAAGTATGTACCTGAACCTCCGTCGCGGCCTTCGGGGCTCCCTTGGGTGGTCCAGCCTTTGTCGTTCTTTTCGAGTTTGGCGTTTTGCATGTCGGTAAGGACTGTGCCTTGCCGGGCAATGACCGCTGCGTAGACAAGACGCGCCTGCAAGGCGTCATGCTTCGCTGCGTCCGTCCAATCCCACCCCAGCGCATTTGCGAGGAGTCCGGTCAAGCCCGACGCAGTCGGAAAGTCATGCGTCGGTCCGACCTGATCGACGGCGACCGCGCCGAAGGCCATCAGCGGGGCTGACAGGTCCAGATGCAGCCAAGTACGGCTCATGCCAGACGCTCCGGCAACCCCTGTGCCCATTGTGCCAGTTCTGCCAGCGTGCCGCGGTCTGCTGACGGAAGGTCCGCATTGGCAAGGCTCATGAAGCGCCGCTCTTCGCCGGTGGCGTAGCACGCATCGAGCTTCGTGAGATGCGAAGACATCGTCTGGGCCGCCTGTCCGGTCTCGGGCGGGCAGGGGGTGCGAAAGGCCTCGGCCAGGCTGCGGGGCTGCCTGTCGCCCGCCTCCAGCAGCATGACGGACGCACGCGAATTCGGGGCCGTCGAGCCCAGCTTGGCCCCGGGCGAGACCTCGGCGATCAGGTAGATCAGGTTGTGCAAGACCTGGCCTGCCATTGCCGTGTCGCCGCCAAGGTTGGAGATCAGGCCCGGCAGGTCCACGACGACATAGCCATAGAACAGCCCCGACGTCAGCTCGGTTTCCTGGATAGTGTCCGCGCCCGTTTCGTCCTCCTTGGCCAGATCGTCAACGGCGACGAAATAGTCGCTCTCGGCTTCTTCGGCGTGCACGGTGAAGGCGTGTGCGACGTGCACCGGCGCGGTGATGTTGGCGTCCGGGTCCGAGGTGACCATACGCCCGAACAGCGCGGCGGTCAGGCCACCGGGCATGGCCGCTCCGTCCTTCATGGCTTTCAGATTGCCTTTATGTGCTTTCAGCCAATCGTCGGCCAAAGACTTGGCGGTCTTGGCGTCGCCTGCGGCTTCGGTCATCAGCCTTTCCGCTTCACGGCGCAGATAGCGCAGTTCCGGCTCGCCAAGAAGCAGCGTTTGCCGCGATTTCTTGTCAGTGCCTTTGTCGCCATAGACCGCTTTGAGCATGGCCTCCTGGATTGGAGCAATCACGTCTGCTTCGCCTGCCAGTCCATCCAGCACCTTGCGCTGGATCGCCTCGCGAGATCGGTACGCGGCTTCGAACCCGTCGACCCGCGACAGGGCATGGGGGTCGTCCGCCACGCGCCAATGGCGCTTGAGGCATTGCGAACTGATCCGAGTGCGCATCACGCCGCCATAAGGCAGCCGCTTGGCCAGACCGCTGTCATCGCGGTTCAGAAGGACCGCCGTATAAGGCGTCAGGAAATGGATTTGCAGAAAGCGCGGCTCAGGCACCGGTGTCCTCCTTGGTTTCAGCCGCAGCCCTGTCGAGCCGGGCATAGTAGTCCTTGGCAATGCGCGGATTGGCCCCGTCGCCGAGCGCGGCAAAGGCGATGTCAGGCACGTTGAGCTTTGGATGGTTGCGGGCGAGCATGCGCAGCGCACGTTCCATCGCCACCAACCGTTGCGGTCCGCGGGCAGCAAGTAGACGGGCAAGGCGCTGTTCACTGAAGACAGGCTTTGTCCCCCGCCAATCCATCGCCCCACCGTCACACAGCACCGCGCCCAGACCGCGAGACGTGTCATGGAGAGTGCCGTCCCTGGGCCGCGTCCCCGTCGGTGTCAACAGCGCCAGCATGCGGGTGATGGCTGCCCATGTGTCGAGGTTGGTCCCGCTCCAGGCGTGTTTCGCCGCCAGTCGCCAGAACAATGGCGCACCGGCGGGCAGGGCAAGCCTGCGCGCGGCCGATAGGTCGCCAGGCGTGGCTTGCCAGAGCGCGTTTGCGACGGAAAGGGAGATTGTCGCGATATCAGGCTGCGTCATGACTTGGCTCCGTGGTTTCGCTCAAGCCGTGCTTTGCCAGACCCCGGCGGAAGGCTTGTTCGGCCCGCGCGTTCGCCCGGTGCCGCCAAAGCGCGGGAACCGGAATGGCAGGTTTGGCGGCGTCAAAGGCGGTGCGGGCGGCTGCGACCAAATCGCGCTCGAACTGCGTGCTGGCTGCGTCGCGCTCGGGCATTCCACCCGCTTCCAACTGTGCCCAAAGCGCCGGGAAGAACAGCTCGTCGACGCGTTTGTCGAAATCCTGACGTGCAGGGCGAGCGCGGTCATAGTGGCCCCGCTTGAGTTTTTCTCCGTCACCGCTCGCGGCCAGGACCGCGACAGCCGTCTTGAGCACGCCGTCCACCAACTCGATTTTCCCGAGCAGGGTCTTGGCGACATCCTGTACCTGCGTGCCAAACGCCACACGGACCACGCGCCGGGGAACCTTGATCACACGGGTCTTCAGCCCGTCGGTCTTGGAATTGCCGCGCGACAGTGCCTCGGCGACCAGTGCCATGTCCTGGGTGTCGTCTGGCCCGGGCTGCGCCAGGGCGGGCAATGCCCAGTTTCCGGAATACAGCAGATCGAATACCCGTTTGTACGTGAAGTTGCCTTCGCCCAGCGTCAGCGATTTTGCTTCCGCGATATGAACCGGGGTCCATGGATCACCCAAGACACCGTTGAATTGTTTCGCATCCATGCGGGCCGCCTTCGACGTTGCGCGTTCTGCGCCTATTGCAGTCAGGCGAACCCGGCGGCAGACCTCGAGAAAGCACGGGTCGCAGTCCAAAGGCGATAGTTGCCGACCTTCGGGCCAGGGCAGGCACCACAAGAGCGCATGGCCACCCTCTTTGCCGACGCCCTGCACCTGGCCTTCGGCACGCAGGCTCAGCAGGCGGGCGACGTCCCGTGCCCACCACGCCGACGGGTTCGGCGCTAGCGTGACCGCGTCCAGAGGGGCCAGCGCCAGCATCGGGCGGCTGGACGCACCGCCATTCATGCGGGCGATGCCGTGGTTTCCCGCGCCGTTATAACCTTCGGAGGTTTGCAGACTGACCAGCGCAAAAAGCCAATCCTCGGGCGCGGGATCGCGGGCAAGCGCGGCCTTCAGATCGTGGTTCTTGGAGGTGATCAGCATATCGAGCGCGTCCGGCGTCTCGACCTCTGTCCATTTCAGCCCGCCCGGATCGGGCGGCTGGAGAAAGCCGGGCCTTGTGCGATCCGGCACCCAAAGACACCATGGGGCGTCATCGGCGAAGTCCGGGGTCAGAGCCCGCAAAAGGCCTGCCCAATCTTCCACTGCATCGGGGATCTCCATGTGTTTCCGATGATCGAGTGCGAGCACCGCAAGTTGCACCAGAAACATGTGCCACGCGGCACGTTGATGCGCGCGCAAGGCGGGAAAGCCGCTCACGGTGCCACGCGACATGGCGGCAAAAAGACCGGGGAGGGTCACCCTGCGGTTAGGCGCGACCGAAATGAGCGGCTCCGTCAAGAGATTGGACACCGGCGCCCCCACAGTCACTTACCCCGCTTTGGCGGGGAAACCGGTTTGTTGCACGCTCTTGCGGGGCTTTCCTTTGGACGGTCGGCCAGGGGTTGATTGCCGTTAGAATAGCAGAGGGCGGATACTGTCCCTTCCGGCAGGGTCATTGCAGACCCCGCGGCGACACCGGCGTCAGGTTGCAGGGACGGGCCAGAAATAATGTACATCTCGCGTTTCACTCAACTAAAAGCTTCATTCTCAGAATGATATTTCAATTTTGTTTGTCAATCGCTTCTCTCTGCAACCCGCTGCGATCATATTTGAACCGCTTGTTCCCAATGACAAAATAAAGCACGCCGTCCTGCCATTCCGGCACGGCATTCTCTTCCCCCGTCAATCCATCCGACCAATGCGGCGGCAGGGCGATGCGGTGGATAGGCTGGCCAAAAGGTCCGGTTGGGGCACCTTCAATTTCGATCACTGCACCCTGATCTCCGAGCCTTGTGCGAATGGCGATATCTTCCGGATAGACGCACGGGAGCGGATTGTTCCTGTTCAGGAGAGCCAGACCGGAAACCTGCGCCTTGGCCGCAGTGTCGCCGAGAATGACGCTCCGGTGTTTTTCCCAACCGTTCGCCTCGGCCAAAGCGTCCAGCACCTCGCCATGTGTCGCGGCCTCGACCAACTGGCGGTTCATTTGCGGGATGTGCCAGACCGGTTCGTTTTTGATCTGCTGAAGCGTCGCCGACAGGATGCAAACATCGACATAAACACCTGACAATGCGCCGTCTTTTTCCATCACGCCAAGCCCGTTTTCCGCCCGATTGGTCAAGGCATCGAGGTCGGTTGGGCAAAGAACCACGGTCTGAGGCTCTTCAAAGCCAGATGGCCGCGGCACGTCATGGCGGTGAAGGCGTCCGATGCGTTGCAAAAGGACGTCCATGGGGCAGAGGTCCGTGATCAATAAGTCTGCGTCGATATCCAGCGATTGCTCCAGCGTCTGGGTGCCGATCACAATGCAGCCGCGTTTGCGCTCTGCGCCCTTGCCGAGCGCGGCCTCGACGGCGGCGTCAAGTAAGCCCCGATCTTCCGCGGCAAACCGGCTGTGGTGCAACGCGGGCAATCCAGTGACCATCATCACCAGATCGGGCCGGGCAGCGCAGGCGTCTTCCCAGGTCTCTCGCGCGCGGTCGACTGTGTTCCGGATCACCAGCACACGCGCGCCTTTGCTGGCGGCCTCGACCGCAAGCTGCGCGGCCGCGTTGCCGCTCCAATCCGGCACAGTCTGCACGCGGACCGATTTGGCGCGACCGGCCCCCTGCACCGAGCGGGGCGATGTTTCACCCGATACCCATACAGCCGGGTAGGGCGTCTTGTACGCTTCGATCAAACCCGGAGGAGGCAGGCCCAACCAATTGGCCCGCGCGGCGCTGCCCAGCGTTGCCGACATCAGCATTGCGTGCCCGCCCAAAGCCACGTGCTGGCGGACGAGTTCCTGCTGGATACGGCCCATATAGGCGTCTGACGCATGTACTTCGTCGATCACCAGCAAGCTTCGCGCCAAAGCTGCCCCACGCAGATGAGCGTGCTTGATCTGCAATGCGGCCAGCATGGCCTGATCCACCGTACCGACGGCGACTTCAGAGGCCACGAAACGCGTGGCATGCTCCGCCGCCCAGCGTTCGGGACGCTGTCTGCCCGCATCGTCGTCCCATTTGACCTCCCAACCGGCAAGGCGTTGGCCGTCATGTTCACCGGCACGCAGCATTCCCGGAATGGCCAGGATCGCTTCGGGCGGTTCGTCGAACATGAGCGCCATCGCCTCGTTTACCCTTGCGCAAAGCTGCCGCGCTGCGGCTCGGGTGGGAACGGCAAAAAAAAGGCTATCGACTGCCCCCGCGGATTTGAGCGCCGCAAACCGCCAAAGCGCGGCCTCGGTTTTGCCGGACCCGGTTTCCGCTTCGAGAATGACCAGAGGAGCGTGCGGCGGCGCGTCACCAACCGCGCGTTGCGCGGCGTTGGGCGTATTATGCGTGCTTACCAGAGAAAAACCGACCGGTGCCTTCAGGCGGCGCGTAGAGCCATCAAGGCCGATATCCCGCATGCGTTTGTTGGCGATCTTCGTCGCCACAGGCCAGTAGTCCGGGTCGAGCTCACCGCGATAGGCAAACGCGCGCGCATCGCTGCCAACCCAATCCGCCAGGGCCAAAAGCCCCGCATACAGGTGGACGAAAGCCGGTCTGTCTGGCAAGGGTGGCGCGGCGTCGAATGCCCTGGGAAACCATCGTTTGATCGCCGCCCCCTTTTCCTTGTCGGCCTGACGCCAGTTATAGTGCGGCAGCACTTGGAAACGTTCGCCGTTGTTCGCCTTACGACCCGGAAACGGACGCCCGTGATGGGCGAATGTCGCGTCGAGAAGCATCAGCACATTACCCCAACTCTCTATCTCCGGAATGATGCCGTCCAGCATTGCATCCGGGTCCCTTGTTGCTTCCCCAAGCCAAAAATAGGCCGTCAGCAGATGGTTTGCGGTCGGCTTGCGCCAAATGCCTTGCGGCCATCCCCGCGCCTGAAACGCGGGCGCAACCTTGCCGATATCATGCAGAAAAACCAGAACTGCCAAACGCGCGTCATCAACATCAAGCAACTCGCGTCCCGCTGCTTTCTCTAACCGTTTTCGAAAAATCGGTTGCGCTATGATTGCCAGAAAGACAGCTGCGACATCAGCTGAGTGGTGCACCAAATGATGTGAACGCCCACCTTGAGAGTCGCGTTTTCCCCAAGCTTGCTGCACCGGATTGTTTCCATATGTTGAGTTCGCGTCTTCCAAAACAAAAGCTGATCCGGAGTGGAATAGCAAGGCATATCACGTTCATGCCTTCCAGGTGTTCCTATCATCGGTGTCAAGTTTTTGTTCAATTCATGCTGATCATGGAATAACAACAACCACAACCGAAACCACAACTTCTCAACCGGACAAGATATTCATATCATACATGCGCGCGAAATACCCATGTCGATTTCAGAGGAAAAGAACCTATTGCACTTTGGCAAGAATGCAGCCCAGCCTTTCGGCAACTGACCTGCCCCCCGAAAGTTCCCTCGCCGTAGCGTAGAGTCTGCCCAACCGCGAAGGAGCAGACGACATGAGGAAAAGCCGCTTCACCGAGGCGCAGATCATCGGGATGATCAAGGAACAGGAAGC
>JAUHZO010000016.1 GCA_030425925.1 Alphaproteobacteria bacterium | reverse complement strand
CGGGAAGTAGGGCTCCAGACGCGCCATCTGCGCGTCCGTCAGCCAGAAGAGATTGCTCATGCCACCGCTCCCTTTTCGAACAGTGAATCATGAGCTTACCGCTCATTCAATGGGTCCTGACCCTAAACTCAGCATCCGCGCAACAGATGCTTCGAGCATAGTTTCAAAAGCATTGGCATCTGCCCGACAGGCTCGCGATCATCGCCCCCCAGTATAGGCCATCCTTGACGACATTGTTGCCCGGCAGGTGTCGACGCGCCTCAGCGCCTCGGCTTCTGCCGCGACGCGTACGGCGACCAGCGCGCGCACATCCGCATCACTGTTCGGGCAGCGTCCAAGAACAGAAGACGCCTGTTCACAAGTTTCCGCTATGAAAGCCTGCTTGGCGCAACGGTCCTGCACGTGGACAATCTCGCGTTCCACCATGGCCAGATCGGATTCGGAAAATCCTTCGGAAGCCAGTTCTGCGCAGTCCTCCGGAAGAAGCGCCGCGCCCATACCCCTCGACGCCACCAGTCGCGCAGCAACGGCGCGGGATCTCTCGATGAGATACCGGGTGCGCCTTTCCGCGGGCGACGAGGCCGGAGGCTCGAAATAGCGTTCCTCTTCAATGCGCGTCAGTTCGTCTGCCACGACTCTCGCAAGAAAGCTCTGCGCCTCGGCCGGGGTGATCCGTCCGTGCTCCATTTCCAGCATAGATGTCGCGAAAGCGAGGTTTGCAACATTTGCGAGCGACTTGGCTGTGGAAAACCTCGTCGTGCGGAGACTGAACTGCATATACCGCTCCGTATCGCCGCCAGCGCGCGACGTGATCCTGCGCCGCCAGACATAAACCGCGCCCCGGCGGATCACGTGATTCAATCCGGTCATGGTCCTGCACCCCTTGCTTTGGGAGCGCGAAACTCATTCCGTTCCGAGGGCCTGTGATGCACCGATGTGATGCACCCCTGTGATGCAGTTGGGGTTTCCACCGCAGAACACATCACGACCACTCAATAAATTCAACTACTTAGGGGAAAATTGGCTGGGGTGGTAGGATTCGAACCTACGGTACGCGGTACCAAAAACCGTTGCCTTACCACTTGGCTACACCCCAACCGTGTCGCGTTCCTTACGACGGGTGGTGGGCGGGATCAAGCCCCATCCGCGCGAAAAACCGTGTGATCCGGGCGGGTTTCGGGCGCTGTTGCAGCGGTCTATCCGTTACGCGCCGAAACCGCCTCTTGCGGTGTGCGCAGGAAGAAGCGGAACTGGGCGCGCCCGGCCCGTTTCGCCTCGTAGAGCGCGATATCGGCTTCTTCCAGAATGTCGTTCGGGGCGCGCGCGGCTTCGGTACCGAAGCTTATGCCGATGCTGGCCGACACCCGGCACACCCGGCCGTCATGCAGGATCGGCTGTTCGATCCGTGTGATCAGCCGTGAGGCCAGTTCTTCCACGCGGTCCTGCTGCACCGGGCCGGGCAGGATGATGACGAATTCGTCGCCGCCCACGCGGGCCACGGTGTCGTCCTTGCGGGTCGCGTCGACCATCTGGTGGGCGACGCATTGCAGCACATAGTCACCTGCTGCGTGGCCCAGCGTGTCGTTGACCTGTTTGAAGAAATCGAGGTCCAGATGCATCAGGCAGAACGGTTCGGCCCGGCGGGCGAGCCGGGCCAGCACGTGATCCATGGCGCGCCGGTTGCGCAAACCGGTGAGCGTGTCGGTAAAGGCCTGCTGTTCGGCGGCCACCATTGCCCCCTTGAGACGCGTGTTGAGTCGGCGCGACGCCTCCATCGCGGCGGATTTCGCCTCGACCAGGTAAAGCATCTCGACGGTCAGGTCGGTGGCGGCGAAGTCGGTGCCGGTCAGCGCATAGTCGCGCACCGCGTCGATCACGCCGATGCCGAAAGACAGGTTGATCACCGCGCCGCCCTGCCCGTCCGCCGCCAGCACGCCCTTGAGCGCGGTGCGCCGAGCGCTGCGACCGCGGAGATGCAGCTTGCGCCCCTCGGTCTGCAGCAGCTGGGCCATGCTGTTGACCGAGCGCGGGCGGTACACCTCGAACAGGTCGAGAAAGGCCCGCCCTTCCAGCGGGCCAAGGCCAAGCTTGCGCAACGTCGCGCCGGCCTGGCGGACCCGTCCGGCACGGTCCAGCACGACATGCATCGGGCACAGGCGGTGCAGGATCGACATCGGCAGGGTCATGCGTCACCTCCGGCAGCGGGCTGGGCGGCCGCGAGTTCGAAATCGCGGCCACGGGCAAAGGAGGTTTCGATCACCGTGAGATCGATGGTTTCGCTGTCGCCCGCTTGCCCCAGATGGTCCATCAGGACCAGCGCGCCGTAATCGTCCGCCATCGCCCGCAACACGCCCACCATGACATGGCCAAAGCCCGGCGGCTGGCCCGTGATCCGCAGGTGAAACCGGTTCTGCGCGTGATCCTGCAATTCGATTTCCGGCAGCACCAGGTCCGACACGGCCAGCCGGGCACGATCGGGCAGATCGTCGAGCGAGTGCAGGAATTCGATGAAATCCACCCCTCCAAAGCGCAACAGCCGCCGCAGCCCTTCGCAATTGGGGTGCGACACGAGGTAGGTGCCCACATCTTCGAGAATCGCATCGCGCGGCTTGTCCAGCTGCACCCCTACCGCCGCCAGAACGGTATCCAGCAGCGCGGGGTCGTAGTGGAACATCGATTCGAAGACAGGCGCGTCCAGTTCCGCGCGCAGCACCACGTCGGCCCATGTTTCCGGGCCATACGTATCCTGCACGAACACCTGCAACGTTCTAAAGACCAAACCGTGCATAACTGCGCCTCACCATTCCCGGGGGCAGTTTGGCGGTCGGGGTTTAACAATCCTGAAACAAATGCAATTGCACGGAAATTCACGCGGCTTTCACACATCGCGCGACCGGGCCGTGGCTTCCACTGCCTGACCGCGCGATGCCGGAGGATCAGAAATCCGTCGGCGCGCCGCCTTCGGCCTTGCGGCGGGCCACGAACTCGGCCAGCTCTTCGCGGATGCCCTCCTCCATCGGCGGTTCCTCGAATTCGTTCACGATCAGCTTGAACAGCTGGTGCGCGCGTTCCGCCGTCCAGACCGCGCCCGCCGCTTCCCAGGCCTCGTAGTTCTTCCAGTCCGACAGGAACGGCTGGTGAAAGGCGGTGGTGTAGCGGTCCTGGGTGTGCTGGATGCCGAAGAAGTGCCCGCTATGGCCGACTTCGCGGATCGCATCCAGCGCCAGACCGTCATCCGAGGTGTCGCAGATCTCGGGTTCCATATAGCGCTGGATCTGGCTCAACACCTCGCAATCCATGACGAATTTCTCGGGCGAGGCAATCAGCCCGCCTTCGAGCCAGCCCGCCGCGTGATAAACCATGTTGGTGCCGGACTGCACCGCGGCCCACAGGCTGTGCTCGGTCTCCCACATCGCCTGACCGTCGGGCACATTGGCCGCGCAGACCCCCGAGGACCGCAGCGGCAGCCCGTAGAACCGTGCCAGCTGGCCGGTCATCTGGGTGGCGCGCATGTATTCCGGCGTGCCAAAGGCCGGGGCGCCGGATTTCATGTCGACGTTCGAGGTGAAGGTGCCGATCACGCAGGGCACGCCGGGCCTGACGATCTGCGCCAGAACCACGGCGCACAGCGCCTCGGCCAGCGACTGCGCCACCGCGCCCGCCATCGTCACCGGGGCCATGGCCCCCGCCAGCGTGAAGGGCGTGACCACCAGTGCCTGGCCGCGCCGCGCCATGCGCAGCCAGCCGTCGATCATCGGAAAGTCATGCTTCAGCGGCGAGGTGGAGTTGATGTTGGTGTACATCCGCGGTGTCGCGTCGAACTCTTCATGCGTGAGCCCGCCCGCGATGCGCACCATCTCCATCACATCCTCGACCCGCTCCTTGCCCAGCGAATAGGCATGCACGACCTTGTCGCCGATCGTCAGCTTGTCATAGAGCACATCCAGGTGCCGGACGCTGGCATGCACGTCCACCGGCTCTACCGGATAGCCGCCCGCGAAATGGATGCAGTTGAAATACTGCGTCAGTTTCAGCAGGTTGCGGCACTGTTCCCGGGTGCCCGCGACCTTGCGCCCGATCTCCATGTCCCAGTAATTCGGCGGCGACGACACGTTGCCGAACAGCATGTTGCGCCCGCCCACCGTGATGGTGCGCTCGAGGTTGCGCGGCGTCAGCGTGAATTCGCGCGGTGCCTTGGCCACCATCTCCATGACCAGGTCGCGGCCCATCCGGACGTTTTCGCCCTCGACGATGCAGCCGGCCGCACGGAAGATGTCCAGCGCCTCGGGATTGAGGAACTCGATCCCGATCTCTTCGAGGATGCGCATGGCGGCCTCGTGCACGCGGGCCACACCCTCGTCGTCCAGCGGTTCGGTGGGACGGTCCAGGTTGACCGGGATCCGCCAGGGCGTCTGTTCGATGACGGCCCCTCCGCGGCGCTGAGCGTTCCCGGCGCGGCCGCCGCCGCGGCGGCGGCGTGTCTGTAGTGCTGCTTCGGCCATGATCTCCTCCCTTGCAGGTAACGCCCACAACACACCGCGACGGGGCCGCTTTCCTGCCGGAATGCGACGGGTTCAGTCGTTTTTCAGGGCAGGCCGGTCACGATTCGGCGGCGATCCAACCGGGCAGATGGCCGATATCAGGCAGCACTGCATCGGCAAGCGGCCCCAGCGCATCGGCCGAGGCCGGACCCGTCAGCACCGCCACCACCTGCATGCCCGCCGCGCGCCCGGCCCTGAGATCATGGGTGCTGTCGCCCACCATCACCACCCGGTCGGGCGGCAGGCGCAGCGCCCTGGCAAAGGCCAGCAGCGGCAGCGGAGACGGCTTTCCGCCATAGCCGCTGTCGGCCCCGGCGATGAAATCGAACATGCCCTCGATCCCGGCCACGCGCAGTTGCGCGCGGGCGGCGGCTTCGGAATCGTTGGTCATCACGCCCAGCCCCAGATCGCGCGCCGCCAGCCCGGTCAGCAGGGGCACCAGCGGCACCGCCTCGGCCAGGGGGGCGCTGGCCGAGGCCTCGGCCAGATAGCGTTCGATACCGTCCGGGTCGCGCCCGGGCAGTTCCGCCGCAAGCACGCCGGCTATTTCGCGATTCGTACCGGCGATGACGATGCTGTCGGGCCGGTAGCGGCGTTGCCCGGGGTCAAAGCCGATCGCCGCCGCAAGGCAGGCGGCCAGTGCGGCGTCGCCACCGGCCAGCGTCTGCACCACCTCGGCGGCAAAGGCCGTCCATGTGGCCTCGAAATCGAACAGCGTGCCGTCCTTGTCGAACAGGACGGCATCGACGCGGCGGCTCATGTCCAGTGCACCTGGCCGCCGCCGGGCAGCGCCTGCCGGGCCTGCATCGGCACCTCGGGGCCCAACCCCTGCGCGGCGCAGAAGGCGCTGACCCAGGCATCGTCCATCAGGATGAAATCCAGCACCGAGCCCTGGAAATCCGGGTCTTCCAGACCAACGCGAAAATCCGCCTCGGACGCCCCTGTCGCGCCCAGAAAGACGGGCAGCAATTCATCCTGGGCGGCCAGCCATGCCACCGCCTGCAATCCGATCGTTTCGGCCATTTCCTGCGACAGCACCTGTTTGCCTCAAATGCGAAAGGGTTTCTTAACCAATCGTCATCCATTCTGGCGGCGGGCGCAAGGTGCCGTGCAAGGCGGCAGTTTCGAGGAAGCGAGTGACGATGACAGGCCGAATTCTTGTCGTGGATGCGATTCCGACCAACCGGATCGTGATGCGCGTGAAGCTCAACGCCGCCTTTTATGAAACCGCGCTGGCCGGCACCGCCGCTGCGGCGCAGCAAGCCGTCATGCGACACCGGCCCGATCTGGTGATCCTGGCGGCAAACCTGCCGGACATGCCGGTGCGGGCGCTGTGCGAAAAGCTGCGCCGCGGCGGCGCGGCCACGCGCCTGCCGGTGATGGTCATTGCCAATGATGCCGATCCCGCCGAACGGCTGGGTTATCTCGCCGCCGGGGCCGACGACGTGCTGGAGCGCCCGATCGACGACATGGTGATGCTGGCGCGGGTGCGCAGCCTGCTGCGTGCCCGCGACGCCGAGGCCGAGCTTCGGCTGCGCGAAGACACCCGCCGCGCCCTGGGTCTGGCCGAGGAACCGGCAGAGTTCCAGGGCCCCGCCGATGTCGCCGTGGTCGCGCTGGGCGACACCGATGGCAAACGTCTGGTGAATGGCCTGTCGGATCACCTGCGCGACCGTGTGCGCCTTGTGCCCGCCGACGACATCCTGCGCGATCCCGATCCGCGCCCCGATGTCATCGTGCTGTCCGAAGGCACCGCGCCGGGCACCGAGGGGCTGACGCTGCTGCCGCAGATTCGCGCGGGGACGGAAACACGGCTTTCCGGGCTGATCTATCTCACCCATCCGCATCTGCGCCAGGGCGCGGCCAGCGCGCTGGACATGGGCGCGGACGAAATGCTGCTCCGCACCCCGTCGGACGAGGAACTGGCGCTGCGGGTGCGGCGGCAGATCGCGCGCAAGCGCACCGCGGACAAGCTGCGCGCCAACATGCGCGACGGGCTGCGCGCCGCGGTGGCCGACCCGCTGACCGGGCTATACAACCGCCGCTACGCGATTCCGCATCTGGCGCGGATCGCCGAGCGGGCCGAGCAAAGGGGGCGTGGCTATGCGCTCCTGCTGGCCGATCTGGACCATTTCAAGCAGGTCAACGACCGCTATGGCCACGCCGCCGGCGACGAGGTTCTGGTGGCGCTGGCGACGCGCCTCAAGCAGAACCTGCGCGCCGCCGACCTGATCGCGCGCTATGGCGGCGAGGAATTCCTGATCGCCATGCCCGACACCGGCCGCGCCGCTGCCAAGGCCACGGCAGAGCGGCTGTGCCAGGTGATGACCGACGCGCCGGTCACGCTGGAGGATGGCCGCACCATCGCGGTGACGCTGAGCATCGGTGTGGCGCTGGGCGAACCGGGCGGTCCGCCGCCCACCCGGCTGATCGAAACCGCAGACCGCGCGCTCTACGCCGCCAAGGACAAGGGCCGCAACACCGTCGTGATGGCCGACACGGTGACCCCGCTGCAACTGCTCCGCCCTGCTCCCGGAGCCGGTCCCGTGACACCGCGCCGCGCGGTCCGGGACATCTGAGCCCGGCGCGCCTCCGCACCGGCGCTCAGTCGCGCCGTTGCGGCGGGCGCCGCCGGGCCAACCGCGCCACTTCGTCCTCGAGCCGCGCGGCATAGGCGTCGCGGTCTGCCGCGCTCAGCCCTTCCAGAAAGTCCCCCAGCACCTTCTGGCCCAGTTCCATCCGGGCCCGGGCCCCGTCGCCCTGCCGCACCAGCACCGCGTCAAAGGCCGCGCGGTCGAACGGGTCGGTGCGCAGCAGTTCAAGCACAACGGCATAATCGCCGCCCGCCCCCGGCGGCCGCAGGCCGCCATCGCGTCCGCGGTCAAAGGCGCGGCGCAGGTCGCGGCGGATCTGCTTGCGCTGGGTCTCGTCCAGCGCCCGGGTATAGGGCACCACCGGATCGCGCAGCGACCGCGCCGCGTCCCGCGAGGGGCCACCGGACAGCAGGGCGCCCGCCACCACGCCGACCACGGCCAGGTTCAGTGCCAGCGACGCAAAGAGCAAGAGCCGCAGCCAGAGCCGCATGCCCTGCGGACGGGATACCTGATCCATGCCCTATCCTTCCATCAGCGCCATATCGAAAGCGCTCAGCGGATCGACACCCAGCCCGTCCAGGCCTGCCTCCTGAAGAATGTAGAGGCTCCACAGGCCTTCCGGAGGACTGACCCCGATCCAGACCCCGGCGGCGCAGGCCGCGGCCAGGCCCGCCATGCCCTG
The DNA here is from genome assembly GCA_030425925.1 of Alphaproteobacteria bacterium. Classification (GTDB taxonomy): domain Bacteria; phylum Pseudomonadota; class Alphaproteobacteria; order Rhodobacterales; family Rhodobacteraceae; genus JAUHZO01. The sequence goes on along the minus strand of JAUHZO010000016.1, from coordinate 91,737 downwards.
CCACCCGCCCAGCACCTGCACCAGCTGGCCAAACAGGCCCGGGCCGCCGCGCCGGACCCCGGCCCGCGGCATCTCGGCCAGCGCCTGCGCCTCGATACGGGCCAGCAGGTCGCCCGATGGCATCGGGCTCTCCTCCCGCGCCGCGGCAAAAAAGGCGTCAAGCCCCTCGGTGTCCTTGCGCTCAGTCATCGTCGTCATATCCCAGTTCCGCGCGCCGCCCCGAAAGCAGCGCCTCCAGGGCCCGCTTGCCGCGTGCCGTCAAGCTTTCCACGGCCCGCGGGCCGATGTCCATGATCTGCGCGATCTCGGGGTTCGAAAGCCCCTCGATATGGCGCAGGATGACTGCCTGGCGCTGACGGTCTGGCAGCGCCTCCAGCGCGGTCTGAAGCGCCGCCACCCGCGCCGCATTCTGCATCTCGTCGGCCACCGATGGCGTCTTGTCCACGGGTTCGGGGATCGCGTCCAGCGCCGGACCGCCGCGCCGCCGCCGCATCCGGTCGATGCACAGGTTCGCCGTCACCCGGTACAGCCATGTGGTCACCTTGGCCTCGCCGCGCCGCCAGTCCGGGGCCGCCCGCCAGAGCCGCAAGAGCGCCTCCTGGGTGATGTCCTCGGCCTCGGCCGCGTCGCCGCCCAGCATCCGGACGGCATGGCCAAAGACCATCGGCGTCAGCCGTGCCGTCAACGCCCGCGCCGCAGCGGCGTCGCCGGCAGCATAGGCGGCCAGCAGGTCGTCGTCGTCGCAGTCGTTCATGGCGTCATACGGCATCCGTTCATTCCCTCGCGCTAGCCGCAACGCTCCGGCCACGCAATCCCGGGACCGGCGCGGGTGGCCGCGTCCCGGGCAGGTCCGCGCCCCTTGCAGGGCGCGGACCGCTCACCGCGGGCCGGTCAGTTGTCCCGACCGTGGCGGCCGCCCTCGCCGCCGCGCATGCCGCGCATCGCCTTGCGGCCTGCCTCGGCCTCGGCCTTGCTGATGGCACCATCCCCATCGGTGTCCAGCCGCTCGAACAGCCGGGTCGGATCGCCGCGACGCTGAGCGCCGGCCTGCATTTCGGCGAGGCTCAACTTGCCATCCTTGTCGCTGTCCAGCCGTGCGAGCATGCGCTCGGCCCGGTCGGCGCGGCGCTTCTCGGCCTGGGCCGCCAGTTCCTCGGCGGTCAGAAAGCCGTCGCCATCGGCGTCGGCCTCGGCAAAACGGGCCTGCCCGGCGGCCTGCATCTCGGCCTTGGTGATCTTGCCGTCGCCGTCGGTGTCGAGCTGTTCGAACATCTGTTCGAACCCGGCACCGCGCGGGCCCTTGCCCGGGCCGCCCGCCGCCATTGCAACGCCGGCCGTGCCCATCACCAGCACAAGGGCCCCGCCGATCCAGAAAGCTGTCTTCGTCATTGCTCAGGTCTCCTTTGGTATCCTGTCTCCAGGCCGCCCTGTCCCGGGCGTCTGTGCAGGCTTGAACGGGCGGTGCGCGGGCTTCCGTCGCCGCGGCGGGCGGATTTTTCGTTCACGGCTGCGTGATCTGTGACATCCAGACGCAAGGACGTTTTGCACCGTTTCCTGCATCCGCGATCTTCTGCACCCTTGGGCGCGAGCGAGTGAGGACCCCATGACAGACATCACCGAGATCGAGCGCGCTACCTGGCCCGCGCTCTGGAAGGGCTGGCGACGGCGCTGCCCGAGCTGTGGCTCGGGCCCGTTGCTGACCGGCTATCTGAAGGTGCGCGACCATTGCACCGTCTGCCGCGAAGAACTGCACCATCACCGCGCCGATGACGGCCCGGCCTATCTGACGATCCTCATCGTCGGCCATGTCATGGCGCCGATGCTGCTGTTCGTGTTCACCACCTTCCGGCCGGAACCGCTGATCCTGTTCACCATATTTGCGGTTGGCTGCGTCGGGCTGTCGCTCTATCTTCTGCCCCGGCTGAAAGGGGTGATCGTGGCGTTCCAGTGGGCGCGCGGCATGCACGGGTTTGCGCCCCCGGCCTGACCCCGGGGACCAGATGACAAGCGCCGACACCATCGACAAGACCGCCATCCGCAACGCCGCCACCGTGATCGTCCTGCGCGACCGGGCCACCCGTCCGCGCGTGCTGATGGGGCAGCGCGGGGCCACCGCGGCCTTCATGCCCAACAAGTTCGTGTTTCCCGGCGGTGCGGTGGATGCCGACGATGCCCGCATCCCGCTGGCCCGCCCGCTGCCGCCGCTCTGCGCCGCGCGGCTGGCCGAGGACAGCGCGCCCGGGCTGGCCCGCGCCCTGGCTGCCGCCGCCGTGCGCGAGTTGTGGGAGGAAACCGGCCAGGTGCTGGGCGTGCCCGCGCCCTGGCCCGGGGCCGTTCCGAAGGACTGGCTGGGCTTTGCCGGCACCGGGCACCGCCCCGCCGCCGATGCGCTGCAGTTCGTCTTTCGCGCCATCACGCCTCCGGGCCGCCCGCGCCGCTTTGATGCGCGGTTCTTCCTTGTGGACGCCGAGGCGCTGATGTCGGACCCGGACGATTTCAGCGAAGCCGCCGAGGAACTCAGCCACCTGCAATGGATCCCCATCGACGAGGTGCGCGGCTTTGACCTGCCCTTCATCACCGAGGTGGTGCTGGCCGAGATCGCCGCGCGGGTCGAGGATGACACGCCGCCGGCCTCGGTGCCGTTCTTCAAGAATGACGACGAGCAAAGCCTGTTCCTGCGCCTGCGTGGCCAGCCGATGCCCGATTGAGCCGGGCCGGGCGGACGTCACAGCAGGTTGCGCCAGACCAGAACGCCCAGAACGAGGCAGAAGATCACTATCAGGTTGACCGCCAGTGCCCCCGCCGCGCCCAACCGGCGGCTCTTGCGGATGTCCGCGGTCTCGGGCCCGGTCAGATGCGCCACGGCGCGGGCATAGGCCCGGTCCACCGCCCTGCGGTCGATCTGCGGCGCGATGCGCGGATGGCCCGCCAGATGCGCCGCCTCGGCCACCTGCAGCAGATCGCGCTTGATGGCGTCGGGCAGCTTGCGCCGCGCCCGCGCGACGCGCGTGCGCAGATCGCCGCTGGACAACCCCAGCTCGCGGCCGATCAGCCGCTCCAGACGCTTGACACGCGTGCCGAATTCACGATCCGTTTGCATGGCGTTAACCTACAGGACCGCGCGGCGGCGATAAACCGGCGGCCCGGGTCCAGTGCGTTGCCGGAACAGCGACAATTTCGCCCGCCCCACTGGCCAGCCGCCACGATCCGGCGTAGGAGCCTGCCCATGCTGCACACGCTTCGCCACGGCCAGCCGGGGGCCGCAAGCCCGCTTGTGATCGTGCACGGCCTGTTCGGGTCGGGGCGCAACTGGGGTGTGATCGCCCGCCGCCTGTCGGATCGCGGCCTGGTGCTGGCTCCCGACCTGCGCAATCACGGCGACAGTTTCCGGTCCGACGACCACTCCTACCCGGCGCTTGCCGCCGATCTCGCCGCCCTGATCGAGGCCGAGGGCGGCGCGGCGGACGTTCTCGGCCATTCCATGGGCGGCAAGGCGGCGATGGTGCTGGCGCTGACCCGGCCCGACCTTGTGCGCCGCCTGATCGTCGCCGATATCGCGCCGGTGGCCTATGGTCACAGCCAGATGCCGTTCATCGAGGCGATGCGCGCGGTGGATCTGGACCGGGTCGAAAAGCGCTCGGACGCCAGCGCGCAGCTGGCGGCACATGTCGAGGACCCGGCGCTGCAGGCGTTCTTTACCCAGTCGCTGGACCTCGCGAACCGTCGCTGGAAGCTCAATCTCGACGCGCTGGCCCGGCAGATGCCGCTGATCCTGGGCTTTCCCGAGATCGCGGCGCAGTTCGATGGACCGACGCTGTTCCTGTCCGGCGGCCGGTCGGACTATGTCCGGCCAGAGCATCGCGCGGCGATCCGCGCGCGCTTTGCCCGCGCGCGCTTTGCCAGGCTGCCCGCTGCCGGACACTGGCTGCACGCCGACGCGCCGCGCGATTTCGAAGCCTCGGTGCGTGCCTTTCTCGACGCCCCCGCCTGACACCGCCCGGCAGAACGGCGCGCCCAAGACTTTTCGTCGAAAAGTCTTGCCCCCGGCGCAGGGCGCCGGGCGGCGAAGCGTTTTCGACGAAAACGCTTCCCCCCTCTGAATTCCGGTTTTCCGAATATGCGGATTTCTGTTCCGAAATCCGCCACTTCCCCGTTGATTGCCGCCCCGGCCCGCGTCACCTCGACACAGAGGAGACGCTTCGCCCATGGCTCGCGCGACAACAGTGACGGGGTCACTCCCCTTCCAGCACCCGCAACTCGCCGCCCAGCCAGGGCAATTTCTGCAGCGCGGGGCCGATCACCATGTCGGCCACCAGCATCCGAACCGTGCGCGCCACGTCGCGCGGCACCTGGTCGGCCCAATCGGTGGCCGACAGCAGCGAAATGGTGCGCGCAAAGGGCTTGAACGGCACCGGATGGGCCTCCAGCCGGTCGTGATACCGTCCGGCGCGCATGAACCCCAGCGGCGTGGTGATCGCCCAGCCCACCCCGCGCGAGGCCAGCACCATCAGCGACAGATGCGGCCCGATCTCGAACCGCGCCGGAAAGTCCAGCTTCTGCCGGGCCAGATGCGCCTCGATCTGGCGGCCGATCAACTGTTCGCGGTCGTGCCGCAGGATCGGCAGCGCCTGCATCACCGCCTCGACGCTGCCATGTTCGTCCACCGCGCCGCGACCGCACACAAATATGAACGGATCGCGCACCAGCGGGTATTCCACGATCCCCTCCATCACCTGCCCGCTGGCCGCCGCCACCGCCAGGTGCAGCCGTCGCGCCCGCATCTCTTCCGAGATCACGTGGCTGGGCGCGGTGACCAGCTTGAACTGGCAGCGCGTCATGCTTTCGGCCAGCATCGTCACCAGCCGTGGCGTCAGGTCATTGTCGAAATCGTCGATCACGCCGAGGTTGAGCACCGCCAGATGCGCCAGGTCCATCACCGTCAGCTCGTTCTGGGCCAGGCGCAGCTGACCCAGAACCGCCCGGGTGCGCGCCAGAAAGGACTGCCCCGCCGGGGTCAGCCGCATCGGTCGGCGTCCGTGATCCACCAGGTCGGTGCCCAGCGCCGCTTCGAGATTGCGCATCTGCTGGCTGACCGCCGGCTGGCTGAGCCCGGTGCGGGTCGCCGCGCCCGCCACCGATCCGGTTTCGGCCAGCGCCTCGAACACCTCCAGCCCGCGCAGGGTCACCCCTTTCATCAGCATTCCCGACGCCCTCCTGAATTCACCCTTTTCAAATCTGGGGCCCAACCGTCAAGCCCGTCCGGCCGCCCGAATCGCCGCCGAGGAGACCTGCCATGCCGATCCGTGTCCTGAAACCCGCCACCGGCGACGCGCCGGAGGCCCGCGCCGATATCGCCGATACCGTGCAGATCATGCTGGCGCGGCTGCGCGCGGGCGGGGATGCCGCGGCGTGCGACTATGCCGCCCGGCTCGACGGCTGGACTCGCCCGGTTCTGGTGGAGGACGCGGCGCGGCGCGCCGCCGCCGGGCGCGTGCCGGCCGAACTGCGGGCTGCGATCGGCTATGCCCATGCCAATATCCGCGCCTTTGCCGAGGCGCAGCGCGCCTCGCTGCAGGATTTCGAAACCGAGCTGCGCCCCGGCCTCGTGGCCGGGCAGAAGGCGATCCCGGTCAATTGTGCCGGCTGCTACGTGCCGGGCGGGCGGTATGCCCATATCGCCTCGGCGCTGATGTCGATCACCACGGCCCGCGCCGCGGGCGTGCCGCACGTGATCGCCTGCGCTCCGCCCCGCGGCCCCGAGGGGATCGACCCCGCGGTGCTCTACACCATGGATCTGGCCGGGGCCGATACCGTTCTGACGCTGGGCGGCGTGCAGGGCGTTGCGGCCATGGCCTTCGGGATGTTCGGCCTGCCGCAGGCCGATGTTCTGGCCGGTCCCGGCAACGCCTATGTGGCCGAGGCCAAGCGCCAGCTGTTCGGCCCCACCGGCATCGACATGTTCGCCGGGCCCACCGACATCCTGATCTGCGCCGATGCCACCGCCGATCCGGCCACCGTGGCGCGCGACCTGATCGGCCAGGCCGAACACGGCCCGACCTCGCCCTGCTGGCTGCTGACCGATCATGCCCCGCTGGCCCGCGATGTCACGCGGCTGATCCCCGGCCTCATCGCCGACCTGCCCGAGCCGAACCGCAGCGCGGCGTCCGAGGCCTGGGAGACGCGCGGCGAGATCGTGCTGTGCGACAGCCGCGAGGAGATGGCCGCCGAGGCCGACGCCCGCGCGCCGGAGCACCTGCATGTCATGGCCACCGATCCCGACTGGTGGCGCGACCGGCTGACGGCCTATGGCTCGCTGTTTCTGGGCGAAGAGACCTGCGTCGCTTTCGGCGACAAGGCCGCCGGGCCCAACCACGTGCTGCCCACCGACCGTGCCGCGCGCTATACTGGCGGGCTGTCGGTGCACAAGTTCCTCAAGACCGTCACCTGGCAGCGCGTCACGAACGAGGCGCTGCCCGACCTGGCCCGGGCCACCGCGACCATCTCGCGCGCCGAAGGCATGGTCGGTCATGCCTTGACCGCCGAGGCCCGGCTTGACACCCTCACCCCGCGCCCCGTTGCGGCCAACAACAACAGGACCTGACATGCATCTTGCCCGCTTTCCCCGTGTTCGCCTTGCCCATCTGCCCACGCCGCTGGAACCCATGCCGCGGCTCAGTGCCGCGCTGGGAGGTCCGGAACTGTGGATCAAGCGCGACGATTGCACCGGCCTGTCGACCGGCGGCAACAAGACCCGCAAGCTGGAATTCCTGATGGCCGAGGCCGTGGCGCAGGGCACCGACATCGTGCTGACCCAGGGGGCGACGCAATCCAACCACGCCCGCCAGACCGCCGCCGCGGCGGCCCGGCTGGGGATGGAGTGCCACATCCTGCTGGAGGACCGCACCGGCTACAACCACGAGAACTATCGCTACAACGGCAACGTCTTGCTGGACGTGCTGCACGGTGCCTCGATCGAGCACCGTGGCCCCGGGCTCGACATGAATGCCGAGATGGACGCGGTGGCCGAACGGATGCGCGGCGAGGGCCGCAACGCCTATGCCATTCCCGGCGGCGGTTCCAACGCCACCGGCGCGCTGGGCTATGTCAATTGCGCCTTCGAGATGCTGGGCCAGTTCAACGACATGGATCTCGAGGTGGATCACATCGTGCACGCCACCGGCAGCGCGGGCACGCAAGCGGGGCTGGTCACCGGGCTCAAGGCGATGAACGCGCAGATCTCGCTGCTGGGCATCGGCGTGCGCGCGCCAAGGGACAAGCAGGAGGCGAATGTGTTTCAGCTGGCGGAAAAGACCGCCGAAAAGCTGGGCTGCCCCGGGATCGTGGCGCGCGAGGACGTGGTCGCCAATACCGATTATGTCGGCGAGGGGTATGGCATTCCGGCCGAGTCGACGCTGGAGGCCATCGACATCTTTGCCCGGACCGAAGCCATCCTGCTGGACCCGGTCTATTCGGCCAAGGGCGCGGCGGGGCTGATCGACCTGATCCGCAAGGGTCATTTCAAGCCGGGCGAGCGGGTGGTCTTTCTGCATACCGGCGGGGCCATCGGGCTCACCGGCTATACCCACGCCTTCGACGTGGCCGCGCGGGCATGAAGGATTTTCGCCGAAAATCCTTCATGCCAAAGAGTTTTCGGCGAAAACTCTTTGGCCGCCCATGACGCCCGTCGGCATCCTGGGCGGCATGGGGCCGCAAGCCACCGTTCTGCTGATGCAGAAGGTGATCGACGCCGTGCCCGCCCGCGACGATGCCGATCACGTGCCACTGATCGTGCACCAGAACCCCGCGGTGCCCTCGCGCATCGCGGCGCTGATCGAGCGCACCGGGCCCGACCCGGCCCCGGTGCTGTGCGCCATGGCGCGCGACCTCGTCGCCGCCGGCGCGGGCGCGTTGGCCATGCCCTGCAACACCGCGCATCACTACGCGCCCGAGATCGCCACTGCCAGCCCGGTGCCCTTTCTCGACATGCTGGCCGCCACGGCGCGGCAATTGCAGGGCAAGGGCCGGATCGGCATCCTGGCCTCGCCCGCCACACGGCTGACCGGGGTGTTCGACCGCTATCTCGACATGCCCCACTTCGCACCGGCCGATGATGCTCCGCTTCTGGAGATGATCCGGGCGGTCAAGGCCGGGGCCGCGCCGTCCGCCATCGCGCCAGACCTGACCGACACGGCGCGCACGCTTCTGGACAGTTGCGATCACCTGCTGATCGCCTGTACCGAATTGTCGCTGGCCGCGCCGTTGCTGCCCGATGACTGCCCCTGGACCGACAGTCTGGACTGTCTTGTCGCCGACATCCTGCGCTTTGCCCGCGGGGCGGACAACCTGCCGGCTCAGTAGCCCCGGCAGGTCCGCTCGGCCCGCGCGGCAAAGGCAGTGTAGCGATCCCAGAAGGCATCATGCGCGGCCGCGTCGGACATCTTCACCTCCTGCGCGCGATGCGGATCGCGGAAAAACTTTGCCGCCATGCGCTGGTCAGAGGCCGACAATTCCCGGTTTGCCACCCCCTGGATGCACCCGCACAACCGACCGTTGGCCGCGCTGCGCCCGCCGCCAAGGCAGGCCTTGGACACCGGCCCCGATGCAAAGGCCACCGACGCACCGCCGGCATACCGGCTGACCGAGGAGCGCCCGCACGCCGCCACGACCAGCACCATCAACAGAAGAAGCCCTGCTGTTCTCATGATCACCTGTCTCTCGCCCACGGCCCGCGGGTTTTCCCGTCAACCGGCCGTCACTGCCCTCGCCCCATCATGGCGGATTTTGCCCACAGGATCAATCGGCGTCGCCCAGGGCGGACAGGCCGCGATTTCCATGCCGGCCAGCCCCTGGCCGTCACCACAACCCACCTTGACCAAACCCCTTTTCCGCCGCATATCGCGCAGCATGACCACACCCCTCTCGCACATCCGCAACTTCTCCATCGTCGCCCATATCGACCACGGGAAATCCACCCTGGCCGACAGGCTGATCCAGTCCACCCACACGGTGGCGGACCGTGACATGAAGAACCAGTTGCTCGACGCCATGGATATCGAGCGCGAGCGCGGGATCACCATCAAGGCCAACACCGTGCGCATCGACTATGTCGCGCAGGATGGCGAGCATTATGTGCTGAACCTCATCGACACGCCCGGGCACGTGGACTTTGCCTACGAGGTCTCCCGCTCCATGCGCGCGGTCGAAGGCTCGCTGCTGGTGGTGGACGCCACGCAGGGGGTGGAAGCGCAGACGCTGGCCAATGTCTATACCGCCATCGAGGCCGATCACGAGATCGTGCCGGTGCTGAACAAGATCGACCTGCCCGCCGCCGAGCCCGAGCGCGTGGCCGAGCAGATCGAGGACGTGATCGGCATTGACGCCTCCGACGCCTGCCTGATCTCGGCCAAGACCGGCGTCGGCATCCCCGACGTGCTGGAGGCCATCGTCAAGCGCCTGCCGCCGCCCCATTCGGGCGATCCCGATGCGCCGCTGAAGGCGATGCTGGTGGACAGCTGGTACGATTCCTACCTTGGTGTGGTGGTTCTGATCCGCGTCATGGACGGCGTTCTGAAGAAGGGCGACAACATCCGGATGATGCAGACCGGCGCGAAATACGGCGTCGACAAGCTGGGTGTGTTCCGCCCCGCCATGCAGGACGTCAAGGAACTGGGTCCGGGCGAGATCGGCTTTTTCACCGGCTCCATCAAGCAGGTCCGCGATACCCGCGTCGGCGACACCATCACGCATGAGAAAAAGGGCGCGACCACCCCGCTGCCCGGCTTCAAACCCTCGATCCCCGTGGTGTTCTGCGGGTTGTTCCCGGTGGACAGTGCCGAGTTCGAAGACCTGCGCGACGCCATCGAGAAACTGGCGCTGAACGACGCATCGTTCTCGTTCGAGATGGAAACCTCGGCCGCGCTGGGCTTCGGCTTTCGCTGCGGTTTTCTGGGCCTCTTGCATCTCGAGGTGATCCGCGACCGGATCGAGCGCGAATATGACATCGACCTGATCACCACCGCGCCGTCGGTGGTCTATCATGTCTACATGAAAGACGGGGAGATGCGCGAGCTGCACAACCCCGCCGACATGCCCGACCCGTCCAAGATCGACCATATCGAGGAGCCGCGGATCAAGGCGACGATCCTCGTGCCCGACGAATTCCTGGGCGACGTGCTGAAGCTCTGCCAGGATCGCCGCGGCCTGCAGCTGGACCTGACCTATGCCGGCAGCCGCGCCATGGCGGTCTATGACCTGCCGCTGAACGAGGTGGTGTTCGACTTCTACGACCGTCTTAAATCGGTGACCAAGGGCTATGCCTCCTTCGATTACCAGATGGAGGGCTACCGCGAGGACAACCTCGTCAAGATGCAGGTGCTGGTGAACGACGAGCCGGTCGACGCGCTCTCGACCATGGTCCACCGCGACCGGGCCGAAACCCGCGGCCGCGCGATGTGCGAGAAGCTCAAGGACCTGATCCCCCGCCAGATGTTCAAGATCCCGATCCAGGCCGCCATCGGCGGCAAGGTGATCGCCCGCGAGACATTGTCGGCGCTGCGCAAGGACGTGACGGCCAAGTGCTACGGCGGGGACGCGACGCGGAAAAAGAAGCTCTTGGAAAAGCAGAAGGCCGGCAAGAAGAAGATGCGCCAGTTCGGGAAGGTCGACATCCCGCAAGAGGCGTTCATTTCGGCTTTGAAGATGGATGGTTGAAAGACGATTGGACAACAAACGCATCCAATATTTGGAAGACGCTGAAGAACGCGATTCATTTGATCAATACCGGGAACAATTTATTCATAACTGCAATGGTCCGACTCCATGTTTTTTGAACCTTTCAGATCAGCTCCCTGTTCGCCTAGCCCAAAACCTTAACGATCCCTCCAGAGTCGTCCCCGCACAAATGCTTCAAATGGCATTCGGCTCTTGGAGAGCTGCGATCATGCTTGCGCTATCTGGGTCCAGCAGCCAAGTCCCGGCAATTCTTCGACTGGCAACGGAAACCGCTCTTTATGCTCTTCTGTTTTCTGAAAACGAGGAGATTGAAGCTGTTTGGCGAGCACGCGAAAGCGATCAAACTGCAAGACGGAAACTCCGCGACAGTCGAAACGGACCGCTGAGCAAGGCAAAGGATCTCTTGGCGAAAAGAGATCCCAAATTGAAAAAACGCGTTGCAGACAACATCGATATGTATATTGACTTTGGCGGACACCCAAATATCGCTCAGCTGTGCTCAGCCAGCCAGACAAGATTTACAGACGAATCTTTAAGATTTGATACGTTTCTTTTGACGTCAAATAGCGAGCGCATCAGATCTTTTGTCAAGATTGGCGCTTGCGGTATTGATATTTGTGAAATATTCTCGCTTGCTTTTCCTCGAAGGTACGTCAATTGCGATGGTCCTTCGATGATAGCCGAGATAACAGGCCAGTTTCGTCTGTACTTGGTGGCAAATCAGGATCTTTATGGCGATGATCCTTCTACCCCGCCCACCGCGACTGCCCCGCAGCAACCTGCTTCTTGACCTCATGCCCACCGTCTTCCGCCACGCAGGCTTCCGGTTTTTCTTCTACTCAAACGAAGGCGATCCGCGAGAACCGGTCCATATCCACGTCATGAAAGACGGCGGCGAGGCAAAATTCTGGGTGTCGCCTGTGCGTCTGGCTCGCAGCCACGGCTTCGACGCAAAGACCTTGCGCAGGCTGGCCCAAATCGTGGAAACTTACCGTACGGAGATCGAAGAGGCGTGGCATGAGCATTTCGGCAACTGAAGTCCGGTTCGACGACGCCAACATGTGGCTGTCGCTTTCAGACGGGCGCACATTGGGCGTGCCGCTGGCCTGGTTCCCGCGCCTGCTGAACGCCTCCCCGGAAGAGCGCACAAAGGTGGAGATCAGTGCGTTTGGCCTGCATTGGGACGCGCTCGACGAAGACCTCTCCGTGCCTGCCCTGCTGGCAGGCCAGAAAGACGCCGCTGCGTAGGGCGGGGTTCACCCCGCCGCGCCCATTGACACCCACGCCCCCGTCCAAGCACAAAGGTGCCACCCTGCCGGACGGACGCCCTCATGCCCAACGATCCCAACGAGAACCTGCGGTTTTTTGCCGGGCTGCTCAGGGACGAGATCAAGGGCGCGGATTACAAGGTGAGCGCCGCCATCGCGTCCTCGTCCATCATCCTGTCCGCCAACTTCCTGATGCTGCGGGCCGAGAGCATTTCGGTCGAGGCCTCGGTGGTGATCCTCGTGGCCAGCGGCTCGGCGCTTCTGGCGGTGCTGTTCGCCATCCTCGCCATCCTGCCGCGCGGCACCGTGACGTCCGACGGGATGTTCTACTTCCGCGACACGCGCACGCTGGGGGCCGAGCTGCTGCTGGCGCGGGTCCGCGAGCCTGACGACCTGAATGGCGAACTGGCCAAACTTTGCCGCGATTATTCCGAGGTCATCACCCGGAAGTACCGCCTTGTGCGCACGGCGCTGCACTTCCTGATGGTCAGCGCCAGCGCCACCTCGCTTGCGGTGCTGATCCGCTTCCTGGGGCAGGAATCGTTCCGCATCAACGCGCTGTGACCCGCCGGCTTACTGCAGCCTGAGCAGACGCAACTTCACGCTGTCCGGCAGGGACCCGGTAGGGCTATCGGAGCCGACCGTATCGCCCCCGCCCGCGCTGCCCAGAACGCCACCCCCTGTCGGATCCTCCGGATCGACCGGGTCGTTGGGATAGTCCGGGTATTCCGGATACTCGGGGTATTCGGGATAGCTCGGCTCTTCCTCGACGATCTTCTCGGACGACCGCTCCTTGTCCTCGCGTTCGATCCGCGGGTAGTCGTCCAGCATCTGCTTTTCCAGCCACCAGAGGTAGGCTTCGAGCTTGGGCAGCGCCGGGCGCTTGGCTTCGACATAGGCCTTGGCCTGCCGCATCGCCCGCTGCTTGCGCACGTCGGGCACATGGTCCAGGTCGCGATGGGTGTTCCAGCGCGGCCCCCCAAGCCAGACCGCGGCGAACATCAGCTTGGCCGTGATCTCGTCGGTACCGCCGACGATCAGGCCGTCATAGAACATCCGGTGGACTTCCTGCCAGGTGTCGATCTGGTAATTCGCGCCAAGCTCGTTTCCGATGCCGCAATAGGCGTCATGCACCGCCGCCGCGTTGCGGAATTCCGGCGAGGTCGGATCGCCCACGATCGAGGTAAAGATGCGCGGGATCGAAGCCCCGTCGGTCAGCGTGCGCGACGGGGCGATCCAGCGCTTGCCCTGCGAATCCACAAAGGTCAGCGGCTCGGCCGTGGGGAAGAACTGGTAGGGGCGGCGGGGAATGACCACCGGTTCGGGCAACACCCGCAACGGGTTGCGGTCAAAGTTGCAGCCGCCTTGCGGGCGGGTGAAGCAACTGATCTCGGGATCGTCCACGTCGTCGACCTGGCGGAGCAGAACCGCCGGGTCGCAGGCTGCAAGCCCGATCATGCAAAAAGCGGCAAAAGCAATTTTTTTCATCTGGCTGTCCACGCTCCGTCAATACGTGTTGGTAAGCGGAATCACCTGTCTTTTTCAAGCCGCGAGAGGCGTGCTGATGCAGATCAAGGTTCATACATTCGGATTGCGATATGTCTATGCACAAACATGACGCACAGGAGGTCAAGATGTTGCGGCTTGCCGGGATTCTGTATTCGCTGATTGCCACCACGCTTGCGGGCAGCGCGGTGATTGCCGTGCTGGTGGCGGGGTACGACACGCTGGTGCCCATCCTTGTCGCGGCGGCTGCAGGTTTTGTCGTGGCGCTGCCGGTGTCGCTGATGGTGGCGCGCGCGCTTTACAGCGAAGGGACCTGAGCGGCGCGGGCCGTCTGCCCCTGGCCCGCGTTCCCGGCGGACGGACCCGGGCACCAGCGGATCGCCCGGGACGACAATGGGCATCGCCTGTGCCATGGTGGCCGCGCCGCGCCTGACGCGGCGCAGGGACAGGGGGATGCATGGCAGGCAAGATCGTGGTGCTGACCGGTGCGGGGCTTTCGGCGGAAAGCGGGCTGGGCACCTTTCGCGACGAAGACGGGCTGTGGGCGCAACACCGGATCGAGGATGTGGCCACGCCGCAGGGCTTTGCCCGCGATCCCGGTCTTGTGCACGATTTCTACAATTCGCGCCGACAGCAGGCGTCCGGGGCGCAGCCCAACGCCGCCCATGCCGCGCTGGCGCGGCTGCAGCAGGACTGGCCTGCCGACGTTGTGATCGTCACCCAGAACGTGGACGGGCTGCACGAAAAGGCCGGGGCCCGGGCGATCCACATGCACGGACGGCTTGACGGCGCGCTGTGCCATGCCTGCGGCGCGCGCTGGCCCGCGCCTGCGCGCATGGCCCCGCAGGATCCCTGCCCGGACTGCCGCTCCCCGGCCACCCGGCCCGACGTGGTCTGGTTCGGCGAGATGCCCTATCACATGGACGAGATCGCGCTTCACCTGCAGGCGTGCACGTTGTTCGCCGCCATCGGCACCTCGGGCCAGGTCTATCCGGCGGCAGGCTTTGTGCAGGAGGCCGCGTATGCCGGGGCCGAAACGGTGGAACTGAACCTCAACGCCACCGACATCTCGGCGGCATTCGATCATCACCTGATCGGCCCCGCCACGCGGATCGTGCCGGCCTGGGTCGACCGTCTGCTGGCCGCGGCGGGCTGAGGCCCGGGCCGTCCGGAACGGACCCGGGCCCCGAAGGGCTCAGTTGCCGTGGCCGCCGCCATGCTGCGGCTTGCGGTCGAGATCGACGGGAATGTCCAGCGTGATCTCGCCCGCGGCTTCGAAGACCAGCGTGACGGTCACGCTTTGCGCCTGTTCCATCGGGGCGGTCAGGCCCATGAACATCACGTGATCGCCACCGCGGGCCAGCGCGTGCTGACCGCCTGCGGGGATGACAAAGCCTTCTTCGACCTCCATCATCCGCATCACGCCATTGCCCATGTCCTTGTGGGTGTGCAACTCGACCCGGGCCGAGATGTCCGACCGCGCGGCGATCAGACGGTCATCCGTGTCGCCGCTGTTGGCGATCACCATGAAGGCGGCCCCGGCGCGGGTGTTGGAGGCCCTGGCATACGGGTCATTGATGGTGATGTCGGCCAGGGCCGGCAGGGCGCAGAACGCAAGCGCTGCGGAAAGTGCGAAGGATTTCATATCGGTGTCCTCTGGTGTTGATCTGGTCGGAAAGGCGATCAGATCGCGACCGGAGGCCCCCTTGCCCGCGGAGCGGCATGGCCCTGCCCCTGCATCGAGGTCGCCGCCAGCGGCCAGACGACACCCTGCCAGACCAGCGCCGTGGCCAGGCTTGCCGGCGTGTCGGCCGTGGCGGCCAGGACGGTCAGCCCGGCATCGGGGCACAGATGCGGGGCGGCGGTTTCGTTGCCGTCGGCATCGACATGGATGGTCACAACCGTCAGGCCGCGGCAGATCACCAGCATGTCCGCCGCGGGCGGCAGCCCGCGGGCCGCGGCCAGCTGCACGCCGGTCACTGCCAGAAGCAGGATCAGGGCAAGGCCCAGAGGTCTGTTGCGCAGCCGTGTCATGCGGCAAGGCTGGCGCACCGACGGCCAGGGTGCAAAGCGACAAAAGGAAACAGCCCCGCGGCCGACATGGCCCGGGGCTGCACGGAGGCAAAACGCGTCGCGGTCAGGCCGAGGCCTGCTGCGCCTTCATGATCTCTTTCTTGACCTTCAGCGCGCGATCCGACAGCTCGGTATCCCTGGCCTTGGCCAGGAACTTGTCCAGCCCGCCACGATGATCGACCGAACGCAGCGCGTGCGCCGAGATCCGCAGCTTGACACCGCGGCCCAGCGTTTCGGACTGCAGCGTCACATCATTCAGGTTCGGCAGGTAGCGCCGCTTGGTCTTGTTGTTGGCGTGGCTGACATTGTTGCCAGTCATCGGGCCCTTGCCCGTCAGTTCGCAGACGCGCGACATCTGTTCATCCTCGTCATATCCGGGGGCGGCGGGCCAAGGCCAAGCTACCGCGCCAATATCAAAGGGCGCCCGCGGGCGCCCGGAATCTCGTCGGGTTTCCTTAGTCAAAGCCCCGTGGGCCGTCAAGGGCTTGTGACAGGCTCATGACGTCCCCTGCCCCAGATAGGTGCCCAGAAGCTCTTGCGCCGCGCGGGACGGCGGCAGGTCTCCCGCCTCGACCTGCCGGGCCAGCGCGGCCATGGCGCCACGGACCGGTTCGCGCGTCAGCCGCGCCAGCAGGCCCTCGCGCACCTCGGCCTCGAACCAGTAGCGGGCCTGCGCGGCGCGGCGGGCGGCAAAATGGCCGGTCTCGCGCCGCCAGCGCGCCAGGGCCTGCATCTCGTCCCAGGCGGTGGCCAGCCCGGCCTCTTCCAGCGCCGAGACCGTCATCGCCTTGGGAAAGCCCTCGGGGTCCTGCGGGCGCTTGCGCAAAAGCCGCAGCGCTCCGGCGTAATCGGCGCAGGTGCGGGTGGCCGTGGCCTTCAGATCGCCATCGGCCTTGTTCACGAGGATCATGTCGGCCATCTCCATGATGCCGCGCTTGACGCCCTGCAATTCGTCCCCGCCCGCCGGGGCCAGCAGCAGCAGGAACAGGTCAGACATCTCGGCCACCATGGTTTCGGACTGGCCCACCCCCACGGTTTCCACCAGCACCAGATCATACCCCGCCGCCTCGCACAGCTCGATCACCTCGCGGGTGCGCCGGGCCACGCCACCCAGATGCGTTTGCGACGGCGACGGGCGGATGAAGGCCAGCGGATCGCGGCTCAGCCGCTCCATCCGCGTCTTGTCCCCCAGGATCGACCCGCCGGACCGGGCCGAGCTTGGGTCCACCGCCAGCACCGCGACGCGCAGCCCCTGTGCCGTCAGCAGGCAGCCGAAGCTCTCGATGAAGGTGGACTTGCCCACCCCCGGCGTCCCCGACAACCCCACCCGCAGCGCCTCGCGTCCGTGGCGGCCAAGCTGCTCCAGCAGCGCCGCAGCCGCGGCGCGATGATCCTCGCGCCCGCTTTCCACCAGCGTGATCGCCCGGGCCAGCGCCCGGCGCTCGCCGGCAACAATCCGCTCGGCAAGCTGTTGCGTGTCGCTCATGCGCCCCCCGGTCCGGGCTTGCCACCCGGTTTTCCTGCAAGTTTCGATGCTTGCCCCTTCTGCCCCGGCGGTTGCGGAAATGTCCAGCAGCGCAGGTATCCGCCGATGGCAACGGATTGCCTTCGAGTTGCCAGATTTCCGCCCGTTTGCAGGCGCAGGACAGGCGGGAAACGCGCAAGTCCGCCATGCCGGTGTAATCTCCGGTTGTGAACCCAAGCCAGGAGCATCTGCCATGCCCAGCCCCGAAATGTCCCTCGAAACCCTTGCCCAGTTGGTCGGACAGGACCCCGGCCTTGCAGCGAACATCTACCAGTCCGAGATCGACGAAGGTGTCCGCGGCGCGGAATTGATGAACACCGTGATCACCGCCGCGATCGACGCCACCGGCGTGAACGACGACGGCCAGATCTCGCCCGAGGATGCCATGGCCATCAGCGATTACATCCGGTCACGCCCGGTGCTTTATGAACGCTTTTTGCGCGGTCATGGCGATGACGAGGGCAGTTCCGAAACCGGCTATCACCTGGTGCAGAACGACGGCGGCGCCTATCGCTTTCAGGGCCGCGACTTTGTCGATACCGTGGGCGATGCAATCTACCATATCGGCTTTGCCTACAACGAGGGCCGGTTCTACAACGAGGACGGCAATGCCAACGAACGCGTCATCGACGTGGCGGGCTGGCTGAACTACTTCGTAAACGGCACCAACATCGTCTGGGGCGAGGCCGGCGACGACAACCGGCGCAGCGGGCATTACAGCTTTGACCTCGATGCCGCCGCGGACGAACTGTTCCTGACCTTCGGTGGCAATGACACGATCTCGGCCGGGATGGGCCGCGACACGGTGAATGCCGGCACCGGCGACGACCATGCCAGCGGCGGCGAGGGCCACGACCTGTTGCGCGGCCAGCAGGGCAACGACCACCTGCATGGCAATGAAGGCAATGACCGGCTGTATGGCGGCACCGAGGATGACCACCTGCATGGCGATGATGGCAATGACCGCCTCTTCGGCGAGCAGGGCAATGACGATCTGAACGGCGGCGACGGGCATGACCGGCTGATGGGCGGGTCGGGCAACGACACGCTGCACGGCAAGGACGGGCATGACCGGGGGTATGGCGGCTCGGGCAACGACGTGATGGGCGGCGGCGCGGGCAATGACCGGTTCATGGGCCAGACCGGCGACGATTCGGTCTGGGGCGACGACGGCAACGACAGGCTTTACGGCGATGACGGCAACGATTCGCTGAACGGCGGGCGTGGCAATGACACCGCCTATGGCGGTACCGGTACCGATTCGATCTCGGGAGGGGACGGCAATGACTGGCTCTATGGCGGCGGTCAGGACGACCTGATCTGGGGCCATGCCGATCATGACCGGATGTATGGCGGCAGCGGCAATGACACCATGGGCGGCGGATCGGGCAATGACCGCCTGTTCGGGCAGGCCGGGGCCGATTCGATCTGGGGCGACAGCGGCAACGATCTGCTGGATGGCGGCAGCGAGGACGATTCGCTTAGCGGCGGCAGCGGACATGACACCCTTCTGGGCGGCGACGGCAACGACACGCTGTCGGGCAGCGACGGTCGGGACGAGATGGATGGCGGCGCAGGCAACGACACGCTGTCCACCGGCGATGGCGATGACACCGCCGTGGGCGGCGACGGAAACGACGACCTCTGGGGATCGTCCGGGGACGACGACCTGTCGGGCGGGACCGGGCGTGACACGCTGGGCGGCGGCGACGGCGACGACCGGCTGAGCGGCGATGGCGGCAATGACGAGATCTCGGGCCATGCCGGCAACGACCTGCTGTTCGGGTCGGGCGGCGACGACACGCTATATGGCGGCACCGGCATCGACCTGTTCAACGGCGGCACCGGGGCCGACCACTTCAACGCCTGGGAAAGCTACAGTTCCCGCGACACCTTCATCTTCTCGCCCGGCCACAGCGGCATCACCGCGGGCACGATGGATGTGGTGGAGCATTTCGACAGCGGCACCGACCGGATCAACCTGGCGAATTTCGGCCCGATGACCTGGCGAGGCGCGGCCGGCTTTACCGGCACCGGGGTCGAGGCGCGGTATGACGGGCGCTACCTGCAGATCGACGCCGATGGCGACGGTGCGATGGACATGGCTGTAGAGTTCCTCGGGACACCCTCGATTGCCGCAGGGGACCTGATCCTCGCCTGAGCGATGGACGTCGTGGCGCGTCCTTGGCAATAAGGCGCGGTGACCGACGCGCTTCCCATCGACGACGCCCTGCCGGGCCTGCTCTCCGCGCTTGGCGCAGAGGGCCGGGCCGTGCTGCAGGCCCCGCCCGGCGCGGGCAAGACCACACGGGTGCCGCTGGCGCTGCACGCGGCGGGGCTGTGCCGGGGGCGCATCGTGATGCTGGAACCGCGCCGCCTCGCCGCCCGCGCCGCCGCCGCGCGCATGGCCGAAACCCTGGGCGAACCGGTGGGCCGCACAGTGGGCTACCGTATCCGCGGCGAGGCTCAGCTGTCCCGCAGCACCCGGATCGAGGTGGTGACCGAAGGAATCCTGACGCGGATGATCCAGTCCGACCCGGAACTGTCCGGCATCGGCGCGGTAATCTTCGACGAATTCCACGAACGCAGCCTGAACGCCGATCTGGGCCTGGCGCTGTGCCTGGAAATCGCCGGGGCGCTGCGCGACGACCTGATGCTGCTGGCCATGTCGGCAACGCTCGACGCCGCACCGGTGGCGGCACTGATGCAGGCCCCCGTCATCACCTCCGAAGGCCGCAGCTTTCCGGTCACCCCGCGCTGGCGCGACCGCCCGCTGCCCAAGGGCACCCGGTTCGAGCAGGCGCTGGCCGACCTGATCTGCACCGCGCTGTCGGACACCGAAGGCGGCGTGCTGGTCTTTCTGCCCGGCGAGGGCGAGATCCGCCGCACCGAGGCGCTCCTGAAGCCGCGGCTTGCGTCGGATGTGCAGGTCCGCCCGCTGTTCGGCGCGATGCCGTTCGAGGCACAGCGCGCCGCGATCCGCCCCGAAACACAGGGCCGCAAGCTGGTGCTGGCCACCGCCATCGCCGAAACCTCGCTGACCATCGAGGACATCCGCGTGGTGGTCGATGGCGGCAAGGCGCGTCGAGCACGGTTCGATCCCGGTTCGGGCATGTCGCGGCTGGTGACCGAGCGGGTGACAAGGGCCGAGGCGACCCAGCGGGCCGGCCGCGCCGGACGGGTGGCGCCGGGCGTGGCCTACAAGCTCTGGACCCGGGGCGAAGACGGCGCGCTGAGCTCCTTTCCCCCGGCCGA
The DNA here is from genome assembly GCA_030425925.1 of Alphaproteobacteria bacterium. Classification (GTDB taxonomy): domain Bacteria; phylum Pseudomonadota; class Alphaproteobacteria; order Rhodobacterales; family Rhodobacteraceae; genus JAUHZO01. The sequence goes on along the minus strand of JAUHZO010000016.1, from coordinate 71,379 downwards.
GATCGAAGCCGCGGACCTCGCCGGACTGGCGCTGGAACTGGCGGTCTGGGGGGCGGGGCCCGGCGATCTGCCCTTTCTCACACCGCCGCCCGAGGGTGCCTTTGCCGAAGCGCAGGCGCTGCTGCGGATGCTGGGCGCGCTGGACGGGCAGGGCCGCATCACCGCGCATGGCCGCGCGCTGGCCGCGCTGCCGCTGCACCCGCGGCTGGCCCACATGCTGGACGTCGCAGGCAGGCCCGCCGCCGGTCTGGCCGCCCTTCTGGCGGACCGCGATCCGCTGGGGCGCGACGCGCCTTCGGACCTCACGCTGCGGCTGGAGGCGCTGCGCGACCCGCAGCGCTTTGCCCGGACCCGGCCCTATACCCTGTCCCGCGGCCCGCTGGAGCGCATCAGGACCGAGGCGAAACGCCTTGAAAAGGCGGCCCCTCCAGGACCTGTCCACACCCTTTCGGATGCCGAACAGGCGGCCCTGGCCTATCCCGACCGGATCGGCCTGCGGCGCAAGGGCGAGGCCCCGCGCTATCAGCTTTCGGGCGGCAAGGGCGCGGTGATGGAGGACAGCGATCCGCTGGCCTCGGCGCGGCTGATCGTGGTCACCGATACCGATGGCAACCCGCGCGAGGCCCGCATCCGTCAGGCCATCGCGATCACCGAGGCCGAGATCAGGGCGCTGTTTCCCGACCAGATCGCCTGGCATGACAGCTGCACATGGTCCCGGCGCGACCGGCGCGTGCTGGCCCGCCAGCAGGAGCGGTTTGGCGCCATCGCGCTGGACGACCGGATCTGGAAGGACGTGCCCGCCGATGCCGTGGCCCGCGCCATGCTGGAAGGCGTGCGCGACCTGGGCCTGCGGTTCTCCGACGCCGCCCAGCGGTTCCGCGCCCGCGTGGCGCTGGGCCGCGATGGCGGGCTCGACCTGCCCGACATGTCCGACGCGGCGCTGCTGGAGGGGCTGGAGCACTGGCTGTTGCCGTTTCTCGACGGGGTGCGCAGCGCCGAGGACTGGAAGCGCACCGACCTGCTTGCCGCGCTCCGGGCGATGCTGGACTGGGGCCAGATGCAGGCGCTCGACAGCGCGGTTCCGGCGCAGTTCACCACGCCGCTGGGCCGCCAGGTGCCCATCGACTATTCCGGCGACCACCCGGCCATAGCCCTGCGCCTGCAGGAACTGTTCGGCCAGACCACCCATCCATGCGTGGGCCGGACGCCGCTGCAGGTGACGCTGCTGTCCCCGGCGCAGCGCCCGGTGCAGACCACCATGGACCTGCCCGGATTCTGGAGCGGCTCTTACGCCGATGTGCGCAAGGACATGCGCGCGCGCTATCCCCGGCACCCCTGGCCCGAAGACCCGACCCGGGCCGATCCGACCCTGCGCGCCAAGCCGCGCGGCTGAGGCTCAGCCGTCCTGTCGTCCGCGGCGGTGGCGCAGGCGCGCATGCGCCGCCTGCGTTCCGTCATGGAACGAACCGAACCACTTGTCCCATGGCATTTCGAGATTGCCATAATTCACCTCGAAATAACGGTGGTGCAACTGGTGGTGAAAGGTGCCCAGCGCCAGTTGCCTGCGGTCGCGCACCAGAAGGTTTTCGAACCCGGTATGCGAGGTCGCGGCGGTCAGCGCCTGGTGCTGCATGTGAAACAGGATGTGCAGCGGATGCGCGGCCACCACCAGATGCACCAGAACCGCGCTGAAGAAGATCAGGTGCTCCACCGGGTGCATGGACAGGCCCGACCAGGGCCCGACATTGACGTTGCGGTGATGCAGCGCATGGGCCAGCCGGTACAGCGGCCCCCAGTGCAGCGCCCGGTGGACCCAGTAGAAGTGGAACGAGATCCAGATCGGGGTCAACCAGAACAGCGCGACGAACCAGACCGGGTTGTCGGCCCAGGCCAGCACCGGGATGTATCCGTTTGCCATGGCCCAGAACATCCCCACCTCGTAGGCTGTCCAGAAACCGACACCGCTGACCAGCGTCCAGAACACGTTGTCGCGCACCTGCCCGCCAAAGGTGAACTGCCGTCCCCTCAGCATCAGGTCGCGCGGATCGTATTTCAGCCGCTGGCCCTGCGCCTTGCGCTGGTAGAAGAACCAGTGCAAGCCGCCCGCCACCAGCGTCATCAGGATCAGGTTGCGCAGCCAGATCTGCCCGATCCAGCCCCAGGCAAACGTCTGCATCTGCTCCAGCGGCGGCTGGAACCAGCGCCAGACCACCAGTACCAGGCCCAGAAGGATCAGATTCTCGGCAAGGCGGAACCAGCGGTCGCGCACCCAGCGCCACATCCGCGCCGGATCGGGCGGCCAGACAAAGAAGGGCGAGACCTGGATCGGCACGTCGGGCACATGGTGCCAGCCAGGCAGGGTCGGGGCGGGGTCGTCCGGTGTCATCATGCCGTCACTGTGCCGCCAAAGCGGCACAGGCGCAACGGATCAGGCGCAACGGATCAGGCAGCCGGGGCGCGGCTGGAGGGCGGGCCGCTGCGCGCGCCCCGGGGCGCGCAGCCGGGGCGTCCGGAGGCCCGCCCGCAGGTCCGCTCAGACGCCGAGGCACCAGCGCAGGATGGCCTTTTGCGCGTGCAGCCGGTTTTCCGCCTCGTCCCAGACCACCGAATGCGGGCCGTCCATCACCTCCGAGGTGACCTCTTCCTCGCGATGGGCGGGCAGGCAGTGCATGAACAGCGCGTCCGGCTTGGCCTGCGCCATCAGCGCGGCGTTCACCTGGTAGGGGCGCAGCATGTTGTGGCGGCGTTCCCGCGCCGACTGGGCATCGTGCATCGACACCCAGGTGTCTGTCACCACCAGATCGGCCCCCGCCACCGCCCGCGCCGGATCGCGCTCGATGGTCACTTCCGCGCCCTGATTGCGGGCAAAGCCCACGAATTCCATCTCCGGATCCAGTTGCACCGGCCCGGCAAAGGTCAGATCGAAACCGAACTGCCCCGCCGCATGCAGGAACGAGGCGCAGACATTGTTGCCATCGCCGCACCACACAACCTTGCGCCCGGCGATCGGGCCGCGATGCTCTTCATAGGTCATCACGTCGGCCATGATCTGGCAGGGATGGGTTCGGTCGGTCAGGCCGTTGATCACCGGCACGTCGGCATGTTCGGCCATTTCCTCCAGCACCGCCTCGTCGAAGGTGCGGATCATGATCAGGTCGACATAGCGCGACAGCACCCGCGCCGTGTCGGCGATGGTCTCGCCATGGCCCAGCTGCATGTCGCTGCCCGACAACACCATGGTCTGCCCGCCCATCTGGCGCACGCCCGCGTCGAACGACACGCGGGTCCGGGTCGAGGGCTTTTCGAAGATCAGCGCCACCATGCGGTCGGTCAGCGGCAAGCTGTCATCCGGCGCACCCCGGGGCCGGCCCGCGCGGGCGGCCTTCATGGCCTTGGCGGTTTCGACGATGTCGCGCAGCGCGGTCCGGTCGGTTTTGTGGATATCCAGAAAGTGGTTCATGTTCTTGCTCTTCTTGTCCTGTCGGCCGGCCTTGCTCAGGCCGGCCGCGCCGCCAGCGTGGCAGCGGCGGCGTCCAGCCGGGTGATGGCCTCGGCGATCTCGTCCTCGCTCAGTGTCAAGGGCGGCAGCAGGCGGACGATTTTGTCCGCCGCCGGAACGGTGATGACCTCGGTCGCGTAGCCCGCCGCAACCATGTCCGCCGGGGCGCACCTGCATTTCAGCCCCAGCATCAGGCCGGTGCCGCGCACCCCTTCGAACACCTCGGGATGTGCCGCCACCAGCCCTTCGAGCCGCTGCCGCAACAGACCCGCACGGCGGTTCACATCCGCCAGAAACTCCGGATCGGCCACGTGATCCACCACGGCGCAGCCCACCGCGCAGGCCAGCGGGTTGCCGCCATAGGTCGACCCGTGCGTGCCCGCCGTCATGCCCGAGGCCGCCGCTTCGGTGGCCAGCACCGCACCCAGGGGAAAGCCGCCGCCGATGCCCTTGGCCACCATCATGATGTCGGGCGCGATCCCGGCCCATTCATGGGCAAAGAGCCGCCCTGTGCGGCCCATGCCGCATTGCACCTCGTCCAGGATCAACAGGATCCCCTTCTCGTCGCACAGCGCCCGCAGCCCCTTGAGGCAGACTTCCGGCAGCGGACGGATGCCGCCTTCACCCTGCACCGGCTCGATCAGGATGGCGGCGGTGGTGTCGTCGATGGCCGCGTGCAGCGCGTCGTGATCGCCCCAGCCCACGTGGCGGAACCCGCCCAGGATCGGGCCAAATCCCTTGGTCATCTTCTCCGACCCGGCCGCGGCGATGCCGGCAGAGGAGCGGCCGTGAAAGCTGCCCTCGAAGGCGATGATCCCGACCTTGTCGGGCAAGCCTTTCTCGTACCAGTATTTCCGCGCCATCTTGACGGCCAGTTCGCAGGATTCCGTCCCGGAATTGGTAAAGAACACCGTATCGGCAAAAGTTGCCGCCACCAGCTTGTCCGCCAGCGCCTGCTGCTGCGGAATCTCGTACAGGTTCGAGACGTGCCACAGTTTTTCCGCCTGCTCGGTCAGCGCCTTGACCAGCGCGGGATGGGCATGTCCCAGCGCGTTCACCGCAATGCCCGAGCCGAGATCCAGAAAGCGTCGCCCATCCGCCTCGATCAGCCAGCTGCCTTCGCCCTTGACGAAATGCAGCGGTGCACGGTTGTAGGTCGGCAGAACGGAAGCGATCATGGCACGGTGTCCTTGTGAGATGAGGCCCGATTGGTCGCAAGGCGACAGGGCCAAGTCAAGTTTTCAGGAAGCGGGACAGACAAAAGGGCAGCGCGGCATGCGCCGCGCGGGGATCAGAGCTCAGGCTCGTCGGATCGGGTGCCCTTTGGTCATGCCCTGCGCTTAGCGCGCCCCGCGCCGGAAAGAAAGCCCGTTTCTTCCCCGACCGTCAGCCGGACGATCGCAAAACCCTTTGCGCCGCGGGCGCGCCCGGCCTAGCGTGACGCCATGACAGCGCCCCTGATCGACAATCTGCAATACTGCAACTTCTCGGAAAAGGTCTTTCGCCAGCTGCGCGAAGGCGGCGTGGATGCGATCCATGTGACCATCGCCTATCACGAAAGCTTTCGCGAGATGGTGCTCAACCTCGAACGCTGGAACCGCTGGTTCGAACGCTTTCCCGACCTTCTGATGCGCGGCACCGAGGCGCGCCATGTGCGCGAGGCGCAAGAGACCGGGCGCACGGCGGTGTTCTTCGGCTTTCAGAACCCCAGCCCCATCGAGGACGATATCGGGCTGGTTGAGATCGTGCACCAGCTGGGCGTGCGCTTCATGCAGCTGACCTACAACAATCAGTCGCTGCTGGCGACGGGCTGTTACGAGGATGACGACACCGGCCTGACCCGCATGGGCCGCGCCGTGGTGGCCGAGATGAACCGCGTCGGGCTGGTGGTGGACATGAGCCATTCCGCCGAACGCTCGACCCTTGAGGCGATCGAGCATTCGACCCGCCCCATCGCGATCACCCATGCCAACCCGCACTGGTGGCACCCCGCGCTGCGCAACAAGTCCGACACCGTGCTGCGCGAGCTGACCAATGCCGGCGGCATGCTTGGCTTTTCGCTTTACCCACATCACCTGAAGGACGGAACTTCCTGTTCCATAAGGACATTCTGCGAGATGGTGGCGGAAGCGGCCGATCGCTATGGCGCGGAGAATCTCGGCATGGGCAGCGATCTGTGCCAGGACCAGCCCGACAGCGTGGTGGAATGGATGCGAGTCGGGCGCTGGACGAAAGAGATCGACTATGGCGAAGGCTCGGCCAGCGCCCCGGGCTTTCCGGCGATGCCGGACTGGTTCCGCGACAACCGCGACTGGGACAATCTGCGCGACGGGCTGCGCGAGGCCGGCTTTTCGCGCGAAGAGACCGAAGGCCTGCTGGGCGGCAACTGGCTGCGGTTCTACGAAACCGGGTTCGGCCCGGCCTGAGCGGCGGCGTTGCTGCGGGCGAATTGCGCGATGGCGCGCAGGAAGATGCCCGCCCCGGCGCCGATGAGCGTGTCGGGGAAATCGTAATCGGGATTGTGTAGTGCGGGCCGGTTCGTGCCCGCCCCCAGAAACAGCATGGCAGCGGGCATGTGCGCCCCGAACAGGCCGAAATCCTCGGAGGCGCGCATCGGCAGCGCGCCCTCTGCCGGTGTCAGACCGGCACACGCAGCGCGCAGCACCGCCACGGCCTCGGGGGCGTTCACGCAATGCCCGAACGCCTCGTGCACCGTGATGTCCGGGGCGAATTCACCGGCCAGCGCGTGCACCTGGGCCCGCGCCGCGTCCTCCAGTTCGGCCATCGTGTCGTCGAGCCGGGTGCGCAGCGTGACATACAGCTCTGCCTCGCCCGGGGCGACGCCGAAGGCGGGCACGCCCAGCCGCGCATGCGTCACCGTGACCAGACGAAAGTCCGGATCGGTGACGGGCAGCGCCCGCGCCAGTCCCGACAGCGCCGCGATCAGCGCGGCCAGCGCAAGACCGGGCGAGGCCCCGTTCTCCGGCTCGGACGCATGCGCCGTGCGCCCGGTCAGCCGGATGCGCACCCCGCGCGAGGCGCAGTTGACCGGCCCCTCCTCCAGCGCCACGGCACCCAGCGGCAGCCCCGGCAGGTTGTGCAGCGACAGCGCCATGTCTGCCCCCAGCGCGGCGAAGCGCGAATCGTCCAGCACCGCGCGCGCACCCGCGCCGGTTTCCTCGGCGGGCTGGAACAGCAGGATCACCCGCACCGGGGGCGGCCGCCGCGCCAGCTGGACTGCAACCGCGCACAGAATGGCCATGTGGCCATCATGCCCGCACAGATGCGCCACGCCCGCGCGCTGCGACCGATAGGCGGGGCGGCCGGTTTCCTCGATGGGCAGGGCGTCCAGTTCGCAGCGGAGCAGCAGGCCGCGCGGTCCGTCTCCGAACACAGCTGCCACACCGGTGCCGCCCAGCCCGGTGATCACCTCGGCCCCCAGAGCGCGCATCCGGGCCGCGATCCGCGACGCGGTCTCGTGCTCTTGCCCGGAAAGCTCGGGCTGGCTGTGCAGGTCGTGGCGCAGGCGCGTGGCCTCGGCCAGGATGTCGGGCTCTGGCAGGTCTGTCATGTTGGCGCGGTCCTCCTGCCCGGCATCCTCGGGCGCGGGGCGTTTTTTCGCAAGCGGGTGTCTTCCCTGTCGCGCGCCGCGGTGGCACAGTCGCGCCATGAAGGACCTTCCGCCCCAACCGCCGCAGACGGCGTTGCGCCCGCCCGCACAGGTCATGCGCCTGTCGCGCCTTGGCGCGGCCTTCCCCACGCGGCTGTCCTTTCTGCGCTGCCTGACCCGCAGGCTGGCCGACGAAGGCGCGCAGGTGACGCGGCCGGTCTGGCAGATCGACGCCCGGGGCTATGGCCACGCGGTCTATTCGGTGCCGCTGGGCGGGCATGTCTACAGCCTTGTCGCCGTTTCCAACGCCCTGCCCGACGCGTTGCGCACCGACCGGGTGATCGCCACCGCCTGGGACACCGCCTATGTGCTGTATGACGGTGTCCCCGATGCCGACGCGCTGGCACGTCTGTGCCGCGAGGCCCCGCTGCAGGAGGCCGGGCGCTTTACCGAACGCGATCTGGTGCTGAGCCGGGCCAACAAGTCCGTCCGGCTTTTCAACCACGTGGTCGACTGCCTGCGCGCAGGACATCAACCCGACGCCGCGCAGATCGACGCGGTGGGGTATCTGATGCGCACCACGGCCGTCTATGGCAACGGCAAGTTCGGGATCGCCGATCGCGGGCTGATCGAGGACCGCCCGGGCATCGAAGGCCCGTTTGCCGCCGAGATGCTGACGGTCTGGCTGATCCGCAGCTTCACCCATGATCTGGTGGAACATCTGGGCGGGCGCGCCCTGGACCCGCGGCTGAAGCGTCATCTCGGGATCGGGAATTCCACCGGGCTCGGCATGGCCCCCTTTCTGGTGTCGCATCCCGTCCTTCTGAACAACTGGATCATGGCGCGCGAAACCGCGCTGGCGCGGGTGCGCGCGCTGCCCGGCCTCGACGCCGACAAGCGGGCCCGCCTGCACACCCTTGCCGCGCGCGCCGCCGCCCATCTGCAGGAATGGCAGGTGCCGGATCCCGCGCATCAGGCCCGGATCGAAGCCCTGCGCACCGAATGGCCGCAGATCGCCCGGGCCATCGCCGACGCGCCGCACCCCGAGGCGCTGTTCACGCGCGCCGCCCCCCTGTCGGAAGACGCCCAGGAACTGACCGTCGCCTTGCTGCTGGAACCCTATCCCGAGCTTGTGGACGGGCTGGCCGCCTGCATGTCCGATCCGCTGGGGCTGTGCGCCGTGCCCTTTGCCAACACCGCCGACCTGCGCAGCGCCATCGACCGGGGCTTCGGCTGGGCGCTGGAGGTCGATTTCGACTGCCCGTCGCAGCAGCACCAGTTCTGGTATGTCTCTGAAGAGAAACTGGAACCTCGCCTGGGCCTGCGCCACCAAGAGGCCGGGGCCGAACTGGAAAGCCCGCTGGACATCGCCCGCCGCGTGCAGGCGCTGCGCCGCGATCTGGACCGCGGCCCGAACGATCTGCGCGCCTTCCGCACCGCCCATCCACAGCACGAACTGGCGCTGCGCCGGGTGCTTACCGCGACACACCACCCCTATTCCGAGATTCAGGACAACCTGATCGGCCACACCTGCCTGCCCATCGACATGCTGCGCTGCAAGCTGGCGTTCTTCGGCGCGGCCAAGTTCGATCCGAAATCCGACCGCTGGACACGGGTCACGCTGGCGCAAGGCGCGCCTCTGCCCGAGGATCTGGGCACGCCGCTGGCCGATGACTGGTGGCTTCCGGTGAGAGGCGCATGAGCTATTCCGCCAACGAAATCAGCGCGCTGGCCCGCAAGGCCGCGGTGGGTGCAGGCTTTCCCCATGGCCAGGCAGACCAGTTCGGCCAGGCGGTCGCCGTACACCTGGGCGCGGGCCGCGCGCCCGAAGCGGTGCTGGCGGCGCTGGACGATCCCGAGGACAGCCCGATCCTGCGCCTGCCCCTGCTGATGGACGACGTGCTGCGCGCGGTGGCCCTGACGGGCAGCGATGTCAGCCTGACGCTGCACCCCGGCGACGATGCGCTGGCGCTGGCCTATGCACGGCTGCTGCCGGTCCGGCTGGTCGAGTGCCGGGTCGAGCAGCGGGACGGCGCCCAGCCGCGGCTGGCGGTTCTGGCCGATCCCGAAACGCCGTCCCGCCCCGCCCTGCCACCCCGCATCGCGGTGCCCGACGCGCTGCATGCAAGGCTGGGCACACTGGCGGCACGGACCTACGTGCCCGCCAGCGCCGGGTCCCGCCAGGCCGGGGCCGGGGCCGGCGATATCGACAATGACTGAACAGAAGGCCCCGACATGCCCCATCCGCTGATTTCCCCTGCCGATATCGACACCTATCAAAGGGATGGCGTTGTCGTGATCCGCGGGCTGTTCGCCGATCATGTCGAGACGCTGCGCGACGGCATCGCCCGCAACATGGCCGAACCCGGGCCCTATGCGGCCGAGAACCTCAAACCCGGCGAGACCGGGCGCTTTTTCGACGACTACTGCAACTGGACCCGCATTCCCGAATTCGAGACCGTGATCCGCAGTTCGCCCGCGGCCGAGGTGGCCGCCGATCTGATGGTCTCGGACAGCGCGCAGGTGTTCCACGATCACGTGCTGGTCAAGGAACCGGGCACCTCCAAGCCCACGCCCTGGCATCAGGACGGGCCCTACTATTTCGTCGAGGGCGAACAGACCGTCAGCTTCTGGTCGCCCGTCGATCCCGTGGCGCAGGCGACCCTGCGCTGCGTTGCCGGGTCGCACAAATGGGCCAAGCCGGTGCTGCCAACGCGCTGGCTGTCCGAGGAGAACTTCTATCCCGACGAAACCGCCTACATGCCGGTGCCCGACCCGGATGCCGAGGGCATGGACATCCGCGAATGGGAGCTGGAGCCGGGCGACGCGGTGGCGTTCAACTTCCGCATCCTGCACGGCGCGCGCGGCAATGAAAGCGCCACGCGCCGCCGTGCCTTTTCGCTGCGCCTGGTGGGCGACGACGCGCGCTATGTGGACCGTCCGGGCCGCACCTCGCCGCCGTTTCCGGGCCATGACATGACCCCGGGCCAGCGGTTGCGCGAAGACTGGTTCCCGGTGATCTACCGCCGCCAAGCCGCCAGTTGAAAAGGCTTATCCGGCAAAGGGATCCTGTGGATATCCCACGCCGGTCAGGTACAGCCCGTCCGGCGGGCAGACCGGCCCGCAGGCGCTGCGATCTGCGGCCTGCAGCGCGCGGGCCACGTCGTCGGGGGCCCAGGCCCCGGCCCCGACCCGCTCCAGCGTGCCGACGATGGAGCGCACCTGGTTGTGCAGGAAGGACCGCGCGCGCAGGGCAAACTGCACCTCCGGTCCCGCCGGGGTGTCGATCCGGGAAATCTCAAGCGCATCAAGCGTCTTGACCGGGGATTTCGCCTGACACATGACAGAGCGGAAGGTGGTGAAGTCGTGGTGGCCCAGCAGGTGCGCAGCCCCTTCGCGCATCGCCGCAACATCCAGATCATGCGGCACTTTCCAGACCTGCCCCGCCTCCAGCGTCAGCGGCGCGCGCCGGGTCAGCAGCCGAAACAGGTAGCGCCGCTCCACCGCCGAAAAACGCGCGTGCCAGTCGGCCTCCACCGCGGCGCAGTCGCGGATGGCGACGGGGGCGGGCTTGAGGTGATAGTTCAACGCCTCCGACAGGCGGAACGGATCCCAGTCCCGGACCATGTCGCAGTGCGCCACCTGCCCGCGCGCGTGCACACCCGCATCCGTGCGGCCCGCGGCGGCGATGGTACGCGGGCCCGGCTCCAGCCGGGCCAGCGCGGTCTCGATGGCGCCCTGGACCGAGGGCTGATCGGCCTGGCGCTGCCATCCGGCAAAGGGCCGGCCATCATATTCCACCAAAAGCGCATATCTGGGCATGCGCCGCGCCTTACCGTGGCGGCGGCAGCCCCGCAATCCCTCTGGTCCACCGCGGACCCGGCCCCAAGGGTCGAGAGCCCTCGATTTCCCACTCACAGCGGCGGGAAATGCGCGAAACCAGCGGCGTGCATTTCCCGGCACCGAGAGGGTGACATCACCGGGACCCGAGCCTAAGTTGCGCGCAACGCAGCTTGGGAACGCCCGATGGTCATAGGAACGATCGCCGACACTTTGACCCGCGGGGTCGAGACCGTCTCCGACACGATCTCGGAAACCCTGTTCGAGCCGGTGATCCGGCTGGGCGTGACCGGTCTGTCGCGCTCCGGCAAGTCGGTGTTCATCACCTCGCTGGTGGCCAATCTGCTGGATCGCGGGCGGATGCCGCAACTGGTGGCCGAAAGCGAAGGGCGCATACTGACCGCCTTTCTGCAACCCCAGCCCGACGACACGCTGCCGCGCTTCGACTACGAAAACCACCTGGGCGCCCTGACCGCGCGGGACCCGCACTGGCCCGACAGCACCCGCAGCGTGTCCGAGCTTCGGGTCTCGCTCAAGGTGCGGCCCGCGGGGCTGCTGGCGGGTCTGCAGGGCCCGCGCACCGTCCATCTCGACATCGTGGATTATCCCGGCGAATGGTTGCTGGATCTTGGGCTGCTGGACAAGAGCTATGCCGCCTGGTCGCGCGACATGCTGGACCGCATGGCCCTGCGCCCCGAGGGCCCGGACTTCGTGGCACTGGCCGAGGGCGAGGCGAGCACGCAAGGGCTCGACGAGCCGCGCGCCCAGGCGCTGGCCCGCGCCTATACCCGGGCGTTGCAGACCGCCCGCGCGGCGGGTTTCTCCGATTGCTCGCCGGGCCGCTTTCTGCTGCCCGGCGACCTTGCGGGCTCGCCCGTGCTGACCTTCGCGCCCTTGCCGCCGGTGGAAAACGCCCCCCGCCGATCGCTCTGGCGCGAGATGGAACGCCGGTTCGAAGCCTACAAGACCCGCGTCGTGCGGCCCTTCTTCCGCGACCATTTCAGCCGGATCGACCGCCAGATCGTGCTGGTCGACGCGCTTGGCGCGATCCATGCCGGGCCCCGCGCGGTCGAGGATCTGCGCCAGACCATGGCCGACATCCTGACCGCCTTCCGCCCCGGCACCAATGCCTTTCTGACCCAGCTTCTGATGGGCAAGCGGGTGGACCGGATCCTCTTTGCCGCCACCAAGGCCGACCATCTGCACCACAAGCAGCACCCGCAGCTGACCGGGATCATGCAGGCCCTGACCCGCGAGGCGCGCGACCGGGCGCGCTTTGCCGGGGCCGACACGCAGGCCATGTCCATCGCCGCCCTGCGCGCCACCGTGGAACAGACCCTTCCCCATGCCGGGCAGGATCTCGACTGCGTGCGCGGCACGCTCCTGGACACCGGCAAGCAGGCGGCATTCTATCCCGGTGCCCTGCCCGAAGATCCCGCGCACCTGCTGGGCCCGGCGCGCGAGGGCGCGCAAGGCTGGCTGGAGGCCGATTACCGGATCATGCAGTTCGCCCCTGCCGCGCTCAGCCTCAAACCCGGCGAAGGCCCGCCGCATATCCGCCTCGACCGCGCCGCGCAGTTCCTGATCGGAGACCGGTTGTGATCCGCCTGCGCCCCGCCCGGTCCACCGATGCCGGCAAGCTTGGCCAGATGATCACCGAGGCCGTGGCCGCCAATGCCTGGAAACCGCTGCTGCATACCGGGGCCGAGGACATCGCCCATGCTGGCCGCATGATCGACCGCGGCTGGGTCACCGTCGCCTGCGATCCCGTGGACCGCGTGCTGGGGTTCATCGCACGCGAGGGCGAGGTGGTGCATTCGCTTTACGTCACGCGCCCTGCGCAGGGCAGGGGCGTGGGCAAGGCGCTGCTGGACGACGCCAAGGCCGCCAGCCCGCACCTGTCGCTCTGGACCTTCGAGGCCAACACCGCCGCGCAGCGGTTCTATGAACGCGAGGGCTTTGCCGTCACCGAACGCACCGACGGGCAGGGCAACGAAGAAGGCCTGCCCGATCTGCGCTATGTCTGGCACGCGCACAGCCCCGAGGAGGCACCGGCATGAGCGACCCCAAAGGCCCCGTCCTGATCGACCTCGAAGACGCGCCCCAGGCGCCCGGCCCGTCCGATGTGCCGCCGGTGCCCGAACCGCATCTGGAACCGGCGCAGGGCCGGGCGATGACCACCGTGGCGGCGCTGGCCGCGCGGCCGCCTTCGGTGCTGGCGCGCTGGTTCTGGCGGCTGCTGCTGGCGCTGGTCGGCACGCTGGTCTCGATTGCCGCCTGGACCTTCGTCACCGGGCTGATCGCGTCCTCGCCGGTTCTGGGCTGGGCGGTGGCCGCGCTGGTTGCGGCCTTTGTCATCGTGCTTGTCCTCATCGCCATCAAGGAACTGGCCGCCTTCACCCGGCTGGAGCGCATCGACGCGCTACACCGCGCTGCCGACCAGGCACTGGCGGACGAAGACCTGGTGGCCGCGCGCAAGGTCACCGACGATCTGGTCCGCCTGTACGCGACCCGCGACGACACCCGCTGGGGCCGCGACAAGCTGAAGGAGCGGCGCGACGACGTGTTCGACGCCTCTGCCCTGCTCGGCCTGACCGAAGCCGAATTGCTGGCCCCGCTCGACACCGCCGCCCGGCGCGAGGTCGAGGCCGCCGCGCGGCAGGTGGCCACGGTCACGGCGCTGGTGCCGCTGGCGCTGGCCGATGTGGCCGCGGCGCTGACGGCCAATGTGCGGATGATCCGGCGCATCGGCGAGATCTACGGCGGCCGTTCCGGTACGCTGGGCAGCTGGCGTCTGACCCGGGCGGTGATGTCCCACCTGGTGGCCACCGGGGCGGTGGCCGTGGGGGACGACATGCTGGAGCCGATCCTGGGCGGCGGCCTTCTGGGCAAGCTGTCGCGCCGCTTTGGCGAAGGCATGGTCAACGGCGCGCTCACCGCGCGGGTGGGCGTGGCCGCGATGGAGGTCTGCCGCCCCCTGCCCTTCGGCCCCAAGCGGCGGCCTTCGGTCCGGTCCATCGTGCGCAGCGCTCTGGGCGGGCTGTTCTCGTCGGACTGAGCACCGGAAAGTTCCGGGCGATTTCAGGCCTCTGGGCCAATTCCCGCGACATCGGACGTTTTTTTCTGAAACGCCGCGCCGGCGCGGCCCGTGTCTTCCTGCACATTCACCGCCGCAGGAGGCAACACGATGAACACGACCCTGACTTTCGACGATTTCGCACAGCAGCTGGCCATGGCCGACGCTGTCTACGCGGCGAACCTCACCGCACTGAACAGCTCTGGCGTCAGCGGCACCGCGCTCTTTGCCGTGACCACCGACGGCATGGGCGGCGGCGCGGTTTCGGCATCGATCGTGGCGGCGGGCGCCACCGCAAGCCAGACCCATATCCAGCACATCCATGGCCGCTTTGACGCCAATGGTGTGCCCATCGACAGCTTTACCCCCACCATTGCGAATGACGCCGACCGCGACGGCGCGGTGGAGGTGCTGGAAGGGCTGGGCCAGTACGGCGACATCCTGCTGCCGCTGGATGACAGCACCGACACCTCGCCCATGGCCGACAGCGATGGCAACATCCTGTTCCAGCAAAGCTTCGACATCACCGACCCCGCCAACTTCTTCAGCCCCGTCAGCAGCACGCAGTACGATTTCGACGATGTCGCGCCGCTGCATCTGCGCGAATACGTGCTGCATGGCGTGATGCTGCCCGACGGCATCGGCACGGGCACGGCCGGTGAGGCCAACGGCACCGGCGGCTACGTGCCGATCCTGCCCGCAGCCGCAGGCGAATTGCAGGCGGTCACGGTGGCCGAGGCGCAATTCCTGCTGCAGGTCCAGCAGATGGAGAGCAGCCAGCTGGTGCATCTGACCGGACAGGACGACATCTATGACGCCCGGGGCGGTCAGGACACGGTCTGGAGCGGGCGCGGCAACGACATGGTCCATGGTGGCGACAGCGCCGACATGCTGTTCGGCCAGGCCGGCGATGACAGCCTCTGGGGCGAAGCCGGCAATGACACGGTGGTCGGCGGCAGCGGCAACGACATCGTCTGGGGCGGCGCAGGCAACGACATCGTCCGCGGCGGCAGCGGGTCCGACGCTGTCGAGGGCGGTTCGGGCAACGACGCGCTTCTGGGCAATGCCGGGGCCGACACGATTGCCGGCGACAGCGGCGACGACACCCTGCTGGGGGCCAGCGGCGACGACATGCTGGACGGCGGTCTGGGCGACGACCTGATCGGCGGCGGCAGCGGGTCCGACATGCTGACCGGCGGGGCGGGCATGGACCTGCTCTATGGCGGCGGCGAGGCGGACGAATTGCGCGGCGGCGACGACGGCGACCTGCTGATCGGGCAGTCCGGCGATGACCGGCTGTTCGGCGATGACGGGGCCGACACCATCGCCGGCGGCGATGGCGACGACCTGCTGGTCGGCGGGGCCGGTGCCGATTCGCTTGCGGGCGGGGCCGGGAACGACATCTTCGGCGGACTGGCGGGCAATGACATCCTGCGCGGCGGCGCGGGCATGGACGAGTTCCACTTTGACGCCGGCACCGGCACCGACCGCATCGCCGATTTCGTGCAGGGCGAGGACGTGATCTCTCTCCTCGA
The DNA here is from genome assembly GCA_030425925.1 of Alphaproteobacteria bacterium. Taxonomy (GTDB): domain Bacteria; phylum Pseudomonadota; class Alphaproteobacteria; order Rhodobacterales; family Rhodobacteraceae; genus JAUHZO01. The sequence goes on along the minus strand of JAUHZO010000016.1, from coordinate 55,819 downwards.
CGGCGGCGCGATCAGCTTTGCCAACTCCACCGAAGATACCGTGCGCGGCGACAGTGACCTGTCGGCGGACGATTTCGACATCGTTTCGGGCGTGGCCGATCTGGAGGCCGCAAACGACCAGCAGGTGGTCTTTTCCACCGGCACGCTGGCAGATGCGATGACGGGCACCGGTGCGGCCGTGGCCGCCTATCTGGCCGTGGGCGACGGCACCGACAGCCATCTGCTGTTCGACGACGACTGGTCGACCGCCGAGGGCCGCGAGATGCTGGCAACGCTGGCCGGCGTGAACACCGCACTGACCGTTTCCGATTTCGACGTGTACTGAACTGCCCGGTTGCGGTGGGGGCGGGGGCCGGTTTCGGCCCCTGTTCTTGTCCGCGGCCTGCGGGGTATGGGAATCCGGACCTGCCCGAAAGGCACGCATGGCACTAGGGTTGGCTCTGACATCCTCGGTCCCGCGCCATGCCCCTGCTTGCTCTCCTTGCCATTCTCGTGATCCTCGCCATCCCTGCGGGGCTGATCTATGCGCTGGTCACGCTGGTCCGCCTGCGGCGCGAGATGGAAGAGCTGCGCCAGCACGTGGCGGCGCTGACGCAAACGGACCCGCCGCCCGACACGGCACCGGGGCAGACCGCACCCGCCGTCGCAGAGCCCACCGTCGCCGAGCCCGCGCCGGTGCCCGATCCGATTGCCGAAACCGCAGCACCCCCGCAGCCCCCGGTGTGGAAGCGTACAGCACCCGAACTGCCAGAGCCGGACGCCGAACCGCGCGGCCCCTCGCTGGTCGCCCGTCTGCTCACCTGGCTGCGCGATCACTGGTTCTATGCCGTCTCGGCCCTGTCGCTGGCGCTGGCCGGGCTGTTTCTCGTGCAATACGGGATCGAGACGGGCCTTCTGACCCCGACCGCCCGCGTGGTGGCTGCGGCCCTGCTGGGTCTTGCGCTGATCGGCGGCGGCGAAGTCATCCGCCGCCGTTTTGGCGACGACGAGGACAGCGCAACCGCCTACCTGCCCTCTGTCCTGTCCGGTGCCGGTCTTGTATCGCTGTTCGGCGCGGTTCTGGCTGCGCGGCTGCTTTACGATCTGGCCGCACCGGGCCCGGCGCTGCTGGGCCTGTTCGGGATCGCGCTGGCCGGGCTGGTGCTGGGCTGGTTCCACGGCCCGCTTCTGGCCGCCATCGGGTTGATCGGCGGCACCGCCGCCCCGTTTCTCGTGGGCGGCAGCAGCGACAGTCTGGAATGGCTGCTGGGCTATTTCGGAGTGCTGACGGCGCTTGGCCTTGGCATCGACACCCTGCGCCGCTGGGCCTGGATCAGCGGGCTGAGCGTTGCGCTGGGGTTCGGCGCGGGATGGCTGCTGGTGGCCGGGGCCGGGTTCGACGAAAGCCTGCACGCCGCGGCCATGCTCTACGCGGCCTGCCTGGCGCTGCTGGCCACGCTGATCCCGGCGCGCAGCCTGACACCGGACCATCCGCACCCCTGCCTAAGCGCGCGGGTGCTGGGGCTGGCGAAGGACGCCCGGCCGATCTTTCCGGTCTACCTGTCCGCCCTGGCGCTTGGCCCGGCCTCGCTGGCATTGCTCTGGCTGGGCGGCGGTTCGGTCCCGCTGTTCTGGATCGCCTGCGCCATCGCCACCGGGCTGAGCCTGCTTTTCATCGCCGCGTCGCGCCCGGCCCCCGGCCTGCAGGACCTTGCGGCCCTGCCCGCTGCCGCGCTCCTGCTGCTGATCGCCCTTTCCGACATCAGCCAGCCGCTGCGTGATGCGCTGCAGACGGCGCTGGAGGTGACGCAGACGCAAACCGAATCCCGGACCCCCTGGGACCTGACCGCGCTTCTGGCCATGGCGGTGGCCATCGGCCTGCTGGCCGCCCGGCGCAGCAGCCGCAGCCTGTCCGGGCTGGTCTGGGCGGCGGCGGCGGTGCTGATGGCCCCGCTGGCAGGGCTTGCGCTGGAACTGACCTGGGCCCCTGCCTCGCTGATCGGGGCATGGCCCTGGGCGCTGCATGCGCTGGCCCTGGCGGCGGGCATGACCGCGCTTGCGGCCCGGTTTGCCCGGGCCGATGGCGCGGACAAGCGGCGCGCGGCGCTTGCGACGCTTTCGGCGCTGGCCTGTCTGGCCTTTGCGCTGACGGTGCTGCTGACCGATGCGGCGCTGACGCTGGCCCTGGCCGCCACGGTGCTGGCCGCCACCGCGCTCGACCGCCGGTTCGACCTGCCCTGGATGTCGGGCTTTACCCTGGCGGGCGTGGTGGCGCTGGGCTACCGGCTGGTGCTGGACCCGGGGCTGGACCGGGCGACCGACGCGCCGGTGCTGGAGATGCTGGCGGCCTATGGCGGCACCACGCTGGCCTTCGTGCTGGCCCTGTGGATGCTGCCCGAGCGCCCGCGCACCCGCGTCTTTCTGGAAAGCGCCGCCTGGTCGACCGGCGGCATGACGCTGAGCCTGCTGCTCTATCACGTGATCGAGGCCTTCACCGGCCATCCCGAGGCCACGGCGCATTGGGTGCTGGGCCTGCACGCGACGATCTGGGCCGGGCTGGCGCTGGCCCAGGTGGAGCGGCTGAAGGCCGGACCGCCGCTGCAACTCCTGCGCATGGGGCTGGCGGTCCTGTTCGGTCTGTCGGCGTTTGTCCTGCTGGCCCTGGCGCTCAGCTTTGGCAACCCGCTCTTCACGCTGCAGGATGTCGCCGGACCGCCGGTTCTGAACACGCTGGCCGCCGCCTATCTGTTGCCGGCGCTGGTGCTGGCACTTGGGGCGTGGCGGCTGGACCTTGCGCCAAGGCTGCTGCGGCGCGGGCTGGCCGCCGTGGCCGTCGCGCTGACCGCGGTCTGGGTGGCCCTGGCCATCCGTCACTTCTGGCGCGGCGCGGCGGCGATGCCGCTGGACTTCGGCACCACCGATCCCGAGCTTTACAGCTACACCGTGGCGCTGCTGGCAACCGGGGCCGCGCTGTTCTACCAGGCACTGGCGCGCCGTTCCGATCCGCTCCGCCGGGCCGGTGTCGCGGTGATCGCGCTCACCGTGGCCAAGGTGTTCCTGATCGACATCTCGGGCCTGCAGGGGCTGGCGCGGGTGCTGTCCTTCCTGCTGCTGGGGCTGGCGCTGGCGGGGCTGGCCTGGCTCAACCGCTGGGTCCAGAGCCGGGCACAGGAGGATTGACCCCGGCCCGGCGGACATGGCCCACTGAACCAGCAGCAACCGGAGCCGCACCATGTCCGACACCCCCGAGCACGGCCACAGCCAGGCCGAAATCGACTCCCGCCTGGCCCGCCCGCGCGGACGCGGCGATCTGCGCGACGTGGTCTATGGCGGAATCGACGGCGCCGTGACCACCTTTGCCATCGTGGCCGGGGTTGCGGGCGCGGGGCTGTCGCCCTTCATCGTCGTGGCGCTGGGTGTGGCCAATGTGCTGGCCGACGGCTTTTCCATGGCCGCGGGCAACTACTCGGCCACCAAGGCCGAGCTGGACGACATCCACCGCCTGCGCGCGGTGGAGGAACGTCATATCGCGGTCACGCCCGAGGGCGAAAAGCGCGAGTTGCGGGCGATCCTTGCGGGCAAGGGGCTTTCGGGGCAGACGCTGGACGACGCAGTGGACCAGATCGCCCGCAACCGCGAAAACTGGATCGCCATGATGCTCGAGGGCGAATACGGTCTGTCGGCGGTGGACCCGAACCCGCTGCGTGCGGCACTGGTGACGTTCGGTGCCTTCCTGGCCGCCGGTCTGGTGCCGCTCTTGCCGTTCCTGCTGGGCTACACGGCGGCGTTCGGGCTGTCGGTGGGGCTGACGCTGGCCTGCTTTTTCGCCATCGGCGCGCTGAAAAGCGTCTGGTCGCTGCACCCGTGGTGGCAATCGGGGCTGGAAACACTGGCCATCGGCGGCGCTGCCGCCGGAATTGCCTATGGCGTGGGCTCGCTGTTCGGCGGCTAGCGCGCCGATCCGGGGCGGTAGGGTGCGCTACAGCGCACCATCCCGGGCGTGAATGGCAGCCCGCTCCTCCGGCAGGGACCCGAACGGCGGCAGCAGATCGCCGCAGACCAGCCGGGTCAGCACCCGTGGCAAGGGTGGGACCTGCGACAGCGGAAACAGCACGCGATCCCGCAACAGCGGCAGGACCGTGCTGTCGGACTGGTATTGCGGCGTGAACAGGCGGCTCATCCACTGGTAGCCGCGCACGTGCCAGCGCCGCGCCATGGCGTACCATTGCAGCGCCAGCGCCGTGTCGTCCTGCGCCCGCTGCAGCGCCCTTGCCAACGCCCAGGCGTCCAGCAAGGCCATGTTCGCGCCCTGCCCCAGCTGCGGGCTGGCGCGGTGCGCCGCGTCGCCGACATGCACGATCCCGTCGCCATGGGGCCGGCGCAGCGTGCCGTGGGAATAGCGCGCCATGGTCATCTGGTCCGGCGCGGTGATCTGCTCGGCAATGGGCGCAAGCGCGGGCCAGAGCGTCACCGCCTCGTCGCGCCAGGCCGCCAGACCCCGGGCCTGCCAGGCGGCATGGCCGTCTGCGGGCAGCGACCAGAAGACCGCCGCCTTGCGCGCGGCGTCCCCCGGCAGCCGCCCCACCGGCAGCACCCCCAGCATGCGCGAGGCGCGGCGATAGACCTGGCGCAGTTCGTTCTCGGGCAGCCCCGCCTCGGGCACCCAGTCCACCGTCGCCCATAGCGCGCCATAGCCCAGCGGCTGCGCCTGCAGCGGCGACAGGCAGGAGGACGCGCCCAGCGCGTCGACGATCAGGTCCCCCGAGGCGGCCGCGCCATGGGCAAAGTCCAGCCGCCCCTGCGCATGGGTAGTGACGCGATGGCCCGGCACGATCTGCGCGCCGGCCGCCTCTGCCGCGTCGAACAGCGCCTGAAACAGTGCGGCGCGATGAATGGCAAGGCCAAAGCGCGGATCGCCCGGCCCGTCATAGCTGACATCCAGCACGCGCCGCCCGCTGGCCGCCTCGCGGCCCATCATCCGGTGGATGCGGTTGCCATGGGCCAGTGCCGCCTGCGCCGCCCCCAGCCGGTCGAGCACGTCCAGCCCCACCGGCTGGATCACCAGACCCGAGCCCACCGGCGCGGGCGCGTCGAACTGGTCGAACACCCGCACGCGATGGCCGCTTTGCGCCAGCGCGGCAGCAGCGGCCAAGCCGCCGATCCCGGCCCCGGCAATCAAGATATCCAGCGGCATGGCCCCTCCCCCTGCCGATCCCGGTCTGTCCGCGCCGATGGCATTGCACGCAACGGAACGGGACCAGAAAACCCCGGGACCGGCCGCAGGTCCACGCGGCGCAGTGTCTCTGCCGGAAGGCTGGACAGGCCCCGCAGGCTCGGCAACAAGAGGGCATGAACCCCTTGTTGCCTCCCCAGACGGCCCGCCGGGTACTGGTGCCCGGCGGCTACGGGCTGATCGGGGCCGGCGTGGTGCGTGCGCTCGAAGCCGCGGGCCATGCCGTGACGGTGGCCGGGCGCGATGCAGCATCTGCCGCGCGGGTGCTGCCGGGGCGGCGGTTCCTGCACTGCGATCTGGCGCGGATGACGTCGCCGGGCGACTGGGCCTGCCTTGCGTCCTTCGATGTCGTGGTGAACTGCGCCGGGGCGCTGCAGGACGGCCCGCGCGACGATCTGGAGGCGGTGCATGTCACCGCCATCGCCGCCCTGGTCCAGGCCGCCGCGGCACACGGCGTGCGCGTGGTGCAGATCTCGGCCGCCGGGGTGCATCCCGATGCCTCCACCGCCTTCCTGCGCAGCAAGGCGCAGGGCGATGCCGCGCTGCTGGCCTCCGGAGCGGATGTGGTGATCCTGCGCCCGGGGCTGGTGCTGGCACAGCAGGCTTATGGTGGCAGCGCGCTTCTGCGCCTGCTGGCCGCAGTGCCGCTGATCCAGCCACTGGCCCTGCCCGACACGCCGATCCGCACCGTCGGGCTGAGCGACCTGGCCGGGGCGGTGTGCATGGCCGCCGGGGACAGGCTGCCGCGGGGAACCGTCTGTGACCTCGTCTCGGACGAGCCCCATGACCTGCGCGGCATCGTCGCCGCGCATCGCGCGGCGCTGGGCTTTGCCCCCGCGCGGGCCGAACTGGTGCTGCCGCGCCCCGTTCTGCCGCTGGTGGCGGCGGGTGCCGACGTGCTGGGACGGCTGGGCTGGCGCAGCCCGCTGCGAAGCACGGCGCTGCGGGTGCTGGAGGACGGCATCACCGGCGATCCCGCCCCGTGGCGCGCGCAGGGCGGCCGCGTGACGCCATTGGCGCAGACGCTGGCAGAGGCCGGGTTCGGCGCGGAACACCGGCTGCAGGCCCGCGCACTTCTGCTCATGCCGCTGGCGGTGGCGGTGCTGGTGCTGTTCTGGGCGCTGTCGGGCCTGATCGGCCTGCTGCACCTGCCCGCCGCCGCCGCGCATCTGACCGGAGCGGGCTGGCCCGAACCGCTGGCCCGCCTGTCGGTGCAGGGCTGGGCGCTGGTCGACCTGGCGCTGGCCGCGGCGCTGCTCTGGCGGCCCTGGGCCCGGGCGGCCTGTCTGGGCATGTGCGCCGTCTCGCTGGTCTACCTGGCCGCGGCCACGCTGGTCACGCCGTGGCTCTGGGCCGATCCGCTGGGGCCGCTGGTCAAGGTGCTGCCCGGACTGATGCTGGCGCAGGTCACCCACAGCCTGCTGGAACCGCGCTGATGGACCCGGTACTGCTGTTGCGCTGGCTGCACGTGATCGGCGCGGCGGTGCTGTTCGGCACCGGGGCCGGCATCGCGTTCTTCATGCTGATGGCCCATCTGACCCGCGACCCGCGCCTGATCGCCCATACCGCCGCCACCGTGGTGCTGGCCGACACGCTGTTCACCGCCACTGCCGTGCTGGCCCAGCCGGTGACGGGCTACCTTCTGGCCCGCGCTCTGGGCTGGCCACTGACGGAACCGTGGCTTCTGGCCGCGTTGGTGCTGTACGGGCTTACCGGTCTGTTCTGGTTGCCGGTGGTGTGGATCCAGATCCGCCTGCGTGACCTGGCCCGCGACGCGGTGCGCAACGGACACGCCCTGCCGCCGCGTTATTTCACCCTGTTCCGCATCTGGTTCGCCTGCGGCATCCCCGCCTTCTGCGCCGTGGCGGCGATCCTTTGGCTCATGCTGGCCCGGCCCGCCTGGCCCTGACCGGGGCCTCTGGACGCGCCCGACCCTGCCGCCTATAACGCCCCCATGATGGGATATTTCGCCTTCATCATTCGAATTACATGCCCGGCGCTCTGAGCAGAGCCGCCGGGACAAGGCGCATGGACTCCGGCGCCGCCCTCACCCCCAGATACAAAAGACGACTGCCCGAGGACGCAAACCATGTGCGCCGACACGCCTGAACAGTTCGACTACAAGGACACCCTGTCCCTGCCGCAAACCGATTTCCCCATGCGCGCGGGTCTGCCCAAGCGCGAGCCGGAATGGCTCGACCGCTGGGAGCGGATCGGCATCTACGACCGCCTGCGCGAGAAGGCCGCAAGCGCGGCGGAAAAGCGCCCGCCCTTCACCCTGCATGACGGCCCGCCCTATGCCAATGGCAACCTGCATATCGGCCACGCGCTGAACAAGGTGCTCAAGGACATGGTGGTGCGCTCGCAGCAGATGATGGGCCGCGATGCGCGTTACATCCCCGGCTGGGACTGCCACGGTCTGCCCATCGAATGGAAGATCGAGCAGAAGTATCGCGAGAAGGGCCGCAACAAGGACGAGGTGGACGTGGTGGAGTTCCGCCGCGAATGCCGCGAATTCGCCGAGGGCTGGATCGACATCCAGCGCGGCGAGTTCAAGCGCCTGGGCATCACCGGCACCTGGGAGAAACCGTATCTGACGATGGACTACCGCGCCGAGCGGATCATCGCGGAAGAGTTCCAGAAGTTCCTGATGTCGGGCGTGCTCTACCGGGGCTCCAAACCCGTGATGTGGTCGCCGGTCGAGAAAACCGCGCTGGCCGAGGCCGAGGTGGAGTATCACGACCACAAGAGCCACACGATCTGGGTGATGTTCCAGGCGCAAAACGGCACCGGCGATCTGGACGGCTGCAAGGTGGTGATCTGGACCACCACACCCTGGACCATCCCGTCGAACAAGGCGGTGGCCTACAATCCCGACATCTCCTACGGGCTTTACGAGGTCACCGGCCGGCCCGAGGAATGCTGGGCGCGGATCGGCGACCGTTACGTTCTGGCCGACAAGCTGGCCGGCGATGTTCTGACGAAGGCGCGGTTGGAGGACGGCATGTACCGCCGCCTGCGCGATGTGACCGCGGACGAGCTGGGCGCACTGACGCTGGCCCACCCGTTCCGCGGCGTCGACGGCGCGGACGGGTTCTGGGACTATGACGTGCCCATGATCGACGGCGATCATGTCACCGACGACGCGGGCACCGGCTTTGTGCATACAGCGCCCAGCCATGGTCAGGAAGACTACGAGGCGTTTGTCGCGCGCAACTGGATGGACCGGATGACGCATAACGTGGGCGAGGAATCGGAGTTCCTGCCCCATGTGCCGCTGTTTGCCGGGCTAAAGGTGTTAGATCACAAGGGCAAGGAAGGCAAGGCCAATACCGCCGTCATCGACAGGCTGGTCGAAGCGCAGGGCCTTCTGGCGCGCGGGCGGATGACCCACAGCTATCCGCATTCCTGGCGCTCCAAGGCCCCAGTGATCTACCGCAACACGCCGCAATGGTTCGCCGCCATCGACCGTCCCGTCGGCGACGGGCAGGACACCCATGGCGAAACGATCCGGCAGCGGGCGCTCAACTCCATCGACCAGCTGGTGAAATGGACGCCGCAGACCGGGCGCAACCGGTTGTATTCCATGATCGAGGCGCGGCCCGACTGGGTGCTGTCGCGCCAGCGCGCCTGGGGCGTGCCGCTGACCTGCTTCACCAAAAAGGGCGCGCTGCCCACCGATCCGGATTTCCTGCTGCGCGATCCGGCGGTCAATGCCCGCATCCTGCAGGCCTTTGAAGAAGAGGGGGCCGACGCCTGGTACCAGCCCGGCGCCAAGGCGCGGTTCCTGGGCAACGAATACGATCCGGAGGAATGGGATCAGGTCTTTGACATCCTCGACGTCTGGTTCGACTCAGGCTCCACCCATGCCTTTGTCCTGCGCGACCGCGAGGACGGGTCCGAGGATGGCATTGCGGATCTCTACCTCGAAGGCACCGACCAGCATCGCGGCTGGTTCCATTCCTCGATGCTGCAGGCCTGCGGCACCATCGGCCGCGCGCCCTATCGCGGCGTGCTGACCCACGGATTCACGCTGGACGAAAAGGGCAACAAGATGTCCAAATCGCTTGGCAATACCGTGGCGCCCGAAGAGGTGGTCAAGCAATACGGCGCGGACATCCTGCGGCTCTGGGTGGCGCAGGCGGATTACACCGCCGACCTGCGCATCGGGCCGGAGATCCTGAAGAACACCGCCGACAGCTATCGCCGCCTGCGCAACACCATGCGGTACATGCTGGGCGCGCTGTCGGCCTTTGACGAAAGCCAGCGTGTGGCCCCGGCCGAAATGCCGGAACTGGAACGCTACATGCTGCACCGCCTGGCCGAGCTGGACCACGTGGTGCGCAAGGGCTATGCCGAGTACGACTTCCAGGGCGTGTTCCAGCAGCTGTTCAACTTCTGCACCACCGACCTGTCGGCGTTCTATTTCGACATCCGCAAGGACGCGCTTTACTGCGACGGCGACACGCCGCGCCGCCGCGCCGCGCGCAGCGTGATGGACCTGCTGTTCTACCGCCTGACCACCTGGCTTGCGCCGATCCTGGTGTTCACGATGGAGGATGTCTGGCTGTCGCGCTTCCCCGGGGATGACGGGTCGGTCCACCTGCAGGACATCCCGGAGACGCCCAAGGACTGGCTTGACGAACCGCTGGCGGCAAAATGGCGGATGGTGCGCCGCGCGCGCCGCGCGGTGACCGCCGCGCTGGAGGTGCAGCGCAGCGACAAGGTCATCGGGGCCTCGCTGGAGGCGGCCCCGGTGGTGCATGTGCGCGACGCAGAGATGCTGGCGGCGCTGAAAACCGTGGCCTTCGAGGATATCTGCATCACCTCCGACATCGTCCTGACCGCCGATCCGCTGCCGGCCGAGGCCTTCCGCATGCCCGAGGTGGAAGGCGTGGGCGTGGTCTTTGAAAAGGCGGAGGGGCAGAAATGCCAGCGCTGCTGGAAGATCCTGCCCGATGTCGGCCAGCACAGCCACCCCGGCACCTGCAAGCGCTGCAACGACGCGCTGGGCTGAGACACGCACTCCCCGCCGCTTCCCCTCATGTCCAGAAGGGGAAGCGGCCTTCGGGGCCGCTGCCTCAGGCACGCAACTCCGTTGTCACCGCCGCCTGGATGCGGCGAAAATAGGCATCCACCTCGCACGCCATGATAAAGATCGACGCGACGGTGCGGGCGTTAAGTTCGGGGGCCAGTTCGTAGCCGATGGTCTCGATCTCTGGCATCACCATGTTGCGGATCGCCTCCAGCCGCTCGCCGACCGGAATGTCGGCGAGCATCTCCGCGAGTCTCGAATTGCACTCTGTCATCGCCATGACGCACCTGTGGGTTTGAGGGGGCGGTGCCTTGCACCGAAAATTCTGACCGTTTGGTCAAACTTGACACGCGCCAATATCTAGAGGACCTCAAAGCGCTTTGAGGGCCATGAACGACATCAGAGACGCCAAAAGCGACGCCCTTAAGCGCGTGACGTGGCGTCGAACTGCCGCCTATGCGTGCATACCGTCATCGTCCCCCCGACACAGCAGAATTGCCGGCCCGAACCCTGCCGTCTAGGCTGGTCCCCGATGCCGCCACGGAGAGACCACATGCACCGCCGCCACTTTCTCACCCTCGTCCCGCTGTCCCTTGCCGCGTGCGCCGTTGCGCCAGGCGCGCTGGCGCTGGCCCCGAATTCCACCCTGATCGTCACCCGCCATGCCGATCGGGACGGCGAAGACCTCAGCGCCACCGGACGCCAGCGCGCCCGGGACCTCGTGCAGGCGGTCGAAGGGTTCGACATCGCGGCGATCTACAGCCCCGGCATCCAGCGCAATCTCGACACCGCCGCCCCGCTTTCGGCGGCCCGCGGCTTGCCGGTGGAGCGCCGACCGCAAGAGGCCCCCACCGCCGCGCTGGTTCGCGAAGGTGCCGGGCGCACCGTGATCTGGATCGGCAACAAGGGCAACATCGCCACGATCTGGGAGGATCTGCGCCTGTCCGGTCCGGCCCCGCTGGACTATGGCGACCTGTTCATCCTTCGCTCGGACGCGGCGGGGGCCGTCACCGTCGAACGCCGCCGCTACGGCCCGGAATAACACGCGAGGCGCAAGGGGAAAACGCGCACAAGACGTTCTTTATCCAAAGGTTTCCGCCTGCCCGTGACATGCAGCGCATGACCGGCGAGAGCGTCACAAAAGCTTTGGAAAGCCGTTGTCAAACGGTCACATCCGCTGGCTACGCGGGGGGTCATCCAATTCCCATCCCACGGTAGACAGGGGTTCTCCATGTATACGCTTCAGCTGCTCCACGCCAACGACCTGGAAGGCGGGATCGACGCGCTTGACAGCGCACCGAACTTTGCCGCCATCGTCGACGCCCTCGAAGACGACTTCGCCAACACGTTGGTGGTCTCGGCCGGCGACAACTACATCCCCGGTCCGTTCTTCGACACGGCAGCTGACTTTTCCATGGGCGGCACCCTGACCGATGGCTATGTCCGCTACTTCACCGAGATCGAAGGTCTGGACGAAGCCACCGTCACGGCGCTGCTCGACCTGGGCCGCGGCGGCGGGCGCATCGACATCTCGATCATGAACATCATCGGGTTCGACGCTTCGGCCGTGGGCAACCACGAATTCGACAACGGCACCAACGCCTTTGCCGAGATCATCGGCGGCGAAGATGACGAAGGCCTGATCGCTTGGACCGGCAGCTTCTTCCCCTACCTGTCGTCGAACCTGGACTTCTCGGGCGACGGCGCGCTGTCGGGCCTGTTCACCAACCAGATCCTCGACTCGGCATCCTATGACGAATCGCTGGCCGACCTGGCTGCCGGCAATATCGGCCCGTCCATCGCCCCGGCCACCACGGTCGACGTGAACGGCGAGATGATCGGCATCGTGGGCGCAACCACCCAGCTGATCGAAACCATCTCGTCGGTGGGCGGTGTGGACGAGACCACCGGCAATGCCAACAACATGGCCGCGCTGGCCGCCGTGATCCAGCCGCAGATCGACGCGCTGATCGCGCAGGGCGTGAACAAGATCATCGTCACCTCGCACCTGCAGCAGATCGACCTGGAAAAGGAACTGGCCGGGCTGCTGACCGGTGTCGACATCATCATCGCCGGCGGCTCGAACACGCTGCAGGCCGACGCCACCGACGCCCTGAACGACGGTGACACCGCTGACGAGACCTATCCGTTCCTGACCACCGATGGCGACGGCAACCCGGTGGCCATCGTGTCGACCGACGGGGAATACTCCTATGTCGGCCGCCTGGTCGTCGACTTCGACGACAACGGCGTGCTGATCCCCACCTCGATCGACGAAAACGTCTCGGGTGCCTTTGCCACCAACGATGCCGGCCTGACCTCCGTTCTGGCACAGCAGGTCATCCTGGGTGCCCAGAGCGTCGAGATGTCCGAAGCGCAGGAAGTGGCCAACGTGCCCGACACCGCCTCGACCGCGTCCTTCGACGTCTATCTCGAAGGCAATGTCCTGGTGCTGGAAGGCAGCTACGAGAACCTGACCTCGGACATCACCGGCCTGCACATCCACAACGCCGCGGCGGGCGTCAACGGCGGCGTGGTCTTCCCGATCCCGTTCGAGGACAATGCCGACGGGTCGGGCAGCTTCTTCGGCCGCTTCATTCTGGACGCGGCCCAGCTGGCCGAGTTCAACGCGGGCAACTTCTACGTCAACCTGCACACCACCACGAACCCCGGCGGCGAACTGCGCGGCCAGATGCCGGATGCCGCCGGTCTGGGCGACGTGACCCCCTCGGTCGAGGCCGGTCTGGCGCTGTCGACCAGCGCCGACATCGTCGGTGACCTGACTGAAGCGGTCAGCGGCATCGTGGCCGCGGCAGACGCCGTGATCTTCGGCGAAAACGACGTGTTCCTCGAAGGCCGCCGCGGTGCCGTGCGGACCGAGGAAACCAATCTCGGCAACCTGTCGGCCGACGCGAACCTGGCAGCCGCCCAGGCCGCCGACGCAACGGTCACGGTGTCGTTCAAGAACGGCGGCGGCATCCGCGCGGCCATCGGCGAGATCGACATCAACGGCAACGAGAATGGCGGCGACGGCTTGGTCTCGCAGCTCGACCTGCAGAACGCGCTGCGCTTCAACAACGACCTGACGCTGGTGACGCTGACCGCCGAAGGTTTCCTGATGCTGCTCGAGCACGCGGTGGCCGACACCGACACCGATGCGGGCCGCACCCCGGGGCGCTTCCCGCAGATCGGCGGCTTCCGCTTCTCGTTCGACGAAGAAGGCACAGCGCAGCAGCTGGCCGTGGACGCCAATGGCGACTACATCGTCGATCCCAACACCGGCATGCCGCAGGTGGCGGTCGCGGGCAACCGCATCCAGACCGTGGCCATCGTCGATCCGGTGACCGGCGAGGACATCGTCATCGTCGAGAACGGCGCGCTGACCGATGCCGCCCCGGCGTCGATCCGCATGGTCACGCTGGACTTCCTGGTGGAAAACAACGGTGACGGCTATCCGTTCCAGGAACTGGCGACCGACATCCAGTACGTCACGCAGGACGGCAACACCACGCCGGACGGCAGCGCCGCCAACATCCTGGAAGAGCAGGAAGCGCTGGGCAACTTCATGGCCGCCAACCACCCCGAGGGCGGCGACCCGTTCGCCGCGGCCGAAACCACCGTCTTCAACGATGCCCGCATCGTGCAGCTGGCGCTCAATGGCGGGATCGACCGCATCCTGCTGGACGAAGGTGACAGCGCGCTGGACGTCTCCATTGCCTCGCAACTGGCGACCAGCGGCAACGAAGGCGCGACCGAAGTCATCGTGACAGAAAATGGCCAGGCCTTTGTCACCAATGGCGATGCCGACGCGATCGACGTCTTCGACATCGCCACTGGTACCCTGGTGCGCAGCATCGACCTGGGTGCCGTCATCGCCGATTTCGACGGCGTGCAGTCGGTCGCGGTCAATGACGGCCTGATCGCCGCCGCGATCAGCCGCGAAGACAGCAACGGCGACGCGATGAACGGCGTGGTTGGCTTCTTCGACCTGCAGGGCACCCTGCTGGCCGAAGTCGAAGTGGGCAACCTGCCCGACATGGTCACCTTCACGCCCGACGGCATGAAGGTCCTCGTCGCCAACGAAGGCGAGCCGACCGGCGGCACCAACCCCGAAGGCTCCATCTCGATCATCGACCTGTCGTCCGGTGTGGCCGCGGCCACCGTCATGACCGCGGATTTCTCGGCCTTCAACGGCCAGGAAGCCGCGCTCAGCGCCGCCGGTGTCCTGCTGGAGCCGGGCGTCCCGGTCTCGGAGGATCTGGAGCCGGAATACATCGCCGTGATGCCGGACGGTCAAACCGCCTGGGTGTCGCTGCAGGAGGCCAATGCCTACGCGGTTGTCGACCTGACCACCGGCACCATCACCGACATCCGCAGCTTCGGTGTGGTGGACCGGTCGCAGCCGGGCTTCGAGATCGACGCCTCGAACCGCGACAACGCCATCAATCTCCAGAACTACGACAACCTCTTCGGGATGCGTCAGCCCGACGCCATCACTTCGTTCGAAATGGGCGGGATGACCTACATCCTGACCGCCAACGAAGGCGATGCCCGGGACGACACCGAAATCCGCATCGGTGATCTGACGGTGGCCGATCTGGACCCGACCGCCTTCCCGAATGCCGCGCAGCTTCTGCAGGACGACGTGCTGGGCCGCCTGAACATCCGGTCGGACCTGGGCGATACCGATGGCGACGGCGACTACGACCAGCTGTTCCACTACGGGGCGCGCTCGTTCACCATCTATGACGTAGCGGGCAACGTCGTCTTCGAAAGCGGCTCGGAATTCTCGCAGCTGGTCGCGGAAATCCGCCCCGAGGTCTTCAACGGCCAGGGCGGCGAGGCCGACAACCGCTCCGATGACAAGGGTGTGGAGCCCGAAGCCATCGCGGTGGGCGAAGTGAACGGCGAGATGTTCGCCTTCATCGGCCTCGAGCGCGACAACGGGATCATGGTGTACAACATCACCGATCCGGCGAATTCGACCTACGACAGCTATATCGGCGGCGAAGTGAACGGCAATGTGAGCCCCGAGACGATCGAGTTCGTCGCGGCCGAGGACAGCACCTCGGGCGGGCCGCAAATCGCCGTGGCCTACGAAGTGTCGGGCACCGCGGTGGTGTACGACCTGCTGTCGAGCACGCCGGTCGTGAACGCCGGGCGCGTGTTCAGCGATGTTTCGGCGGGCGGCAATGGCGATGACCTGATGGCAGGCCGCGCAGGCGACGACACCCTGCACGGCAATGGCGGCGATGACCTCCAGCGCGGCGGGATCGGCAACGATCACCTGCTGGCCGGCACCGGCAACGACACCGCCTTTGGCGAGATCGGCAACGATCTCGTGGAGGGCGGCGCCGGCAACGACCTGCTGGGCGGCGGCTCGGGCAACGACACCGTCATGGGCGGGACCGGGGCCGACACCGTGGTCGGCGGCGTCGGTGACGACGTCCTGCACGGCGACGCAGGCCGCGACATGATCCTGGGCGGCGAAGGCAACGACACCATCGCAGGCGGCGCCGACAACGACCGCATCCTCGGCGGAAACGGCGCGGATGTGTTCGAATTCGACTATGCCGGCAGCAACGGTGTCGACGCCATCCTCGACTTCGAGGACGGCACCGACCTGATCCACGCCCAGGGCGTGACCGGGTTCGACGACCTGGTGATCGTCGAAAAGAATGGCCACGCGGTTGTCTTCAATGGCGGCCAGGGCCTGATCCTGCTGAACACCTCGGCCACCGACGTGACGGCGGACGACTTCATCTTCTGATCCGGGATCACCGCACGACACGAACCGCCCGCGCAGACAGCGCGGGCGGTTTTTCTTTTCACCGGGGCATTCTATCGTCCGGCATGGTCAGCGATGACGATATCCGCAGCGCGCTGATGTCCCTTGCGCAAGAGCGCGGGCCGGCAGGATCGTTCTGCCCGTCCGAGGCGGCGCGCCGGCTGTCGGCGGAGTGGCGCTCCCTGATGCCGCGCATACGCGCCTGCGCCGCGGCCCTGCCCTTGCAGGCCACGCAGCGTGGCACACCGGTCGACCCGGTGACGGCCCGCGGTCCGATCCGCTTGCGGTTGCCACCAGACTAGCGCTTGCTGAACGCGGCCCCTCCGAGGCGGGCCGTCAGGCCCGACGAGGGCTCAGCGCCAGTCGCCGGGAAAGAAGACCGGATTTGTCACTGCCAGCATGTCCCCCGCGGCGCAGCGCATTTCGGCCATGACCCAGGCCCCGCTTGGCATGCCCTGCATCGGCACAGTCCGCGTGCCCTGCCCCTCGGCTGCCCAGTCCGCGGCAACACCCGCCCCGGTGACCAGCCGCATCTGCGCGCCCTCGGGGGCGTCGGCCCATCGCAGGTACAGGTCCGCGCTGTCGCGTTCCAGCAGGTCCCCCACCTGCGCCTCGGTCCCGCCCGAGACCGCCACCATCTCCAGCACCGGCCCGGCGCTCAGCACGTTGTGCCCGGCCCGCAGCCCGGCCAGGATCGCATCCTCGCGCAGCGCCTCGGCCCGGACCCGGTTGTACCCCACCCGCACCTCGCGTCCGGTGGGTCCGTGAATGTCGGTTCCGGCGGTGGCCCGCATGCGAAAGCCCTTGTCCAGCCAGCTGCGGAACAGCTTCAGCCCCAGTTCGTTCTTGTGGCCGTCCCAGGCCGAATTCCAGATCTCGCACAGCCGCGCGGGCCCCGGGAACACGTCGGCATAGGCCCAGTGGCAGCCGGTGCACCACGGATGCCCAAGGCTCATGGGATGGGCGATCACATAGGTCAGGCCGGCCCCCATGATCGCCTCGGCCCGTTCCGCCATGGACTGGCCATCCTTGATGCGCCAGTCGACCCACGCCCCGGTGCCCAGCGCCAGGCAATGGCCGTTGAACGTGGTCAGTTCCACGCCCCGCATCACCAGCAGATCGTCCCCGGCCAGCGACAGCGCCTCGGGCAGGCCCGAAACGGTGTTGTGATCGCTCAGCGTGACGAAATCCAACCCGCGGTTGCGCGCATGGGCGATGAAATCCGCCACCGGCCATTTGCCGTCGGAATGGTGCGAATGCCCGTGCAGGTCGCCGCGATACCAGCCCGGCCCGCGCGAGGCCACCGGCGCGGCGTCCGGAAAGGCCGGGCCTTCGGTCGACGCGGCGTCCGTGGCCACCGTCAGTGTATAGGACACCTTTCCCGGCGCGAGGATCCGCGCCGTGTCGATCTCCACCACCCATTCACCCGGCTCGATCGGTCCGGCGGTGTAGCCGGGGCTGGCCCAGCGTTCCGAGATCACAGGGCTTTGGTCGGCATTGTTGTGCCGCGTGCCCCGTGCGCCGTCCGGCCCGTAGACCGAGATCGACAGCTGGTGCGGCAGCGGGCCGATGCCCGGGTGGTGCGGATCATGCTCGAACGCGATGCGCAGGGTGCGCGTACCCTCGGGGACATGAAAGGCCAGCGGCACGTGGCGCGACATGTCCTCGATGCCAAGCACACCTTCGAAACAGATTTCCGTCATGTCCAGTCTCCAAAATAATGGGGGTTGCCAAGGGCGCGCAGGATCGGGCGGCCATCGTCGGTCAGGTCGTCCAGCGTGCGGGGGCGCGTGCGCCGGGCGTATGCGTCCAGGAATGCCGCGACAAGACGCGGACGGCTGGCTTGGGCTTCGATCTCGGCCCGGACATAGCGCAGTCCCGCAGGCAGCGGCACGCGCACCAGACCGTCTTCGGGGAGGAGGTGCCGCGCGATCTCCTCACCGTCCGCGATCACCACCAGCGCGTCGCCCGACGCCCCCGTGGTGCGGGCCTCCAGCACGCAGCCCTGGCTGACCGGCAGCACGCCGCCCATGGCAACGCCGTCCACCCGCGTTTCCAGATGCGGCCCCGTCGGCCCCTCGGTGACATACCCGAGCCCCGCACGCAGCGCGTCCATCACCGCAGGCTGGCTCAGTTCGGTGCAATGCAGCACCGTGGTGGGCGTGCCCAGCGCAAAGCGGCTGTCCGACACCTCTCCGGGCTGGTGCCAGTCGCTGCCGCCGATCGCCGTGATCCGCCGCCCGCGCGCCAGCCGCGCATCATAGCGCGCGCGGCTGATATGGTTCTGCGCCAGCCAATGGCTTTGCCAGACCTCCATGCAGTCGATCCGGGGCTCGGCCAGCCGCCAGGGGATGTCGGGCTTGTCGTGGTTGATGGAAAAGAGCCCGCCTGCAGCGCGCACCTCCTCCACCATCAATTGCGGATCGTCCGGCCGCTCCATGCGGAAATCCACCCAGCGGTCGACGCCAAGGGCGTTGCCATGCCCGCCCGGGACGGTGATCTCTATCCCCGGCAGGAACAGCAGATCGGCCGAGGACGCCTGCGCGAAATAGGCGGGCCAGCCGCTGCAGGTGTTGTGATCGGTCACGAACAGGAAATCGAGCCCTGCCCGGGTGGCCTGCGCGTGCAGCGTTTCAGGGCTGCCTCTTGCGTCGGAATGGAAGGTATGGCACTGGCAATCCCCGCGATACCAGCCTGCGCCGGGCCGCACGGGCGGCTCCGGCTCGGTCCACGTCACCCGCGGGCGCGGGGCGGCGTCTCCCCTCGCGGTCAGACGCAATTCCGTAGATCCTTCTGGCAGGCGCACGAGGCCGAGGATCAACAGCCAGCGCCCCGCCGGGATCTCGCCCGGTACATAGCCCGGCGTGGCGCTGTCGCGCGCGACAAAGATCTCGGACCGCGCGCCGCCGGACCATCCGCGAAAGCCCTCTCGGGCCGGGAACGGTGCGGCGTCGGTGTCAAAGAGACCAATGTCCACCAGGCAATCCTCGGCCCTGGCATAGTCCAGCGTCACGTCCAGCCGCGTGATCCCCTCGGCCACTTCCAGCGGCACGTAGAGGTAGGCACTGGCGGCGATATCCGTCGGCGACACGCTCAGGGCCAGAGTGTGGGTCTGCCCGTCGCGCACGGGCAGACTGTCAGGATGCAGACGCATGGAGGCTCTCCGTCTTGTGGCAGGCGACGCGATGCGCGCCGCCTTGCAGGCCGGGCCGCGTGGCGCAGCCCGCATCCGCCAGCGGGCAGCGCGGCGCAAAGGCACAGCCTTGCGGCAGGTCCGCCGGGTCCGGCGCGCCCCCCGCCGGCGGCAGGGGCGCGCGCGGTGCGTCGGGATCAATCGACAGCCGCGCCGACAGAAGCGCCCGCGTATAGGGATGGCGCGGCGCGCCAAAAAGCGTGTCCGCCGGGGCCTCTTCGACGATCCGGCCCGCATACATCACCGCCACCCGGTGTGCCACCGAGGCGACGACGTTCAGATCGTGCGAGATGAACAGATAGGCCAGCCCCAGCCGCGCCTGCAGATCGCCCAGCAGGTTCAGCACCTGCGCCTGCACGCTCACATCCAGCGCCGAGACCGGCTCGTCCAGCACCACGATCCGCGGCTCTGTCACCAGCGCGCGGGCGATGCCGATACGCTGGCGCTGACCGCCCGAGAAGGCGTGCGGATAGCGATTGGCCAGCTCCGGGTCGAGCCCGACATGCGCCAGCGCGTCATAGACCCTGGCCGTCACGTCCCGTGCGCCAGAGCGGCGCAGCGGATCGGCCACGATGTCAAAGACCGTCATCCGCGCGTTGAGGCTCGAGACCGGGTCCTGGAACACCATGCGCAGGTCGCGCCAGACCTGCCGCATGCCGGCAGGGTCCAGCGTGGTCAGCTCCACCTCGCCATCCAGCCGCAGGGTGACGGAGCCGGCGCTTGGCGCGTGCAGACCAAGGATCGCCCGGCCCAGCGTGGTCTTGCCGCAGCCGGATTCGCCCACCAGCGCCAATGTCTCGCCCGCGCGCAGGTCGAGATCGACATCCGCCACGGCGTGCGCGAACCGGGGCCGGGCGAACATCCCGCGCGCACTGCGGAAACTCTTGGACAGGCCGCGCACCGACAGAACGGGATCGCCCCCTGGCCTCGTTTGCCCCCTGTCCGGGCCGCGCTCCGGCGCGCGCAGCATTACCATCCCGTCGGGATAGGCGAGGCACCGCGCCTGCGTGCCCGCAGGCGTTTGTGCCAGCGGCACCCGCCCGACCCGGCACAGCGCCACGGCCGAGGCGCAGCGCGGGGCAAAGGCGCAGCCTTCGGGCCGTTCGTCCAGACGCGGCACCGTGCCGCCAATGGCCGCCAGCCGCCCGTGCCGCCCGTCGGGCACCGAGGCGATCAGCGCCTGCGTGTACGGGTGCTGCGGGTTGCGCAGGATGTCGCGCACCGGGCCTTTCTCCACCACCTCGCCCAGATACATCACCACCGCCTCGTCGGCGATCTGGGCGACAACGCCCAGATCATGGGTGATGAACAGCATCGACATGCCGCGTTCGGCCTGCAACCGGCGCAGCAGATCGAGGATCACCGCCTGCGTGGTCACGTCCAGCGCCGTCGTCGGCTCGTCCGCGATCAGCAGCTGCGGCGCGGTGGACAGCGCCATGGCGATCATCGCCCGCTGTCGCTGCCCGCCGGACAGCTCGAAACTGTAGGCGTCGATGCGGCGTTCGGGATCGGGCATGCCCACCGCACGCAGCATCTCCAACGCGCGGGCCCGCGCCTCTGTCCGCGAGGCACCGTGCTGGATCACTGTCTCTTCGATCTGGTTGCCGATGGTGTAGAACCCCGACAACGCGGTCATCGGCTCCTGGTAGATCATCCCGATCGCCCCGCCCCGGATCCGCGCCAGCCGCGGGTCGCGCTCCGGCAGCGCGGCGATGTCGAGCGCGCCCAGCCGCATCGCCCCGCCGGTGATCCGCGCCTCCTGCGGCAGGATGCGCAACAGGCTGCGCGCCGTCAGCGACTTGCCGCAGCCCGATTCCCCCACCAGCGCCACGGTCTTGCCGCGGGGGATGTCGAAGGACACGTCCCGCAGCGCCATGACGCCGGGAAAGCCGACGCTCAGCGCATCGAGAGAGAGCAGCGGCTCAGCCATGCGGATCGGCCGCGTCACGCAGGCCGTCTCCAAGAAAGTTGAGCGCCAGCACCGCGATCACCACCCCTGCGCCAGGCAGGAAGAGCCAGGGCGCGGTGGCGATGGAGCGGATGTTCTGCGCCTCCTGCAGCAGCACGCCCCAGCTGACCACCGGCTGGCGCAACCCGATGCCCAGGAAGGACAGCGAGGTTTCGGCGATGATCATGCCGGGTATGGCCAGCGTGACCACGGCGATGATGTGACTGAGGAAGTTGGGTGCCATGTGACGCAGGATGATGCGCACCGGCCCGTTGCCATCGAGCCGCGCGGCGGCGATGAAATCCTCGCCCTTCAGCGCCATGAACTTGCCCCGCACGATCCGCGCCAGCCCGGTCCAGCCCAGGATCGACAGGATCACCGTGATCCAGAAATAGGTCCGCAAGGGCGGCGCGGTCGCCGGGATCGCGGCGGCCAGCCCGATCCAGAGCGGGATCGCCGGCAGCGATTGCAGGAACTCGATCAGCCGCTGGATGCCCACGTCGATCCAGCCGCCGAAATAGCCCGACACGCCGCCGATCACCAGGCCCAGCACCAGGCTCAGCGCCACGCCCACCAGCCCGATGGTCATCGACACGCGGGTGGCATACACCGTCCGGCTGAATACGTCGCGCCCCAGCCGGTCGGCCCCGGCGAAATAGACCCGGTCCCGCGGATCGACCGGCCCGAAGAGGTGCCGGTCCCCCGGGATCAGCCCCCAGAGCCGGTAGTCGTCGCCTTTGACCCAAAGTCCCAGGCGCACGATGTCGTCGGGCTGCGGGGTGAAGGTGCGCAGGCCGGTGTTGTAATCCACCGTCCCCCTGTGCCCCAGCACATGCGGGGCAAAGCGGCCCTCGTGGAACCAGTGGATGGCCTGCGGCGGGTGGAACGCATCCCGCGCGGTGTAATCCCGCGTGCCATGCGGCGCGATCACCTCGACGAACAACGCCACCAGGTAGATCGCCGCCGTCACCGCCAGCCCGGCCATGCCCAGCCGGTGCCGCCGGAACCGCCGCCAGATCAGCGCGCGATGGGAAACCGCTGCCTGCATCTACAGCATCTCCCGGTTCTGCGCCTGCCGCCGCAACCGCGGGTCCAGCGCCATCAGGAGCAGGTCGGAAAAGAGCGTGCCCAGCACGGCGAGGAAACTCAGGAACATGATCAGCGTGGCGGCCAGGTACATGTCCTCGGCCTTGAGCGCGGTCAGCAGCAGCGGCCCCACGGTCTGCAGGCCCAGCACCACCGCCACGATGGTCTCGCCCGAGATGATGGTGACAAAGATGTCGTTCAGCCCCGACACGAACGGGTTCAGCGAATGGCGCACCGGGTATTTCAGCGTCAGCCGCCGCTCCGGCAACCCCTTGGCGCGGGCGGTCAGCACGTAGGGCTTGTGCAACTCGTCCAGCAGGTTGGCGCGGATCGTCCGGATCACGCTGGCGGTGCCGGCGGTGCCCAGCACGATGAGCGGGATCCACAGATGCGAGACCAGGTCGCCCACGCGCGCCAGGCTCCACGGCGCGTTGACGTAGTCGGGGCTGAACAGCCCGCCCACGGACTGGCCGAAATACTTGAACGACACGTAAAGCAGCACCAGCGCCAGCAGGAAGTTCGGGATCGCAAGGCCGATGAAGCCAAGAAAGGTAAAGACGTAATCGCCCAGCGAATACTGCCTCACGGCGGAATAGATCCCCAGCGGGATGGCGATGATCCAGATCACCATAAGCGTCAGGATCGACAGCAGCGCCGTCAGCCCCACGCGCTGCCCGATCACCTCGGCGACAGGCAGGTCCCAGCCAAAGGAAAACCCGAAATCGCCGCGGAAGATCATGCCTTCCATCCACTTGCGGTACTGGACCCACAGGCTTTCATCCAGCCCGTAAAACCGCCGCAGATCGACGATCTGCGCGGGCTCCAGCGGATCGCCGTTCTGTTCGGCCTCCTGCGCGATGCGGTCGACAAAATCGCCGGGCGGCAGGGTGATGATCACGAAAGACACCACCGTGATGGCGATCACGGTGAAGAACAGCAGCACGAATCGGCGGATCAGGAAGGCGGTCATGTCAGCTCAACAGCCCTGCTGCTTCTTCTTGGGTGAAATACCCCCGGGGGGTGTGGGGGGCTGGCCCCCCACGCAAACGTCAGACCCGGCACGCCGCAGCGTGCCGTGCGGACGGCCCGCCTCATGGGAAACGGGGGGTGCGGGGGGCGCAGCCCCCCGCCATCGCGACGCGGCGTCAGCCGCGGCGCAATCCCTTACTCCTCGATGTAGAAGGTCGAGAAGTTCGCCGGTGCGATACCCGGATACAGCCAGCCTTCCAGCAGCGGCTCGGGCACGTTCTTCAGGCGGTTGCGGACCGCGCGGTAGTTGCCGGCGGGCAACGCGATGCCGATCTTGGGGAACTCTTCGGTGACGATGGCAACGTATTCGTTCCATGCCTCCAGCTGCGCCGCGCCGAACAGACCGCCAATGGCGTCCTGCAGCTCGTAGGCGCGCAGCACGGCGGCGGGGGGCTCGACGCCGGCGCTGCCGCCGGAGGTGTAGAACTCTTCCCACGGGCCGGTGCGCGGCATCAGCTCACCCGGCGCCAGCAGCGGCAGACGGCCCGAGCCGTTTTCCGCCAGCCACAGGAACACGTCGCGATCCGGGTCCGAACGGCGCGCCACCGACACGGCATCCGAGACGACGTTCAGCACGGTGTCGATGCCCACGGCTTCCCAGTAGCCCTCGATCAGCTCCATCATGTCGCCCCAGTCGGACTTGAACTCGTTGTTCACGTCCACGACCACGGTGAAACGCTCGCCATTGTCGGGACGCAGGCGGAAACCTTCGGCGTCCTTTTCCGGCAGCACCTTGTCCAGATGCGCGTTCGCCAGATCCACGTCATAGGCGGTGTACTGGGTCGCCAGCGTCTCGTCATAGAGCGGGCTGTCGGGGCGCGGCGCGATCTGGTGCGGCTGGCCCTGGCCCAGGAAGATCACGTCGATCAGTTCCTCACGGTCGATCGCGTGGCTCAGGCCGATGCGGAAATCCTTGTTGCGGTAGATCTCGGCCTTCTGCTCGTCCGACGGGTAGTAGAACGGAAAGCGCAGGTCGGCGACGTTCATGTCGGCCGAGTTCGCCGCGACAAAGCGGTAATCGCCCGCTTCCATGTTCTGGAACATCACGCCGCGGTTGGCCGGGGTCGAGATGTTGACGCGGGAGATGTCGATCTCGCCCGACAGCGTCTTGGCCAGCTGCACTTCCTGGTCCTGCACCAGCACCCAGGTGCGGGTGTCGATGTAGGGCAGCTGGTTACACGCGGCATCGACCTTGAAGTAGTAGGGGTTGCGGTGGAAGCTGAAACGCTCCTTGCCAAGGAAGCTTTCCTCGCCCGCCGGCACCCAGGCCTGCACGAAGGGGCGGTTCGGGTCGGCATATTCCGACTGCTGACCGTAAGAGCCCACATTGGCGCGCCACCACTGCTGGTAGTCGTCGCTGTTGGCGTCGGCCATCATCTGGGCCACGCCGTCCTCGTTCAGCGCCTTGATGAACTGGCTGTGGTAGTGCTCGGCGAACTGGACCACGCGCACGCCATAGGAGGTGGCGAGGTTTTCCAGGAACAGGCCGTTGGGCTTCGACCAGGCAAAGCTCACGGTGTAGTCGTCCACCTTGGTGACGGTGGCGTTCTCGCCGTCCACGGTGAAGAAGCCGCGCGGGGCGGACTGGATGTCGGTGTTGGTCTCGACATGCTCCCACCAGAACAGGATGTCGTCGGCGGTGAAATCCTCGCCGTCCGACCACTTCATGCCCGCGCGCAGGTAGAAGGTGTACTCGGTGGCGTCGTCATTGACGTCCCAGCCCTTGAACACGTTCGGCACCACTTCGCCACCGTCGACCGACCAGCGCACCGGCGGCTCGTAGCCGTAGTGGCGGAATTCGGCCAGGCGGTTGCCCAGCGTGGTGTCGACCATCTCGCCGCCATAGACACCGATCTGCTCGGCCACGTCGACCACCAGCGGCTCGGAGGGCACGCGCTCGGCCACCGGGGGCAGCTCGCCCGCGGCGACCCGCTCGGCCAGCATCGGCGCTTCGTTGAATTCGGTGCAGGTTTGCGCAAAGGCCGGAGCGGCCAGCAGCGCAAGTGCGGACACGCCGCAGATCAGACGGTTCGTCATCGACAGGACTCCCAGTTGGCAAGACTGGAAAGCACCAGACCGTCCGAAGAACACAGCGGCGTGTTGGCTTTGTGAAAGTTGTGAAAAGCTTTCCTGACAGAGTGTGACACCCGGCCTCAGCGCGGCGCGCAGCGCTGGCCCAGGTTCAGCAGCCCTTCCCCAAAGGCCGGATCGCGCCCCGGTGCCCCCAGATCGGCGGCGGTCGACCGCAGCAGGGCGCGCGCGGCCTCTGCCGTCATGCCCCGGGGACCGGCGGCGGCCAGATAGGCGGTGACAAAGGGCGCGGCAAAGGACGATCCCGTGACATATCTGCCACCGACGAACAGATCGACACCGGGCGCGGCGATGTCGATATGCGGCCCGGTGACGGCCCGGCGGTACAGGGCCTTGTTGGCATCCACCGCCGTCACCGCGATCACCCTGGAAAAGGCCGCCGGATAGCGCGGCGGGCTGGCGGCCCCGTCATTGCCCGCCGCCGCCACGATCACCATGCCGCGCTGGCTGGCGCGCGCGCTGGCATGGTCGAGGATCTTGTTATACGGCCCGGCCAGGCTGACATTGACCAGCCGCACACCTTCGGCATGCAGCCAGGACAGCGCGGCCACCATGGCATCGACGCTGGCCTCGGAGCGTCCGCGGGCGCTTTGACCGATGACATTGGCAACATACAGGTCCGGCGCCTCCAGCCGTCCCTGCCGGGTCAGCAGCGCCACCACCTGCGCCCCATGGCGCGGTTCGGTGCTGGGGGCCGGGGTAAAGCTGCGAAAGCGCGGCGCGGGGACCAGACCAGGCGCCGCGGCGTCGATCACGCCGATGGGCTGGCGCGCACGGCAGCCGCCCGGCGGCCAGCCCAGCAGCGCATCGGCATAAAGCCGCCCGGCAATGGCCGCGGTATTCGCCGTGACATAGGCATGGTTAACGCCGGCGATCACCCCCGGCACCAGCGCCTCCAGCTCGGCAATGGCCGCGGCCCCGCCCTGCCCTGCGGGAATGGTCATCACCGACATCACAAGGCCCAGGCTGGTCAGCACCCGTGTGCGCCGCAGGGCATAGCCCTGCCCCGCGGCGGCGGCCACCAGTTCGTCCATCTGCGCCCGGGTCTGCGCCAGCACCACGATTTCCGAGGCATCGGTCACCACGCCCGCATCGGCGCGGATCATTGCGGCCGGCGGCAATTCCAGGCTGCGCTGCGGGCTGCATTGCGCCAGCACAAGGACAATCAGCAGACCAGCGGCCAGCCGGATCAGGGATGTGGTCATGGTCACCTCCGGGGTCGTTATGGCCTTGGTCGGGACGGCGGGGCAAACCGTTCAGCCGGTTTTTCGGACTTTACACGCAAAGCCGTGACAGCCCGGCAAAACTTTCCGGTGAACCGATGGGCACTTTCGTCCGACAGACCGGTATGGCAAGGAGAACGACATGAGCGTGGATGACGACATCACCCGGCAGCTGGCCGACCTGCGCGCCGGACGGCTGAGCGCCACCGAGGCAGCCGAGCTGGAGGCGCGGCTGGCCGGCGATCCCGCGCTGGCCGCCTGGCAGCGGCTGGACGGGGCCATCGCCGACAGCTTTGATGCGCCCTCGCCCGGCGCGTTCGGCTGGGCCCGGCTGGCGCGCGAGATCGAGGCGCAGCCCGTGGCGCGGCGGTTTTCCGGCTGGCACCTTGCGGCAACGGCGGCAGCGGCTGCGCTGGCGGCGGTACTGGCCTGGCAGGTGATTGTGCCGTCGGCGGATGCGCCGGACGGGTTTGTCACCGCCTCGGGCGAGACGGGGGCTGCCGACCTGCGGGTCAGCTTTGTGCCGCAGACAACCGAGGCCGAGATGCGCGCCGCGCTCGCGGCCATCGGCGCGCGGATCGTCGACGGGCCGGGGGCGCTGGGGCTTTATGCGCTGGACCTGCCAGAGGGCAGCGACAGCGCCGCCGCGGCAGAGACCCTGCGGGCCGCCCGGGGCGTGGTGGAAAGCGTCTCGCTGCCGTGATCCTGGCCTGATCCTCAGCGTGACAAGGCGCTCAGCGCCCGCCGAGGCACAGCGCCATCAGCTTCTTGGCGGCATGAACGCGTGACTTGATCGTTCCCACCGGCACCTCTTCGATCCCGGCGATCTCGGGATAGCTGAGATCCTGATAGAAGGCGAGGTTCAGCGCCGCCCGATGCGCGTCGGGCAAGGTGTCGAGACAGGCCCGGACCCGCGCCGCGTCGCTGGACGCCGCCGCGGCCTCTTCGGGGTTCAGCGCGTCGTCGGGCAGGCTGTCATCGGGTTCGGCGGTCACCAGTCGGGCGGTCTTGCGCAGCCGGTCCACCGCCTTGTTGCGGGCAATGCTGAACATCCAGGTGCGCACGCTGGACCCGCCGCCGAACCGCCCGGCAGAGCGCCAGACATCCAGCATCGCCTCGTTCAGCGCGTCGGCCGCTTCGAACCGGTCCTGAAGCCGGGTCAGGATGAACCGGTACATGGCGGTTTCATGCCGGGTGTAAAGCGCCTTCATCGCCGCCATGTCGCCGCCGGCAACACGCTGCAGCAGGATGTCGTCTGAAATCTCGGCCATGCGTCCCCGCCATCCCCGTTCCGCCCGTGTGATCGGCAATGCAGCCCCGAATTGCAAGCTTTGCGGTTCCGCGGGGGAGGCACCACATGTTTTTCCCGCAGACGTGAACCGGATGTGCGCGGCATACGACCTATCTGTATCGGGCCGCGAGGTGCAGCCGCGGCCTTGGGGCAGACCCTCTCCTGCCCCGTCAACCGGCCCCGGTGCAGCGGGGCCGGTTGGTCCTGCGCCACCGGGATGCCGAAAGCGCTTGGCCTGCGCGACACCCTGCCTATGCTGGCAGCAACAGGCGGCTTCGCCGCCGCACCCGGCAGGAGGAACGGACATGCGCGTGGCCTTGACAGGAGCCGCCAGCGGAATCGGGGCAGAGGTGGCAGCGCGGCTGTGGCGTGACGGGCACGAGGTGGTGGGGTTCGACCTGACAGAGCCAAAGGCCCATGTCGATCGCTGGGTCCCGATCAACCTTGGCGATCCCGCCTCGATCTCGCAGGCCATCGCCAGCGCCGGGGGGCCATTCGATGCGCTGATCAACAATGCCGGGCTGCCCCCGCGTGAGGGACAGGCCGAACTGGTGCTGAACGTGAATTTCCTGGGGTTCCGGCAGTTCCTGCACGGCATGCTCGACCATCTGAGCCCGGGCGCTGCGATCGTGAACACCGCCTCGCGCGCGGGGGCCATGTGGCGCGACAATCTTGACGAGATCCGCGCCCTGATGGCGCTGGACAACCCCGACGCGCTGCCCGCGTTTGTCGCCGCGCGCGGCATCGACCATGTCCGCGCCTACAACCTGTCCAAGGAGGCGGTGATCGTGCTGACGCTGGCCGAAACCGAAGCGCTGATCACGCGCGGCCTGCGGATGAACGCGGTCAGCCCGGCGGCGGTCAGCACCGGCATTCTGGACGATTTCGTCGCCGCCTTCGGTGAACGGGTGGCGCGCAACATCGCCCGTGTCGGCCGCCCCGGCCTGCCGGACGAGGTGGCCGACGTGATCGTGTTCCTGGCCGGTCCGGACAGCCGCTGGCTGAAGGGGATCGAGATCGTGGTCGATGGCGGCATGGGGGCCCTGGCGCAAACCGACATGCTGGGCCTGAACGCACCGGGCGGCCCCGCGCACGGCTGAGCGGCGGGCCTACTGCCGCTGCTGCGCCATGTCGGCCACCTGCGCGGCATCGCCGATGCCGGCAAGCGCCGCGATGCGGTCAGGTCGGGCCACTGCCAGTTGACGTTCGGGCGCGCCGCGGGACAAGGCGTCGATATCGTGCAGGATCATGTCCCCGATCAGGTGCCGCCCGCCCGGCACTGCCGCCGCACGGTGCGGCGACAGGATCACGCCCGGCATCTGCCGCAACCTGTGCTGCGCGGCCAGCGGCTCGGACGGGAAGACATCGGTGGCCAGGAGGATCCGGCCCGCGGCGGTCGCATCGGTCACCGCTTCGAAATCCACCAGATGCGCGCGGCTGAGCAGCACCAGCAGCGCGCCAGCAGGCAGGCGCGCCAGAACGTCCGCCCCGATCAGACCGCGGTTCTCGGCGGTGGGCACGGCGGTGACGTACAGCACGCGGGACCGTTCCGCCAAAAGGTCGAGCGGCACCAGGTCCACCCCGAACCGTGTGGCGGTCTCGTCCGGCAGCCAGGGATCATACGCCCTGATCCGCGGGCGGAACGGGGCCAGAAGGCGGGCAAGCTCCTGCGCGATCTGGCCGAAGCCGACAAAGCCGATCTCGGCACCGTACAGGGAAAAATCGGTATCGGCACAATCCTCCAGCCAGCGTTCGCCGCCCTGACGAAAGGCTTCGTGTTCGCGCACCAGCCCGCGCGCGGCGGCAAGCGTCATCGCCAGGCCCATCTCGGCCACGGCGGCGCGAAAACCCGGCGCGCAGGACAGCACCTCGACCCCGCGCGCAGCGCAGGCGGCATAGTCGATGCTGGCGGGAAACGCGCCCGAGACCTCGATCACCGCGCGCAGCGCCGGGGCGCGCGCCAGTGTCTGCGCCGTCACCTGCGGCGTGGCAGCGATCAGCACCTCGGCGCGGGGCAGCGCCGTCTCCAGCAACTCGGGCGGGATGGGCGCATCGCGGCCCCAGATCACCTCGTGACGCTCCAGCGCGGCGCGGGCAGCGGGCGAGAACAGTTCGTCCATGCGCCGCCAGTGCGGATCAAGAATGACCGTCGTCATGGAGTTTCCGCAAAGACATGCGCCTTGTACCCGTCAAAACCGAACGCCACCGGAGCGCCGGGGGTCAGGATCACGTCCTCGGCCAGCGCCGCCATCAGCCGGGTGCCTTGCGCCAGCGCGACATCGACCACGGTCTCCGTTCCAAGCCGTTCCGACACCCGAACGGTGCCGCGCAGCGCGCCGCTGTCGTCAGGGCGCAGGTATTGCGGGCGGATGCCCAGCGTGGCGGGCTGGCCCGGCGCAAAGCTGCGGCCCCGGTGCGGCACCTCGGTCCGGCCCAGCATGTCGCCGGTCACCGTCACCGTTCGCGCGCCCTGCGCCTCGACCGTGACGGGCAGGAAGTTCATCGACGGCGCGCCCAGGAACCCGGCGACAAAAAGGTTGGCGGGGTTGTGATACAGGTCCATCGGCGCGCCGATCTGCATCACCCTTCCCTCCTTCAACACCACGATCTTGTCGGCCAGCGTCATCGCCTCGACCTGGTCATGGGTGACATAGATCATCGTGGTTTTCAGCTGGGCATGCAGCGCGGCGATCTCTTGCCGGGTGCTCATCCGCAGCGCCGCATCGAGGTTCGACAGCGGTTCGTCGAACAGAAAGACCGACGGGTCGCGCACCACGGCCCGCCCGATGGCCACGCGCTGGCGCTGCCCGCCCGACAGTTGCGACGGACGGCGGTCCAGCAGGTCTTCCATCCGCAGCATGCGCGCGGCCTCGGACACCTTGCGGTCGATCTCGGCCCGGGACTCGCGCCGGATTGTCAGGCCAAAGGCGATGTTCTCGCGCACCGTCATGTGCGGGAAGATGGCGTAGGACTGGAACACCATCGCCACGGCGCGTTCCTTGGGCTGCAGATGGTTCACCACGCGGTCACCGATGCGCAATTCGCCCGACGTGATGTCCTCCAGCCCCGCGATCAGGCGCAACAGCGTGGACTTGCCGCAGCCCGAGGGGCCGACAAAGACGCAGAATTCGCCCTGCTCGATCTCGATGTTCACGTCCTTGATGACATGGGTTGCACCAAACCGCTTGTTGATGCCCCTGAGAGAGATCGCGCCCATGTCATGCCTCCAGTGTCAGCGTGCCGTCGGGGCGGCGGGTGACGGGCTCTGGATCGAGGATGACCCCGCCAAAGGCCCCGCGCGCCTCGCCATCCAGAAAGCCCAGGATCTTCAGCCCGTCATGATCGACAATGCGCGCGGCGTAGCGTTCGGCCGACACGTCCAGCGCCGGGCCGTCCGGCAGGCGCCACGGCCCGCGCGGGCTGTCGGCCATCAGGTAGTGATTGCCCCGGCCAAGCCCGCCATGGCTGGCCAGAAGCGCCTTTGACTGGTGCGCCGGGTCCATGCAGAACAGGCAATACCACGTGCCGTCCCGTTCAAAGACCTGCGGCACCTCCAACTGTCCCCAGCCGCCGGTGAAGACCGGTGGCTGCAGCGTCCACTCCTGCAGGTCCGGCGAGGTGGCAAAGCCGATGCAGCCGGCGGCGTTGGGTTCGGCCACATCCGCCGCGCGGGCGGTGAAATACATCAGCCAGCCCGCGCCGTCGGGGTCCTTCATCACCCAGGGATCGCGCATCGCGCGGTCGTGCCAGCGATCTTCCCAGTCCGTCTCGTACAGCGCCGCGCCGGGGCCAGTCAGATCGAGGCACAGCCCGTCGCCAACCCTCGCCCAGGTGCGAAGATCCTGCCCCACGGCATGGCCGATGCGCTGGACCATCCCGTTTTCGGCCCGCGATGTCCCGGTGTAGAAATAATGGTAAACGCCATCATCGGCCCGCAGGACAGAGCCGGTCCAGGTGGTGAAATCGTCCCAGGCCGGGCCTTGGGCCGGAGCCATCGCTGTGGAATGGTCGCGCCAGGTCACCAGGTCGTCGCTGACCGCATGGCCCTGGCTTACATTCCAGTGCCGCAGCGCCGGGTCGCCGATGGATTTCGGTGCCTTGAGGTACCAGCAATGCCAGCATGTGCCGTCATGCAGGTACCAGCTGTCCCAGACCCAGTGATCGTCGAGTGCCAGCATGTCTATCCCTTGACCCCGGTTGATGCGATGGATGCGATGAAGGCCCTTTGCAGGACCAGATAGAAGATCAGCACCGGCACCGTGATGATGGTCAGATAGGCCATGATCTCGCCCCATGCGGTGTTGAGCTGAAAGAAATACTGCAGGCCCACCATGATCGGGCGGTAATCCTCGGCCTGCACCACCATGATGGGCCAGAGGAACTGGTTGTTGTACATTTCAAGGAATTTCAGGATCGCCACGGTGGCGATCACCGGCCCCGAAAGCGGCATCACCACGCGGCGATAGACCTGGAACCAGGTCGCGCCGTCGACCCGCGCAGCCTCGACCAGATCGCGTGGCAGGTCCTTGAAATACTGCACGAAGAGAAAGATCTCCAGCGCCCGCACGATCCACGGGATGATCTGCACCTGGTAGGAGTTCAGCCAGCCCCAGGTGATTCCTTCGGCGCTGAGCCAGGGCAGGTTGTTGACCAGCAGCAAAAGCGGCACCGCCACGGTTTCGAACGGCAGGATATAGGTCGCCACGACCAGCGCCAGCACCACCGACTTGCCGCGCCAGTCGATGAAGACAAAGGCAAAGGCGGCGATGGAGGCGAGAAACAGCGACAGAAGCAGCGTCGTCGCGGTGATGAAGACCGAGTTGAAGATGAAGAGCCCGATGGGCGCGCGGTCAAAGGCCTCGCGGTAATTGTCCAGGCTCAGATCGCCCACCGGCAGCAGGGCGCGCACCGACGAGGTGTCCTGCAACAGCTGCAGGTCCGGCTTGAACGAGGACATGATCATGAAGATGATCGGAAAGACAAAGATGCAGGCAATGAACAGCAGCAGCAGGTAGCGGCCCATCAGCCGTGTGGCACGGTCCAGTGTCATGGTCTTTGCCTCGTCAGCCAGCCCTGCAGCAGAGAGATCGACAGCACGAACAGGAACAGGAAGACCGAGATGGTCGAGCCTCCGGCGATGTCCTGCTTGCCATAGCCGCGCTCGACCATCTGGAAGACCACCGATTGCGTGCTGTCCAGCGGGCCGCCCTGCGTCATCACCGCGATCTGCGGATAAAGCGTGAAGGCCTGCATGGTGATGATGATCATGATCAGGATGGCGGTGTTGCGCAGCCCTGGCCAGGTGACGTACCGGAAGGTCTGCCACCGGCTGGCCCCCTCGATCTCGGCGGCCTCGTAGAGGCTGGCGGGGATCGTCTGCAGGCCAGAAAGCCAGATGATCATGTGAAAGCCCACGCCCTGCCAGATCGACATGGCCATGATCGCGGGCAGCGCGGTCCACGGGTTGCCCAGCCAGTCCACCGGGGGCATCGCGCCGAAACTCATCGCGCCCAGCAGGTTGTTCAGGATCCCGTCATTGCCGTCATAGATGAAGCGCCAGAGCATCGCCACGACCACCATGGAGATCACGACCGGCATGAAATAGATCGCGCGGAACACGTTGATGCCGGCGATGCGGCGGTTGATCAGCATGGCCAGCCCCAGCGCCAGCCCGGCCTGTACCGGCGCGACCACCAGCACGAACAGCACGGTGTTGCGCACCGCCTTGAGAAACACGACGTCCGAGGCCAGCACATAGGTGCGCCGGTTGCCGGCGCGCTCGAAGCTGAACCATTCGCGTTTGCGGAAGTACTGCGGATACCGCTCCTGATCGCGGGTAAAGCCGCGCAGGCGCGGATAGACCGGCGCACCGTCCCGCATCACCACCGCTCCGGTCTCGTCGCGCTCGGCCTCCAGCGTCAGGGTGGCGATGCCGAACAGGCGTTCATAGTTCCGCGTGCCCACGAATTCGGTGGGGTTGGGAGAGACAAGGCGCTGGTTGGTAAAGCTGAACGCCACCGCCATGAAGAAGGGCAGGATCAGGAACACCACGATCAGCGCAAAGGCCGGGCCCGCCATCAGCCAGCCTGCCCGGTTCTGCCGCGTCAGGGAATTCGCCATCTCTCTGCCTCCCGCAGGCCGACCGCCCCGTCAGGCCGGGGCGGCCGTCGATACATCTGCCATGGGCAGCCGTCTGTCCCTGCCGCCGTCCCGGCCTTGCGCCAGGACCTCCCGGACCCGGTGTCGAGCAGGGGAGGTCCCGGATCAGGTCCGGGACGGCGTCGCGTCAGGGAACAGGGGCCGCGCCAGGCGGCCAACTGGCTCAGTTGCCGTAGCCGTTATTGGCTTCGATATCGGCGTCGATCTCGTCCACGGCGGCGTCCAGCGTGTCCGCCACATCCGCCCCGTCGGCGATGTCGGCCAGCGCCTTTTCGAACACCTTGGCGATCACCGGGTAGCCCGGCGTCACCGGCCGCACCAGCGCCTGCGCCTCGGACAAGCCAAAGAAGACTTCCAGCTTGCCGCCCTCGGCGTAGTTCTCGGTCAGGGCCGCGGCGCTCGGGGTCGAGGGGATCAGGCCGATCCCGTCCGAGAAGGCGGCAAGGTACTTGTCCTGAATGGCATGCGCGATCCACGCCGCGGCCCCTTCGGGCGCGTCGCAGGTGGCCGAGACGCCGAACTGCCAGGACGCCCCGCCGATCACCGGACCGTTGCCGAAATCCGGGGCGGGCAGGAAGACGAGATCGTCCACACCGCCATTCATGGTCGCCACCGCGGCCCAGTTGCCGTTCCACTGGAACGCGTAGCGGCCGTCGATGAAGCCCGAGTCGCGGTCGGCACCGTCCTGGCTGTTGCCGGGTGCATAACCTTCGGCAAACAGGCTTTGCCACCATTCGCCAAAGGCGATGGCCGCATCCCCGTTCAGCACGCCTTCGGCGCTGGTATAGGTCGAGCGGTCGATCATGTCGCCGCCAAAGGACTGCAGGAAGGGGCTGAAGGCATAGGGGAACCATTCGCCCTTCCACGCCATGCCAAGGTCCAGCGCATAGTCGAAATTGCCCGAGGCCTTGGCCGCGTCCAGCGCCGCCATGAACTCCGCCTGCGACCAGGGCGAGTCCAGCGTGGGCGTGCGCAGGCCCAGTTCATCCAGCGTCGACTGCCGGGCATACAGCGCCACCGCCGCATCCCACAGGCCGACGGAATACAGCGTGCCGTTCCAGATGCCCTTGGTGCCGGGCAGGAAGGTTTCGATGCTGGCGGCATCGATGGGCAGCGGCTGCAGATAGCCCGCCCAGGCCCAGCGCGGCATCACCGGGCCGTCCACGTCCAGAATGCAGGGCAGGTTGCCCGCCAGCGCCGCCGCTTCGACGGAATCGTTGTAGCTTTCCTGCGGGAAGCTTTCGATCACCACCGTGTAGTCGGATTGCGACGCGTTGAAATCGTCGATGATCTGGTTGATCAGCGCGGCTTCGACGTCGTTGCCGGCCCCGTGATACCACAGGCTGACCTCGGTCTGCGCGGAAACCGCCCCGGCCAGGATCGTCGTGGCCGCCAGAACGGCCCCGAATGTCTTGCGTGTCATGTGGTCTTCCTCCCTTGGATTTGTCTCAGCCTCGAGACCGAGTTCAGCGCGATCACCGAGGACCGCCAGCGTACCGGGCCAGAGAGCCGTTCCGGCGCCTCTGCCCCTTCGGCATCGTTTTCGATGAGCGACAACACCCGCTCTGCCGCCCGCCGCCCCATGGCGTGATAGGGCAGATCCACGGTGGTCAGCGGCGGATAAAGCGTTTCGGCGATGGCGCGGTAATTGTCGAAACCGGCCACCGAGATGTCCTCGGGCACCTTCAGCCCGCGCGAGCGCAGCACGCCATAAGTGCGCAACGCCATCTCGTCATTGCCGCAGCACAGCACGGTGGGCCGGTCGGGCAGCGCCAGCAGGCGGCGCAGCGCGTCCAGCAGCATGTGACCGTCATCGGTGTCGCCCGGTCCGCGGCCCTGCAGCACATACTCTTCACGATAAGGCAACCCGGCGTCGCGGAGCGCGCGGGCATAGCCGGCCCGGCGCAGACCCGAGGCGACCATCTCGGGCGCAAGTGTCACAAAGCCCACGCGCTCATGCCCGGACTGGATCAGGTCGGTGACCAGATCGAACTGGCAGCGTTCGTCGTCGGGCAGGATGGCGGGTGTGCCCGCATCGTCGAAACAGTTGACCAGCAGCACCGGCGGCGCGGCGGCGCTGAGATCCAGCGTCACCTGCTTGTGGTAGTCGGCGACGTAGATCAGCGCCTCGACCCGGTGCTGCAGGAAGGTGCGCACCAGATCGGGCACGCGGCTGGACGCACCGCCGGTATCGGCGATCATCAGCGTCTTGCCGCTGCCGGCCAGCACCTTCTGGATGCCCTGCACGATATAGAGATCGGGCAGGCCTGTGGGCTCGGCCGGTTCCAGCTTCTGGCTCAGCGCGCCGGTGATCAGGCCGATCAGCCCCGACCGGTTGGACCGCATCATGCGCGCGGCATTGGAGGGGACATAGCCCAGCGCGGCGATGGCGGCCTCCACCATCTCGCGCGTGGCCTTGCCGACAGGCGCGTCGCCGTTCAGCACGCGGCTCACCGTTTTCGGCGAGACCCGAGCGGCCCTGGCGACATCATAGATCGTCGGCACCTGATCCTCCCGACTGCGCAGCCCCTGGTGCGGGCATTGTCCTGGCGTTGTGACATCGCTGTCATGACATCGGTGTCATGTCAAGACGAAGGAGGTGTTCAAAGGGCCTGTCCGGACGGAAAGACGCCGCCGGAACGGGTCCGGGCGGCAAGGGCGGTGCCGGGCCGGGGCCCGGCACCCGGCGGCTTCACTCCAGCACGCCCGCTTCGCGGTAATAGCGCACGGCACCCGGATGCAGTTCCATCAACCCGCGCTTGGACGCACCGAACTCGACATTCAGCGCCTTGGCCCAGGGCGCGTCCGAGGTCACCTGATCGAGGTTTTCCCAGAACGTCCTGGTGATCCGGTAGACGGTTTCCTCGTCCAGATCGGCACGCACACCGATGCCCACCGCGGTGTCGAACGACATCACGGCGCTGTCGTTGGTCTGGCCATCGTACATGCCGGCCGGCACTTCGGCGAGATAGCGGAACTGGCCCAGGAACTTGTCGACCGCCTCGCCCTCGTGGCTCTCGGGCCCGATGAAGCGCACGTTCTCGGTTTCGGTGAACTGGATGAACTGGCCGCAGGGATCAAGGCAGCCGTTCACGTAAACGTCGATCTTGCCGTCCAGAAAGGCCTGGTAGCCGGTCTGCCAGTTGGCCGTGATGGCGTCGTAATCCTCGCCCGCGACAAGCCCGGTGGTCGCCGCGACCCAGCCGCGCGCCGCGTTGTAGGCACCGCCGCCCTGCGGGCCCAGAAAGACCGACGCGCCCTCGATATCGTCCAGAAGTTCGATATCGCTGTCGGCCCGGACGGCGAAATGGTAGGCTCCGTAGGGATACCACATCAGCAGCCTGAGGTTCTTGGCCAGTTCCGGCGCCTCGGGCTCGTTGGCATACATCGCGGCACCCGCCGACATCAGGTTGTAGACCACCGGGCTGGTCATCGACATTTCGAGATTGCCACGGGCCACTTCCATCATGTGCAGCGTCGCCGCGCCGCCGCCCGAAACCTCGATCTCGACGCCGTCGAGATTGTCGTTCACGACATTGGCAAAGGTCGCCATCGAGATCGCCGCGCCGAGGTTGGGCGCGATGGTGGCCATCCTGAGTTTCACGTCCTCTGCATGGGCCGCGCCTGCCAGCAGCAGCGCCGCGGCCATGGCCGTGGTGAAGTTACGCATGTGTTTCCTCCCTGGGGTCTTGTTGCGTTGGGTTGGCCGACCTGACATCGACCGGAGACGGCTCTCCGTTCAGAAAGCGGTGCCCGACGATCAACGCGGCACCGGCCACAAGGCCGGGCAGCGCGATGACGGCATGCGGGACCAGCACCGCCACACCGGCGGCGACACGCAGCCAGCGCTCGTACCAGAACAGGCGGTTCTTCTCGTACCCCGTCAAGGCCGAGGTCATCAGCCACATCGACAGGGTGAAGGCCAGGATGATCCATCCCAGATCGGCCCAGCTGACGGTGGCGATGTCGATCATGGCGCGGGACGAGACCGGATCGTCGCCGAACCATTCGAACAGCACCTGCAGCTTGTACAGAACCGCCGGGTGGTAGACGAAGACGAACGGGATGATGAATCCCGCCAGCGCCAGCCGCGCCGCCTGAAAGCCGGTGCGCACGGGATCGGCTCCGGCGATGGGCGCGG
Source organism: Alphaproteobacteria bacterium (assembly GCA_030425925.1). Classification (GTDB taxonomy): domain Bacteria; phylum Pseudomonadota; class Alphaproteobacteria; order Rhodobacterales; family Rhodobacteraceae; genus JAUHZO01. The sequence goes on along the minus strand of JAUHZO010000016.1, from coordinate 17,623 downwards.
CGGCAAAGGCCGCCAGCGCCACCGGTGGCGTGACGGTGGAAATCACCGCGTAGAACACCACGAACAGGTGCAGCGTCAGCGGCGCGATGCCCACCGCCTCGATCCCCGAACTCAGCGCGATCACGATGATGAAATAGGTCGCCCCGGGCGGCAGCCCCATGCCCAGCACGATGGCCCCCAGCGCCACCACCACCAGCGTGCCGAACAGCGGCCCTTCGGACAGTTGCGCCAGCAGCAGCGACAGCCGCCCCGAAAAGCCCGAGACCTGAATCAGCCCGACGATCAGGCCGATGGCGGCGACGATGACGATGATCGAAGCCGACATCCGCCCGGCCTCGACCAGCGCGCGGTAGACCCGTCCGGCCGAGCGGAAGTCGCGGAACAGCACCAGCGCGCTGAGCAGCGCCACCAGAAAGCCGTAAAACCCCGCCTTCTGCACCGAGGGCTGGGCAAAGAGAAAATAGCTCAGCACCCCCAGCGGCAGGATGAAGACAAGGCATTGCACGCGTTCCGCAGCGCTCAGCCGCGGGCGCGCCTCGGCGGGCAGCGGGCCGACCCCCTGTCGGCGGGCCTCGAAATAGACCGTCAGGAAGGTGCCCAGGTAGAAGAACGCCGCCGGCACGATGGCCGCGATCACGATATAGCGGTATTCCAGCCCGATCTGCCCGGCCACAAAGAACGCCACCACCCCCATCACTGGCGGCATGACCTGACCGCCGGTGGAGGCCGCGGCCTCGACTGCGGCGGCAAAGGCGGGTTTGAAACCCGACCGCTTGATCACCGGGATCGTCATCACGCCGGTGGACACCACGTTCGAGATCGCCGCCCCCGACAGCGTGCCGAACAGCGCCGACGAGGCCACCGCGGCATGCGCTGCGCCGCCGGTCAGCCGGCCGGTCAGCCGGTTGGCGATCTTCATCAGCAGGTCCCCCGCGCCCGAGGCCATCAGCACGGCCCCGAAGACGATGAAGATCAGCACGTTGCCCGACACCACCTGCAGCGGCTGGCCGAACATGCCGCCGGTCTGCGACCAGAAGTTCAGCACCATCGACCGCATCGACTGCGCCAGCGTGCTTTCCGATCCGGCCAGGATGCCGGTCCATTCCGGCAGCCAGCCGCGGACAAAGAAGTAGACGATCCAGAACAGGCAGAACCCCACGATGAACCCGCCGAACTGTCGCCATGTCAGGTAGAGCGTCAGCGCCGTGGCGATGGGAAAGAGCACGAAGTCGATGCTCCGCGCCGAGGGCAGCGCGCCGCCATCCACCGCAAAGAGGTTGACGACCCAGACCAGGAAGACCGCCGTCGACAGGGTGGCCAGCGCCCAGTTGAGCCAGCGCGCCTTCATCGGCAGCGACAGGAACGAGACGGCAAAGGAAAACAGGATCGGCAGGCCAAGGATCAGCCCGGTGGGCAGCAAGAAGGCGCGCTCGAACGACCGGAACCCGGCCCCCAGCCAGTGTTCGCGCAATAGCAGCCGCCGGTCGCGGCGCGACATCTCTTCGAAGCCCGGCGTCGTGGTCTCGATGATCCAGCGCACCAGGTCGGTGATCGGGCCCGAGGCGGCGTAGATCAGGATGACCAGCGCAAACCCGAAGGCCAGCGCATCCCCGATGCGGCGTTCCAGGGAGGGCGGGGTCATTTCGCGTCCTCGGCTTCGCGCAGGCGGCGGGCTTCCCACAGATAGGTGTTGCGCGCCGTCGCGTTGATTTCGGTCTCGGCCAGGGCCTCCATGGTCTCGGCCTTCAGCGTGGCGGCGGGCTCTCCCAGCGCGATCAGGTGGTCGCACAATTCCAGCCGCCATTGCAGATCGTCACCGTTCTGATCGTCGCCGGGCAGAGCGTCACCGCCCCGCGCGGCGGTCCAGAGCGCCTGAACCCCGCCCGCCAGCCGCGCCATGCGTTCGGCCCGGGCCGCCCCTGACAACGTGCCCAGATGTGTGGGGTTGCCATCGTACCAGCCCAGCGTGCCGGCGGCAAAGGCCCGCGCCGACCAGGCCAGCTTGCCGTAATACTCGCCCAGCCAGGGCTTGTCGGCCAGATCGTCCGGCAGGGTGATCGTGGCGGCGATGTCGTCCAGCGACAGGCCGCGATCCATGCCCTCGGCGGTCACGCGCATCACGTGCAGGATGGCCTGGCGCGTGGTGCCCAGCACCTCTTGCACCTTCTCCGGGCCCAGGACCGGCAGGGTGTGACCCGGTGCCAGCACACGGGCGTTCAGACCCGCCATCAGGCCCAGGCTGTCGGCCCAGGCGGCAAAGTCGCGATAGGGCGTGCCGCGGATGGCGTAGAGATTGGGAAAGGCGTGGTACCAGTTGTCTCCGGAAAACAGCACCTTGGGCCCGGGCAGCCAGACCATCATGTGATCGGCGGTCTCGCCCGGGGCCATGATCAGCCGCGCCGGCACGCCGTCGAGGTCGATCTCGCAATCCGCCTCGACCAGTTCGGTGGGCGGCAGAAAGCCCGCGCCCAGCCCCTGCATCGGCCGGTTCCCGGGGCCGCAGCCCAGCGAGATGCGCTCCCGCGGCGACAGCCCGATGCCGAACTGCGCCTGGGTGCGGCGGCCCAGCGCCCGATTCGGCGCAATCCGCGCGTCGTCCACATCCACAAGGTCCGACTGGAACCGCGCGCTGGCCAGGATCGGCAGCGCCCGGCCCGCGGCGAACACCGCCGCGCCCGAGACATGGTCGCGATGGCTGTGGGTATAGATCAGCCGCGCCACCGGCTTCGACGTGATCTCGCGAAAGGCGGCCAGGATGTTTTCGGCCGCCGCCGTGCTTTCGGTGGTGTCGATGATGGTGACGCTGTCGCGCCCCTCGATCATGTGCACGTTGGAGGCGGCATAGCCCACCGCCGTCCACAGGCCGGGGGCCAGTTCGATCACGGATTTCCGGAACTGCGCGTCTTGCGCGATCAGGGCGGGATGCGGCATCAGAGGTCCTCTGGCGTGCGCGGGGCGGGGCCGCGGTACTTGCTGGTCAGATCGTCCGGGACCTCGCTGCCGTCATACAGGAACGGCAGGATGCCCCGGCGCATGGAGCGGCCGCGCATGGCCTTGATGTCGTCTTCGGAGCGCGTCACCCGCTGGCTCATCCGCCGCCCCCATTGCGCCAGGCAGCCATACAGCCGGTCGATCTCGGCCTGGTGGGTGTCGGTCTTGGCGAGGTCGTGGAACTCTTCCGGGTCGGTTGCCAGGTCGAACAGAATGGGGCGGAAGCCGCCTTCGGCATGCATCAGCTTGTAGCGCCCGTCGAACACCATGAAAAGCCGCGCATCGCGCGGTTCCAGCCCCAGCTTGACGCATTGCGGGGTGGGCGAATAGTCGAACTCGCTGATGGCAAAGCCGCGCCAGTCCGGGGTTTCGCCGCGCAGCCAGGGCAGCAGCGAGCGCCCTTCGAGGATGTGATCGGGCACCTTGCCGCCGGCCGCCTCGACAAAGGTCGCGGCAAGATCGATGGATTCCACCAGCGCCTCGCACACCGTGCCGCGGGTGGCGTCGGCCTCGGGGCGCGGATCGTAGATGATCAGCGGCACCTTGACCGACGGTTCGTGGAACAGATCCTTTTCGCCCATCCAGTGATCGCCCAGATAGTCGCCGTGGTCCGAGGTCAGGACGATCATGGTGTCGTCCATGCGCCCGGTGGCCTCCAGATGATCCAGCAGCCGCCCCAGCTGGTCGTCGCATTGCTTGATCAGGCCCATATAGGCCGGGATCACCTTCTGGCGCACTTCGTCGCGCTGGAACGCCCGGGCGATGCGGTTCTGCTGGTAGGCGGCAAAGACCGGATGCGGGTCTTCAAGCTCGACCGCGTGGCGGGTGGGCGCGGGGACGTGGTTGGCACCGTACATCGCGTGATAGGGCGCAGGCACGATATAGGGCCAGTGCGGCTTGATATAGCTGACATGGGCGCACCACGGCCCCTCGGCCTGGTCGATGAAATCGATGGTGCGCGAGGTCAGCCAGGGCGTTTCGCTGTCTTCCTCGCGGATATTGGCCGGCTTGTCGGCGTTGCGGAACATCCAGCCCGAGGCCAGCTGGTCGTCCTCTACCGCGGCGTTGGCAAAATCCGCCCAGGGGTTTTCCGAAGCGTAGCCCCGGGACTTCAGGTATTCGTTATAGGGCGAGCGTTTCTCGTCATAGAACCCGTCGGGGCCCTGGCCCCAGAGCCCGTCATCGCGGACCCAGGCGTCAAAGCCGCATTCCGCCTGACGCGCGCCGATCTCGCTGTCGGCGCTCAGCCCCAGGCGCGCCATGCCCTCGGCATCGGCCTTCATGTGGGTCTTGCCGATCAGCCAGCACGACATGCCCTCGCGCCGCAGGTGATCTCCCAGGGTCTGTTCGCCGACGCGCAGCGGAAAGCCGTTCCATTGCGCCCCGTGGGACGACGCATAGCGCCCGGTATAGAAACACATGCGCGACGCGCCGCAGATCGGCGACTGCACATAGGTGTTGGCAAAGCGCACGCCGCGCGCGGCGACACGATCGAAATTCGGCGTGTGCAGATGCGGATGCCCGGCACAGGACAGGTAATCAAAGCGCAGCTGATCATACATGATGAACAGGATGTTCATCCCGCGGGCCTCCCTTTTCATGGCGCGGGTTGGTCCCGCGCTGACGTTTCGTTGCGCCCAGTATTGCCACCGCGGCCGGCGCAATGCTACAGCGCGGTTCACCAGGTGAACAGGTTTTCCCATGTCCCAGCCTTCATCAGCGAAACGCGTGCGCGCGCTGGACCGCGGGCTGGCGGTGGTCGAGCATCTGGCGCGGCACGGGGCCTCGGGGCTGGCCGGGCTGCGGCAGGCCACGGGGCTGGGCAATGCAACGCTGCTCAGGGTGCTGGCAACGCTGCAGGATCGCGGCTGGGTCCGGCGCAACATCGTCGAGGGACAATACGAACTGACCGGCGCGCTGGGACGCAGCCTTGGCGCACGCCACCACGCTCATCCGCTGGCAGAGCTGGGTGCCCCGGTGCTGGCCGGGATGCGGACCCGCGGGCTGGGCCTGCCGTCGGACCTGTGCGCGCTGGTGGGGCCGGGGCGAATCGAGGTGATCGAAAGCACCCGGTCCCGCGGACCCATGGCCCCCGAACGCACCGGACTGGGGATCCGGCCGTCGATGCTGTTGTCGGCGCATGGACGGGCGATCCTGGCCTTTGCACCGGCGGCCGAACGCGCCGCGCATCTGGCCGAGTTGCGACGCGGCGTCTCGCGCCGCGACAGCCGGTTTCTGGACCCTGCATGGCTGGAGGCCGAGCTGCGGCGCACGCGGCAGCGCGGCTTTGGCCTGCGCGAAGAGGATTATTTCGAGGATCGCGGCGTCGATCCCGGCCCCAACCTTGGCGCGATTGCGGTGCCGATCCTGTCGCAGAGCGGCGTACACGGCACGATCAGCCTGCTGTGGCTGCGCGACGACACGACGCTGGCGGCGGTTCTGGCGCTGGGCAGCCTTGACGACATGCACCGCGCCGCCGCCCGGATCGGTCAGGCGCTGGACCGCGCCGGCGTGGCCGCCCCGGCGTTCGCCACGGCGTGATCGGGCCTTGTTTCCGAATAGACTTTCGACAAACCGGAGATTTACCCGTAAACAAAAACTGACAATGTACACATCCGCCAATTGACAGTTTTTTGCCCCGCAGACGGGACACACCCAACACATTCGCAAAGCCGTATTTGCGCTCTTGCCCGATGAAATATCCAAATGCCCTTTTCTCCGCGCCAGAATGCCGCTTGACCAGGCAACACTGGCGATTCTGCCTTGAAATGCACGAGATCTGATATATGCTATCTATCAGGCATGGGATGAAAGCCTGCGACTGAACCAATAAAAAGTAACAATTTCATCCAGTTAGTGCGTATTTGATGGGCTTTCCATCGAGTTTGGGCACACGCAATCAGTGAATGCCGATCCCGTCCGCGTATCCGGATATATCCGGAAGCAGTACCTGTATACCCGTATCATCGGTCGCGTATTGCAAGTGACAACGTAAGGGTGTCCTGGCCGGAGGTATTTCGCGCCGCCTTCACAATCGGGAGGAAACGATGCCGATTCAGGAAACGGCAACCGTTACATTTGTGTCTGCCGAACCCCAGCGGGACATTTTCGGAAACACGATCACCGTGTCCGACACGCATTGGGGCGGGAACGCGCTGTACAACAGCGATCCCGACGGCAGCAACGCCAATGTCAGCCCCGCAGGTGTCAACGCGGGTTACGCGGCTGCGGTGACGGCGCTGGGCATCACCTCGATCCGCTTTCCCGCCGGGACCGGGGACCGGCGGCTGTTCGATCAGGGCCTGCTGGACGGCGACGCCCTGCCAGAGCCGGTGGTCGAAACGCTGAACTGGGCGCGGCAGAACGGCTACAGCGTGGTCTTCACCTGCCCCACCGAGGGGCCGGACCGGACTTATGCCAGCGGGTATTCCGACGCCGAGATCGAACGCTTCTTCACGCTGCTGCTGGAGCAGTTCGGCGACGTGATCCAGGCCATCGAGATCGGAAACGAATACTGGGGCATCTCGCGCAGCGACCTGGATGCGCTTTATGGCCCGGATGTCTACGAAGAAGACGTCTATGCCTTCCAGGCCAACCAGATCGTGCCCGCCATCGTCGCCGCAACCCGCGCGCCGCAGGTCGTGGCCGCCGGCCATGATCCGGACATCCTGCTGCAGACCGCCACGGTGACCGACGGGTCGGTCTACGCCGAAATCGGGTGCAACGCGACCTATTGCGACCAGTCCAACCGCTACATGATCGAGCAGTTCTCGGGCGAGGTGCTTGCCGCGGTCGATGGCATTGTCGACCATGTCTATTTCCGCCGCAACACGTTCGAGCCGACAAACCCCGACGACGTGCCCGGCACGAACGGGTATTACTGGTTCTTTTCCAACAATTCGCACACGGCCTTCCGCGTCTGGCAGGAGGAGCTGGGGCGCGAACTGGAAATCTATGTCACCGAATGGAACGTGCAGGGCTCGAACGAGCCGATGCTGGGGCTGCGGTCCGGCACGACCATCGTCGAGCATTTCGAGGCCATGCTGGAATACGGGGTCGACCACGCCTACGCCTGGCCGGTCCAGCACAACACGGCCAACGACCTGGCGGGACCGTCGCAAGGCACCTTTGCCGTCGATCCCGGCAGCGGTGTCGTCGTTCAGACGGCCAACGGGGCGATCTTCGACATGATGGCGGAATCGACCCAGGGCATGGCGCTGCTCGATCTCGGCACCCAGACGATCGGCGCGGACATCCACACCTCGGGCTATCGCGACGACGACAGCCTGGTGTTCTTCGTCTCGTCCCGCTCGACCGACCGCGAGAACCTGGAGTTGCGTTTCGCCGACATCGTGCCGGCGGGCATGGATGTCGACATCCTGATCCTCGGCAACGGCAATCCCGACGGGCGGGCCTATATCGGCAGCAGCAGCTACCAGGCGGAAACGCTGATCCTTGGCGGCCAGCCTTATTTCACCAATGACGCCAACGATCCCGTGTCGGTCCGCGCACCGGATGCAAGCGAGGTCTATCTCTGCTGCAGCCGCACCACCATCGCGATTGCCAACATCATGCCCTACGAGGTGATCCGCATCACCTTCACCCCGGAAGTGATTGTGCCGATCTCAGGCACGCTGCTGAACGATCTTCTGGCGGGCACGGCGGAGAATGACGTGATCTACGGCTATTGCGGGGCCGACACGCTGACCGGCGGCGGCGGGGCCGACTATCTGGCCGGCGGCATCCATGCGGATTCGCTGGATGGTGGCGGACAGGACGACACCCTGTACGGCAATGACGGGGCCGACACGCTGGTGGGCCAGTCAGGCAACGACCTTCTGTTCGGCAATGCCGGCAACGACATGATGCGGGGCGAGAACGGCAATGACACGCTGGAAGGCGGGATCGGCTTCGACACGCTTCTGGGGGGCGAGCAGGACGACAGCCTGAGGGGGCTGGAGGGGTTCGACTTCATCGATGGCGGGGCCGGGGCGGACACGCTGATGGGCAATGCCGGGTCGGACACGCTGCTGGGACAATGCGATGACGATCTGCTGTCCGCGGGGATCCACAATGACGTGCTGTTCGGCGGCAGCGGGCAGGATACGCTGATGGGCGGCAACGGGGCCGACGCGCTGAACGGCGGCAGCGGCGACGACATGCTGTTCGGCAACGCGGGCACCGACACGCTGAATGGCGGCGCGGGCAATGACACGCTGTCAGGGGGGATCGGGGCCGACACGTTTATGTTCGACGCCATGGAAACCGGACTGCAAGAGGAAATCGTCGATTTCCAGACGGGGATCGACCGGCTGGAGGTCGATCTTCAGGGCCGGTCGTCGTTGTTCCTGACGCTGACGCCGCTGGCCGACGGCAGCCACCGGCTGAGCTACGACTCCCCCTCGCTGGACTTTGCCATCACGATCCGCGGCGACATGACATGGCAGGACATCGACCATTTCTGACGCCATCCTGATCGGCGGTGGCCTGTGCGGCACCGTCAAGCGCCTGTAACATTCCGCCGCTACCCTGCGTCCAGAAGTGTTGACGGGGGCGCGTCGTGCCACAATTTGTACGGTTTGCCGCGTTCACCCGCGAGATTTCGGTCCGTCAGCAGGAATTGTCGTACAACATCCTGACCCCGAAACCCGCGCTGGACGGCGAAGGCCGCGCCCTGCCCTATGTCGCGCCCAAGATCCGGCTGGAAGGGCGCGAGATCCTGGGGATCGTGAAACCCTATCTCAGCGTGCGCTTTCAGGAACAGCTGCGCGCGGTGCTGCCGCTGGCGGCCTACCTCGTGCTGTTCCAGTATTTCGTGCTGCGCCAGAATGTCGAGGATGCCGGGATCATCCTGGCCGGCCTGGCCGCGGTGGTGTTCGGGCTGATGCTGTTCATGGAGGGGCTGAAGGTCGGGCTGATGCCCTTTGGCGAGGTGCTGGGCAGCACCCTGCCCGCCAAGGCACCGCTGGGCGTGGTGCTGCTGATCGCCTTTGCGCTGGGGATCGGGGTGACCGTTGCGGAACCCGCCATCGGCGCGCTCAAGGTCGCGGGGCAGATCGTCGAGGTGGGCCAGGCACCTTATCTTTATGCCCTGCTGAACGAATGGTCCGGGCTGATGGTGCTGTTCGTCGGTGTGGGGGTCGGCGCGGCGGCGGTGCTGGGCACCATGCGCTTTCTCTATGGCTGGAGCCTCAAGCCGCTGATCTATGCCACGCTTGTGCCCACCCTGGCGCTGACGCTGTACATCTACTCCAATCCCGATCTGCGCCCCGTGCTGGGGCTGGCCTGGGATTGCGGCGCAGTGACAACCGGGCCGGTGACCGTGCCGCTGGTGCTTGCCCTGGGCATCGGCATCGCGGGATCGGCGGGCAAGGGGCAGAATTCGCTGTCGGGCTTCGGCATCGTCACGCTGGCCTCGCTGTTCCCCATCGTGGGGGTGATGCTGCTGGCGGTGGCGCTGTCCTTTGTCACCACCCCCACCGACATCATCGCCGCCTCGGTGGCCGAACGCGTGTTCCACCCCGCCGCCGAGACGCCCTGGTACGCGCTGACCCCCGCCACCGAGATCATCGGCGGGCTGCGGGCCATCGTGCCGCTGATCCTGTTCCTGTTCTTCGTGCTGTCCATCGTCCTGCGCTCGCGCCTGTCTCGGCCGGGCAGCGTCTGGTACGGGATCGTGCTGTCGGTGGTGGGGATGATCATCTTCAACCTGGGCCTGACCTACGGCCTGGCCAAGCTGGGCGGGCAGTCCGGCGGGCTGGTGCCCGCGGCCTTTGCCGATATCGAGGGCGTCGAGGGCGATCCGCTGTTCAGCTGGACCACCGGGCTCTGGGTCTCGCTGGGCTTTGCCTGGGTGCTGGGCTTTGGCGCCACCCTGGCCGAACCGGCGCTGAACGCCCTGGGCACCACGGTACAGACGCTGACCAACGGCGCCTTCCGCAAGTCGCTGCTGATGTATGCGGTGTCCTTCGGCGTGGGCTTTGGCATCGCGCTGGGGGTGGTCAAGATCATCTTCGGCTTTTCCATCGCCTGGCTTCTGGTGCCGTTCTACCTGCTGTCGATCGTGCTGACCTTCCTGTCGACCGAGGAATTCGTGAACATCGCCTGGGACAGCGCGGGCGTGACCACCGGCCCGATCACCGTGCCGCTGGTGCTGGCCATGGGGCTGGGCTTTGGCAACGCGGTCGAGGCGCTGGAGGGCTTCGGCATCCTGTCCATGGCCTCGATCTGCCCGATCCTGTCGGTGCTGAGCACCGGGCTCTGGATCCGCTGGAAGGTGGCGCGCAAGCGTCGCAGCCTTGACACCGACAGCCCCGCCGACACCCCGCAACCGCAAGAGGCCCCCGCATGAGCACCCGCGACACCATCGTTCTGACCGATGTGGCCCTGATCACCGCCAGCGTGCCGTCGGGCAATGCCGACAAGGTGGTCAAGGCCGCGCAGGACGCCGGCGCGCAGGGCGCGTCGATCCACTACGCCTATGGCCGCGGCGTGCGCGAGCGGCTGGGCATCTGGGGCCTGGCCATCGAGGCGGAAAAGGAGGTGATCAACATCGTCGTCTCCTCTGACCAGCTCGACCGGATTTTCGAGGCGATGTACCTGGCGGGCAACATGGACATGCCCGGCATGGGTTTCATCTGGGTCACCCCGCTGGAAAAGGCCGGCACCTTCGTGCCCGCCGACATCCTGCGCCGCCTGGAGGCCCGCGGCGAGATCAAGACCGGCGACGAGCGCCGCGCCCCCGAACTGCCTTCGCTCGAGGAGTATCAGGATGAGCACGGACTCTTCCGCACTTCCGGCAAGGGTTGACGACCGCCCGCCCCGGCTGAAACCGGCCAAGGTGATCACCTGCATCCTGCCCAAGGATCGCGGGCTGACGCTGGTCGAACACCTTGCCCGCGACCGCGGCATCACCGAGATCGACATGAACTTTGCCCGCGGCGTCGGCCGGATGACACCGCTGAAGCACCGTGGCGTCGGCGAAACCTCGGAACGCGCGGTGGTCAGCTTTGCCGTGCCCGCCGATGAGGCGGACGCGCTGTTCGACCATGTCATGGAGGTTGCCGGGATCAACCGCCCGCATGGCGGTCTGATCTACATGTACGGCCTTCTGGCCTCGACCGGCGCGCAGCTGCCGGACCTGCCGGAAGAGCAATAGGATGCATGCCGAGGGCCTCGTCACCACCATCATCGTGGTCGTGGCGCTGTTGCTGGTGGCCTCCGTCTCGGCGGTGATCGCACACCGCATCCGCTTTCCCTATACCATCGGGCTGGTTGTGGTGGTGGCCTACAACCTGCCCGGGCTCGACGGCGCGCTGACGCTGTCGGGACCGGTGATCGCCGATCTCTATCTCGGGCGGATCACCCGCTGGAACGCGCCCGAGATCGCGGCGCTGAACCCCGGGCTGGCGCTGCCCGACCGACCGGTGCGGGTGGCACGCCGGGCCGACAGCTCCGGCACGACGCAGATCTTCACCGAATACCTGAGCGCGGTCTCGCCGCTCTGGCGCGACCGCGCGGGGGCCGGCAAGACCGTGGCCTGGCCCACCGGAGACGCGCTGGCCGGCGAGGGCAGCGACGGCATCGCCCACCAGATCCTTCTGGAACCGGGCGGCATCGGCTATGTCGAGGTGAAGTACGCCCAGAATTCGGGCCTGAGCTATGCCCGGCTGCTGAACCAGGCGGGCCGCCCGGTCTGGCCCGAGCCCGCCGCGGTTCAGGCCGCCGAACGCAATACACCCGCGGGCGACGGGCCGATCAAACGCTCGGTCGTGAACGCGCCGGGGGCCGACAGCTATCCCATCGCCGCCTTCACCTACATGCTGGTCTATCGCGATCTGGGCTATCTGCCGCCCGACAAGGCCAACGCACTGGTGACGTTCCTGGCATGGTGCCTGACAGAAGGTCAGGCCGAGGCGGAAAAGCTGCACTACGTCGCCTTGCCCTCGGGGCTTCAGACCCACTTTTTGGCCGAGATCGAGGCACTGCGCGCCAGCATCGGACCGGATGGCGCGGCACGCGGCACGCATTGACGCAGGTCAGATCACCGCGCGCTCCAGAAAGGGGCGGCCGGCGGTGATGCGATCATATCCCAGCGGGCCCAGATCCAGGCTGCGATAGGCCCCGTACACGATCAGTTCGGCCACGCCGCGCCCCGTGGCGGGGGCCTGTTGCAGGCCATGCCCGGAAAAGCCGTTGGCAAAGACGAAGTTCCCGATCTCGGGATGCCGTCCCACCACCATGTTGTGATCCAGCGTGTTGAAGGCATAGTGCCCGGCCCACCGGTTCATCACCTTCACCGCCTCGAAAGCCACGGAGCGATGTGCCAGGGCGGGCCAGATCTGGTCTTCGAACTCGGCGTCGCGCGGTTCGAAATCGTCGGGATCCACCGCCGGATCGTCCGCCGGTACGCCCCCACAAAGAAAGAACCGCCCCTCCGGCCGGCACCAGACCCCGCTGGAATCCACCATCAGCGGCAGCCGCCCATTGTTGACCCGGGCGCTGCCTTCGGGCGACCGGGCGCAATCGACCACGAAATTCGTGCGCTTGCGCGGTTCGACCGGCAGCGCGATCCCGGCCATCGCCGCGGTCCGCGCCGCACGCGGGCCCGAGGCGTTGACCACCTCGCCCACCGCAACGGACCCTGCCTGCCGAAGTGTGACCGCGGCCACGCGACCGCGCTCGACCGTCATGCCCACCACCTCGTCGGTGACAAAACGGGCCCCCTGCGCCTGCGCCTTGCGGCGAAACCCCGCCATCAGCCCGGTATTGTCGAACCAGCCCTCGCCCGAACGCCCGTAGGAGGCCAGCACGATATCTTCGGTGTTGAGATGGGGAAAGGCGCGGGCCAGGTCCTTGGCCTGCCACAGCACCACATCGGCACCGCAAGACCGCTGCACCGCGTGATTGTCGCGCAGCACCTGCGCCTGCGCCTCGGACGCGGCCAGGAACATGTAGCCGCCGGGCTGGAACTGCAGGTCGGGCGTGTCGCCCTCTACCTCCATCATTGTGCCGAAGGCGCGGATCACCTCATGGCCGTACTGGCTGATCTGCACGTTGATGGGGTTCGAGAACTGGGTGCGGATGGACGCCGCCGACAGGGACGTCGATGCGGTGCGGAAACTCGGATCGCGTTCGACGACCAGAACGGATCCGTCGAAATCCTCTGACGCGGTCAGGTAATAGGCGACGGCCGACCCGATCACCGCACCGCCCACGATCACCACATCCCAGGCGTCCTGCATCAGCGACGGGCCGCCAGACCGGCGGCACGGATCTGCGACAGCGATTGCCGCGGGGTCAGCGCCTCGGGCGAGATCACCAGATCCAGCAGCGCGCCGCTGTCCGACGCCAGCGCGCGGTCGAAGGCGTCGGCAAAATCCTCGGTCCGCTCCACCCGTTCACCATGAAAGCCATAGGCCCGGGCCAGCGCGGCAAAATCGGGATTGACCATGGAGGTGCCGGACACCCGTTCGGGGTAGTGCCGTTCCTGATGTGCGCGAATGGTGCCGTAGATGCCGTTGTTGAGCACCAGCACGATGGGCTGTGCCCCGGCCTGCGCGGCGGTGGCCAGTTCCTGCCCGGTCATCTGGAAATCGCCATCCCCGGCAAAGCAGACCACGCGGCGCTTTGGGCAGGCGATGCGGGCGGCGATGGCGGCGGGCACGCCATAGCCCATCGCCCCCGCCTGCGGTGCCAGCAGCCGTGCCTTCGGGCCGAACAGGAAGAACTTGTTGGGCCAGGCCGCAAAATTCCCCGCGCCATTGGTCAGGATCACGTCCTCGGGCAGCCTGGCGCGCAGATGCGCCATCACCCGCCCCATATCCACCGGCGACGGCAGGTCGGGCAGGTCCATCCCGGCAACAAAGGCATCCCGCGCGGCCTTGCGCCACGCCGCCCAGCCCCCTTGCACCGGGCCTGCCGCCGCCAGCGCCCGGGCAAAGGCATCGGGATCGGCGTGCAGGCCCAGCGTCGGCTGGTAGACCTTGCCGATCTCCTGTTCAGAGACATGCACATGCAGCAGCGCCTGCCGCGGCACCGGCACGTCCAGCAGCGTGTAGCCGCCGGTGACGTTCTCGCCGAAACGGGTGTTGATGGCGAGGATCGTGTCGGCCTCGGCCAGCAAGGTCCGGACCGGCGGAATCATCCCCACCCCGGCCTCGCCGCAGAAGCAGGGCGAGTGGTTGTCGAACTGGTCCTGATAGCGGAACGCCGCGGCGACGGGGATGTCCGAGGCCTCGGCAAAGCGCTGCAGCGCGGCAGAGCCTTCGGCGCTCCAGCTGCAGCCGCCATAGAGGATGACCGGACGTTCCGCGGCGGCCAGCCTGTCGCGCAGCGCCGCCACGGCCTCCGGGTCTGGATGCGGCGCGGCGATCCGGGCGGGGCCGGTCAGCGGCGCGGCATCGGTGCGGGTGGTCAGCATGTCTTCGGGCAACGCCACGACCACCGGGCCTGGACGGCCGGTTGTGGCGGTCTTCCACGCGCGGGCCATGATTTCGGGGATGCGGTCGGCCTGGTCGATCTCGACCGCCCATTTCGCCATCGAACCGAACACGGCGCGGTAGTCGAGTTCCTGAAACGCCTCGCGCCCCTTCATCCCGGTGCCGACCTGCCCCACAAGCAGGATCATCGGCGCGCTGTCCTGCATCGCGGTATGCACGCCGATCGAGGCATTGGTTGCGCCGGGCCCGCGGGTGACAAGGCACAGCCCCGGCGAACCGGTCAGCTTGCCCCAGGCCGCGGCCATGAAGGCCGCCCCGCCCTCCTGCCGGCACAGCACGAAGTCGAGCCGCCCGGGCGTGTCGTGCAGCGCGTCGAGCACCGCCAGATAGCTTTCGCCCGGCACCCCGAACGCCTTGGTTGCGCCCAGCGCCACCAGGCAGTCCACCAGCACCTCGCCCCCGCTTCGCATCGCCGCGCCTCCTCTTGCATCTCTGCGCCAGACCTTTGCGCAAGTCGGCAAGACGGGCAAGCCGCAGTCGTCAGAAGATGAAATCGCCCGGACCCAGATCGCCCAGCACCACATTGTCCAGCCGGATCGTGTTGCCGCCGCCCGCGTCGATCAGGAGATAGCTGCCGATCTGCGTCATGTGGTTGGCGACAAGGTCGTTGTAGTCAAGGATCAGCGTCACGCCGGACAGGTCGATCTTTTCGCGGTTGTCCAGCGCGTCGAAATCGATGATCCGGTCTTCGCCGAACCCGTCGGCAAAGACGAAGGTGTCCAGCTGGTTGCCCCCACGCAGCACATCGTTGCCCGCGCCGCCGATCAGGGTGTCGAGCCCGTTTTCGCCGCGCAGATCGTCATCGCCATTGCCGCCTTCGATCAGGTCGGCACCGAAGTCGCCGATCAGCCGGTCGTTGCCGTTGCCCCCCAGGATCGTGTCGTTGCCATTGCCGCCGCGGATCAGGTCGGCCTGCAACCCGCCGTCCAGATAGTCCAGCCCACCGCCGCCGGTGATGGTGTCGCGCCCGGCTTCGCCGTGCACGGTGTCGTTGCCCGCATCGGCGTTGATGATGTCGTCGCCGTCATCGCCTGCGACCTGGTCCCAGCCACCGGCGGTGCGCAGCACGTCGTCGCCTGCGCCGCCGGACACCGTGTCATAGCCCTGGCGCGACAGGATGGTGTCGTTGCCACCGTCGCCCAGAACAACGTCATGCCCCGTCCCGGCATCCAGCGAATCGTTGCCGGCGCTGCCAAGGACACGGTCGTCCCCCGCCCCGGCATGAATCGTGTCGTCGCCCGCGCCGCCATCCAGGATGTTGGCAATATCGCTGCCGCGGATGTCGTCCGCGTTGTTTGATCCGATCAGGTTTTCGAACCCGGTCATGACCTCCTGATTGAACGCTGTGAGCGAGGTGGACGAGGCGGTCTCGGCAACCAGGTCGAACACGCCGTTCACCACGCCGGACGACGTCCAGTTGATCACGTCGTTGCCCGGCCCGCCGTGATGGGAATCGAAATCGATCAGCGAGGTGACATAGATGTAATCGTCGCCCTCGTCTCCGTAATATGATGCCGGGCCGCCGGCCTGGGTGATCTCGTCCGCTCCGTCCCAGCCATGCACGATATCGGCATTCGGGTCGGCGATGATCCAGTCATAATCGACCGTGCCCACCTGCCAGCCATCGGGCGCATAGGCCGCCGTCGCGTTTTCGGACGACCGCACGTCAAGGATCGACGCCCGGATATCGGCAAAGGCCGACCAGCCCAGGCCGATCCGGCCATCGCCAAATCCCACCGCCGACAGAACGCCCACCGAAGGGGCGTCGTCGACGATCAGCCCCTCGACGGCCCGGAACTCGCCTGCGGGCTCGGCTTCGAACACGTATACGACCACCGCCGGATCCCCCAGAAAGGTCGCGAACTCGTCGCGGAAGGTCACGCCGTAATCGCCATCGTTCAGGGCGAAGACGCTGGAAGGGCCATGGCTGTCGGGGGACGAATTGTCGGTGCGCACACGTCCGGTGATGGCGGTGCCATCGGCCGCGTAGCGGATCAGGTTCGTTTTGGCATCAATGCCACCGAAATAGGCATAGGCATGGGTCCAGGAGATCACGAACTCGCCGCTGGTCAGCCCCACCACCGAGGGCGCGGAATCCGTGTCTCCATTGGTGGAGGTGTCCGAGACGAACTGGCTTGCGGTGACAAAACCGGAACTGTCGTCGATGATCCGGTATTGCACCGCCTCGATCCCGCCCAGCAGGGGCGAGGTGAACTCACTGACCACGACGTAATCGCCATTTGTCAGCACCGCGACATCCAGCGCCGTGGTGGCGCTGGACGATCCCAGCATCACGTCAAAGGCACTGCCCACGCTGCCTGCCGCACTGACGCGCACCGCGCGCACATCGTTTTCGCCCTGCGAGTCGTCAAAGAATTCGAAGGCCACCAGGTAATCCCCATCGGCCTGCGCCGCAACGGTGGGCGACCTGTAGATATCGGCGTTCAGGGTCGCCGGGGCGATGGTCCGGGTGACGCTGGTGCCGACGCCGGTGGCGGTGGTTGTCCATTCCGTGGCCCGCAGGGTGATCAGGGTGTCGGAACCGGGATCGTCTTCGTACACCACGACAAAGCCGCCATTCTCCAGCGCGGCGACATCGAAATTCCGTTCATCATCCGCGGTGTGCGAGGGATTGGCCAGAAAGTTCGCGCCCAGCGGATTGCCCAGCGGATCATAAAGCTGGCCGACAATGTCGACCCCGTTGCCGATGCCGCCCACCGCATCGGTGCTGTCTTCCCAGAGCACGACGAAATTGCCGTTCGTCAGCTGGACGATGCGGGCGTTGTCCTGCGTCACGCCGCCCGGCCCTTGCGAGGCGGTGTTGGGCTGGAATTCGGGGAGCCAGGTCACAAGCATGGAATACCCTTTCACGCAATAAGATCACGTCACGTGCCCTGTAGGCGCATGACGGGAATCGGTCTGATGCGGTCAGGGTACACCATGCGGGGGCGTCGCCCAAAGGCGCGCCCCGCGCCGGGCGGTTTCAGAACAGGAAATCGCCGATGTCCAGGTCGCCGATCAGCACGTTGTCGAGGCGGATGAAGTCGCCGGTGCCGTCCTCGATCAGGACGCGGCTGCCCACCTGGCTGGCGTGGTTGTTGATCAGGTCGGCAAAGTTGGTGATGGCCGAA